>NZ_LQPH01000020.1 GCF_002102255.1 Mycobacterium nebraskense
CCCACCGGGGCGATGCGATGAAGGCACTCACCGGCGCATCCCGCAGCTTCGGACCGACCCGGCTCCAATGTCCACGATCAACCGACATCAACCTCGGCTGCTAGCTGATGATGCCCTCCCTGGCGGCCTACCCCGCCGGCCCACCCGGGCCGGCGGGGCGGGACATCGCCGCCGTCCTGGGCAACGCTGCGGCACTGATCGGGTCGCGGTCACGGCCGATACCGCAAGCCGGTCGAACTGTGCCCTAGACCCGGTGTCGTCTGCTCCCAAGCCGCGCACGCTCGTTGAGATCCTCGAAAAAACCGCGTCGCGCTACCCCGACGCGCCCGCCCTCGACGACGGCACGGGCATCTTGACCTACCGCGACCTGATCGCCGACCTCCATAAAAAGGTGGCGTGGCTGGCGGCCGCCGGGATCGGTCGCGGTGACCGCGTCGGAATCCGTATGCCGTCGGGCAGCAACGCCTTGTATGTCGCAATCTTGGCCACGCTGGCCGCCGGCGCGGCCTATGTGCCGGTCGATGCCGAGGATCCGGACGAGCGGGCCGACCTGGTCTTCAACGAGGCGCAGGTGGTGGCGGTGATCACCGGGCAGGGGCTGGTCGGCGGTCCCGGCTCTTCGGGCGGGCGGCGGCCGTCCGCGCCGCTGGTCGGCGACGACGCCTGGATCATCTTCACCTCGGGCTCTACCGGAACCCCGAAGGGTGTTGCCGTCACCCACCGCAACGCGGCGGCGTTCGTGGACGCGGAGGCGCAGATATTCCTGCCGCACGACCCGATCGGGCCGGGCGACCGGGTGCTGGCGGGGTTGTCGGTGGCGTTCGACGCCTCGTGTGAAGAGATGTGGCTGGCGTGGCGGCATGGCGCGTGTCTGGTGCCGGCCCCGCGGTCGCTGGTGCGCGCCGGCAGGGAGTTGGGGCCCTGGCTCTTGGCCCGCGGTGTCACGGTGGTGTCGACGGTGCCGACGCTGGCCGCGCTGTGGCCGGCCCAGGCTCTTAAGAGGGTCCGGCTGCTGATCGTGGGCGGCGAGCCCTGCCCGCCCGAGCTGGCCGAGCGGCTGGCGGCAGACGGCCGGGAGGTGTGGAACACCTACGGCCCCACCGAGGCCACGGTGGTGGCCTGCGCGGCCCGGCTGACCGGCAGCGGGCCGGTGCGCATCGGGCTGCCGCTGCCCGGTTGGGATCTCGCCGTCATCGACCGCGACGGTCAGCCGGTGGGCAACGGCGAGGTTGGTGAGCTGGTGATCGCAGGTGTCGGGTTGGGGCGCTACCTTGATCCGGAGCTGGACGCCCAGAGATACGCGCCACTGCGCAGTCTGGGCTGGGGCCGCGCCTACCGCAGCGGCGACCTTGTGCGGCTAGAGCCCGAGGGGCTGGTTTTCATCGGACGCGCCGACGACCAGGTCAAGGTCGCGGGTCGGCGCATCGAGCTGGGCGAGGTGGATGCCGCGCTGGTCAATCTGCCCGGTGTCAGCGCCGCAGCGGCCGCGGTGCGCCGCACGGCCGGCGGCGCCGCGCTGCTGGTGGGCTACCTCGTGAGCAGCGACCCGTCGTTCGACCTGGCGGCCGCGCGCACGGCGCTGCGCCAAACGCTGCCCGCCGCGGTGGTGCCGCGGCTGGTGCTGGTCGACGAGTTGCCCACCCGCGTGTCGGGCAAGGTCGACCGGGACGCGCTGCCGTGGCCGGTTGCCGAGACGGCGGACCAATCGCCGGACCTGGGCGGCACGATGGGCTGGCTGGCCGGCCTGTGGCGCCACGTCCTGGGCGCTGCCGTCGACGGCCCGGACGCTGACTTCTTCGCCCTGGGTGGGGAATCGTTGTCGGCGGCTCAACTGGTGGATGCGCTGCGGCAGCGCTATCCGCAGGTGACGATCGCCCAGCTCTACGAGCATCCCCGGTTGTCGTTGTTGGCCGGGTTTCTCGATGAACTCGATCCGCCGGTCCGCGTCGCGCCGCGGCCGGTGCGCCCGACGCCGCGGTCAACACAGGCCGCGCAGGTGTTGCTGTCGCTACCGCTGGCGACCCTGACCGGCATGCAGTGGGTGACGTGGCTGGCTCTGGTCAGCAATGTGGCCGCGGTGCTGCGTCCGCTGCCGTGGCTGGTGACGCTCGAATGGTGGTGGATCATCGCCGGCTTCGTGCTGTTCATCACCCCGCCGGGGCGGGTAGGCGTCTCGGTGCTCGGGGCGCGGCTGCTGCTGTCGGGTTTGCGGCCGGGCAGCTACCGGCGCGGGGGCTCCGAGCATCTGCGGGTGTGGTTCGCCGAAGGTGTCGTGGAGGCCAGCAGAGTGCAAAACCTCGTCGGCACACCGTGGCTGGTCTGCTATGCCCGCGCGCTGGGCAACAAGGTCGGCAAGGGCGTGGACCTGCACGCGATGCCGCCGGTGACCGGGATGCTGAGGCTGGGTCACCGCAGCGCGATCGAACCGGAGGTCGATCTGTGTGGGCATTGGGTCGACGGCGACCTGTTTCATGTCGGCCGGATATGGATCGGTAACGACGCGATCGTGGGCGCGCGGACCTCCGTGCTGCCCGGCGCGTCGGTGGGTGACAACGCCCAGGTCGCCCCGGGTTCCAGCGTGGCCGGCACGGTGGGCAACGGCCAGTACTGGGCGGGTTCGCCGGCAGAGATGTCCGGTGCGGCCCGTCACCGGTGGCCGCGGCAGCGCCCGGTCCGCGCGCCGCTGTGGGTGGCGGTGTTCGCGCTGACGCCGATGCTGCTCGGCGCGCTGCCGCTGGTGGCTGAGTTCGCGGGACTGGCGGTGCTGAGCTTCGGGGTGCGCGACAGCCGCACGTTGCTCGACGCGATCGTGCCGACGGTGGCCTGGATACCGGTGGCCGTGGCCGCGTCGCTGAGCGTGTACGCGACGCTGACAGTGCTCGGGGTGCGGGTGCTGTCGCTAGGGTTGAGGGAGGGTTACCACCCGGTACACAGCCGGCTCGGGTGGCAGCTGTGGGCCACCGGGCGGTTGATGGCTGCCGCGCGCAACTACCTGTTCCCGCTGTATGCCAGCCTGCTCACGCCGTGGTGGATGCGGCTGCTCGGGGCCAAGGTGGGCCGCGGCACCGAAATCTCCACGGCGCTGCTGACGCCGAAGTTCACCGTCGTCGCCGACGGCGCCTTCCTGGCCGACGACACCATGGTGGCGTCCTATGAACTGGGCGGCGGCTGGATCCAGGCGGCCACCGCCACCATCGGCAACCGCGCGTTCCTCGGCAACTCCGCCATCACCTCGCCCGGCCACCGGGTGCCCGACGGCGGACTGGTCGCGGTGCTGTCGTTGGCTCCACGCAAGGCCACGACGGGCTCGTCATGGCTGGGCAGCCCTCCGGTGCGGTTGCGCCGCCGGACGGTCAAGGCCGATGCGGGCCGCACCTATCACCCGTCGATGCCGCTGAAAATGATGCGCGCAGTCGTCGAGACCGCCCGGCTGATTCCGTTGCTGGTCAGTTTCGCCACCGGCGTCGCCGTCGTGGACGCCCTACAGTGGCTGGCAAGCCAATTCGGCTACCGGTGGGCGGCGCTGGGCAGCGGTGTCGTGCTGCTAGCGGCCGGCGCGATCGCCGGCGGCGCCGCGGTGGTCGCGAAATGGCTCTTGGTCGGCCGGATCCGGGTGACCGAGCGGCCGCTGTGGTCGTCGTTCGTGTGGCGCAATGAAGTGTCCGAGGTCTTCATGCAGACGGTGGCCGCCCCCTGGTTCGCGCGGGCCGCCACCGGCACGCCGATGCTGAACCTCTTTTTGCGCGCGCTGGGCGCCTCCATCGGCCGGGGCGTCTGGTGTGAAACATACTGGCTGCCCGAGGCCGACCTGGTGACCCTGGGCGCCGGCGCCACCGTCAACCGCGCCTCTGTAGTGCAGACGCATCTGTTCCACGACCGGATCATGCGCACAGGCACCGTCGTCCTGGAACCCGGAGCCACACTGGGCCCGCACAGTGTGGCGCTGCCAGCCGCCCGGCTGGGGGCCGGCGCCACCATCGGACCGGCGTCCCTCGTCATGGCCGGCGACCAAGTGCCGCCCTCGACCCGCTGGCAGGGAAACCCCATCACCCCGTGGATTTCCCACAAGACACCCCGCCGCCTGCCGGCCCGCGGCCAAACCAAGAACATCGCCGCATGAGAAATCCGCTAACCAGGCCGATCCCCGCGGTCGCACTGGGTGCCCCAGCGCCTTCGACCGTCGGATGGCCCGTTTTGGCATGGAGCGGCAAGCTGCGTATCGGTGTGGCGCTGGATTGCCGCGCCCGTTTCAAAGCCATTGATGCAAAGTTGGTGTCGAGGGCTGTCTGGCGGCGTGTGGGGGCCCGGGCAGCCAAAGGCGCGGCGTCGTGGTTTCCCTATGACGACCATCTCGGCTCCAAGGCCCGCTATCGGCGCGACAGCCCATACCGGGCTATGGCCAACCGCGAGTCGGGTTCCCGGGGCCGATGCTAACCTCGTCACGAGGCTCGTCACACGCGCGCCTATAGCAGCAGGCCCTGTAGGCGTATTGGGTACATGGAGGTTGGGACGGGGGCCTGACGCATGATTCCCCGGGGAACATCAGAGGCCGCACCGGCGGGTTCGGGTAGCCATGCGGTGATTCGAGTGAGGAAGCATCACAAGCTGGCCGCCCGGTATTCGATCTCCGGTTTAATCGATGACGTGGTGGCGAGCCTGCGCGCCGCTCTCGGCTGACCGGCGTTGACCGACGGGGGCCGGCCCGCCGCCGGTGGTCGACAGATCGCGGCACTGGCGCTGCCCACCCTAGCGGTGTTGGCCGCGGAGCCGCTGTACGTGTTGTTCGACTTCGGTGTGGTCGGGCACCTCGGAGCGTTGCCCCTGGCGGGTCTGGCCATCGGCGCGCTGATACTCGGCGAGACGCAGTTGACGTTCCTGTCTTACGGAACCACCGCGCGCGCAGCGCGGTTCTTCGGATCCGGCGACCGCGCGGCGGCCGTCCACGAAGGGGCACAGGCGACGTGGCTGGCGCTGGCCATCGGAGCCGTGATCGCGATCGTGGTGGAGGCTGCTGCGGTGCCCCTGGTGTCGGTGATTGCGTCCGGCGGTGACATCGCCGCGGCGGCGTTGCCCTGGCTGCGGATCGCGATTCTGGGCGCGCCGGCGATTCTCGTCTCACTCGCAGGAAACGGGTGGATGCGCGGCGTGCAGGACACGATGCGTCCGCTGCGCTATGTCGTTGCGGGGTTCGGGTTATCGGCGCTGCTGTGCCCGCTACTGGTCTACGGGTGGTTGGGATTGCCCCGCTTGGGGCTGGCGGGGTCGGCGGTGGCAAATCTCGCCGGGCAGTGGCTGGCCGCGCTGCTGTTTTGCCGGGCGGTGCTGGCCGAGCGGGTTTCGTTGCGCGTCGACCGTGCGGTGCTGCGGGCGCAGGTGGTGCTGGGCCGCGATCTTTTTGTCCGCATCGTCGCGTTCCAGGTGTGTTTCGTCTCGGCCGCGGCGGTGGCTGCCAGGTTCGGCGCGGCAGCGGTCGCCGCGCATCAGGTGGTCGTGCAGTTGTGGAATTTCCTTGCGCTGGTTCTTGATTCGTTGGCGATCGCGGCGCAGGCGCTGGTCGGCGCGGCGCTGGGTGCGGGCAATGCCGTACACGCGAAGTCGGTGGCGTGGCGCATCACGGCGTTATCGCTGGTGGCGGCGACGGTGCTGGCGCTGCTGCTCGGCGCCGGGGCGCCGGTGGTGCCCGAGTTGTTCACCGACGACCAATCGGTGCTGAACGCGATCCACGTGCCGTGGTGGTTCCTGGCCGCCCAGCTTCCCATCGCCGGGATAGTCTGGGGTCTCGACGGGGTGCTGCTTGGCGCCGGGGACGCGAAGTTCCTGCGCAACGCCACCGTAATCAGCGCACTGGTCGGGTTTTTGCCGCTGATCTGGTTGTCGCTGGTATTCGGCTGGGGGTTAGCAGGAATTTGGTCTGGGCTGGCCACGTTCACCGTCCTGCGACTGGTTTTCGTCGGTGCTCGCACCCTCTCCGGCCGCTGGGCAGTCACCGGAACAGGGTGAACGTCCGCACCTCGGCGGCCTTGGCGTTAGCATGGTTCCCCGCTCCAAGCTGGTGAGGGACTTCCCGCCTGCGATGCGAGGACCCTGCGCATGCCACCATCACGGGGCATCTGATTAATGGCCTTAATGGCCCCATGATTGAAATCGAAGCGTCGGCGTGCACGGTCGGCGCCTCCGCTCCCGTGCGCAACGCCAACCACTGACCGGTGTCGTGGAGGCCGACGCTCAGCGCGGGCATCGCCGCTGCGGCGGCGGTGCCCGCGCTGAGTAGGTCGGCGATTACCTACGGCCGTGCGGACCGAGGTTGATACCGCCGCCGGTGTTGCTGCCGACGCCGCCATTGACGCCATTGACGCCGTGCGGGCCAAAGTTGGCGCCGCCGCCGGTGTTGCTGCCGACGCCGCCATTGACGCCGTGCGGGCCAAAGTTGGCGCCGCCGCCGGTGTTGCTGCCGACGCCGCCACTGATCGGGCCGAGGTTGATACCGCCGCCGGTGTCGCTGCCGCCGTTGACGCCGATGCCGCTGTCATTCGGATCAGCACTGGCGACGCCGGAGCCTATGCCGAAGGTGCCGAGTGCGAGGGCCGTGGCCGCGGCAAGTGTCCATTTGCGAAGGTTTCGCGGTGTCTTCATGGGGTTCCTCTCTGCGTTGAACGGGCACAACTTAACGGAAATATGTTGGTATCCCCCAACTTCGTGGCCATACCCCTAGGGGGTAGGTCTATATCCCAGGCCGACGGTACACGGGTTGTCGAGTGTTCGCAAACTCCACCAACCGCCTGGATGCCATAACTGCGTAAGGTGGTCGTCTTGAAGCATGGCCTGGAGGTGTGGTGGCAGAACTGGCGTTGCGCGGGGGTCCCCCGGTGTGGTCGGGCGGCTGGCCCGACTGGCCGCAGTACGACCAGGCCACGATCGAACGCGTCACCGCGGCCCTGACCAGTGGCCGGTGGACGCTGACCGGGGGCTGGACCGGGGTCGAGCCCTACGAGCGCCGGTTCGCCCGGCGGTTCGCCGAGTTCCTCGGGGTTCGGTATTGCGTGAGCACCGACCACGGTTCCAGCAGCCTTGCCATCGCGCTGGAGGCCATCGGGGTGGGGGCCGGAGACGAGGTTGTGGTGCCGGTGTTCACCTGGGTCGCCACCGCCGCCGCGGTGCTCAACGTCAACGCCGTGCCGGTGTTCGCCGACGCCGATCCGGACACCGGCTGTGTGAGCCCGGCGGCGGTGGCCGAGGCGATCACCGACCGCACCAAGGCGCTGATCGTGGTGCACCTGCATTCCCGGATGGCCGACATGGACGCCATCGGCGCACTCGCCGAGCAGCACCGCCTGGCCGTGGTCGAGGACTGCGCACAAGCCCACGGTGCCCGCTGGAACGGTCGGGCGGCCGGGTCGCTGGGTGGTGTCGGCGCGTTCAGCATGCAGCAGGGCAAGGTGCTGAACTGCGGGGAAGGCGGTGCGGTGAGCACCTCCGACCCGCTGCTGTATGACCGGCTACAGCAGCTACGGGCGGACTCGCGTCGTTACCCGGACGCGGATCCGGCGATCGGTTACCCCTACCTCACCGAGGCATGCGAGGTGATGGGCACCAACCACTGCCTGCCCGAAATTTCCGCGGCGCTTCTGCTGGATCAGCTGGAGCGGCTGCCGGCGCAGCTCGAGCAGCGCGCCCGAGCCGGTGAGCTGTTGGACGACGAACTCGCCAGGGTGCCGGGCTTGCGGCCGCTGGCACGGCCGGCGCAACTCGAGCTGCCCAGCGTGTTCGCCTACGGTGTGCGGCGCGATCCCGACGCTTTCGCCGGCGCGCCGACCGACCTGGTGTGCGCGGCGGTGGCCGCCGAACTGGGTGTGCGGGTGCACCGCGCCGACCGCCCTCTGCACCAAAACCGGCTGTATTGCCCCGAGACGAAGCCGCGCTACCGCTGGTTGCGCGACCGGCTGCGGCCGCCGGTAGGAACCCGGTTTCCGCACGCCGAGCAGCTCTACGACAACCTGATGCTGCTGCCGCACCGGGTGCTGTTAAGCAGTCCGACGGGACTGGAAGCCGTCGTGGCCGCCTTCGACAAGGTCGCAAAGCGCGCCGACATGCCGTGACCTCGGTGTGCGATTCAGCCTCTCAGGAGTCTGGCCGCGGTCCAGCGGGCCAGCGCCAGCGTCGTCAGCGACGGGTTCGCCGCGCCCGACCGGGGAAACGTCGCGGGACCGACGACATACCCGCCGGCCGCGGCGGTGAGCTCGCCCGTCTCGCCGACGTGCGCCCCGCCCAGCGGCAGCGTGCCGGATTCGTGCTCGACGGTGCCCAGCGGCCAGCAGTAGCCGACCGGCACGCCCGGCGGTTCATCCATGACCCGGGTCAGTGCTCGATCGAAGGCCAACGGCGCGGCCAGGAAGCCCGGAAAGCGCAAGGCTGGCGCCGTGCGTCCGCCCAGGTTTGCCCACAGCGCGGTCAGCTCGCGTCGCTGCGCGGCCAGCACCTCGCGGTCGAGTTCGCTCAGCGACGGTGTCACCACGCCGCGCCAGGGAACCCGTCCGGTATCCGGGAACGAGACGACATTGTGTTCCGAACGCATCTGCTCGCCCATCGCCCACACGTCGAGGAGCACCTCGTCGGGGCTGGCGGGCAACGGTCGAGTGCGCGCGAACAGGTTGGACCGGCTGCCGTGGCCGGGCTCGTACTCGAACGCCTCCGCCGGCCGCGGCCAGCCCAGCGCGGCGGCCGGCAGCCGCACCACAAAGCCCTGGACCAGGTGGTCGTTGAGGCCGGTGAACGCCGGTGGCCGGTCGGCGCCCGCCAGCTGCGCCACCAGCCTGGTGTTGTCCAGGGTTCCCGCGGCGAGCACCACGGTCCGGGTGGCAACGGCCTCGACGTCACCCGTGCACATGTCCCGCACCCGAACCCCGGTCACCCGGCCCGCGCGGGTCACCACGTTCAGCACCTGGCATCCGGCGCGCAGCCTGGGCCGGCCCGCCCGCTCGCCGGGCGCCGTCCAGTGCATGCAGCGGTCCAGCGGGGTGTAGGCGCGCCAGCCACCGTTCCCGTCGGGCCGCACCGCCTGCGGCACCGCCCGGCCCGACGCCAGCACCCCCGCCAACCGGCCCTCGCCCCGGCGGTCTGGGGTCAGCGAACCGCCCGCCCAGTCCGCTAGATCTCGCTCGACCTGATCGTAGAGACCTACGGCACCGGCCGACTGCCCACGCAGCGCCGACCGCGCCGGGTCGGGCCAAGCCTGGTCGGCCAGGGCCCACGCCTCCAGTCGCAGGACCACCCCATGCCAGGACAACGATCGCCCCCCCACGACCGATGTGCGGCCATCCCACGAGTAATGCGGCGGCGCGGTGCTGCCCCATCTGAGCGGGGCCGCGCCCGCCGTGCCTGCGTGTGCTCCGCCGGTCTCGACGACGAGAACGTCGTCGACTCCACCCGCCACGATCGCGCTCGCGCATTCCAGCCCGCTGAGTCCGGCGCCCACCACGACGACGTCGGCGGTGTCGCTCATTTCCCATTCCTCCCTCTCGACGTTTGCCGCGCAAAATCCCGGGTTACCCCGCCACGGTATGCCGTGTTACGTGACCTGGCGGATCGGTTCGGGTTGTGCGGCGATTAGCCGGGTTGGGCTTCGCGCATGATCAGATGATCGTTCAGGTTCAGGCCGACCAGCTCGTAGGGTCCGCGGGAGGAGGAAGGATCGGCGGTGACGGGAGATTCGGGAAGCGGGTCAGCGGGCCCGCGAGCGGCACCAAGTGGGTGGGCCGAGGTAGCGGCGCAGGTGTATCCGCGTGAGCCGACGGCGCGCCCGGGGGGGCGGCTGGTGCTGTACGTGTCGACCACCGAATCCCGCTACCGGGTGGCGTTCTTTCGGGTCGGCCTGCAGACCGTCCACCTGGGCACGAGCTCACCGCGGCGCGGGTACGACCTGCCGCCGGGGCTGCCGGAGCAGGATTGGGGCTGGCCATCGGAGGAATTCGACATTCCCGGCGGCTGGCCGGGCGGCGTGTACCTGGCGGTGATCACCGCCGCCGATGTGGTCAACCCGCCTGACGAGGCGCCCGCGATCGATGCACGGTCGGGCCGGGCGCTGTTCGTCGTCCGCAAACAGGCGGGCGATACGTCACCGATTCTGTACAAGCTGGCCTGGGCCACCTACCACGCCTACAACGCCTCGGGCGGCGGGAGCATGTACCACACCGCATCATTCGTGCCCGCGGCATCGACCACGGTGCTGACCACCCGCCGGCCCGGCGGCGGCACCGGCGGTCAGCTGTCGTTTCCCGAGGTGGACGATGTCTACGACGCGAGCACCCCGCGCGAAGGCTTCGCGCATTGGGATCTGCCGATGATCCGGTGGCTGGAGAGAGAAGGCGTCGCGGTCGATTTCTGCACCGACCTCGACCTGCATCGTGACCCCGATGTGCTGGCCGGCTACCGGCTGCTGCTCAGTGTTGGCCACGACGAGTACTGGAGCGCACGGATGCGCCAGGCCGTTCAGCGGTTCGTCGCGGCGGGCGGTAACGTCGCCTTCTTCAGCGGCAACACCAGCTGGTGGCGCATCGATCTGGCCGACAACGGCGATATGACCTGTGTGCACCCACCGGTCAGCCATCCCCAGGGCGGGCAGTGGTGGCGCAGCGTTCCGGAGAACGCCATGACCGGCGTCAGCTACCGGCACGGCGGCGGCTGGTGGGACGGCCCCCGAGACCCCGTCGGCTATACGGTCCAGCACGCCGGGCACTGGGTGTATGAGGGTTTGGGTCTGCGCAGCGGGGACACGTTCGGCGCCGAGGAGCGGTTGATCGGCTACGAGTGCGACGGGGCGACACTTGAGCGGGGACCGGGAGGCGATTTGCGGGCAGCCGGTACCGACGGCACCCCGCCGCAATTGGCGGTGCTGGGCGTCGCGCATCTGGGCGAGGGCTGGCAGGACCGCCCGGCCGGTGCCGACGCCAACGCCGTGCTCGGGGTCTACAGCGCCACCGGGACGGTGTTCAGCTGTGGGACCACCGACTGGCCCAGGGTTCTTGAGCAGGGCAATGCGGTGGTGGCGGGGGTGACGCGTAATGTGCTGCGCAAACTGGCCCACCGTGGGGTGCGGGTGTTGGGGCCGTTTCCGGCCCGCCATCGTTACTGCCTGGCCGTGGCCGGGCAGCCCGCCACATTTCATGTCGCGCTACACCGGCCGCTCCGTGATGGCACCCGGTTCAGTTGGACGGTTGCCGTGGGCGATCGGCCCGCCGAACCGATCGACGGTGGATTGCGTTGTGATACAACGATTCCCGATGGACCAGGGCTGCTCACCATCACGGTGCTCGTTGAGGACGCCGAGGAACAGGTGTTCGGCTGGACAAGCATTCCGGTGCTGTCGCGGCAGCAGGCCGCCCAGGTCGACGTGCTGTGCGGGCTGCGGGACTTGGTGATCGCCGCCGTGCCCGCGCTGAAGCCGACGGCCGAGGTGGGGGTGGGTAACCGCCCGTTCGGTGACCCGCGGTGGGACCCGGTTCGCGACGGGCTGCGCAAACCGATGGCCCCCAATACTTTCCGCGAAATATTGATCCGCGCGGATCAGCTGGCTCGAATCGTCGAGCCCTTCACGCACCAGGCCACGGGGGAGGAGGCCCGATGACAGCACACCAGGCCCACCGGCACGCCGGCGATGGACGCGGCGCGGACTACACGCGACTGTTCGATCACGTCGTCGACCAATTGGCCGACCAACTCCCGCCCGGCCCCGCCTTGCCGGTGCTGATCCCCACGGTCGGCTTCGGTGGGCAGAACCGGGCCGTGCTCGACCACACCCTATGGGAGCTGGCCCGGCAACGGTGTTCGGTGCCGATCTCGGTGGTGCTGTTGGTCAACCGGCCGGCGAGCAGGCCCGCGGATGACACCCTGGTGCGCGCCCGCGCAGCGATGGCCCGTGCAAGTTCATTAGCGGTGCGCTTCGCTGCCGCCGAAGTGGTGTTGTCGACCCGGATTGGTCTTGGCGAGCTTCGGCAGCTCATGCTCGACGCGGTGGTATGCGTGCAGCGCTTGGATCCGGCGCGCACCGGTTTCGTCATCGCCGACGACGACCTCACACACCTCCCAATGGGAGTCCTTGACGACCTGCACCAAGCGGTGACCGGATCGGCGCGCGCCGACCTTGCAGTGGGCCCGGTGCTGTTCGACAGCCCCGAGGCGCCCGCCCCAACGATGCCGGTGTTCTTCGCGGCCGACGCGCTGCGCGCCCTGCTTGGCGCCAAGTTGGTTCGCCGCGAGGTGGCCATGCCGGCCGACCCGGAGCGCGCCGAGCAGTTTCGGCATTACGCGGAGTCGATCGCGCTGAGCTGCAACTTGATCGTGCGCGGCTCGGCGCTGGCCCAGGCCGGCGGGTTCGTCCCGTACAACGAGATCACCGGTGTGCTACGCGGAGTGCATGGTGTCCGTTCCGCGCGGTTGGTGGGCACCTGGGATTTTCAGCCCCACGACGACGATGTCCTGGCCGATCTGTATCGCAGCGCGGTGCGGATCAGTGCGCGACGAGCCTTGGCCGCCTACCTATCCCGGGGTGTTCCATCGGTCGCTCAATGGCGGGTATGTCGCTTCCGATCGTCGCGGGTCGACCCGGTGCGGGTGGCCGAACCGGTGGTGCCCGACGGCACCCAGTTGATCTCCCACTTACGACCGCATCAGATCAGGACCTTGTCCGAGGAGCTGACCGGTGCCCTGACTAGTACCCTGCGCTACTTCCCGCCCGACGCCGACGTCATCACCGACAGCCTTACCGCTCTTGGCCTGCCGCCGGGGTCGGTGTCGATCAGCGTGGGCAGGGACGCTAACGACACCACACTCCAGATCAAGCACGCCTCGGGCTTACTCGACCGGCTCCGGGCAGTACAAGAACTCGTCAGGGCCGAACCCTGGGCGGCAAGCGGCTGAAACCCCAGTCAGGTCGTGGCGGCCACCACCACTGCCCGCCGAGGCCGCACCGCAGCGCGGAAATGCGGAGAAACTGCGCCGCGCCAGCGAGACCGGGTGACCGTTGGCCACGGCTTGATGGGGCGACGACCCGTGCCGGCCGAGGCTGCGCTTCGATCGCGAGTACCAACGGCACTTATCTCGCCGCCGCTCACGCCACCGTGTGGGGCAGACGCGGATGGTCGTGACCCATGGAGTGGTGTGAGTCGAGCGCGCGTTTTCGCCTGAGGCTCTGAGGGTTTTCACCATGCCGTGATCGCGGCTGGGGTTACGACGGATTGGTCGTCGGAGTTGGTCGGGGCTGACGAGGGCGAGGGTGGTTTCGGACAGGTACCGTTTCGTGGAGACTTGCCATGCTCGCGTGCGAACCATAACTGCCAGCGAGCCGTGTGGGTTGCCTTTCCGTGCCGCAGAGCGCATTACATAGGCCGCTGAGCCCTGCGCCCATGCGGGAGCGACCCGTAGGGCGTTTTGAAGGGTTGCCGTGTTAGCGTTTGTGCCCGCTGCCGATTACCGGACAGGAAGATGACGATGCCAGCCTCGCCGACCCCCGGTCCCCGATCGTTTCAGCGGGCGTTCTTGCTTGGATACAGTGGGCTGCTCGCCGCGGTTGCCGGGTTTATCAATTCGGTGGCCCTTTTGGTATGAGCGTTTCCGGTGGGCAACCTCACCGCCTTGACGACCCAGGCGGGTATGCATAGCACCGATCCGCTGCTGTATCAGGGCCGTATGATCGCTGCGATCGTGTTCGGGTTCCTCGTCGGCGCCGTCGCGGCGGGTGCGGTGCTACTAGAGCTGGCGCGCAGAGCTATACCGGCCCGCGCCAGGCCGGGGTTCTGCTGGCCGAGGCGTTGTTGCTGTTCGCCGCAGCTGGCGTTGAGCACCCTATCGTCAGGGCGCTGATCGCCGCGGGCGCGTGCGGGCTGCAAAACGCGATGACGTCGAACTTTCCCGGGATGGCGATCCGCACCACGCACTTCACCGGCACCATCACCGACCTCGGGCTGCTGCTGGGCCGCAGCCGCCGTCATGGGGTGGATCGGTGGAAGATTCACCGTCCTGGCCACGACGGTGGTGCTGTTCGTCGGCGGCGCCGCCGCGGGGGTGGTGATCGGCCACCGGATCGGCGATCATGCACTGATCCTTCCTGCCGTCGCCTGCCTGGGAATCGCGGTCGCCTCCAGGAACAACATCGCGACATCAAGCCCGCATGGTGGCGAAGCCCTCCGGCAGGAACTGCGGGTCCCACGCCACTTCGACGTCGACTCCGGGCGATGCGATGGCTGGTCAATCGTGGCACGAGCGTGTCGATGACGGCGTGGACATGGCGTAGGTCGGCGCCGTATTCGTGCTCGGCTCGTCCGGCGCCAAATGGGGGCTGCCTGTGTCCTCGCGTAGCGTGGTCGTATGCCATTGCGCAAGCCCGGCTTCGGCGCTCGTATGGGCGCCAAGCTGCGCGGCGAGGTGCCCGCCGACGAGGTACTTGCGCTGCTGTCGGTCGGGGGCAGCGCCTACCAGGACTATCTGTCCGCCGACCAGCTGCGGGAGGAACTCGCCGCGGCCGGAATCGATCCGTGGTTCGCCTCGCCGGCCGAGAGTAGCCAGCTGCTGGCCACCTGGAACGCCTACGCGCTGCAGTCACTGGGACAGGCGTTCGTCGAAGCCGAAAGGCCGGCAGCGGGCAGCGGTGGTTTCCTGCCCCGGGTGACCGCCGAGCAGGCGCTGCGATTCCTGCGCGAGGTACCTGGGTGGTCGGCCCGGGCGCGACGTGCCGCGACCGATCCCGGGTTCGACGTCGCCGGTGAGGTGGCGCTGCCGGCGCCGCTGCCGCAATGGGTGGTGGTCGAGCCCTGTCCCCGGTCGCACCTGCAGGCGATGCGGACGGCCGGCGCCACCATGCTCGAACGGCTCGAAGCAGCGCTGGCGGATCTCGATCGGTTACCGTCGGCCAAGCAACACCCGGACTCCGCGCGGCTGCACGGTTACGCCGCCGACGTGCGTAACCAGCTCGACTACGCCGGCGCCATGCTCGTCGGAGGTTCGTCGGGCACCGCGGTGCACGAGGGAGCAGAGCTGGCGTTGCGGGAGGCCATCACGACCGCGTTCTATCTTGGCCAGGTCGTGGCCCGCCCGCGGCTGGCCAAGGTCGCCCCTGCCCCGCCACCACCCAGTGTTGCCGCCGCACCCCGTCCGACTCCGGCACCTCGTTACCTTCCCCCGCCCTGGTCGCAGGATCACAACGGCTACGGTCACCACGGGGTTTACGGCCATCACGGGCATCATTGAATCGATGACAATCAGCGTCGCTGTTTCCATGACCGTCGACGATCGGAAGGCGAATTAATGAGTGAGACCGCGCTCACCTGCCCCAAATGCTCCGGAACGATGATCACCTACGAGCGATCCGGCATCGAGATAGACCAGTGTCAGAATTGCCGCGGCGTCTTTCTCGATCGCGGCGAGCTCGAACGGCTGATGGAAGCCGAGCAGCGGTACTACCAGCAACCCGCACCGCCACAAGCTCCCGCCTATCCCCAGCAGGGTTACCCGCCGCAAGGCTACCCGCCACAGCAGGGCTACTCGCCGGCCGGCTACTCGGAGCACCACGGCTACGACGACCACGACGACGCCTACGGGCACCACGGGTACCGCCGTCGTGGCTTCATGCACGGCCTGTTCGACTGACCATCCCCAGCTTTCCGTAAGCCTCTTTTCGGGCCACAATCGCGGTTGGCCGTCGACCGTCGCCTCGCCCCGGGTGAATGCGCACGACCATCGGCGGCACCGAACCGCGGACGCGGCCAGCAGACCATCGCACAGAACTCGGCTACAAGGCGGCGGCGCGGATGACAGGTACGTGCTGTTGACGTGTCTGGGGTTGTTGTTTAGGCCCAGCTGGAGCCGACGGCGCTGTCGGTGCTGGCCATGTTGTTGCCGGCGGTTTGCACCTTTTGTCCGTGGGCGTTGGCTTGTTCGTAGATGACCTGGAAGTTACGGCCCAGTTGGGTGATGAACTCTTGGCAGGCTGTGGACCCGGCGCCGCCCCAAAAGTCGCCGGCGGCAAGCACATCGCGGATGATGGCTTGGTGTTCGGCCTCCAACGAGGCAGCCTGGGCGCGGATGGTCGCGCCATGCGCGGCGACGTCGCCGAACTGGTAGTTGATGGTCATCGTCGGTTCTCCTAACTGCTCAGAATCTGCTGGGAGGCTTGCTCTTGGGCCTCGTAATTGTTGGCGTCGCGGATCAGGCCGTCGCGCACCCCGCGCAGCATGGTCACGATGTTGCCGAAGGCGGTGTTCATCTGGCCCATGGTGTCGTAGGAGGTGGCCTGGGCGGTTCCGCTCCAACCGGCTCCGGCGATGTTTTGGCTGGACGCCCACATCTTGCGGGCCTCGTCTTCGACGGTTTGGGCGTGCACCTCAAAGCGGCCTGCCATAGCTCGCATCTGGTGCGGGTCGGTCATAAAACGTGTGGTCATCTCGGTATCTCCCTACCCCGAAATCGTTGATGCGATGGTTGCGATGATGACCGGCGTAACCGCCGATCTGAAACACATAGATCCGTCCTCCTTGCTGTTATCCGACGCTCGGCGAGCGTGGCACCACCGTGAGGCGGGGCATGAAGCGCAGGTCCGCACTGCCGGCAGTGCCTTGGTTGGGCCCGGCCATACCCGCCAGCGGCGCGCCGAGCAGGCTTGCCGGCCCTACCGTGGCGGCTGGGGTGGCGCCCACACTGGTGCTGGGCAGCGCCCCCGCGGCGGTCGGGGCGATCGTGGGGGCCGCGGCGGCCCAGCTCGGCGGCACCGACAACGCCCCGATTGATGCCGCCCGGCCCATATCCGCGGACACCGCCGCTCCGCCGAATCCTGGTGAGCCCGCCGATCCCAGCGCGCCCGAACCGAGCGCTCCTGTCAGCCCCGAGGCGAGCCCGCCCGTCAGACCCGATCCCGACGCCGCAGTGCTGGCCGCGCTGGCGGGCGGCATCAAAGATTTGATCTGGTTCGCGTTCGACAGCAGCGCACTCGATATCCACCCGACCGAACTGGTCATCGACATGCCGGTACTCAGCGGGCTCAGGGACGAGCTCAACGAGGACAGCGACGACGTCGTGGAGGATGTGGGCGACAGGGGCGACGCGAGTTGCTGCAGCGCGGTGGGCACCGTGGAGGTCACCTGTGACAGTACCGCCTGGGTGTTGGTGCTGGCGGCGGTGCCGGTGGCTTGCGCGACCGCGGCGCCCTGACCGGCCAGGCCGGCCGGGTTGGTGGTGGGCTGCGGCGGGGTGAACGGGGTCAATGCCGACGCCGCCGCCGAGGAGCCGGCATACATGTACATCGCGGTCGCGTCCTGGGCCCACATCTGGCCGTACTGTGCTTCGGTGGCCGCGATCGCCGGGGTGTTTTGCCCGAGAATGTTGGTGGCGATCAGCGACATCAACAAAGCCCGGTTGGCCGCGATCACCGGGGGCGGCACCGTCATCGCAAACGCCGCTTCGTAGGCGGCCGCCGCCGCCCTGGCCTGCGCCGCCGTCTGCTCAGCCTGGGCGGCGGTGGTGTTCATCCACGCCACATAGGGGGCGGCCGCGGCCGCCATCGACGCCGACGCCGGACCCAGCCACGGCCCGCCGGTTAGTCCCGCGATCACCGAGCTGTAGGACGTTGCCGTGGAAGCCAAGTCGGCGGCCAACCCGTCCCAGCCCGCCGCGGCGGCCAGCAGCGGCCCCGCCCCGGGACCGGCATACATTCTGGCCGAGTTGATCTCCGGCGGTAATGCACCGAAGTCCATTGCTGCATGCTCCTTAGCTGGCTATGCTCGCGTTGGCGGCCTCAGTTGCCGCATACGAGCCGGCACTGGCCCCCATCGCGGCCACGAACTGGTCATGAACCGCCGCGGCTTGGGCGCTCACCGTCTGATACAGGCTCGCGTGCGCGGCGAACTGTGTTGCGGTCAGCGCCGATACCTCGTCGGCAGCGGCGGGAACCACTCCCGTGGTCGCGGCGGCTGCTGCGGCATTTGCGGCGCTCATTGCCGAACCGATTTCTGTCAAGTTGCCGGCCGCCATCGCCAGCATTTGCGGCTGTGTGGTCACGAATGACACGGGTCTTCCTTTCCGAGATGTGTGAAGGCCTATGAATGAGTTCGTTTGGGGCGCTTCCTGAGTCGGTTGACTCGTCGGAAGCGAACGGTGCTTGGTTCCACAGCACGGGTTGTCGCCGGCTATGGTGTTCGACCGGCGCTATCTACCCGGGGCCGCACGCTATGGGATGTGGCGCGTGCGGGTGTCGACGGGAGCACAGGCTCGGTCAACATGGGATCGTCGCTTCTGCATCGGAGCCGCGACGGAGGGCGCGGCGGTCAACGTGGTGGCGCGGTCACCGGCCGTCGTGGCGTAGCGCAACGGCCTGATGCTGACCGATCAGCGACGAGCGAGACAGAACCGCGTCAAGAGATCTTGACCGGTGAGGAAAGTGGCGGGTCCGCGTGGTGGATCCCGCCCGGCCGGTGCTGCGCGTGGCGCCAGCCAACCCGCGGCGGCGACCACTGCCGCAACCACGCCCAACGCAGCGATGGCGGTAGCCGGCGACTGTGGTAGCACCGCGTCCGCGAACCCCGTGCGGCAGGCCTTCGACGGGCCGTTGTCAACGTATGGCTGATCGACGCCGACCGTCAGTTCACTGCCCAGCGAGGTCAGTAAGGGTTGCGGTGAATGCGGCCCGGGGGATACGGACCGCAGCAGCCCGCAGACGGCGACGACGCCGAGCAGCATAGCCAGCGCCAGGGCGATGGCCGCCATGACGATGACAACCTGTGACCGTGGCGGTCGGCACGCTTCACTCATCCACCCGACGCCTCGATGGCTGCAGCGTTAGGGGTATAGGAGATACCGACGACGGCTGGCCGGTATGTGCCGAACACGATAATCCGCCGCTCATAGCACGCGCCGCCAAGACTCGAGGCATCATGTGTCGGACCTCCGTCCATACCTCCACGTACCCAATACCCCCACAGGGTACACGATGTTAGGTACTCGTGCGACGAGCCTCACACGGGTTGACCATGGACCTGCTCCAGTCCCGCGCGTCCTCGATTAGCAGCGGGCGGATCGCGTCGAGGTCACGACGGTGCTCGCTGCCGAGACCCCCCGAATATGGGTTTGACGATTGCCTCGACAGGTCGCCATCCGCGGCGGTAACTCGGGCGGGCCCGCTTTTGGCGTCTGGTCCATGGCTAACCCCTTCACCGACTGACCGTGCTCAGTGTCGGCCTTGATTTGAGTGTCCAGATGATGGGCCCGGTCGAGTCGGTGCACGGCCCGGGCCGCGATGATGCTGACCAGAACGAGTCCTGCCCAAACGAGTTCGCCGACGCCGAGTTGTCGTGCTGCCCGCATGAGCCCAATTCGGTGTGCTGGTGTGCTGGCCGCGTCCGCGGTTCGGTGCCGCCGATGGTCGGTGCGTATTCACCCGCGGCGGGGGCGACGGTCGACGGCCAGCCGCGATTGTGGCCCGAAAAGAGGCTTACGGAAAGTTGAGGATGGTCAGTCGAACAGACCGTGCATGAAGCCGCGACGGCGGTGCCCGTAGGCGTCGTCGTGGTCGTCATAGCCGTGCTGCTCGGAGTAGCCGGCCGGCGCTCGCAATCCGCATCAAGCCAATGCTCACCGCCCAGCGCGGTGCTCATCCTCCGTGCAACTCTCTCAGCGGCAGCTGATCAATACTCGATTACGGTGAGCCGCTCCATGTGGTGGCGGCTTCCGGCCGACCGGAGGGGCCGTACGCAGGCTCGGGTGTGGGCGCCGCGCGCCCCGCGAGCGCGCGACCCCTGCGGTCATGCAGCACACTGGCGAGCGCAACAGCTACGCACGCGACGGCAGCTGGGATCAACGCATGGTCGCCGATCCGGCCGCCGAATATCACCCCAATGGCGGCACCGCCGACGAACAACACCACAGTCGTCGTCAAAACGGCGGCCTTCCACTTGTCCACCCCATGGCGGTAGCCGCGGGCCACAAGCAGCCCGAGATCGGTGATAGTTCCAGTGAAATGCGTGGTGCGGATCGCTATCCCCGGAAAACTAGAAGTCATGCCGTTCTGCAACCCGCACGCGGCAGCGGCGAGCGGCGCCCTGACCAAAGGATGTTCGATGCCGGCGGCGGCCAGCAACAGCGCTGCCTCGGCGAGCAGCACCGCGGCATGGCGCGGGCCAGTGTGACTTCGCGCCGAAGCCAGCACCGCACCGGCACCCATGACACCGATAAAGAATCCGACCACGATCGCTGCGATCATGCGGCCCGAATACAACAGCGGATTAGTGGTATGCATGCCAACCTTTGTGGTCAAGGCGGTGAGGTTGCCCACCGGGAACACCCACACCAGCAAGGCCACCGAGTTGACATAACCAGCGACCGCGGCGAGTACCCCGCTGTAGCCGAGCACAAGCGCTCGCGGATCCCCAGTTTGTGGATTGGTTGTCTGCGGCATGGGTCCCTTCCATCCGGTGATCATTGCGGGCGCGAGACCGACCGGTTTTTTCGCAGAACTTTCCGCTAACTCAACACCGTGTCACCCAAAGTTCCGCGAGTAATCGGTCGAGCCGCAGCACTATGCGAATACACCACCCCGGCAAGACCGCTGCACGCAAGTTGGTCAAGCCCCTTGGCCTGTCCGACAGTGACACGACAACCTGGTGTGCGCAACCGCGGACATCATGTTCAGGCGGCCATAGTCAGCCTACCGAGGCCACTAATTGTCTACACCGCCGCGGGTGTAAGCCCGTCGTGCGCGGGGTGAAACGCGGGCAGAACGTGCCGATCTGGGTCTCGTCGTGGTGGCCAGCGCCGCCGAGTCCACGGGTTGGGTGACATATGTGCCGTTAAGACTGCCGACATCGATGATCACCGGGGAATCTACTCGCTCTTACCAATCGGCGGACGATGCAGCAGCTCCGCCGGCGTATAGGGGTATTATCAGGCTGGCCCGTGGCAGTAGCGTCGGGAAGTGAGCCCGAGACCCGGCCGGACGACCGTGGCGCTCGGGCTTCGCGTTATCCGGGGCAGCGGTTCACACGCGTCGGAGAAGGCGAACGGTCGGCCTTATGCGGGCATGCCACGGATTGCCTTTGCCCCAGCACCAAGCGATGGCGTCAGGAACGCCCAGCAGCCGTTCAGAATCAGCGCGGCGGTGATCGTAGCGGAGTGTGTCTGCACAGCCTGCCGCACGAACGGCCTGGTAGCGAATTTTGCGGTCTGATTCGACGAGGGTGAGGTCCTCCTCGATGACCATCATGGTCTCAATGCCGCCGGCGTGGTCCAAGACGGCCGCTCGCAAGCAGGCCTCGCGGGCTTCTACCTGGGTTCGGTAACGCTGACCCGCGTCATAGACGATGGCTTGAACTCCGACCCGAACGAACTTCGCGGCGATCGTGCGCTTCCGCCCAGCCTTTTCGGCTTTCATGTGGAGACGCTGTTGGCCCGGTAGCAGTAGCTCGTCCACATCTTTCCGGATGGCGCCCAGATCGCCCGCAACCACGACAGCGGCCACCACCAGATAGTCCGCGTGCTTGGTTTCATCGATGAAATGGCCAAGGCCAGGGTGTCTCCGGAGACACCGGAGGCGCCGCCATGCCGGGCAGGATGTCTCGATAGCCGAACCTCAAACGACACACCGACACCAAGAGACTTCGGGCAGACCTGACCTGAGTTCCGACTGTCGCACAAGACTGGTTCGGTGATCCATCCCGGTGAAGGGGGGCTAACCGGCATACTGTTTGCGTGGCTGAATTGAAGATCGGCTACGCGCGGGTGTCGACGGTCGATCAAGATCTCACCGCGCAGCGGGAGGCGCTGGCGGCACTCGGCGTGGACCCGAAGCGGATCTATGTCGACCACGGGCTGACTGGCACGAACCGAGACCGGCCTGGATTGCGCCAAGCGCTCGCCGCCTGCCGCAGCGGCGACACGCTCGTCGTGACAAAGCTCGACCGCCTCGCTCGGTCTGTTCCGGACGCTCGCGACATCGTTGACGAACTCACCGCCAGCGGCGTGCGTCTTAACATCGGCGGCTCGGTGCATGACCCGTCGGACCCGGTGGGCCGGTTGCTGTTCACTACTCTCAGCATGATCGCGGAGTTTGAGGCCGACCTTGCCCGGGCCCGGACTCGGGAGGGCATGGCCGTTGCCCGGGCGAAGGGCCGGCTGCGTGGCAAGCAGCCCAAGCTCAGTCCGCGGCAGGAGGCGCACCTCGTCGAGCTCTACCGCGCCGGAACCCACACCATCGGCGAGCTGGAGGAGCTGTTCCCGGTCACCCGCTCAACGATCTACCGGGCCGTAGCGCGCGCGGGCGGGCGAACGACGGAGACGTCAATACGGAGCACAACGCGATGACCGATCTCGTAAGGCGCACGACGCGCGGCGTCTTCCGCGATTTGATGACCGACAGCACGGTCGGCGCGATCAGCACCGCGTTTCAAGATGAAGGCTTCGCGCCCGATCCTGACTGCCGCTACGAAGACAGCAGCGTGCGTCGCCGGACCGCTCAGTCGTACCTGGATGGGGTTGACTGGACGGATCCGCGACAGGCCGCCCGATTTCTGCGGGTCGCCGAACGGTTGCTCAATGGCTGGGAACCTGTGGGCCTCAGCCAGTTTCACCAATCGCTACGCCGCGACGGCTATCAGGTCGATGACCAGACCGGCCAGATCACTCCAGCCGGGCCGCAGCTGTCGATCGAATCGATTGCGAGATTCGCCGACCCGTCAGCCATTCGTGAGGGCTTCGACCGCATCAGGCGCGCGATCAGCGACGATACCGCGCTCGCGGTCGGCAGCGCCAAGGAACTGATCGAAAGCACCGCCAAGGTTGTCCTCTGCGAACGGGGCCAGGTGTTCGACGACAAGGCCGACCTGCCCAAACTGGCTCGCGCAGCTCAGCTTTCGCTCGGGCTGGACCCTTCGACCGGGTCCGGACCGGACGGCAGCGACGGCGTCAAGCGCATCCTGGGCGCGGTCACAACCATCGCCAACGGTCTTGCCGACCTGCGCAACCGCGGGCTGGGCACCGGACACGGGCCGGCAACCGCACGCGTCGGTCTCGGCGTCCGGCACGCGCACCTCGCGGTCAACGCGGCGCTCACCTGGTGCCAGCTGATGCTCGACACCCTCGCCGACCCCGATGCGCCCTGGCGCAAAGGTCACTCGTAGCCGCGACCAAACGAATATCACGAAAACAACCAGATTCGTTCAGTTACTAAGCCGACCCCCATAGCACCAGCTGGAAGACCATCGACCCCAAGAGCCAGCCGAATGTCATCCCGATGTAGAGGGCCCAGATCAGACGGAAGGCGCTCCACAGCGCAACTGCGCCGGCGCTGATTCCGATGTAGAGGCTGCGCTGCCGGTCGACCCGATTGATCTGCTCTTCGATGCTGGCCGGGACGATCTTCATTTCTGACTTCCTTTCCGTGGGGCGCCGCCGGGTTGGCGTCGTCGTTGCGCCAAGTACAAACCGTGGCGATGGCTACCGATCCCAACGTTGTCCGAACGACGGAGGCAGGCATTACCCCTATGTCTCACGTAAAAGACAAGGGTCGGGTGACACCGCGGTTGGGGCATGACCTCTCTTGCGGCACAAGGGCGCAGGTGGGTCAATACAGATAAGGCGCGCTTCTCGCACCGCTCGCGGGTATCCGCGTGGTGTGCGTTCGCGACGCTGGAAGGAGATGGTCCTGATGATCAATCCGATCAAGCTCGCCGAGCAGGTCGCCGAGTCGGTCCTGGCGGTGGGCGGCATCCGGGTCGGTGCAGAGGAGCCGAAATACACGCGCCAGCCACTCACCGACACCGTCGAGATACGCCGCTACGGTCCGCGGATTGCCGCCGAGACGACCGTTGAGGCCGACGAAAACCGCGCTCGCGACGTCGGGTTCCGACGATTGGCGGGGTACATATTCGGGGGCAATCGGCGTGGTCAATCGATCTCGATGACGGCACCGGTCAGCCAGCAGTCGAGCCGGGGTGGCCAGCAGATCGCGATGACCGCACCCGTCGTCCAGTCCGCCGGCACCGAGGGTGGCTGGGCAATCCGGTTTTTCATGCCCGCCAAGTGGACGATGGAGACCCTTCCCGCGCCCAACGATGATCAGGTCCGCCTCGTTACCGTGCCGGCCACGACCGTAGCGGTGCTGCGATTCAGCGGTGACCGCAGCCCGAAGGCGGTCGCCTCTCGCACGAGAGAACTCCTGAAGGCATTGCAGGCCAGCGGGATTCAACCAACCGGAGATGCCGAGGCCTGGTTCTACGACCCGCCCTGGACATTGCCGATGCGGCGCCGCAACGAGATCGCAATCCCAATCGACCCGGCGTCCGCACCTAACTAGCCGGCGACCATGGAACGGCGCATAGGCCTCTTCATCGTGATGGCGGGAATTCTCGTTGTCGTGCTTGGCATCCTGGTATGGATCGGGGGACTGTCCTGGTTCGGTCGTCTCCCAGGTGATATCCGGATCGAGCGCGGGAACGTGCGCGTCTACATTCCGCTGGTATCGATGCTTTTGGTGTCGGTCGCTGCGACGCTGGTGCTCTCGATTGTGCGTTACCTGTTGCGGCGCTGACAGGGCGACGCGATCTTGCCGGTACGGTTTGGCGTAATGAACCACACGCCCGACCAGAAAGTGGACGCTCGGCTGCTGACCGGTGTGTCGGAAACGGCACTTTTGACTCTCTACGGACGGGCATACCAGGCCGCGCACCCGGACCCGATCATCGACGATCCGTTGGCCATCAAGCTGGTGGACTCCATCGACTTCGACTTCGAGAAATTCGGGCGCAGGGGGCAGGAGATGGCGTTGCGCTCACTGGCCGTCGACCAATGCGCGATCGACTACCTCACCGCGCACCCGAAGGCGACCGTCGTCGCCCTTGCGGAAGGCTTCCAGACGTCCTTCTGGCGCTTGGACCGAGCACTGCCCGACCCGCAATTCACTTGGGTCTCGGTGGATTTGCCTCCGGTCGTCGAACTTCGACAGCGCGTGCTGCCGCATTCGGCACGAATCACTTATCTTGCACAATCCGCCCTCGACTACTCCTGGATCGACAAAGTCGACGCCGGCAACGGCGTGTTCGTCACCGCCGAAGGCCTGTTGATGTACCTGCAACCCGATGAGGCGCTCGGCCTGATCGCCCAGTGTGCCAAAACCTTTCCCGGCGGCCAGATGTTCTTCGACCTTCCGCCGACCGTCGTCAAGAAGGTCGCACGAAGGGGGCTGCGTTCCTCCAAGCGCTACCGAGTGCCGCCGATGCCGTTCAGCCTCTCGGTGCGTCAACTGGCGAAGTTGGCGCACACCATGCCCGGGATCCGTGCGGTGCACGATGTGCAGATGCCCGAAGGACGGGGCGTGTTCTTCGGGACGCTGTACCCCGCACTCTGGCGGTTCCCACCTACGAAGCCCTACCGCGGGGTCTACGCCCTACTCGAATTCGGCTGACGATCAGCCGACCTTGACCACCAGCTTGCCGACGTTCTTGCCGTCGAACAGCATGTTGATCGCCGTCGGCAACTGCTCAAACCCCTCGACGACGGTCTCGAGCGCCGTGAGCTTTCCCGCCTCGATCAGGCCGGCGATCTCGCCGATCGCTTCCGGCGCGCGCCCGAAGTGGTCGAGGACGATGAAGCCCCGCAAGGTGGCGCGCTGGATGAGCAGGTTGCCGAACGCACGCGGACCCGGCGGGGGATCTTCGGCGTTGTAGCCCGAGATCAGGCCGCAGAGCGCGACGCGGGCGCCGACGTTGAGGCGCGCGAAGATCGCGTCCATCAGGTCACCGCCGACGTTCTCGAAGTCGACATCGACGCCGTTGGGTGTCGCCGCGGCCAGCTGGGCAGCCCAATCGTCGGCACGGTGGTCGACGGCCGCGTCGAAGCCCAGCTGGCCGGTGAGCAGCGCACACTTCTCCGGCCCGCCGGCGATTCCGACGACACGCGCACCGGCGGCCTTGGCGAGTTGGCCGGCGACCGAGCCGACCGCGCCCGCCGCCGCGGAAACGACGACCGTCTCACCAGGCTGCGGCTTGCCGATATCGCGCATCCCGATCCACGCGGTGAGCCCGGTCATCCCGAGCGCGCCCAGGTAGGCGCTCGGCGAGATGCCCTGTGCGACGTCTACCGGGTTCACCATCGCCGTGTCCGAGACGACCGCGTACTCCTGCCAGCCGAGAAGACCTTGCACCTTCTGGCCGACCGCGTATGTGGAACTCTTCGACGCGACGACCTCACCGAGCGCACCCGCGCGCATGACCTCGCCAATCCCGACCGGAGGCAGGTATGACGGGGTGTCGTTGATCCACATGCGGTTCGTGGGATCGAGCGAAATCCAGTCGACACGCACGAGCGCCTCGCCGTCAGCGAGATCGGGGATCGCCTCTTCGCTCAATTCGAAAGTGCCCGGGCCGATGCGTCCGGTAGGTCGTTCGCGAAGCAGGAAACGACGGTTTCGTCCGGTCACTAGCGCACCGTACCCTCAGCACACGTGCGCGTTCTACCCTGCACCAAGGGGGCCGCTCGAGTGGAGGTGAGCTCGATGAGGGTGATGTCGCGAGTTGCCCTGGTATCAATCGCAGTGGTGGTCTCCGCGGTGTCCGCGCAGCCCGGATCCGCGATCGCCGATCCGCCACCCACGCAGGTGATCACCACGGTGGCCGTCGGGCCCAACGGCCAACCGATCAACGGTTACAAGGAAACGCCCCCAGAGGGCAACGTCTTTGCCGTCAACGACTGCAGCACGCCATCACCGTCGGCGGTGGCCGACAACGTCTACTCCTGCTCCCCGAGCGCTGCCGGTGCGGGCACCTGCTGGCCGTCGACGCCCGGATCGCTGTTGTGCGTGGACAATCCGTGGACCAAGAGCCTGCATCGGGTGACCTATGACGGCCCGCTCCCGCCCGTGCACCCCGCAGCGATGCCGGACCCGTTCGCGCTGACCCTCGACGACGGCACGCACTGCCTGTTCCGCAACGGCGGCGCCTGGGGTGGGCGCTCCGATGGGTACGTCGGCGTTTACGGGTGCGGCGAACACCCCGGGAACCTCGCGGTGCTGTGGCAGCCCAGCCAGGGCGCCGGGACGAGCATCGACCGTTCGTCGGCGACGTGGACGGTCAAAGTCGGTCAACTCGGCGCACCCGGGCCACCCTGCCACCACCGCAGACCCGCGCGGTGACGGAAGCGTGGCTCGCCGGGGGTAAGGCCGGTCAGTAGGGCGGCAACGGGGCTGCTATAACGCAACGTATGTCAAGCCCTGGCCACTCGATCACCCATGTTTCCGATACGGCCCGGTGGACGGCGTTGCACCGCGCAACCGAATCGGCCCGCCCCGATGCACTGTTCCGCGATCCACTCGCGGAGCGTCTCGCCGGCGAGCACGGCCGCGCCATAGTCGCCCGTGTCCCGCGGTCGACCCGCAACGGCTGGTGGCTCGTCGCGCGCACCAAGATCATCGACGACGCCATTGCCGAAGCGATCGCCGATGGCTGCGACCGGGTGCTGAACCTGGCCGCCGGTCTGGACACGCGCCCGTATCGGCTGGACCTTCCGGCCGATTTCACGTGGATGGAGGCGGATCTGCCGCAATTGCTCGCGGAGAAGACGCAGCTGCTCGCCGACGAGGCGCCGCGGTGCCGCCTGACCCGCGTTGCCGTCGACCTGGCCGACCCCGCGGCCCGCGACGCCTTCCTCGACGAGGCCCTGCGCGGCGCCACCAAGGCGCTGGTGCTGACCGAAGGGCTGCTGATGTACCTGGAGGACAGCGACGTCGCCGCTCTTTCGGCGGCGATCAAGCGACCCGAGGTCGGCTGGTGGATGCTCGACTTCGCCGGGCCCGGACTGAAGAATATGCTGAACAAGAAAATGGCCGGCATATTGCAGAACGCGCCGTTCAAGTTCGCACCCGAGAACGGGTTGGCGTATTTCGAAGACCTGGGCTGGCAGACCGTCGAAGTGGAGGCCCTATATATGGCCGCCCACCGGCTTCGTCGCCTGCCGATGTGGATGCGCCCGCTTGCCTGGCTGCCCCAGCCGGATCCGCGTCGCCCTGGGGGGAGGACCTGGAGCGCGGTGGCCCTTCTTACCCATTGAGCCGCCATGTATTACCCAGTTAGCAACCAGCACAACTGATTACGTCTTGCCACTCGCATCCGTCCTCGTGCGCTCATCGTTAATGCGGCGGGTCCGGCGTCTTACGCTGGCACGACAATTTGGGGTTCTTTCCATTTGTGCTGCGGAATTGCGGCGCCGACCGTAATATCGCCGCATGCGCATTACGGTCAAATTCGACCTGGGTTTCAAATATTCCGAACTCGAGCGGTTGTGGCGCCTCGCGGATCGCCTTGGTTTCGAAGCGGTGTGGGATTACGACCATTTTTACGGGCCGTCAGAACACACGGACCCGACATATGAGGGCTGGACCACGCTGGCCGCCATGGCCGTGGTGACTCAACAGGCGCGCATCGGCTGCCTGGTACCCAGTGTGACGTACCGGAACCCGGCGATTCTCGCCAAAATGGCGGTCACCGTCGACCACATTTCCGGCGGGCGGCTCAATTTCGGGATCGGTGCCGGCTGGCACGAGGCCGAGCATCGCGGTTATGGGATCGAGTTTCCGAGCCCCGGCACCCGCGTCGCGATGGTTGATGAGGCGCTGACCGTGATCCGCCGGCTCTGGACCGAAGATTCGGTCACCTTCAAGGGGAGGTTCTTCACCCTCCAAGACGCGCTTTGCGAACCGAAGCCCCTGCAGCGCCCCCACCCGCCGATCGTGATCGGCGGCACGGAGCCGAAGATGTTGAGCGTCGTCGCGCGCCACGCCGACATGTGGAACATGCCAGGACAGGAGGGGCCCGAGAAATGGGGCGCGGTCAACGGCCGGCTCTCCGAAGCGTGTGCTGTCGTGGGGCGCGACCCCACCGAGATCGAGCGTTCCGCGCAGGTGCCACTCCATCCGGAGGAACCCGGCCAGGTGGATGAGCAACTTGCGTTGTTACCCGAATTCGAGCAACTCGGCTGCGAGCACGTGGTGCTGGCGTTCCGCGAGGCGCCGACGGCGGCACTCCTCGAACGCTGCCAGGCGCTCGACTACCAGACCCGTATCCAGTCGACCAACATATTGGCGGGATAGCTTCCTGCCCCGGGGTCGCCGCCACCGGAACCCGCCACCGCCAGATTGAACACCGGATAGACCGTGTAGCCCGGTCCGTTGAACGGCCAATCCGGCAGCGAGCTCGCCGGCACGTCGAAGTACGGCTGCGCGCCGTCGGCATAGTCCTTCCAGAACCGGATGCCGGCCTCGTCCCACTGGGTGCGCCAGGTATGCCAGCCGCTGTCCACCGCGATGTTGTGGGTCTTCCATTCGCCGCCGTTGGCTTTCGCGTGGACGGTGGTCGCCGACGGCCAGTTGCCGTTGCCGTACCACTCCATGACGTCGATCTCGCCTTGATCGTCATTGCCCAGCCAATAGGCCGGCCAGGCGCCCGCGGTCAGGCAGTCGAGCTTGATACGGGCTTCCCAAGTATGGCCGATGCCACCCCGCCAGAGGCTTTGGATCTTGCCGCTGTAGTAGGTGGGTCCGTCCTTGGCGGCGCGGAGCACAAGGTTGGAGTTGCCGTCGAGGAAGACGTTGCGTCGATCGTCGCGGTACTGCCCGATGTGGTCGGGCTGCTCCCAATACGTCGGATCCTTGATCGTCTCGCGGGCCTTCGCCACCGTCCACTTCGACGAATCGGGCGCAGCGCCGGCGGGGCCGTCGAATTCGTCGTGAAAAATGAAGGTGCCAGTTTGGCCGCTGGGCGCGGCAGGTGCGGGTGTGCGATCCGCTGGCAGATCCCGTCCCGAGGGGTGGGCCCGGGCTTCCGGCGCAGGCAGCGCGGCTGCAAGCACGCCGATTCCGGTCGTCAATATCATGCGGCGTCGGTCCATTTTGGGCATACGCAAGCGACGATAGCAGCCACCGCTGTACTGACCGAAACTCCGAAATCTGTCAGTGCCCCCCGCTAACGTTTCGAATCGCCGACGGGCCAGCACGGACGGCGGCGCCCTTGCGGCTGAAGGATTGGTCAAAATTCATGGCTAATTCTCAACTTCGTGGGTGGTTTGGTCTCAGGATCGGCCGGGCATTCTGAGATCACAAGCCGATAACCAACAGTCGTAACTTTTGCGGGTTGCAGTGGGAGGAGTTAACGATCGTGGCTAATACGACGGGAGCGACGGTCATATTCCTTCGGTCCCATCCCGTGTGGACTGCGGCTCAGCGTCACGAACGCGAACGCAGGGAGGCGATGCGCCGTCATCCCGCTTTCCGCGCCCGCCAGCGTGCCGCGGTGTCGGGCGGCGAGGTCATCCCGCTGATCCGCGACTTCAAGCTGTATACGAGCACCAACACACCGGCCTGAATATTTCCGTGCGTAAATTGCGCAAAACCACCGCCGGTTCTCGGTCCTTGAACGAGTTAATGAGGTCGTGAAAACGATCCGATAACTCCGAATCTGTTCGAAGGCGCGCTCGGCGGCTCCCGCATCCCGGCGCTGCAGTCCGCTCGGACCCCTACGACACGGTGGTGGCGAAGAAGTGCGACTACGGCCGCCGGCGATGGCCGCGAGGTTGTCCCGGTCTTCGTGGAATTTGAGGTGGCGGTCCCTCACCTGAGGCCTGCCTGATGGTAGGTCTTCGGGTG
>NZ_LQPH01000021.1 GCF_002102255.1 Mycobacterium nebraskense
TTGTGGGGGGTTGGGCGGGGTTGCGGGCGGGGCTGGCGTGAGGTGCTTGGGTGGCTGTGCCGGTGGCGGTGGGCTGGGCGCTCCCGCCGGGGTTGTGGTCACGGCGCTGGTGGTGGACGACACGAGTGGCGACTGCGGCGCCGGCGACGACTTCGGGTGCCGCGACGGCGGCGCCGGCTTCTCCGGCCATCACCGCCCCGTCAACAGCAGCCGAGGAAGTTGCCGCAGCGGGTGTTTCGGACGTGGCCGTAGCACCCGGTGTCGAGGCGGGGGTCGGCGCTGTTGGTGTGTGATGGCGGGCGCGGCCGGGCGAGGGTGGTCGTCCGCCGGGTGGTCGACCGTTGACCGGGGTGCCAGTGAGGGGCTGGTCGGGCTCATCAGGGGCATCGGTGGGGTCGTCGCCGGCGGTTTTGGACCAGGGGGCGCGTGAGTTGAGCTCGCGGGCTCGGTCGTAGGCGTCTTGCCCGCGTTGGTAGCCCTCGCGGCTTCGGTGGCCGAGATCGCTGATGGCCTGGGTGAAGTCGTGGCGGGTGTGGTCGCCGAGTTCACGTTTGAGCCACCAGAACACGCCGATCGCGACCGCGGAGACGATGGCGATCATGAAGAGTCGGGCCAGCGGGTGGCTCATGCCGACCTGATCGGCGTAGCCGCCGCGGGCACCCATTTTCAGGACGATCATCGCGGCCATGGAGATGTAGGTGGTGTAGGCGAACACCAGGGCGGCGTGTTTGAAGAACATCTTGATACGCCGGGCGGCGCGCCGCCGCGGGTGGCCATGAATCATGGCGGGCGCGGCGACCACGATGGACAACAGCGCGTTGACGAAGGCCGCGCAGCACACCATGACGTAGCTGTAGGTGACGTAGCAGACGAAGAAGGCGAAGACCGCCCCGAGCAGGCCATAGCAGCTGCCTAGGGCGAGGTTGGCGCCGCTGAGGTGTTGGGCGAACGACAGGGCCTGTGGTGCCCCGCAGGACGCCATGGCGTGGGCGGGACCGGCGAGGTCGCTGCCGTCGTGAGGGGTGAGCATGGCGGCGGTGTAGGCACCCCCGCAGGTGCCGATGTCATCGACGGTGGTGCCGAAGTTCATCAGCTGCAACGGCATCCGCACCGTGGCGTCGGCGATGAGGCCGGTCAGGTGTTGCAGCTGGGCTTGACCGCCCCCGGTGGTGATGGAGCCATTGTTGAACGCCGCCTGGGAGACGCTGAATCCGAGGTTTCGGCCTTGGGTGAGCAGCCCGTTTTCGTTGTAGAGGTCAGACAGTGGGTCATGCGTGAGCACGATGCCCAGGACGCCAACAGCGATGGTGGACAGCATGATTCCCGATCCGAAGCCTTTGCGGCCGTGCCACAGGATGTGGTATGCGCCGACGCCGAGGCCCAGCATCAGGCAGATGGGAAAGACCCACAGATCGGCCAGGATGACTCGGATGGTCTCGAAGATGGGACGAAACCAGGTGGCCAGCCACAATAGCCAGGTGTTGGACATGGCGAACCGCAGCAGCCACAGCGACATGGCGATCATGAAAATGTAGATGCCGGCCTGGGCTTGCAGCAGTTCCACGATCAGCTCATGGTCGAGTCCGACTGTGACGGCGTTGGCCAGCCAGCGAGCCCAGCTCGACGGGTCGACGCTCAGACCCGGGCCAGCTTTGGTGATGGCCTCGCTGGTGCTGACCACCGACAGGTAGTAGCTGCCCACGGGCACACCGTGGCTGTCGGTCACACCAGTCCAGTTGAGCGCACCGGCCAGGGTGGAGGCAGCCGCCGGTGGCGCGCCGGCGAGCGCGGCCGCTGCCAGGGTGTGGGTGAGGAGCCAGAAGGTGGTGAAGCGGCGCAGCCGGGGTCGGATGGCCATCTGGTAGCCCAGGTATTCGGCGGCGCGTTGGCTGAATGTGGTTGGCGCGGTGGTCATGCCGCGCGCCCGGGGGTGGTGTCGTAGGCGTGGTGCACGGCGGTGTCGGGTTCGCTGGCGACCCAGATGGGGGATTTGCGGCGGAACTCGTCGACGAAGAATCCGTAACCTTGCCGCCCAGCCCGGTTCGGGCCGGTCTCGGCGGTGGGGCGGTCGTCGAGCTCGTCGAAGGAGGTGGGGTCGCGCATCTCTTCGGGCGAGGGCTGGGCGAGGAAGAATTCTTCGATGTCGGGGTAGTCGTCAAGGCGGATGCCGACTTTGGCGGCGACTTGGCGTGCCAGTTCTTCGTTTTCGAAGGGCATGATGAGCTGCTGGGTGATGAATTCATCACCCATGAGGGCTAGGTCTTTGATGGGGTTTTGGGTGATGATCAACAACCCCGTGTAGTGCTTGCGAGCGCGGCGACTGATCAGGTGTGCGTCGTCGGCGCCGGCGCGCGAGTTGAGTAGCCCGGCGGCCTCTTCGAGGACGATGAGGCCAAAGCGGGTGCTGTCGGCGAAGAATGTCACTCGAGCTAGCCGCACGAGCATGCCGTAGATGGCTACCGAGGCGCGCTTGCGGTCGGAGAGTCGCTCGTAGAGGTGGGGGGTGTTCATTTCGTCGGCGGTGGGAAGATCGAGGCTGCCGGTGAGCCAAATCGTGACGTCGAGTGTGGCCAGGTCGGGAACGGGCAGCGTGGGGTCGAAGATGGCTCTTGTGAAGTCGTGGGTGGCCCACGATTGTAGGGCGGCGCCGATGGGTGCGAGGTCGTCGGCGAGTCGGATGACCTGGGGGGCGCGGTCATCGGGCCCGGTGGTGGGGGCTTGGATGTGGCTGATGTATTTCATGAGCGCGGCGGTACTGGTGATGCCCAGGGCTGCCGCGACGTCGGCTTGCAAGATGGCGCGTAGGCGGCGAACCGCGACGCTGTGCGGGTCCAGGCTCATCATCGGAATCATGTAGTCGAGCCAGTAGCCGCCAGCGAGACCAGGGGGAAAGACACGCAGTGGGTCGCAGCTGAACTGGTTGCCGGCCATGTCGATGACCGCCTTGTTGGCGACGTCGACGAGGGCTTTTTGCCATTCGGTACCGGGGTCGACGATGAATGCTTGTGCGCCGCGCTGGATTTCGCCGCGGGTGATGCGTTTGGCGGCATAGGATTTTCCGTATCCCAGCGCCCCGCTGCACACCAGGCAGGGGTTGCGGTTGCGGCGTGCGGCGGCGGGCAGGTCGAGCAGCACCGCACTGTTGAGGGCGTTGTTTCTGTTGAATCCCAACAGGATTCCGGTGCTGTTGCCGACCATGGAGGAGGTGAACGGCACGAACCGTGACCACTTCTTGGTGGTGGTGGGTTGGGTGAATTGGTCGACGGTGGTTTTGTGGGTGGGTGCAGCGGGGTTGAAGGCCGCCCACAGTTTGGTTTGGGCGCCGCGATAGTGGCGGATGGCGATTTGGCCGGAGGCGGTGAGTTCTTCGCGTAGGCGTTTGATGCTGTAGTCCAGCGTTTCGTGGTCGGGCGCCCCGACGGCGATGAGAAAGGCGGCGTGCAGGGGGCGTTCGTCGATGTTGGCTTCGAGCTGGCGGCGGTATTCGGCGAGTTGGCGCAAGGTGGCGATGAGTTCGGCGTCGCCGTTGCGGACGTCGCGGCGCTGGGTGAATTGGTCGTCGATGTTGCCTTTGGCGCGGTCGTTGCGCACGAATTCCATTTCGCGGCTTAGCGTGACGAGGTTGACGGCGAAGTCGAAGGTGGCGCCGGTGTCGAGGTCGTCGAGGGCTTGGAGAAATTCCGAGCCGGGAAACACGATGCCGGCCTTGGGCATATCCACGACGGGCAGGATGGCTTGATAGCTGTCGGGATAGGTGCCTTCGGGGCTGGACACCCGCAGGGTTTTGCTCCACGAGGGGATACGGCGGATGCCGGCGCTCCAGGCCCCCATCGCCGCCGCGGCCAGGGCGACGATGGGGGCGGCCAGCGCGGGTCCGAGCGCGGTGCCGCCAGCGGCGCCCGCCAGGGCCAGGGCGGCGGCGATGAGGCGCAGCGGCAGTACGCGCCCACCGTGGTGGTGTTGGTCGCCGTCGTCGAACACTGCGGCCGGCAGCGCGGTGGTGTCGAGCTGGCTGGTGGTGTCGCGCCGTGGCAGGGGGCTGTTGAACACTCCCCGCCAGGCGTTGTGGCGCCAAAACCAGGCGATCATGTTCGCGCTGACGGGTTGTGGACCGAATTCTTCGGGCAGGGCGGTGATGATGTCGTGGGCGAGGCGTTGGTAGGCGGCCACCGAGTCGTCGGAGTCTTTGTCGCGGCCGATCACCCAGTCGCGCAGTTTGGTGGCTTGGCCAACAGGGCTGTGCCCGGCCCGGCCGGCGTCGACGGGCATCGCCAGCCAATAGATGCGGTTGCGGGGGGTTTGTTCGGCGATGACGGGCGCCATCTGCTGGCAGGCGTTGATCCAGGGGGGTTTGTCGAGGTGACCGTCGAGCATGGCGCGTAACAGTTGGCGCTGGTTTTGCGGCACCGAGAGCCCGAAGATCCAAGTGCCGGCGGGGATTTCACGGGCGAGGGTTTGGTGTCGGTCTGCCACCCCGATTCGGCGTTTGGTGGATTGCAGGTAGTAGGGCAATCCACTGATCAGGTAGTGGGCGTATACGCCGTGGCTGGTGAAGCTTAGGTTGCCGATGACGGTTCGTGGCGGCGCGAGCAGCGGATCGGTGGAGCTGCTGGCCAGGGCCGGGCGCAGGGCCCGCCAGGCGCTGGCCACCCGAAAGCGCAAGGTGGGCCGGCCGCGGGGCATGAGGGCTGCGGTGCCGCCGGCGGCGCCGGTCGCCAACAGCCCGCAGATCAAGATGGACCGAGCGTGCCCGGAATCCAGTGCCAGGATGGTGAATACGGCGGTCAGGGCGGTGCCCCCGTAGAGGCTGATCGCCACCCACAGCCGCAGCGGCTTCTTGAACAAGATGTCGGTGTAGACGGGGGTGTCGTGGACGCCTTTGAACAGCTGGGCTGATTCGGTCACGGGCTTTCCTCAAGCGTTGTGCCTGCCGACCGCGGAGCGGCTCGGCACTGAAAGGCAGCGTGGCGGTTCGGGTTACTGGCCGAATTGTCCGGTGGTGATGCCGGTGCGGTCGACGGTGTGCTTAGTCGAGACGTAGATGGCGTAGCCCGAGCCGACGATGACGGCGACGATGACCGCGGTCAGCGCCCAGCCCACGGTGGCGCCGATGCGCCCGCCGAAGAAGGAGCCGGCAGCGCGTGCGCCGCCGGCGAGCAGGATGAACACAACCAGCACACCCACACCGATGGTGTAGAGGGAGTGGCTGCCCGAAACCAAGTCGGTGGCTGCCAGAAACGTTGGGGCCGAAGCGATACTCATGTCAGATTTCCTTTCGTGGTTAGTGAGGTCACAAGGGCTTGCAGAAGGGGGCCGACGGTGATGGCGTGGCCGGGTCCGGCGGCCAGCATGAGTGCGCCGCCGGCGAGGGCGACAAGGAGCAGAGCGGTGAGGATCAGCGCGCGCAGCTCGCGGTGCATGAGTCGAAGCAGCCGCAACAGCAGTGTGACGGAGACGATCGCGGTGGGAATGTGCTCAAGGCTCATGGGGTCCTCTAGCGCGGCGCGGCGGCGGTCGGGATGACGGGGGTCAGTTCGGCGCCATCGGCGAGCAGGGGCGCATAGTCGAGGCTTGAGACGCTCCAGCGGCCGCTGGTGACGGTCAACACGATGGGGTAGTCCAGCTGCAGCGGGGCGTATTGGCTGGTGACTGCGTTGACGGTCGCGAGCACGTGCACGGTGGTGCCCTCGGCGGGCACATCGTGGTCACCGAGGCTGTGGTTGGCGATGAGTTTGATGACTTGGGCGGATCGATAGTCGGCCGCGGGCAGCAGCCCGGAACTGGTGGTGACGTAGCGTTCCAGCCCGCCAGCCCCGGTCAAGAAGCTGGTGATGAATCCGGTGACAGTGGCGAACGCTGGTGAGGTGTCAGCGACCGCGGTGGAGTATCCCAGCGGGGCGTCAGCACCAGCGCCGGGCCCGTTGACCCGGGCCGGTAGCGCGCTGGCCCGCAGGCCGTAGTTGCTGTAGACGACGGGCAGCCGATAGTAGGCGGTGCGGGGGGTGGCGGCTTCAAAGGCCCGCTCGGAGACAGTGATCACCACGCTCCACTGTTGGGTGGTGCCGACGTCGCTGACCAAGGTGACCGCAGAGACCGCGGGGGAGGTCACGATGAGCGCGGGGGTGGTGGGCAGCTTGATCGGGTCGCGCAGTGACCAGCAGTCGTGCAGCACCTGTTGGTGGGATGCGGTGGCGGTGAGCCAACGGGTGACGCAGTCTTGGGCGTAGGAGCCGACCAGGGCGGTGCGGTTGACGGCGCTGCGCGCGGGCCCGGCGACGTCGATGGGGTTGTCGAAGATCCAGCCCCAGATGGTGGCGATGGCCACCACACTGCACGATCCGAGGCCGACGATGAGGCCGGCGCGGCGCAGCGCGTTGTGGGTGCCGTCGAGGCGTTTGCGCCAGGTGTTGGTGAGCATGGTGGGCGAGACCTTTACTGGGGCGGGTGGCCGAAGATTTTGATCGACGACACGGCGAAGGTGTTGTCGGCGGGGTCGGTGTGGCTGGGGTCAGCGGGCAGCCCGGGCAGTGCGGGAGTGCTGGTCGGCGTGGGGTCAGCGGGTGCCGCCGGGGGACCCAGCACCTCGCCGAGCACCCCGCCGCCGGGGGCGGGGCTGGTGGTGGTGTCGGCCGGTGCGCGCCCGGTTTCTTGGACGAGCATGATGATGCGCGATGCCAGCACGCCGCGGTTGGGCATGGGTTTGGTGGCTTCGCCGTGCACGCTGCCGGTCTCTTGGGGCACCGCGGTGGGTGGGGCGTCGTTGAAGCTCCATTGCACACGGGTGAGCACGCGGTGTTGGTGCCATTGGTCGGCGCCGGAGGCGTCGGCCCCGACCCAGCCGGGGGTCAGGGAGACGGCGGTGACGACCATGGTGCGGCCGAGATTGATGGTCAGGAATTGGCCGATGTTGCCGCCGGTGACACACACCCAGGCTTGGGTCGGGTCGGCGCCGGCCACGGATTGCGCGGCTGTCGAGCCGGGTAGGCATCCCACCGCTGTGGCGGTATAGGGGATGGTGGAGTCCTGGTTGTCGGGGGCCGCGGTGGTGCTCGACGGCGCGGCGAGAACACTGAGACGAGTGCTGGGCTGGGGTGGCTCACTGGTGTGTGGGTCGCTGCGCATGGCCAGCAGAGCGCCGCTGACAACCAGGGTGGCCGCTACGGTGGCGGCGCCGAAGCCGACAGCGATTCTCTTGTTGTAGCGCGGGCTGCGTGCGGATTCTTCAGCACTACCTGCGGCGTCGTCTGTGTCGCTGCTGGCGGTGAGCTGGTCGACCAATTCCGAACCTGGCAGCGGTGTTTCGTCGCCATCGGGTGCCGCGCTGGTGCCCAGATCATGGTTGTCAGCGCCGTGGGTGTCGGGCTGATCATCGCAGTCGCTGGGCCCGTCGAGATCAATGGGTGGGTCCTCGCTGGGCCGCCGCACATCAACGTGGTCGGCACCGTCGTAGGTGGTGTCGTCGACGTCGATGGGGTCCCCGGCTGGTGCCGCATTGAGTGTGAGCGCTGGGTCGTGGTCGTCGCCGGGCGCGCAGCGCGGTTGACCCTCCAACTGCGCGGGCTGCTCACCCTTGATGGCGCTCAGGTCGTCTCCGTAGATGTCGGCGAGGAAACCTTCGGTCGCCGCGATCGTGTGATCGCGCTGGTGGTCGATCGGGGTTTTGCTCATGACACGCTCCGCGGCGCCAGGGCGGGCCGGTGGCGGCGGGCCGGGACAGCTGCTGAGGACATCTGCGTTGGCGTGCCCCGGACCGGGTGGGGTTGTGTCCGGGCCGAGACGGCCAGGTATCCCGGGGCAGGGTGCGAGCACCGGGCCTTGCGTCGCCGACGCGCGATGCTCACCAGGGCAGCAGCGGTCACGCCCGCGATCACCGCACTAGCAAACAGATGCTGGGTCACGAAGATCACCGCCGTCATCACGGTGAAAACGGCTCCCATGATGGCGATGAAAGCGACGCCGAAAACCACGCGCATCCACTGACCTCCTGTCCTTACGGGTCAGCCTAAGGGGTGCAGTAACGGATATTCCACGGCCGTAGCGAAATAACTTGATCGGTTGTTACCGTCTTTTGTGTGAACGCATTCCCAGCAGACGGAGTAAGGCGGCTGCTCTTTTTCGTCGAGGACCGTCTGGCGCAGCTGCGCTGGACGCGCGAGGACCTCGCCGCCGCGGGCGGCCCAGCCCCGTCAACGTTGTATAAAGCCGCCGAACGTGACGGTGGGCTGGCGCCCAAGACGCTGGCACGCCTGGATGTGGCGCTGGGGTGGCAAGAAGGTTCCGCCCAGCGGGTGCTGGCCGGCGAGAGCCCCGCAGTTCGCATATCAGAGCAGATCAACCTGTGTGCAGCGGCGATCAACGCGGCGCGTCGCGACGCCGAATGCGGCGGCGTCTCGCGCTGCGCGAGCGAGTTGAAAAACTTTTTGATGGACGTCGCGCAGCGCCTTGACGACTTTTACACTGAGCCTGTACGAGCCGTGGGGGATGCTGCTGATGCCAGTGCCTGCTGATCGGTTCGACGAGATCCGCCGCAAGTGGATCGCCCGTAACCAACGCACGTTTATATTCCAGAAAAGGCGCTCAGAAATTCTCGCGCGCCAAATACGAGACCGTGATACCGCAGCCACCGGTGCGCGGGTTGATCCCGCCGACGATGATGTTATTCACCCTTGGTATGCGCGCCCGATTAAAACGTCGTACGCAATGTTCGATGCGATCATTCTTATGTCGGCAGCGGTATTGGCGCCGCTGGGCTGGCCGGTGGGCAAGGCCATGTCGGTGCGTGTGGTCCAGCTAATTCCCGGTGAGCTACGCTCGTACCCGATCGCCGCGTTCATGTGGGCGGCGGTAGTGGTTGGTCTGCCGCTGCCGCTGCTCTATGAGCCCGGTGATTCCTTGGTGTCAGCGGCTGTGGCGCCGTGGCTGGTGGCCCAAATCCCGGCCGCGCTGCTCACCGCCGGCATCTACGGCATTTTGGAAGGCTGGTTGGCCGTGGACGGGGCCCGAGATTGGTGGCCGATGCGCCCAGCCGAGGAGGTCGACGACATCGATTTCGGCTTCCTACAGCCCGATGATCTCACCGGGCCAGGGGTGTTTCCCACCCGCCGCGATGCGCCACCCGGTGACCCGAGCCCGATCTGGAGGTTCTAGCGATGTATCGCCCGCCGTCTTCGCCGTACTGCGGATTCAGCCGTGACAGCTCGACCCAGCAGCTTTCGGTTGCCGAGGGTGCCTGCCATCTGCTGGTCTCTGCCCCTACCGAAACCGGCAAGACCCGCGGAGTCTTAGCGCCGGCGGCGGTGTTGTGGGGCGGGCCTGCGGTATGCGTGTCACCTAAAGATGACCTGCTGTGGCTGGTATGCCAACGCCGTTGGGGCCCAAAACAAGTGATCGACTTGCGCCCGGACTACTCGCCGGTCTACCCGGCCGATGCGCAGGTGCGCTCGTTTGACCCGACCGCGCTGATCAGCACACCAGACCAGGCGGTGACTGCGGCCAACACCATGATGCAGATGTCGGCGGTCGGGCTGGGCTCGAGCATTGATCAGGTCTCTGATGCTGGGATCTGGGAAGCCAACACCGAGGGCCCGCTGGCCGCGATGCTGTACGCGGCCTCCCCTCGTGGGCACGGCAAAGGCATCGAATGGGTGCTGCTGGCCGTGGACAACTTGGAAAAAGACGACAAGGACCCCGACGCGCCGGGCTGGCACAGCGCCGCGCGTCAGGTGGCCAGCCAGCCGCTGTTTCGCAACGCGCTGATGCGCACGCTGGCCATGGAGCCCAAGCAGCGCGACAGTATCGCGCTGACCATGCGCAAGGCGGTCACCCCGTGGATGCGGCTGGGGCTGCGCGGGGACACCGCACCGTGTTTCGACGATGCGTTTCTGTCTGACCCGGATGCGACGTTGTTCATCCTGGCCCCCGCCGAAGGGTCGATCGCCGGCGCGGCCGTCACACTGCTCGACCACCTGGTGCGCAGCTGGCGCGGCAAAACCGCGCGCAAGGAAATGCTGCACCGGCTGCTGATGGTGATTGACGAGGCTACCAACGTGGCGCCGATGCCCGCGCTGCGCCGCTATGTCTCAGAAGGGCGCGGGCTTGGCGTCAATCTGGTGCTCGCCGTGCAGGCGTCCTGCCAGTTCGACACCGTCTATGGCAGCGCTTATGCCCGCGAGCTGCGCGCCACCTTCCCGGCCGCGCTGATCATGTACGGCGCTGACGAGATGGAAATGTTGCAGCGCGGCGAACAGTGGTCACGTGAGACCACCCGCCGCCAGGAAAGCTTCGATCAGGCCACCGGCGGGAAAACGTTGTCCTCTCAGCTAGGTCCCAGCCTTGACTACCGGCGACTGCTTCCGCAAAACCGGGGCCAAGCCCGGCTGCTGCGCCGCGGAACGGCAGGCATCACCACCGAGCTGCCCGACTGGCCTGACTTCCTCACCAAATACGACCGCGCAGTGAAAACGCTGCTGCAGGCTGACCGGGCCGCCGTGGATAAGCCCAGCACCATGTGGGAATGGATTGTGGCACGCCACCGCCGCGCCGCCGAAGCGATCGCCCAGTGAACGCCGAGCAGTTACGCGAGCATCTCGTCGCGGTTTTGGCTGACGCGAATCAACCGATGTCGACCACCCAAGCCCGCCTGGCTGTTACCGAGGTGTGCCGCCCGCGTGGCCGCCCCGTGGTGGCCGAAGAGGTCTATCGCGCGCTGGTGATTTTGGCGCGGCGCGGTGTCGTGCGCCGCGTCGCAGACCAGCCTGGCCGTATCACCCACTGGGAACTGACCCCCCACCACCTACGGCGTCCTCGTCAGGTCGCGGCGGTGTTGTCATCGACTGAAAGCCGTGGCGAAAGTGAATGATTCGCGTAAGTTCCCGTGGCTTGGCGGCCTGCTGGCGGCCGTGCTGATCGCTGTGGCGCTAATCGCGGTGGTTGTCCAGGGCACATGGCAGGTGGTCAACGATTTCGCCACCCATGTCGCCGACACCATCTACCAGCCCTGAACCAGTCCGACAGTTGGGAGGCTGCGGTGATCACATCGCATGGCCGCGCAGCAGACAGTCGCGCGCGGCCCAACTGCGTTGCCCGGCAGTCGAAATGACGACGCCGCTGCCGTCGCCTTCGGATACGGCACCGCCACATGTCTGCCGGGCCCGCGGGTGCGATGTCGACATCGAGCCGCGGCTATTCATGTGCGCACATCACTGGTCTCTTGTGCCTCCTGCGCTGCGTGAGTCGATCCGATCGACCTATCGGCCCGGGCAGGAAGTCGACAAACAGCCCAGTGCGCAATACCTGGCCTTTGCTGCCGCCGCGATCGCCGACGTCGCACACAAAGAGAGCCGTCAGCGCCGGCCAGGCCGTCGCACACCGTCAAAACCGGTGCAGCTGGCCCTGTTCGACATCGCAGCTGGTTCTTAAGCCCATGCTATCGAGAGCCTCACCCCTCGGGGGGAAGCGATATTCCAGAGCTATCAGCGTCGATGAGAACGCTTTTGAGTGCTGGGTGGCGCAATCTTCCTGTGAATTGGCGGTATTCGATGTCTACGACTACCGTCGGGCGTACCCAGCGGGCGCCGCGTAGCTCTGGTATCGGTGCGGCGAACGGTGTGAGGGGTTGCTGCAGGTCGCTGAGGCGCTCCATTAGGCTGGCCCGCGTGCGCGGCGTCATGCCGGCGCCCACGTGCCCGCAGTAGCGCAACTCGCCGTTGGTGTCGTAGGCCCCGACCAGCAGTGCGCCCAGACCGCCGCGGTGGGTACCGGCGCTCGGGATGAACCCGCCGACCACCATGGGCCTTCGTTGGCGGACAACGTGTTTGATCCATGCAGCCGAGCGTCGGCCGGGCTGGTAGGTGGAGTGGGCGTGCTTGAGGACGTAGCCTTCCAAGCCCAGGCCCCGCATAATCTCGGCCATCGCGTCAGTGCCGATACCTGTCCAGTACGGAGAGATGACGATGGGTGGTTTGTGCAGGCGCAGGTCGTCGAGCATCCTGCGGCGCTGCAGGTAGGTGTGCCCGGTGAGGTCATGGCCGTCGAGGTAGATGATGTCGAAAACACAGAACGTCAGCGGCACGGAGGCGAGTAGGCGGGGGCCCGGGCGCGGGGCGCGTAGGCGGCGCTGAATCAGCTGAAAATTTGGTCGAGCGTGGTGATCGAAGGCGACGAGCTCACCATCGAGGATGGCAGTCCGCCCTTCAAGGCCCGCTGAGAGCGCGTCGACGATCTCCGGGAAGCAGGTGGTGAGGTTGGTGGCCTGGCGACTGAATAACTCGACCCGCTCGGCGCATCGCGCAAGCAGCCTGATGCCGTCCCACTTGGCCTCGAAACAGTATCCAGTGGTGTCGGCAGGGGGCGGTGCGGCGCTGGCCAGCATGGGGGCTGGGGGCAAGGGAATGCGCTGCACCACACCATTATGCGTCCGCGGCCTGGCGGGACCCTACGGCGTGGACTGGCGGTCGTCGTTGTCGAAGGTGGCTGCCACGGCGTCGATGACCGGCTTGGCGGTCTGGTTGGTGAGCAGCAAGGACACTTCGCGGTTTTCCAGAAGGCTTGTGGTGGACAGGTTTTGGCTGCCGATGACGAGGACAGTCCTGTCGATCAGGATCATTTTCTCGTGGATATACAGATGCTTGCGGTCGGCGGGGTATTGATGGGTCTTGCATCCGGCGGCAGTGAGTTCATCGACGGTGTGGACGGTGGCCGGGTTGGCGGTCAGCACGATGCGGCAGGTGACGCCACGGTGGGCGGCTTTGGTCAAGGCGGCCACGATGGCGCGGTCTTTGAGTTCTTCGGTGGTCAGTTCGATGCTGTGCCCGGCGGTGTCGAGTTGCTGTAGAAAGGCGGCGCGAGCGTCAGGTGACCAGATCAGGTGTGGGCTTGGCACACCTGGTGCTGGGCGGCCCGTTGCGGCGGTGGCATAGTCGGCGTCGAAGGTGGCGGTGATGGCGGCAATGTCGGCGGGGTCGGTGTCAAGTACCCAGGCGTCGCGGCTAGACGGGTAGTACTTGGCCACGAGATTGGCTGTGCCGATTGCGGTTTCGGTGTCATCGGCGGTCAGTGTCTTTTGGTGGAAGATGGTGGCCGCGGGCGCCCATCGTACGTCGATGCCGGCTGCTTTGAGCTGGTCGTAGGCGGCCGTGTTGGTTTGGCGGCCGTGGAATGCGGCGTCGAGAATGATCTTGGTGTCTACGCCCCTGCGGTGGGCGTCGACGAGCGCGCTGAGCGCGGCGGAATCGGCCAGCTCATACATCGTCATGCGCAGGGTTCGGCGCGCCTGGCCGATGATCCCGAGGATGGCCGCGTAGCCTGCTTCGGGCTCCTGGACCAGACGGTAGACGCCGTGGGTAGCGTTCAACGCCGGCGGCGGTGGGTTGCCGGTGCGCCAAGCCGGTGAGCTGCACCCGGTCAGCAGTGCCGCCGCGGTGGCCACCGAGACGAGGCAACGCCACGCAGGCGAGGTGTGGGCGCAGCTTTTCACTGGATCCTTTTCACTCGTATCGGTTGCAGCACAACGACTGTCGGGGCCAAAGTGATATTTGAATCGAACCTAGCGGTGCTGGCGGGGTTGTGCGACGCCCGCCGAGCAAATCATCGTGAGCGTCGCGCCAGGCCCTGACAGGTCGGTATGGTTTTTCCATGTCGATGCCTGTGGCCCCACCAGTGGATTCGGTGGTCCTCGTGCCTGAGCGGATGCCTGCGCTGCCGCCGGCCCGCGAGTTCCTCACCTCAGCTGGGTTCGGGGGCGCTGCGGCGTTGCTTGCGGCACTGTTGTTGGCTGCGGTGATCCTGATTGGCTTCTGGCGTGCATCCAAGCGGCAAGAGAGCCACAACCGTCAAATTCGTGAGGCCGAGCAACACAACACCGCGGTGGACCGATGCTGGCAGCGGCTGGTGTGGGTGGTGGAAACGGCGGGGATAGAGCCGGCGGCCAGCCGAGGCGCCACGGTGGATTTGGGGCCAGAACTGGCTCTAGAGCTGTTGCGGGGTTTGTTACGCGACGCCGAGAGTCTCGGTGACGCCACGCTGACGGGCGCGGTGACGGTCTACTTGAGCCAGTTTTCGCAGGTGTTGGCCCAGCAGGGCAGCGTGGCGTCCGAGCCGTCCGTCCCCTCGGCCTCAGCTGAGCCCACGCTCGCTGACGCTCCCTCCGGTCCGAGGGAGACCGTGCAGTCATCGGGCTCACCGGCGCAAGGTGGCGATACCCCACGCCCCCGGCCCGCCAAAGAGGTGGCCGCAGCTCAGGGCAGGCGACGCCGTCAATGACACATCTGCGTCAGCACATCGAAGAACTCGACATCGACCGATGGGCAGCGGTGACCAAGCAGGCCGCGACGGCCGCGGTCGATGCTGCCCAGCGGCTTGGCAAGCCCGCGCCGGCGCAGTTGGCCGCGGTGGCCGCGATGAGCGAAGGCGAGCTGATCGAACATCGCAACCGTAGTGGGCCAGCACCAAAACGGCTCTCACCAGCGATGCAGCTCGTCGAGGCGGACCATTTGCGGGCTGTGGCCGAGCACCAGGCGCGCCAGGCCGAACAAGACAAGCGTGACGCTCAAGCAGCCGCGCACATGGCCCGCGCCGAGGCCGAAGAGGCCGCCCAGGCCGCCGCGCAAGCCCGCGAGCAGGCGCGGGCAGCAGACAGCGCAGCCGCACGTCAGGCTGTCGAACACGCCGCCGAACTGCGCAGCGCCCAACAAGCTGCCGAAGAATTACGTAGCGAATTGGATCGGGTCCGCGCCGACGCCGCCGCCGAGGTCGCCGCCGCACAGGAGCAGGCCCGCGCCGCTGACCGACGGGCCGAAGAACGTGCGGCCGAGCGGATCGAAGAGCGCACGGCGGCTCAGCGTGCCCTCGAAGAACTCCGCAACGAGCTCGAACGGGTACGCGCCGACGCGAGCGCCGAGGTGGCCGCCGCCGCCGAGCAGGCCCGCGCAGCTGACACGCGCGCCGAACAGCGCATGACCGAGCGCGCCGAAGACCGCAGAGCGGCTCAGCAAGACTTGGAAGAGTTGCGCGGCGAGCTCGAACGGGTACGGGCGCTGGCCGCGGCCGAGGTGGCGGCCGCCCGGGGCCAGGCCGACGGTGAGGTGTCAACCGCCCACGCTGCGCTTGCTCGGGCACGCGCAGAAGCCGACGACGCCATCGCCCGTACGAGCGAGGAAATCGAGCAGCTGCGCGCCGAATGCGCGGCGGAAGTGGAAGCGGCGCGTGAGCAGACAGAGCAAGCGCTGGCGTCTCTGTACGCCGCCCAATCCGAGGCGGCGCGGGCACGCGCTCAAGCCGCGCAAGCCCACCCGTCCGCTGAGCTATTGCTGAGTGTCCCTATTCCGGCCGCAGAAATACGCGGTCACACCGGCTATGTCGAAGACGTCCTGACCACGGTGCGGGATCTCGACCTCGCGCTCGAGACGGCGCTGGGTGGCGGCGCCAGACCAGTTGATGCACAGGCGGTGGGCGCCTTGGTGTCCACGGTGCAACGCCAGTCCGGCGATCTCTCTGAGCACTTGCGGGCGTTGACGGCGCAAGGTAGCGATGCCGTGCACGTCTACGTCGAAGCCGCCACCCGCGCCTATGGCGGGCTTCTTGCTCGGATCGCGGCGGCAACCGAACAACTGGCCCGAGAAGGTCGCACCGACCCCGGCGTGATTGAGCGGGTGACCGCGATGCTGGACGCGCATCCGTGGCGGTCCCGTTGATGCCGGCCGCCGCCGTGATAACCCGTGAGCCGCAGATGGAGAGCGCGATGCCCACTTGGCACACCAGGCACCTTCACCCGCTGGGTAGCGACCAGAGCATGCGGGCATGATGGCGCACAAACCCGACGATGGCGAGACCACCAGCCCGTCAGGCTCGTTGCCGTCCGGGGGCCGCGATAGCGCCCAATCCAGCTCTGCTGCAACGCCTGACGACGCGGAGCGCACCATCGTCGTATCCCGCAAGTCGCACGCCGACGAAGAAACCACCGTCGTGGGGAACAAAAAGCCGTTGGTTGACGATCCAGAAAAAACCCTGGTGGCGCCCACACCCAGAGCGCCGCAACGCAATAACGACACCGACAACCCAGACGCGAGGCCCCGCAGTGAGCCAGCCCGGGCGGCGTCCGATGACCAGGACGAACAAACCGTCTACCAACAACCCGTCGTCCACCCGGGCAGCCGTGCGCCAACTGGGCCGCCGCCTGCGACACCCCCATCGCAGCGCCACGGCCCCGACCCGGCTCCGAGCTTCCCGCCGGCAGGGCAGCCCCTCCCGCCGTCACCAGGTCTTGCCCAGCAGCCCGGTTTCGCGCCTCAACCGTTCCCGTATGGACAAGCCAACCCGTACGGTCATCCGCCGCCCGGTCCATACGCCAGCCCGCCCTATGGTCCCCCTGGGTCCGCAGGACGCCAGCGATCCACGCAGTCGACTGCCCTGTTGTGGGGTGGAGTCGGATCGGCTGCTGTCGTCCTGGCAATAGGTCTAGTGATCGGGTTGTCCAATCCCGACTTGCTGTTGACGAAAAAGCTCGACGTCCAGGCCGCCCAATCGGAAATCGAACGAGTGCTGACCGATGAGATCACTGGCTACGGGGATAAGAACGTGGCGGATGTCAATTGCAACCACGGTGAAAACGTCACGATAAAGCAAGGCAACAGTTTTACCTGCCAGGTCAATGTCGACGGCGCCCCGCGACGCGTCACCGCCACTTTCCTGGACAACAACGGGAATTTCGATGTCGGTCGTCCCGACTAACGAGAATAAACCCACAGAGTTTGTTCGCCGAGACCGTATCCTTAAGCCCGACCCTTGGCTGATGCCGCATCAATTCACCCATTAGCACGAACATGGAAAATAGGGGTGCCACGTGACTGGATGGCTCCGTACCGCCGCAGCGACCGCGGTGAGCGTCGTCGTCGTGATCGCTGTGGCCACCGGATGTACCACCGTCGTCAAAGCCCACGGCTCATCCATGTTGTATGACCCTTTTCACGTCGGCGGCCTTCTGGCGGTAGACGGGCCCAGCGGCCCGCGCAGCGACGCGCCGCCACCGACTGGCACCGTGAAGAACACCAACCACGGGGACGAAGACAAGCTGGTACTGCTGTCAATCAACGACATTCAGGATTTTTGGCAATCCAACTACAGCAAATCATTCAAGGGTGACTTCACGCCCGTCGAGGAGCTCATCTCCTATGACTCCGAGGATCCAGCCAGCCCGATCGTGTGCCATCAAAGAACCTACAAACTGGTCAACGCGTTGTTCTCACCGCGCTGCAATCTGATTGCCTGGGACCGCGGCGTGCTGATCCCCACCGGCAAGACCTACTTTGGTCCGATGCCGGTCACCGGAATCTTCGCCCATGAATACGGCCACGCCATTCAGAATATGGCCAAAATCATCGGTCGGGACACCTCGACGATCGTGCGCGAACAGCAGGCGGACTGCTTTGGCGGGGTCTACATGCGCTGGGTAGCCGAGGGAAAATCGACGCGCTTCACCCTCAGTACCGGTGACGGGCTCGATCACGTGTTGGCCGGCCTGATGACTATTCGTGACCCGATCCTGACCCCGCAAGATCAGGAGTTGATCGAAGAAGGGCACGGCACCGCACTCGACCGGGTCAGCGCTTTCCAGATGGGATTCGTATCCGGGGCGTCGGCCTGTGGCGTGATCGATGAGAACGAGGTCAAACAGCGTCGGGGGGACCTGCCGATCGCGTTGACCTACGACCAATCCGGTCGGCTCGAGACGGGGGAGGTGCCGATCAACGAGCAGACCATGTCGTCGCTGATGGACACCCTCAGCGCCATCTTCGCCCCAAAAAGTCCGCCACAGCTGTCTTATAGCGGCGGCAATTGCCCTGATGCGCAAGCCCACCCGCCCGCGTCTTACTGCCCGGCCACCAACACCATCGCCGTTGATCTGGCGCAGCTGCAGAAGATGGGTGCACCCGCTGACGAGCAGTCCGGCCATGTGTTGATTCAAGGCGACGACACCGCCATGTCGGTCGTGATGTCGCGGTATGTCCTTGCGGTACAACACGAACGGGGCCTGAAACTGGACTCGCCGGTAAGTGCACTGCGGACCGCTTGTCTGACAGGGCTCGCGCACCGCAAAATGGCCGGTCCGGTGTCGCTGCCATCTGGCAATGGCCTGACGTTGACTGCCGGCGACCTCGATAAGGCCGTCGCGGGACTGCTCACCAACCACCTGGTGGCCAGCGACGTCAACGGGCAGACCGTGCCCGCCGGGTTCACCCGGATCACCGCGTTTCGCTCTGGGGTTGTCAGCAGCAATGACGACCTGTGTTACCAACGCTTCCCCGACGCCTGAGATCGGAGTTGACAATCGTGGGCCGCAGGCGGCGCCAAAGCCGTCCATCTTCGGGTTGACGGCCTTTAATGCGCAATCCCACTGAGCAATTCACCGCTTTGAGGCAGGCTTACCAACATGAGTGACGAATGGGGGCCCGGGCCTGACGACGAAACGATGAGCGCACACAAGTTTCGCGGCGAGGAGACGATGGACCTATCGCATACCCGGCCGCCGCAATACCCGGTGCCACCGTTCCCGCCGAGTGGATCGCCCGCGCCTCCATCGGGCCCGCCGCAGCATGGGGCGCACGTCGGCCGACCGCCTGGCGCTTCCCCGCCCTGGCAAGCCCCGCCGCCTGGCCCCTCGCACTGGCAGGTTCCGCCAGCCGCGCCGCCATGGCCTGTGCTACCCGGGCAACAGCCGCATCCCTACCCGGCCGGCGCAGTCGGGATAGGTCCGGGCGGATACCCGCCACCGCGGCGCCGTCCGCGTTGGCCATGGTGGGTTGCGGGTGCGGCCGCCGTGGTGGTGACGGGGCTGGTGATCACGCTGGTGGTGCTGGGCAGCAACGAGTCAACAACGACACCGAAGTCAGCGGCGCCGTCGTCCACCCGTGTCCCTTCCTCGAGCAGACCCGCGCCGACGTCATCGGCGACGAGCGCCCCGCCAGCGGCGCCGCCGGTAGACACCGCGGCCTTGCCCAGTCTGTTAGCGTCTGCCGAACAGGTCAGCAACATACTCAACCATGTGCAGATGAACCCGCGTGAGGTGTCGACGTCGCTTTCCTCGGATGCGTCGATAGACCCGGCCAAGTGCGCAAGCGCCGTGGCGCCGGCGTTAGAAGCCACCTACACGGGGTCGGGGTATACCGGGGTGGCGGTCCAAGGGTTGATGGAACCCAGTCCGGGACGTCATAAGGTTATCCAGGCTGTCGCTGCGTTCCCGGATGAGGCCGCCGCGCAGCAGTTTCGAGCCGAGCAGTTATCGGCGTGGCAGGGGTGCCGACTTACCGACGTCACCGTGTCCTTTCCCGGCGGCCAGCCGGCTGACCACGCCACGATCACCATCGTCAGCGACACAGACGGTATCGCCAGCACCGTCCTGTTGCCCGCCGGGGCAACAGGACACAAAGATAGCGAATGCGAACGTGCGATGGCCGTGCGGCGCAACATCATTGCCGATGTGCGCGTGTGTGGGCAAAACACCATCACCGCGGGCGTCATGCTGGTCCGGGCGATCAACGACAACATCACACGCCACCCCTAGCCTAGCCGCGCGAGACGCTGGGGATGGGACGTGCTCGAGACCGTATTCATGCACGATGCATTCGTCGAAACACAGTGCAGCACAGTGCAATGGCCTAGAAAACCAGCCCGTAGCAGAGCCACACAACCAGTAGCACCGGAATGATAACCGCTAGTGTGATTGCCGCAACCACCTGCACGAAGGGGTGCGGGCGCACGGCGACCGTGCTTGCGCCAAGACCCGCCGCGACGGGAATCAACACGGTCGCGGCGAGGACCGCGATGCGGCCCGAACGCACGACACTGCCCGAATTTGGTGGAAAATAACCCTCTTCGAGCTTGACTGCGAACACCCAGTTGCCCAACACGTTGAACAAGAGCAAGGCGATCAGCGACATGACCGCCAGCCCCAGCAGTGCCAGGCCTGCCCCTAAAGCGTTGCGGTAGCGCGGTTTAGGCGGGCCGGGGTCGTCGAGTGGCATGTCTTAGACCTTCGTCCCCTTCGGGGCGTCGATCTCGTAGCTACCGGCGTCATCGGTGAAGGTGACCACGAACTGGTGTTTGATGTGGTCGATGGTCGCCTGGCAGGTGAAGGTATCACCCTTGACGATGGTGGGGTTGTGTCCGTCGTTGCAGGTCACGTCGCTGACGTTTCTGGCCCCGTAACCGTTTGGGTCCGATAAGACGTGAGTGACCGCGGCCTGCACCGCCGTGACGTCGAGTTGTTTGGTCATGAAAAAGCCCGGCGCGCAGAATCCCGTGATGAGCACAGTCGCGGCGATCACGGCAAGCGCTGCACCCAGGTACAGCGGCAGACGTTTGCCGCGCACAGCTGCCCGGGCCCGGGGAGCGCGTGGAGGGAACGGGGCTGGCCCCCAAACACTCCCACCACGGTTGGGCGGGTAGTGGTGCGGGTAGGGCATCGGCCCGCGCTGAACCGGCCCCGGGAACGGTTGTAGGGGGTGCAGCGCCTGGATCGGCGGCCCGTAGGGATGCTGGGGGCCGACGGGCGCGAGGCCCGGTGTGGGCGGGTAGTGCTGTGCTGGCGGGGGCGGCTGCAGGTGGCGCATGGGGAAACCTCTCTGACTGCGGCTGCCGGCGACGGACACCACAGCCTTGCGCTCAACACTAACGCAAGCACTAAACATGGCGCAATGTTCAAAACCATAGCACCGAGCTATCGGATTACCCCGGAGTATGTCCACCCAGCCGGGTGGGCGTAACGCCTATCGGGGTAGTAAAACCGCTGGATGGCAGCTGTCAGCGTCACCGGTCACGCTCTGTGTATGCGCGGAGGCGATGCTAACAGGGATCGCGGCCATGCACTGTTTCATTAGAGGGCGCATGGCCAAGGGGTGTACCCTTCCACCGAGCGCTATGTTTGATAACACCGCAGCAGCGCGGACGAGGGAGCGACAATTGACAACCAGCCAACTGACCAACATGCCCACGCTGATTGCGCGGGTAGGTCGGGCGACTCACACCCTTAGCCCGGCGGCCGGCGTGGCTTTTATCGGTCGAGAGGCCGGGGCCGCGGTCGGCGTGGATGACGAGCGTGTCTCGCGGCGGCATGTTCGCCTCGAACCCCAACCCGCGGGCTGGCAGGCCATTGACGCCAGCACCAACGGAATGTTCGTCGATGGCGTGGCGCGCAGCGCGGTGCTCATTACCGGTGCCACGACCCTGCACCTGGGGGCACCTGACGGGGTGGAAGTGCGCCTTACCTTGGACGTTGCACGTGATGAGTCGACCCAGTCATTGAGTCCGGTTCAGACCGAATACCCGTCGTGGGACGGCGAAAGGGATCCTGGGGTGGTGCGCGCGGGCCGCGCGGTCGCTGAGCGCCGCCAACAATTACGGCTCTCTCAGCGCGAAATCGACCGGCGCGGAATTCTCAACGCGAGCGCCCTGCTTAAGTTCGAAAAAGGTGTGAGCTGGCCACGTGCAAAAACGCTGGCGAAGCTGGAAGAGACTTTGGGGTGGCCTTCGGGCTACATCACAAGCCTGCGGCGAGGCGCTGCTCCGGCGTTGCCCGTGTCGCCCGCCCCTGTTCTGATGCCTGCTACCCGTGAGTCGGTCAGCGACGAGGCGACCGAGGTGTTGACCGAGTCCATTCAGGCGCCGATGATGGCGCGGACGGTGGAATTGGCCATGGAAACCCTGGGCACGGCCATCGCTGATTTGCCTGACCCAACCGCGCCGGGGTTCATCGCCAAAGCCACCACCATCCTGGCTGATCTACGCAAGCTTGAGGGGCTTGCTGCCAGCGCTGCGCGCCACGCCACGGGCGGCCCTGAGGCCGTGAAGGCATTGAGTAGGGTGCGGCGCAGCTACAACGATGTGATGATGCGGGCTGCTGGCTCGCCGACGGCCACTTTGGGCCAGCGGCTTTACGGGGCCCGCCACCGTGCAGAGCTAAGCCTGGAGGAGGCCGCGACTGGCGCCGGCTTGCCCCTAGCAGTGCTTCAAGATGTCGAAGCCGAACGTCCCATTGCGCCCGAAGTCGCACAAGCGATCGAGAATCTCATCGCCGAGTTGACGATCACGTAACAGGAAGTGCGCGCGGCTCGACGTCGCGGCCGCGTCGTCAGAAAGCAACCAACCTCACGCAAGCTAGGTAAAGGTCGTGGGGTTGGCTGGCACGGTGGGCTGAATTCACGGAGCGCGTTGGGCGGTGTAGGCCTGGGTGGCTTGGCGGTGCAGATGCTTTCGCGCACTGTGGTTTTCGACTAAGGCAACCCAATTCCAGATCAGGGCTGACCCCACGCTCCACCAACCGGCGAGCAAATTGTGCAGCAAAGCATTGCGTAGCGCGGCCTCGCATTGAGCGAGAGTCCCTGTGACGGTGTAGGTCTGGTTGAACATGAGGATGATCGCGCCGGTGTGCTTTCTGATGCGCACCTGAAACAGGCGTTGATCGCCGGCTGCGGGGTGCATCGGGTGGCTCGCCTGCGATGACGGCGGGACCGGCCAGGGCGCCGCGGCGGCAGGTGGCTGTGGGGGCGGGGGATAGACCTGCGACGGGACGTAGGGATGTGCCGCAGGGGGGTAGGGCTGCACACCGGGCGGGTACGGCTGCGCGCCGGGCGGGTAGGGCTGCGCGCCAGGGGCGTAGGT
>NZ_LQPH01000022.1 GCF_002102255.1 Mycobacterium nebraskense
CAGCGCCGTCTTCCACAAGGGCAAGCCGCTCGAACGGCCTATCGACATCACACCCGAACCGTCGGCAGCTGAGCCTCAAACCGTCGGATCGCAGGTCGCCTGAAACTCACCGATCCACAGGTCTTGACGATATCTCACTCACGGATGTCGAAGAGGTAATTGTGTTTTACCTGCCATGGCCCTCGAGATCCCGCCTTCGGTAGCTGGTCCATCGCGCGCTGGAAGTAGCCTGGTGCGAAATCGGCGAAGGGTTCTTCTTCGACATCTTCCCTGGATGAGCGGCTACGACGGTGTCGTAGCCGCGCGCGTCCATGCAATTGAGCAGGCGACAAACGTATTCCGATACCAGGTCGGCCCTCAAGGTCCACGATGCATTGATATAGCCCATGGTGAACGCCATGGTGGGCACATCGGACAGCAACATCGACTTATAGGTCATCGACTTGCTGACGTCGACATCCTGGCCGTTACGACCAAGCTTGGCGCCCCCAAAAGCCACAAGTTCAATCCTGTTGCGGTAGAAGATGATATCGGCCGCCAACTCGTGACCCGTTCTGGTGAAGCGGTCGATGTTGGCGAACGTTGCAGCATCGTTATGTGCCCGGCGCCGCTGTCGATAACGACGACGTTCTTTACCGGCATAATCAAGGTCTCTGGGCCGGTGCTGAGGTTGCAATATGGGCCCACCGAAGTTCTCCTCGCCGGGAAAGTTTGGTCGGTAACCCGCGTCGTAGTTGTAATAGCCGCTACACATGAAGACGAACCGCGCCTCGAGCTCTAATTCCTCAGCCGTTCCGAACCGCCTTGATGGTCCAGCGCCGGCTGGCGTCCGACCAAGCGGCAGACAAGACCTGGGTACCGAAGTGAATGTGCTCATGGATGCCGTTCTCGGTCGCGACCTCACGCAGATAGTTCTTGATTGTCGGCGCGTCGACAGTGAACCTGGCCGAGTGCCAGGGCTTGAAGGAATCCGAACGTGCACATATCTGAGTCCGACCTGATGCCCGGATACTTGACCAGATCCCACGTGCCACCCGGATCACTTCTGCGCTCTAGAACTACGTACCTATTACCGGGGCAGCGATCCTGCGGGTGCCAGGCAGCGCTGATACCGGAAATCCCCGCTCCCACGACCACCACATCGAACAACTCTGACATGTTAATCGAGGTTAGCAACCCGATGACCTTGTCGCCAAACCGCTCGATCGACTCCGCATCTACTCCGTCGGACCGCCTTGATGCGGCGCAGAAGGTCCGCGCCGCAACGCATCTGCGTGCCACAACGTGTTCTGACCACTTCACTTCCTAGTGAAAGAGGACCGGCATCGTCCTAGCCTTCCCCAAGGACCGTTATTGCCAAACGCAAGCTCGGCTGTCACTGGGGGACTGCACCCCACCGAGATAGTCCCAGAGGGAAATGAGTAGTTTCATGCGAACCCGAAGGTCGGCATCGATCGATGCGGCAGCGCACTTTGTGTGCGAGATCGCCGTGTCGCTACCGTGGTCCGGGTCGCGCGTGCAGCTGGGAGGCCGGAGGCATATTGGGCGGGGCGCAATGCTTGATGAGATCATCGACGTTCTGTCCGACCCGCTCAGGCGCGGTACCTACCGACGGTGGGTAGAGCATGATGTGGTCTAGCACGCCCTCGTAGCGGCGTAGCCCGTTGCGAACCTCGTCAGCGGTGCCGGCGACACCCATGACGTCGATCATGTCATCGGTGACGGCGTTGAACATGGCCTGAAAGTCGCTGCGGGTGAAGGCTTCTCGGATGACGGCACCCTGCTTGGCGAATCCGCAGAAGTCGAGCAGCGGTTCGTAGGTCCTGACCGAGGCGTAGAATGCGATCTGCTGCGCTACCTCGCGACGAGCGATCTCGGGGTCGTCGTGGATGGAGCACATCACCATCGACACGATCTCGACGCCGTTAGGGTCGCGCCCGGTGCGTTGTGCGCCCTTGGCCACCGCAGGCCGCACGACTTCCTCCACATACGCGGTGGTGAAGAGTGGATGCCCGGCCAAGCCGTCAGCGACCCGTCCGGCGGCTTCACACATTCGCGGCCGCACGGCGGCGGTGACGATGGGGATATTGCGCGCAGGGGGTTCTACCGGCCCGGTGGGGACGAGATTCATATTGTAGAAACGGCCCTCATGGCGGACGGGTCCTTCGTGCAGGTTCCAGATGCGCCGGATAAGGGGTACGAGTTCCTCGACGCGCAGGGCGGGGGCGCTGGTATCGGTGACAGAGTGCCAATCGCTCATCATCCGTTTGGTGCCGTTGCCGATCCCGAGCACGACCCGACCACCGGACAGTTCGTCGAGGTCGCGTGTTTCGGTCGCCAAGACCAGCGGACTACGTCCGATGCCGTAGAGGATTGACGACCCGATGCGACACCTGTTCGTCGAGGTTGCCATCGCCGCCATCGAGATGGATCCCGACCGGGTGTAGAACTCGGATGCCCAGACGGCGTCGAACCCGGCCTGGTCGGCAGCCGCGGCGGTGGCCTTCATCGCGGCAAGTTCAGGGGCGACGACTGAAAGTCCATAAGTACTCATAAGTGACGGCTCCATCGTGTGGTAGGTGACAGACGGTGTCAGCGGCTAGTTGACCCGAAGGCGAAAGCCCATCGCCGCCGACAGCAAGCAGGTGTGTCAGCGTTGCCTCAGGACCGCGGTCTCAGTCCTCGACGGCGAGAGCGCCTGTGGGGCAGCACGATACTGCTTCTTCGATGAGTGATCTGTGGCATTCCGGTGGCTCGGGGTTCACGATATTGAGTTGGCCATCGTGCCTGACCTCGAAGAAGTCAGGAGCCAGGCCTTCACACATTCCGATTGACGAGCATCGGTTGCGGTCGACTCTGATCTTCATACCACGCCGCCTTACGCGTTCGGGGTGAAGCGGACGGGAAGGTGATTCACGCCGTGGAAGAACGTGCTGACGGTGTAGCTGGGTGGCCCGCAGACTTCAATATCAGGCAGGCGGTGCAGCAGTTCTCTGAAGAGCGCAGCGAGTTGCTGCCTGGCCAGCTGGTTGCCGAGGCAGTGATGGATTCCCCCGCCTCCGAAGCTCACGTGCGGGTTAGGGTCGCGCGACAGATCGAACTTCTCCGGGTTAGTGAACACGGTGGTGTCCCAGTTGGCCGAGCTGTAAAAAAGTATGATCTTGTCACCCTCGGTGATCTGCTGCCCGCCCAGTTCGCAGTCGCGAGCCGCCGTCCGGCGAAATGTCATGATTGGTGTGGCCCACCGGACGAATTCTTCCACGGCCCCTTTGATCCGTCCGTCGAAATCCTCCATGAGCCAAGCTCTTTGGTCTGGGAAGTCCGTCAATGCTTTCATCGCGTGACTGGTGCTTTGGCGCGTGGTGTCGTTCCCGGCGATCGTGAGAAGTATGAAAAACGAGACGATCTCGTCGTCGGTGAGTTGTTCGCCGTCCACTTCAGCTTGAACGAGGTTCGTCATAAGGTCATCTTCGGGCTGCCGGCGACGTGCGGCGATGATTTCGCGGGCGCCATCGCCCAAGAATCCCATCGCTTGGAACAGGCGAGGTATGACCGGGTCTTCGCCCATCACCTCCGGGTCGCTCCACCCACCGGCATACCGTGACTCCCACGCGATGTCGCGGCGCATCGAGTCCGGCACGCCCATCATGTCGAAGATGTTGTGCATCGGCAGCAACGCGGCGCACTGGTCGACGAAGTCAGCCTCGCCTTGCGGGGCAAGGCCATCGACGACCCGTTTCGCGTTGGCCTCGATCTGGTGACTGGTCAGCCGCATTTGCTTCGGTGTGAATGCGGATGCCAGCAATCGTCGAATCTTGGTATGCCGCGGCGGGTCCATAGCGATGAAGCCTTGCGCGGTGTCGAGCAGTTCCTGCGGGATCGACTCCATCACAATGCCTTGACCAGACAGGAAATCGTCGTGTCGCCGGGTCGCCTCGACAAGTAGCGGGTGGGTGACCACGGCCCAGAAGCCTTGGTCGTCCTCGTCGTCGATCATGGTGTGCTCGACGCGCGGGTGCCAGCTGATGGGGGCGCGTCGGCGCAGCTCCGCGTAGGTCTTCTCACGGTCAGCGGCGGTGCCAGCCCAAAAGGCAGTCGAGGACAGGTCGGCAGAATCATACGAACGTGCTGAACGACGCTCCACCGACGACTTCGGAGCGGAAGCGCTGACAGTCATGAGGGTCCTCCCGAGCTAGTGTCTCCACGCCAGTGTTTACACTTTTCTCTATAAAGTCAACATCCAGACAAAAATCTGCGTTGTGTAAACGGCCTCGCGGGATCTGCGCCCAAATAGCGAAGGGCGATCCGCGAGATCCGCTCACCGGTCAGACTTGCATCGGCAGAAGGAAGCACGACATGGCTCACAGTGAGCCTCACCAGCGCATCGGCGACTTCATGCACGTCATCGGCATCCAGACCTGGAAAGTGCTCGTTGAACCAAGTCACGAGGGCTGCCGAGGATAGCTCCAGCAGCGATGCCGAGGTCGGCAGGAGCGGCAACATACCGGTTGTCTCGGAAACCGTTTTGTCTGTAGGCCGATTTGACGTCAACACCGCCTTCAAGAGCGGGCTCGCTTCCGCTTCCTCGAGGGTGTACGACACCGCGGCGGTGATACCCCCGCGGACATCTCCGGCGTGTTGTGCCGAAACTGCGTGAATGCCGTTCAAGAATCGTTCGCCTTCGGACACAACCAGCGCGTCACCCAGTCCCTGCTTATCGGTGAATTCCTTGTAGAGCGTCGGGCGGGACACGCCGACAAGCTTGGCGACTTCACTCATGCGAACCCGATGCCAGCCCTTCTCGATAGTGAGGTCACGCGCAGCCCTGAGAACTTGCTCACGCATGTGCTGGCGAAACGAGAGGCGAACGGACTCTGTGGACATGGTGAGCAGGATATGCGTCTTGCACAAGTGTTCCGTCCGGGCGGTGGAGGACCACACCTGCTTGCTGTCGAAGATGACCAATCGCCGGTCCCTGCATGATTTCGTTGATGCGGTTCTAACGCCGGCTCGGAGCGTTCGATGGCTTAGTCGGCAAACGCCGGCGTGATAACGGTGGGCGTAAGCGTTGCCAGGACAGTGGCCACGCTTGGTCGTCACCACCAAAGACCACGCGAAGTCGTTCCCCATTCCATGGGCGTCGTAGCGTCCTCGCTCCGAATTCTGCCGCCGCCTGATCCGAGACGCTTGCGCTCGCGTTAGGGCCCCAAACCATCTTCACCGATGACGTGCATGGCACCAAGCGCGACAGGATCCGCGCGAAAAGACCTTGATTGGCTTTCGATGCGCGTCTCATCGGAGTTCGAAATCTGCGATCTCAGGTGCACGCAATAGTTCTCGGTGCCGCTCGGGTGTCCACGGAAACAATTCGGGAAGCCCATCTTTGCCTAGGTACCAACTGTTGCAACCGGTAACCCAAATTGTTTGTGGCATCGCTGCTTTCATGCTGTCGTTGTAGCCCTTGGTGGCCAACTTGGTGGGCGCGGCGGCGACGATGCGGCCCTCACGGATCCGGTTAATCCACCACAGCACATAATCAGCCTGGTCCTCGGCGACCGGTATCAGTGACTGGTTGCCGATCGGCGAATGCGGACCCATCAGCATGAACAAGTTTGGGAATCCGGGCACCGCGACCGACCGATACGCCGTGGGGCCATCGGCCCATGCCTCGTCGAGGGTGAGCCCACGCTCCCCGACCACTGTCAGCGGGCGCACGTAGGCCCGGGCGTCAAACCCGGTGGCATAGACCAGCAGGTCGAGTTCGTGCAAGGTACCGTCGGCCGTGATGACGCCGCGAGGCTCGATGTGGTCGATCGTCTCGTTGATCACCTCCACACCCGGTTGTTGGACCGAACGGTAGAAATGTCCCGCCATAATCTGGCGCTTGCACATCGGCTGATCTTTCGGGGTGAGTTTCGCGCGCAACTGCGGGTCGCGCACCGAGAGTCGCAGGTTCCATCGACATAGCGTCTGAACCAAGCGGCGCTGAAATCCCGGACGGATCGGCGCGCGGCCGAAGATGCGCCTGACCACCAATCCCCAGAACCAATAGCCCAGGCCGTTCAACCTCGGCCACCGCGTCAACGCGGCCTGGATCAGCGGTGAGTAGTGCGGATTGGGCATCGGAAAGACCCACTGCGCAGTGCGTTGGAAGACGGTGAGCCGACTGACCTTGCCCCCGAGTTCGGCAATGATCTGTATGCCTGTCGAGCCCGTCCCGATCAGTCCGACCCGCTTGTCCCGCAAGGTGACGGAGTGATCCCATTCCGCGGAGTGGAACACCGGCCCGGCAAAACTCTCCTGGCCGGGAATGTCCGGATAGCGCGGCACCCGGAGCACGCCGGTCGCGGTGACAAGGACGTCGAATGTCTCTTCGCTGTCGTCGGTCGTGATCCGCCACCGCTCGTCGTCGTATCGGGCGGATATGACCTCGGCGCCGAACTTGATGTGCGGGCGGATGGCCCGTTCGTCGGCCACCTGCTGGAAATAGGCCTGGATCTCCGGCCCCGGCGGCAGCAGGTGCGACCAGTTCGGGTTGGGCCGAAACGAGTAGGAGTAATACCGCGATGGGATATCGCAGGTTAGCCCCGGGTAGGTGTTGTCTCGCCATGTGCCGCCGACATCCTCGGCCTGTTCGAAAATGGTGTACGAGTCAATGCCGGCGTCCTGCAGCTTGATCGCCATGCACAGTCCCGACATGCCCGCACCGATGATTGCGACTTTGACTGACCGTTGTTCCGTCATGTTCATCACTCATTCTTGAAGTGCTACTTGTACTCGGCACTGCCGATCACGCCGATACCGGCGCCGCTACGCACTAAGGCATTGATGCGCGCTTCCGCTCGTTGTCGGCACACGACCAGCCGTCCTACCCGCGCACGCCGGTGCGGCGACCCTTGTTCCGTGCACCAAGCGTTCCCTCCTGCTGCCCCAGTTGCGGACCGCTACACGTGTGGAGCCACCAACAGTGTTAACCGTCGTTAGCGTACCCCTCGAAAATGGCTCCGGTGGGTCAAAAGCCGCGCTGCGTGGACGTTCGGCACCCAGATGCCAAGCTGAATGCAGCGGCCGGCCCAAGGCGGAAATTGTTACGTCAGAGCCGCTCCGGCGGCGAAGAGCGATTCCGTGAGCCGCTTTTCGGCGTCAGGCACACGCTCGGCTGCGGCCGCAGTGGCGGCGGCGCGAGCCCGCAGTGGGGTGCCTGGGTTGTAAGCCATCCGGGCTACTTCGGTCCAGGCGGTCGACACCTCCCGAGCAGCCCTCGACGCCTCCAGGGCGGCTTCGGAATGCAGCAAGTTGGCGATGCTTCGACAGCCGTCGGCCTGCAGGGCCCTGAACAACCCCCCTCCCGTCCCCGCCTTCTCAATGAACGCCCACAGCGCAAACAGGGCGCTTTCGAGGTTGTGATCGTCCAGGGCGTCAGGCCACGCCGCCACGTCGACGGCGAAATGCTCGACACCATCGAGTCCATCCTTCTGTGCCTCAGGGTCGCGAGTGACTGTAAGACCCCGGCTGTCGGTGATTGCCGCCATCGCCTGCGCGCTTCGGATAAGGGCGGGACCGGCGATCGCCGCCAAGTCCGGCGCCGTAGTCGGCCAGTCGACGATGTAGGCGGTGTGACGGGTCGGCACGGGAAAGCCGGTCGAAGACCGTGCCCGACGGAGATCCTCGTAGGGGACCAGTTGGACCGAATCTCGGTCGTTGTCAACGACCAAGGCCACGCCTCGGTCGTCGTCGTAGCCGGTGATGACAATGTCGTGGCGGCTCATGCTCAACCGTGCGCGCAGATAGGGCAGATGAGCAATGTCGGCCCAAACCATCACGGGGGTGCGGCGGTCGAGTTGATCGGTCACCCACTTCCACCCGAGGTCGCCGTCATCGGTGGCGCGAATCTCGAACTGTGCACCGACATTAGTGAGGTATTGCTCTTCGAGATCGGGGCCCCTGCCAACGAGGTACACCGGCGGAAATAACTCGTCGGAACGGGCATAGGAAAAATCCAGCGTGCCGCTCAGCGCGAAAACCAGTCCTTCGCGGGGGGCGTGCACACCCCAACGGAGTCCGGCCCACTCGGTCAGATCGCGGAGGGCACCGGACCCGCAGTGGCCGCCGAGCTCGTGTCTGTAAGGCACCTCTACGCGCGCCATGACGATCCCGTCCTGACGGCCTGCCCAGGGCGTCTAGGGAAATCCTTTGGAGGCAGCCGCGTCGATGGCCGCGGGGCGCGCTGCAAGGGCACCTATCGACCCCGGCTAGTGCTTGTGCACTCTTGCCGGAACTGTTTTCGCAGTTCGCGTTTGAGCACCTTGCCAGCACCTGAGAGAGGGAGCGCATCAACGAACGAGGCTGTACGGGGCGCCTTGTATCCCGCGATCTGAGTCTTACAGAAGTCTCTGAGCTCTTCGGCTGTCACCGAGGAGTTTTCGGTCAAGACGACGACCGCATGAACGCGCTCGCCCCAATTTTCATCGGCAACTCCGATGACCGCGCACGCCGCCACCTCCGGGTGCCTGGACAGAACATTCTCGACTTCCGTCGAGTAGACATTCTCGCCACCCGAGATAATCATGTCTTTGATGCGGTCGACGACGAACACATAACCCCGCTCGTCCATGTAACCGGCGTCACCGGTGTGCATCCACCCATTGCGCAGCGCGGCCGCTGTCTCGTCTGGTTTATTCCAGTAGCCCAACATCACGTTGCCGCCACGCACGACGATTTCGCCGGTATTGCCCGGCGGCACTTCCTTATCGTCAGCATCGACGATTTTGACCTCGGCGCAGGGCGCGGCGCGGCCGGCTGAACGCAATAGGTCCGGATGCTCGTGGTCCTCAGGACGCAGGACTGTGGCTAGGGGGGACAGTTCTGTCATGCCATAACCCTGCATGAATCGCGCCGACCGCACGGTCTTCATCGCGCGCGACAGGACCGCCTCGGAAATCGGCGATGCCCCGTACATCACGTTTCTGAGGCTGGAGAGGTCGTAATCCCTGACGGCGGGATGGTCGACGACCATCTGCAGCATGGTCGGCACTAAAAGGACGTCGGTGACCTGGTGGCGTTCGATGGTCTGGAGAATGGCACTGGGCTCGAAAGTCGAGAGCATCACATGTGTGCCACCCAGGGTGGTTTGCCCCGCCCAGGCGGCCAAGTCCGCGAGATGGAACAACGGCGCAACATGAAGCAGTCGAGCCTCCGAACTCAGAAAGCTTCCCACGCTGAGCATTCCCAGCACGGAGGTCATCAGGTTCGCGTGGCTAAGCATGACGCCCTTGGGTAGACCCGTGGTGCCACCGGTGTAGAACACACCGGCCAGTTGATCGCCGCTGCGCCGCACGTCATCACCGACTTCGCCGCCGGCTATGAGTTCCTCATAGCAGAACATTCCCTCCGGGGTCGGGGCGTTTCCGCAATGAACGACTGCGCGCAGGTCAGGATATGACGCGCGAAGTGCGGGGACTGCTGGACTGAAGGCGTCATCGACAAATAAGACATCGGTTTGGGAGTCGCGCAGGGCGTAGGCAATCTCCGGAGGGCTCCAGCGGATATTGATCGGGTTTAATACCGCGTCCGCCCACGGCACCGCCAGCAGGTACTCATGGTAACGGTCGGAGTTGAGCGCCAGCATGCCGACGCGATCCCCGCGGTTAACGCCAATCGTCCGTAATGCGCTCGCCAACTTCGCGATTCGTTGTGCGGACTGCGCATAGGTCCGTGTTCGATCCGCGTCGATGGTGGCGAGGCGGTCCGGGTGTTGTTGCAGTGCTCTGTGCAAGCCCTGCGTGAGGTACATCACGTCTCCTCCTGAACTCTCAACCGGTGCGGGCCCGGCAATGACACATCCAGTGGCCCCGAGCGCCCTCACGTTATCAGTGGTTAACATTACTGGGGCGCCGATGGATAGCACAATCGTCCTTTGAACTCGACAACTGAGAGCCCACCCAGTCACCCGCCTGCATCGAATCGTCGTCACGTCCCACAATCGTGAATGCTTAGTCACATATGCTGCGACTTGTGGCGGGAACGGTGTTACCAGTCCCCACTTCCAAGTCGACTACTCCAATTAGGTGGCGTTGGAGGCGATAAAATCGAAGACCCCGTCGCAGCCCAGACCTGCACGCCCCGCAGAAGGTGTCGCTGGGACGTCCAAGTGGTCGCCGATGGGACGCCGGCATTGTCGATGGAGACAGTGCCCAGAACACGCGGAAGGACTACCTTGGATGATCCGGTGATTTATGACGTCGTCGATGGGGTGGCCTGGCTGACTATCAACCGGCCCCACTCTCGCAATGCGCTCAGTGTCGCCGTGCGCCAAGGATTATGGGATGGCGCACGTCGGTTCAATGAGGACGCTGACGCGCGCGTACTCGTTTTGACCGGCGCGGGTGAAAAGGCATTCTGCGCCGGCGGCGACCTTAAAGAGATGGCGCACCAGGCGCTGGCGGTTCCGCCACTGGACTTCGCCCCGCAGTTCGGCCGCAACATCGACATCGCTAAACCGACCATCGCGGCGGTCAACGGTGTTGCATTCGCCGGCGGGTTCCTGCTCGCACAGCAGTGTGACCTGATCGTCGCCGCCGAGCATGCCCTGTTCGCGATCACCGAAGTCAAAGTCGGCCGTGGAGCTCCCTGGGCCGCTCCTCTTTCGTGGCTCGTTCCACCGAGAATCGCTCTGCAGATGATGCTCACCGGCGAACCGATCAGCGCGGCCCGGGCGTTCGAAGTGGGTCTTGTTAACGAGGTGGTGCCCGCCGCTCGGCTTAGGGATCGAGCCCAGAAGCTGGGCGCTCTAATCGCTGGAAATGCTCCGCTGTCGGTGCTGGCCGCTAAACAGACTGCGTATCTATCGGCGCGACATCGCCTTGAGGAGGCATACACGCTGGCTGAGAAGATCTGGGAACCCGTGTACCACTCCGCGGACGCGCAGGAGGGCCCACGCGCATTCCGGGAGAAACGGGCACCTGTATGGCGGGGACGCTGAACACGCCGGATGTCTGCGAATGCTCGTGCCAAGGACCGCGCGGCGAGACCGCCGGCTGACTGGCGCGGCGTGCGGGCCCGCCAAGCAAGCCGATTGGCGGCGTGCTTAATCGTGGCCAGGGAGCCATCGACACGAAGCAAATCATTGACAGCCTCTGCTCAGCGAAATCACCCTCCCGAGGACACGCCGAGGCGAGGACACTCCGAGGTTGCGCCTACCGTCGACCTCGGCGCTGCGGCAACGCGTGGCTTGCCCGATCCTCACTGTGCGACTCGCACGGTGGAACGCCGAGAACAGCGTGCCCCATCCGCGCGAGCAGCACCGAGACGCGCTCGGGAGGCATCCCCGTATCGCGATATTGCAACGTCGATTGGATGGCACCGATCGCGCCGTGAACAACGGCGCGCAATTCCGTCTCGTCCAACTCCGGCCTTAACTCGCCCAAAACGTGCACCCACTCTTCAACGTAGAGGCGCTGTTTGCGGCGCAGGCGACTACGTCGATGGTCAGGCAGATTATGGACTTCTCGGTAGTAAACAATGGCGAGTTCGCGCTTCTCCATCACCAGGGCAACGTGGTCGGCTACTAAGGCAGTCAGCGCCTCGCGATCATCTCGGCTTTGTTCAACGATCGCCGACGCCCGTCGCAGCAGCGTGTCAATCACTTGTTCGAACAGTGCCGCCAGCAAGCCCGCCTTGCTGTCAAAGTGCCGGTAGATCGCTGGACCGACGACCCCTGCCGAGATGCCGATATCGGCCATAGAAACAGCGTGATAGCCACGGTCCGCGATGAGTTCGGCGGCGGCCGCCAGAATCCGCTCGCGACGCTCGCCTCCTCGCGTGCGGCCGACGGTGACTGTGTCGGTCACGGTCGACCATCCTTTCGCAGTCGAAGCAGCAATACCTCTTCCGTTCGAAACGCCCACACGTTCCGGGTGATCTACGAACGTTAACACTTCTTCACGATGCCCACTCCCCACGCGCAACTGCCGCGCCATCCAACGTCCATACTGGGAGAGGCCCCGGGGTACCTCCAAGCGCGGCGCGGCTGCAACCACCAAGACAATCAACCCGGATAGATTGCAGTGATCGGCGGACGAGACCTCCTTCATTCGCATGAGTCGTAGATCTGGTGCACCGGAGCGCGACATCTACGCGATGGGTGTTGCAAATCCTTGGGCCTCGCACGTAACGTTAGCCACCAGTAACTGAGGCTGTTGAGCTTCGACGGTTTCTGGACTAATCGGGGCACGCGAAGCACTCCTTGAGGTGGCCACTTGCACGCGACGCCCGAGCCTTGCATTGACTTAAGTCGCGGTCGCGAGTGGGTAGGAAGGGATCGGTTTGAGAGATTCAGTGCCGATCCTCGCGCGAGGAGCCTGGCTGACCGATGCCGCCTATGCGCTTGATCGTGTTGGTGGGCGGCGCAGTCATGCTCCAGGACAATGCTTTCGGCGCGTGCGCTGGGAGGCGAAGACAAAGTTTCGCTCCGATTGTTTCGGAATTCAGCACACGGGCCGCTCGCCCCGTTGGGCGAATGCTTTCCGAATCGTCCGACTGCACAATCGAATTGAGACACCTTGCACCTGCGTGCAACCGCTGTTCGGTTGCCGACGCAATTCGATCCGGGAGCCATCATGACGGATATCGAAGCAACCACCAAACACATAGCCGGGACGGAAGGCTGCGCTGTGCCCAACGATCCGTGGACCACGCCGGAGCGGCTAGCACTGAGCCAGTTGGCGCGATCTTTCGTCGCTCGCGAGATAACACCGAAAGTGACGGATTGGGAGGAGGCAGGTGAAATCCCGCGCGAGCTGCACCGTAAGGCTGCCGATGTGGGACTTCTCGGGGTTGGATTCCCCGAGAACGTGGGAGGCAGCGGCGGCGACGCGATCGATTCGGCGTTGGTAACCGAGGCAATTCTGGCGTGCGGTGGGTCTACCGGCGTGTGCGCCGCGTTGTTCACCCACGGCATCGCGCTTCCGCACATCGCCGCGAATGGATCGGATGCCCTGATCGACCACTACGTTCGCCCCACCCTGGCCGGAGATATGATCGGCTCGCTGGCAGTCACCGAGCCCGGAGCGGGCTCAGATGTGGCGAACCTACGCACACGAGCAGTCCGCGATGGTGACACGTACGTGGTCAACGGTGCTAAGACCTTCATCACGAGCGGTGTCCGCGCCGACTTCGTGACTACCGCGGTGCGTACCGGGGGACCCGGGTACGGCGGAGTTTCGTTGCTGGTTATCGACAAGGGCACACCGGGGTTCAAGGTTGACCGCCGGCTGGACAAGATGGGATGGCGTTGCAGCGATACCGCAGAACTCTCGTTCTTTGACGTTCGCGTTCCCGCTGCGAACCTGGTGGGGGCAGAGAACGGCGGATTCTTGCAGATCATGCAGCAGTTTCAGTCGGAACGACTCGGCATTGCCGTGCAGGCATACGCGACGGCGGAGCGCGCGCTCAAATTAGCCAAGGGTTGGGCGCGCGAACGCCAGACTTTCGGGAAACCTCTGACGGCTCGTCAAGTGATCCGCCATAAGCTCGCGGAAATGGCCAGGCAGGTCGACGTCGCGCGCGCCTACACCCGCGCCGTGATGCAACGGTGGCTGGCCGGGGAGGATGTAGTCACTGAGGTGTCGATGGCCAAGAACACCGCCGTATACGCGTGCGATTATGTGGTGAATGAGGCGGTTCAAATCTTTGGTGGGATGGGTTATATGCGCGAGTCCGAAGTCGAACGGCATTACCGAGATTGCCGCATTCTCGGAATAGGCGGTGGCACCAACGAGATCATGAACGAGATCATCGCCAAGCGCATCGGCTTATAGCTGTTCGGCACTGAATCGGCCCACGACGACGTGTCTGGGCGACCGGCTCCGAAGGAGTTCACATGGACAGGGGTATTGGCAGTTGGGCGACGAAACGGGCCTTCCTGTCCGGCGACCGCACCGCCCTCGTTGACGATAACCGACGGATCACCTTCACTCAGCTCGATGAACGGACCAACCGGCTTGCGCGTGCCCTGCGAGCGCTCGGTGTCCGCAAGGGCGACAGGGTTGGCGGTCTCTTGATCAACAGTCCCGCGTTCATAGAAACGATGCTGGCGGCCGCGAAACTAGGCGCGATCTTCGTGCCCATGAACGTGCGGTTGGCGCCAGCAGAGGTGGCTTACCAGCTGGCCGACTCAGGCGCAGACGTGCTCGTGTATTCCAACCCGCTGGCCCCGGTCGCCCGCGCCGCGGTGTCAGAGGATGGGGTGCGGGTCCGCCACCAAATGGCCGTCGGCGGTGAATGCCTTGCCGGTGAGCTTTCCTACGACGACGTTGTGAACAGTGAAGCGCCCACAGCTGTGGGCTCCGACGTGGCGGGCCATGACATTGCAAATCTGATGTATACGTCCGGGACTACGGGGCGTCCCAAAGGTGTGATGCTCACCCACGACAACCATCTGTGGAACGTCATGAACGCGCTGACAATCGGGCGCGGGCTGCGTGAGACGGACGTGACCGTCGCCGTGGCTCCGATGTTCCACATCGGGGGACTCGGAGTGCACACGCTGCCGCTGCTGCATGTCGGCGGTTGCAGCGTGCTGCTGCCGTCCTTCGATCCGCGACAGACGCTGGCGATGATGGCCCAAGAGCATGCGACAGTGCAATTCATGGTTCCGGCGATGTGGGCCGCGCTGATGAACGTCGATGGATTCGAGGACCACGATTTGTCGGCTCTCGAACTGGCGGCTGCGGGTGGCGCACCGTGTCCGTTGACCGTCATCGAATTCTTCCAAGGACGCAGTCTGCCGTTCCAGGAGGGTTTCGGGATGACCGAAACCGCGCCTATCGTCTCATTCCTCGACGCTGAACACGTTAAGGAGAAGGCCGGATCGATCGGTCGGACGGCTTTTCACGTCGAAGCTCGTATCGTCGACGACGCCGACAACGACGTCCCCGTCGACGAGGTGGGCGAGTTAGTAGTGCGCGGCCCTAACGTATTCGCGGGCTACTGGGGTCTTCCCGAGGCGACAGTGCAAGCTTTTCGTGGCGGCTGGTTTCATACTGGCGACTTGGGCCGCATTGACCGAGAAGGTTTCATCACTCTGGTCGACCGAAAAAAAGACATGATCATCAGCGGTGGTGAGAACGTTTACCCGATCGAGGTGGAGCAGGTCCTCTACCGTCACCATGCCGTGCGCGAGGTCGCGGTTGTCGGTGTGCCGCATCCGCGTTGGGGCGAAACTCCGGTGGCCGTCGTGGCCCTTCAGCAGGATGCCGCCGTCAATGCAGAGGAGCTTATCGATTACGCTCGAGAACGCCTTGCCCACTTCAAATGCCCGTCACGAGTACATGTCGTTCCCGACTTGCCGCGAAACGCCACCGGCAAGGTGCTCAAGACGGAGCTTCGCCTGCAATTCGGCGGGGAGGGGCTTTCAGTTCTGCGTTGAAACGCCGTTCTCTCGGCCAGACGCACATTTGCTTTTCGCCACACCTCGACCACGTTGCGGTACGCAGAATGCGGTCAGCGGCAGCATGGACGTAAATCTTCGCACGCCTGCCGAATCGCTTTGGGTGAGAGTCGTTCATGGGTGGATACGAGTGGCAGCGCAGCGGGATGGCGGATGATCCGACGGTTCGAGGCTCAGCTGCCGACGGTTCGGGTGTGATGTCGATAGGCCGTTCGAGCGGCTTGCCCTTGTGGAAGACGGCGCTG
>NZ_LQPH01000023.1 GCF_002102255.1 Mycobacterium nebraskense
ACTCAACCTCGACACTCCCGCCCAACGACTCGCCCAACTCCTCGAACAAGCCGCCTGACCGGATGTTGCACTGACCGATTGACATTGCCCCGCAGAACGTGTACGTGGTTTCAGTCTCGACGCGGTGTCCCTCAATCAGCCGCAGACAGCACGGCGATCAGGTCTTCGAGAATGGTTGCCAGCGAGCCGTTTTCGAGGGGCGTCATGCCGGCCAACAGCTCAACCGCATCGCTGCGACGGCCGGCGGCCACCAGCGGCACCACCCGATCCACCGTCGTCCGCAGATCCGGGACTTCCGGCTCCATGTTCGCGACGGTGGTGACCAGCACCTCGACCAGCTCCCAGTCCCGGTACAGGGCCAGCGAGCGCTCGTTGAACGCGAACCCGGTCACGGGTTCGCCCCACAGGGTGCCGCGGTAGCGGTATGGACCCTCCATGTATTCGATGGGCAGGCCGTGCGCGGGCGCGGGTACCAGCGGCTCGCCGACGATGTCGAGTTGCATGGTGCCGCAGGTGATCCGGTGGCGGTCCGGCATGTATCGGGCGGCCGCATGCGGCCGCACCAACGGTTGCACCGCCTCCGGCCATCGCACGTAGCTGCTGACCGTCACCTCGACGTCCTCGGCGCATTCCGGCGACATGGCCGGATCGGGATGACTCGTCGTCACGCCGGTAAACGGCTGCAGCGCATTGCCATTGGTGCGGTCGAACTGCCGCCAGATGCTCAGGTCTACGCCGTTGTCGAAGTTGATGGTGCGCCATTCGTGGGACCGGGCCCGCGGATCTCCCCCGGTCCCTCCGCCGCCGGCGTATTTCGGGAACCACTGCCGGTCGATGTGTCCGTTGCTGCCCGAGACCTGCTGAACCAGGTCGCCCCAGCGTAGGGTGCCCGTCATCGCCATGCCGGTCTGGAAATACGAATAGGTTTCGGTCTGGCCGAAGCAGCAGATTTTCCCGTTGTACGTCGACGCACCCACCGGTGTCGGTGCGCGCGTTGGCGTTACGGCCAGGTCCAGCCGCATGGGCCGACCCGAATGGTCCTCGCCGACCAGGCTGACGCGGTAGGTGTAGGGCAGCAGCCCTCCGTCGCCGTCCCGACAGGTGGTCCAGGAAGCGGTGCCCACCCCGCTGGAGTAGTGGATGTCGAGATGGCCCGGGGCCAACGTCAGCTTGCGCTGCGCTCCAGGTTCCATGTTGGCCGGCGGCATGTCGTAATCCGTATAGGTGCCGTAGTCACCGGAATCCAGATCGAACAGGGCCATCGTGTAGAAATCGGCGACCACGGCGCCGCCGGGGCGGTTCTTGTTGACGATGGTCAGGAAGGCAAATGACCGGCCCGTCTCGACGGCATCCAGCTGCCCGGCGATGAACCAGGTGTCCGACTCCTGATCCGGGTGCTCGCCCTCGGCGGCGGGGAAATCCAGTTGGCTGTCGCCGGGCACCAACTGGAAGGGGTAACTGCGCCAATCGCTGGTCATATGGGCCCTCGCTGCTTTTTTCGCTATGTTAGCGTCAATAGCGAAATCACGGTCACTGTCGCCTTTGCGCCCAACCCCTCGAGGAAGTGCCCGATGACAGAAAACGCCGGCCACCGGTATTACGACGAACTCTTCATTGGGGGGCAGTGGCGCAAGCCCGCCAGCCCCCAACAGCTCGCCGTCATCTCCCCGCACTCCGAAGAACCGGTCGGCCACGTCCAGCTGGCCGGGCCCGAGGACGTCGACGCCGCCGTCGCCGCCGCGCGACACGCCTTCGACCACGGCCCGTGGCCGCGGATGACCCACGCCGAGCGGATGGCCAAGGTCGAACAGCTCGCCGCGATCTACGCCGGCCACCTCGAGGAGATGGCCGACTTGATCACCGACGAAATGGGCTCCCCGCGCAGTTTCAGCCGGATGGGCCAAGCGGCGGCCGCGGCGTCGCTCATGCATCTGGCGCTGGCCGCCGCGCGCGACTTTCCGTGGGAGGAACGGCGCCAAGGCGTGCTCGGCGAAGTGCACCTGCGCAGGGCCCCGGTCGGCGTGGTCGGCGCGATCGTGCCGTGGAACGTGCCGCAGTTCCTGATCATGCCCAAACTGATCCCGGCATTGATCGCCGGATGCGCCGTCATCATCAAACCCGCACCCGAAACACCCTTGGACGCTTTGTGGTTGGCGGAAATGATCGAGCAGCTCGACCTGCCCGAAGGGGTGGTCTCGGTGTTGCCCGGCGGCCCCGAGATCGGCGAGGCGCTGGTGCGCCATCGGGGCGTGGACAAGATCGCGTTCACCGGTTCGAGTGCCGTCGGGCGCCGCATCGCCGCCCTGTGTGGCGAACAGCTCAAGCGTGTGAGCCTGGAACTGGGCGGCAAGTCCGCGGCGATCATTCTCGACGACGCCGACATCGGCAAGACCGTCGCCGGATTGAAAACCGCCGGCCTGATGAACAACGGCCAGGCCTGCGTCGCCCAGACCCGCATCCTGGTCAGCGACCGGCGGCACGACGAGGTGGTCGACGCGCTGGCCGACATGATGTCGGGCCTCAACGTCGGCGATCCGGCCGACGACGCCACCGACATCGGACCCCTTGTCGCGCAACGGCAACAACGCCGTGTCCAGGACTACATCAAGTCCGGCCAGGCCGAAGGCGCCCGCGTCGTCCTCGGCGGTCAGGACAGCCCGTCGACGCGTGGCTGGTATGTGCAGCCGACGCTGTTCGCCGACGCCACCAACGAGATGCGCATCGCCAGGGAGGAGATCTTCGGTCCGGTGTTGACCGTGTTGCGCTACCGCGATGAGGACGACGCAATCCGAATCGCCAACGAGAGCGACTACGGTCTGGCCGGTTCGGTGTGGACCTCCGACATCGAGCGCCGTGAGGCGCTGTTCAACCGAACGGAGGTGAGAGACCACCGTCGCCGAGCCATCGCAGTGGCCCGGTA
>NZ_LQPH01000024.1 GCF_002102255.1 Mycobacterium nebraskense
CCTCCGCCCCCACCGAAACACCACCACCCCCAGTCGACTGGACCGCACCAAGCCCACCGTCCACACCCCCGATGCCGATCGACCGGCCCAAGGAACCTGTCCCAGCGCTGCCCGAACCTCCGCCTGTAGAGCGGCGTAGGCAGCCCCCGGCCGAACCTCCGCCCGTTCACCGGCGCCAGCAGCCTCCACCGTCGGGACCCGAATCAGCTGCACCGCAATCAGAACCGCGTACTCAGGCGCCGGCTCAGCATGCCCGACACTCGCGCCGCGCCAACCGCGACGACACCAACGAGCCGAACGTCCCTGACGCCGGCCCCAGCCGACACAGCCATCGCGCCGACAACCAACACGATCGCGCAAGAGCGATGATCGGCCCCTCCGCCCCATCAAGTCCACGCGCCAACCGTGCAGCACCGGCACCGAACGGCGGGCCAGTCCCCCCGCCGCCGTTGAAGCAACGTGAACGGGAGGTATCGCCCGCCGGTCCTGCACGCCCCGCGGTGCGACGGCCCGCGGAATCACCGGCACAACCGAGTTCGCGCCCGGCACCCGCGAACGGCGAACGCGGCACAAACGATGCGGCCACCCACATCGGTGTCCAGACTGCCAAGACGTCGGTCGAAAAGGCGGTACCACAACGAGGTTGGCGGCGTGCGGTGTACAGGTTGACCCGCATCAATGCGGGCCTGTCACGCGACGAGAAATACGAGCTGGAGTTACACCGGCGAATTCGGCGCATTCCTAGCGGTTCTCATCAGATTGCTGTGCTGAGCCTCAAGGGTGGCGTCGGCAAGACGACCTTGACGGTCGCCCTGGGATCGGTGTTGGCACAGGTGCGAGGCGACCGGATCCTGGCGTTCGACGCGGATGCGGACTCAGGCAACCTGGCGGATCGGGCAGGGCAACACTCGACTTCGAACGTTGCCGATCTGCTTGCACGCAAGGATCTTTCGCACTACAACGATGTGCGGGCGCACACGAGCGTCAACGCGGTCAACCTCGAGGTGCTCGCCGCGGCGGATTACAGCACTGAGTCGCACGCGTTCAGTGCAACGGACTGGCAGAACGCAGCTGACACCGTGTCGAGGTTTTACAGTGTCGTGTTGGCCGACTGCGGGGCCGGCCTGACGCGCGGAGTGGTCGCAGCGGCATCCGGGGCGGTGATCGTGACCAGCGCATCCGTCGACGGTGCCCGGCAAGCCGCGGTCGCTATCGATTGGTTACGCAATAACGGTCATCAGGAACTGCTGGGCCGCGCATGCGTGGTGATCAACCATGTGGCGCCCGGGGAACCCAACGTCGCCATCACCGACTTGGTGCGCCAATTCGGGCAGTACGTTCGGCCGGATCGGGTCGTGGTGCTGCCGTGGGACAAGCACATCGCGGCGGGGGAAGAGATCGAAATCCGCCTGCTCGACCCCGTTTACAAGCGTAGGATTACCGAGCTTGCCGCAGCACTGTCCGACGATTTCGACAGGGGTGAACGTCGTTGAGCGCACCCACCGCTACTGCCGGCGCAGCCGCGACTGCGGGGGCCGCCGGCACCATCGCGCCCGCCAAGCCCGCAACCACCCGGGTGACCATCCTTACCGGGCGGCGGATGACCGATGTTGTCCTGCCATCGTCCGCGCCGATAGAAGCGTATATCGATGACACCGTCGCGGTGCTGGCCGAACTTCTCGAAGATACTCCGGCCGATGTCTTGGCCGGCTTCGACTTCTCCGCTCAGGGCGCTTGGACTTTCGCCCGGCCCGGGGCCCCGCCCCTGAAGCCCGACAAGTCGCTCGACGACGCCGTCGTCGTGGACGGATCGCTGCTGACACTGGTGTCGGTGAGTCGCACCGAGCGGTACCGGCCGCTGGTGGAGGACGTCATCGACGCGATCGCCGTGCTCGACGAATCAGCTGAGTTCGACCGACCGGCTTTGAATCGCTTCATCGGCGTGGCGCTTCCCATCGTCACCGTGGCGGTCACCGCCATCGCGGCGCTGGCGTGGTGGAACAGCGGGCGTCACCTGTGGTGGCCACTCGCGTTGGGCATCGCCGGGCTTTTGGCGCTGACGGGCAGCTGGGTGGCCAAGAAGTTCTACGCGAACGTGAGCCTCTCGGAGAGCCTGCTGGCGATGGCGGCGCCACTGATCGCCGTCGCTGCGGCGCTGGCCATTCCGGCGCCCCACGGAGCGGCTCCGTTGGGGGCGCCCCAGCTCGCCGGCGCGGCAGCGGCTGTGCTGTTCTTGACGCTGCTGACCCGGGGTGGCCCACGGCGGCGTTCCGAGCTCGCATCGTTCGTCGTCATCACCTCGATTGCCGTGACCGCGGCCGCCGTCGCCTTCGGGTATGGCTGGCAGCATTGGGTGCCGGCCGGAGCAATTGTGTTTGGGCTCTTCACCGTCACCAATGCGGCCAAGCTGACCGTCGCGGTCGCCCGGATCGCCCTTCCCCCGATCCCCGCGCCCGGCGAGGCCGTCGAGCACGACGAGTTGCTCGATCCCGTTGCGGGCCAAGAGCTCAGCGACGACAAAGAGACCAGGACGTGGCAGGCCATCATCGCATCGGTGCCGAGCTCCGCCGCGCGCCTCACCGAACGCAGCGAGCTTGCCAAGCGACTGCTGATTGGGTTCGTCACGGCCGGCACCCTGGTGCTGGCCGTCGGTGTCATCGCGATCGTGGTGCGCGGACACTTCTTCGTACATAGCCTGGTGGTCGCCGGTTTGGTCACCGCCGCATGCGGATTCAGGTCACGTCTCTACGCGGACCGGTGGTGCGCGTGGGCACTGTTGGCGGCGGCCGTCGCCATTCCGATCGGTGTAACTGCGAGATTGAGCCTCTGGTATCCACACAGCGCGTGGCTATTCCTGACCATCCTGGCGGGTACCAGCGTGGTGGCGCTCGCGGTCGTCGCGGCGACGGTCGGGATCCGCCGGATCTCACCGGTGATGAAGCGCGTCCTGGAACTGCTGGACGGCGTTTTGGTCGCCGCGATCCTGCCAATGCTGTTGTGGATCACCGGCGTCTACGACATCGTCCGCAACATTCAATTCTGACCGAACAAGCAAAATTGCCGCAGTTCGGGCGGCGGCAGGGCAGGTAAGATTCTCGTAATCGAAAGCGGGCAGAGGAGATCGGGCTGATGATCGAGCCATTGGTCGTTGAACCTTCCCGCTTGGAAACCGCAGGAAACGCGCTGCAGCATCTGCCGTTTCCCGTGCCGCCGGCGCCAATCGTCGCTCCCGGCACGGATTCCGTGTCGGCTGCCATCAATGCGACATTGCCGATCATCGAATCGCCGGTGACCGATGGGTTACCTGCCGTCAAGGCCGCCCTGACCAAGACGGGATCGAGCATCGCGGCCGCGGCAGGAATGTACACCGACACCGACCAGAGACTTGGTGACCACCTGAACCAAGTCCAGTTCCTCGCCGCCGCAAAAGAGCCCGCGGGCGGTTCCTCGGGGGATAAACCCGAGACGGACAAACCGAAAGATGGCGACAAGCCCGGCCCGTCCAAGCCCACTCCACAGCCCGGTATGCCGACGCCTCAGCTCGGCGAAATGGGCGGCGCAGGAGGATCATTGGGATCCGTGATGCAGGGAATGCAGGGGGCGATGGGAAGCCTGCAGGGCATGCAGGGAGCTGGGGCCACGCCGCAACTCGCGGACAGCAACAAGAAGGACCAGTCCCCCGCTGACGAGGACCGACTGGTGGATGAATCAAAGGCCGACGAGGAAGACGGGCGGCCCGAGGCGCACGCCGACGGTGCGGCGCCTGGCGCTGAGACCGCCGAAAAGGCTCCGGCCGGGCCATCCACGTCGGGCAGGCCGGATGCGACGCCGTCAGAGGTCACCCTCTGAACCGGTAAGAGTCGCCGGGCAAACCGCGCATCAACGCGGCTGGGCAAGCCTGCCGACTTCGGCGACGATGCACCGACCAAGCTTGTCTTCGGGAAGATCGCGCAGCCCCGCTGCCGAGCGCAGGAACGGTTCGAACATCTGCCAGCCAACCAGCAACGCGCCGGCGTGTGCCGCTGCGAGCCGCGCCGCCTCATCGCTGGGATGCTGAGGCCTGATCTCGTCGAGCAGCCTGGCCGCCGTGGGGAAGCTCGTCTGCATTTCACCCGCCGGATACCCGTCAAGAAGCGCCCGCGCGATCACCCGCAACTGACGGCCGCCGGCCGCTTGGATCTCCGCCGCGGTTGCGCCACAGTCAACCAGCGTTGTCAGCTGGGCGGCCAGATGATCGAGCACCGCGGCGACCAACCTCCCTTTGTTACCGAAATGCCGGAAAACCAGACCGTGGTTCACCCGCGCCCCAGCGGCGATATCGCGGATCGATGCGGCCGCCGGCCCCCGCTCGGCGAATAGCTGACTCGCGCTGTCGAGGATCGCCGCGACCACTTCGTCGCGACCCGCGGGAGAAACCTCCTGGTCCGGAGGGCTTGCGCCATTTGTAGTCATATGACTACACTACCGGACAATGCACTGTAGTCGATTGACTACAGTCGAAGGCCAAGGAGATGATCCGCCATGACGCAGACCCTGACGCAACCGCAGACGCTGAGTGTGGAGTACCAGGAGCTGATGGCGAGGGCCGACGAGGTGGAGGCCTCGTGCCCGGGACAGCCCGCCGACAACCCCGGAGCGCCCTGCGCCCTTGCCATGGTCACTGCGGCTGCCGCGCAACTTGCGTTGTCCGCCGACAACGTGCGGCTTTACCTGGGCGTGGGGGACCGCGAGCGCCGCCGCCTGGCCGAGTCGCTGCGCAACGCGGCCAAAGCTTATGAGGAGGTTGACGAGCGCGCGGAAGAGGCCATCAACGACAACACGTTGGTGTCGGCCGCGGCGCCCGGCCTTGCGGACGAGGGACCCGATCCGGTGACGCTCAACGACACGAAGAAAGTTGCGGCGTCGTCGGTTGAAGCGACGCCTTACTACCCGGTCCGGCAGGCCGCCGAGGACATCGCCGAACTTGATCAGGGCGTCTCATTCGGCCTGTTTGCACAGGCGTGGACCGATCACCAGCGAACGTTGTTGGAAGCCCGCTATCGTTTCCGGCCGTTCGTCGATTGGTACGGCGACGCCACGTATGCCGTTGAAGACAACTTTGATTCGCACCGGTCGTGGTTGGACCAAATGGCGGCGTTGTCCGGCACGATGGCCAGCCAAGCACAGGGCGTGGTGTCGACACACCGTTGGGCTGTCACGGAACACCCCACGGTCGCGCAGCTGAAAGAGCTCGACGACGCCTGGGTGTACTTCCAAAGTCACCTGCCCGCGGAGCATTGGAAAGGCAGCGTCAAGCCTGCATTGGAAGAGGAGTACGCGAGGCTGCAGAAGAAGTCGGAGGAGGTCCTGGCGGAATACGAGAGGAGGGCGGCCTTGCCTTTGGCACCGGTCAACCCACCCAAGCCTCCTGCCGCGTACTACATCGCCCCGCCTCCCGAGCCAGGCTCGTACGAGACGGATCCCGACACCCCGTACGACGAGCTGCCCTACGGCGCGGAATACCTGGCCACGCCAACAGGCATGCCGACTGCCCCGTACGCCGGTGCGCCGGCGATGCCCAATGACTCGACGCTAGCGGACGCATTGAGGGGGGCGCCCGCTAGCTCGAAAAGCGCAGGCCTCAAGCCGGCCTCGTTCGGCGGCAAGGGAATTGGCGGCGGCGTGCCCTCGATGCCCTTGCAGCCCGCGGTCGACGCCGAATCACCGTCACGGCCCGCCGGGGCGGCAGCCGGGTTTGCGGGCCCGGGCCGCGGGATGCCCAGCACCAGCGGCGGATTGGGCGGCGGCATGGGCGCGGCGCCGATGGGCGCTCCCGGCGCTCAGGGGCAACAGAACGGCAAAGGCAAACGCGCGCAACAGGACCAGGAGTCGCTCTATACCGAGCAGCGGCCGTGGACCGAGGGCGTAATCGGTCGCCGGCGCAGAGACGTCATCGAGGACAAGGACTCCAGGTGATCGGTTAGCGCTCCGACGAAGGCGGGCCTTCTCCGATCCCGGCCGAGGGGTGCCGGGACCTATGGAAGAAGGCCCGCTTCTTCGTCGGAGTGGGGAGTGGCCAACCGGTTCACGACGCGTCCGACAGGGCTGCCGTCAACAACCCGGCGAGGTGCTTCCAGTACAACCATTCGGCGACGGCGGCGCGCTGGGCCACGGGGTCGGCTGCGGTGTGCGCCTCCGTTACAAACACCTCCTGGGCATGCTCGGCGTAGCGGTGGAAGGCCCGCAGGTGCGCTGCCTGCCGACCGGGCGAGCGGCTGGCCAGTGGTTTCATCACGTCAAACCACAGCATCGGCCGCTGGTCGGCGGGAGGAGCGTTATCCTCGGGCGACTTCGGCACCTGGGCGAGCATCTCCTGCAGGCTGATCTTCCCTTCGGCCAGCGAGGCGGCGAGGTGAGCAGCGGCATCGGAGTCCATCAGTTCTTCGGGCGCGCGTTGCCCATCTGCCGACGGCGTGGCATCCGCCGGCGCCGGCGGCAACATGCTGACCAACCGCACGTCTGTGGTGGCCGCCAGCCGGTCGGCCGCCTCCGGGTCCACCACCTCCAGACGGGATCGGCCGATCATGTCGCCGTTGTCCGGGATGTCATCGGGCTTCAGCACGACCTTGGCCGCGCCGGGATCCGAATTGGCCAACTGCTCCTCGGTCGCGATCACCGCCCGCAGCTTCTTGTCGTGGTGCTGCGCCCAACCCTGGACGGCCATCACCGGGTAGGTGACCCAGCGCGCCCGCTCGGCGGCAGGAATCGCGTCGTCGGCGCTGGCCATCTGTACCTGTTCGGGTAACTGGACCCCGTCCGGGATGTAGGCGATCCCATAGCTGTTGGCCACCACGATCGCACCGTCGGTGGTCACCGCCGTCACCCAAAAGAATCCGAGCTCGCCCGCACCATTAGTGCCCGGTGCGTTCAACGCCGCCGCGATGCGTCGCGCGAGTCGCAGCGGGTCGGATCCTCCACGGCGGGACGCGTCAGCGGTGGCGGCGTCGGCGACGGCGTCGCGTTCGGCGCGCGCTTTCGAAACCGGGATGATCGGCGTCACCACAACGGCGTCCACCGAATCAGCGCGTTCGGCCGCCGACGTCGGGTCGCCAGCGGAAGCGGCAGGTCGGGTGGCCGCCGGTCGATTACCGGCCGCCGCCGGTCGCGTCGTGGCCGAACCACTTGCCGGCTTCTGCCCGGCCGAAGCCCCAGAGCCAGTCCCGGCGCCGCCACCGCGTGATCCGCCGCCCGACGCGCCCGGCAGCCCGGCCGGCATGCCAGCCCCGCCAGCAGGCGCAGCCGCGGCCGACTCTTCCGTGCGGGGCGCCACCGACGGCGACATCAGCGACGCCGGCGTCATGCCTTTGCCGCGTCCGCCCGCACCAAGCGGTTCCGCCGACGCCGCCGGACTGAGCGGGGCTGCGGGAGCCAGAGGCGGCGCCGGTGCACCGCCGGGGCCCCCCGGGCCGCCCGGCACCGCCGGACCGCCCGCGCCGGGCTTGGCAACCGGTTGTGCGGGCGCCTGCCCCGGAACGGTCGGCATTCCGGGAGGGGGCTGCGCGCCAGCACCCGGCGTGGGCATTCCTTGAGTTGGCATCCCGGGAGGGGGGAGTGGGGGCGCCACAGCCGGTGGCGTCACCGGCGCCGGTTGCGTGGGGCCAGGCCGCGGGGTTTCTTCCTCTACGGGAGGCGCGGGGAAGGGCGGGGTGTCCGGAAGTGTGACCCGGGGCGGTGCCTTCTGATCGAGTAAGTCCTGCAGTGCATTGTGGGGCGGCTTCCACGCTTTGCTCGCCACAATCCGTTCGGCGGTGCCGGTGACCACGCTGAGGTTCGCCCCATAGGCGCTGCTGACCACCGTATTGATCGCGGTGGTCCGCTCGGCGGCATCCAAGGTGGAGTCGTTCTCGAGGGCGCTGATTTGCGTCTGCGCGGCCTCGACGATGTCGCTCACGTCCCATTTGGCCTGAGAGACCGAATCGGCGATATACCTGTGCCAGGTGATCACCGTCGCCAGACCGTTCTGCAACTTCTTCAGCTCATCGATGTTGGTGCCGAGCTCGCTCTTGGCGGCAGCGGCGGCACCCCCCGACCAGAACCCTCCGTCGAAGATTTCGCTCTGTTCGTGCTGGCAGGTCTCCAACACCGCGGTGACCTGCCGCAGCACCTCGGTGTACTGCTGCGCCCGGTCGTAGTAGTTATCCTCATCCACCTCCGGCCAGGCGTCCGGGGCAAGCATCTGCGCGGCATACTCGCTCATCGGCTTCGCGACGCCCATTGCCTACTCCTCTTTCGGCGGCACGGGCCAATCAGTCGGCCGCTGGGGGGTACCGGACATCATGGTTAGTAAGCGTAATCGAGGTTCAGCCAAGCTAACTGCGGCAAATTGCGCATCGGTCGCCGCCGGTGCAGAGCATCAAACCCCTGCCCGGCACCGGGTTTCGCTCAGGTTAAGCCGAAGGTTTCTTTGAGCGAACCGGCGATGCCGGCGACCAACTCGATAAGCCGGTCCTCCTCGGCGTCGATCGCGGCGGTCGCGACGGCCTGCGCGTTGTTGATCGCCTCGTTGACACGCTCGCCGACCGTTTCCGCGCCCAGGCGCAGTAGACCGTCCTCGATATGGAGGTCGGTCAAGCACAACCGAGCATTGAGGGTGGCCTCGACGGTCTTCGATTCGTCTGTCGCCGTGAATGTTTCAGTATTCGTCCGGTGCTGTTGGTCTTCCAAAGCCGACTGGAACAGCTGTGCCTGCCGCAGCGCCTCTGCCACCTGGGGGTGCATCTCGACGGTCATTTAGGTTCCTTACTTGTCGGGTGCTGTCTTGCGGGGGCGATTTCCGATAACGCCCTCAGTCCATTCACGTTCCTCGGTGTAGAGCGATTCGTCATCCGATTGCACGCGCTTACCTTTGCCCTGATTTTGGTTCTGACCGGCCCCGCCCATCGGGGCCATGCCGCCGCCCATGCCGCCGCCCGCCGCGCCGCCCGCGCCGGGCATCGCGCGGCTCGGGCCCGCGGCCCCGGGCGCCGCGCCGGCGGGCCGGGATGCCGCTTCGGCATCCACCGCGGGCTGCAACGGCATCGACGGCACACCGGCCCCGCCGCCGCCCAACCCGGCCGGTTTGAGCCCGCCCCCGCCTGGCAGACCCGGTTTGCCCTTCGACGCGTCTTTCATGGCGGCGTCCACGGCCGCCTGGTCCGCTGTCCCCGGCATGCCGGCTCCTGGCGTCATCGGCAAAGTGGGCATCATGGGCGTGGCGGGCGCTCCACTTCCATCACCGGTGGGCCAACCGCCCGGGATGTTCGGATCAAACGTCCCGTCCTCGGGCGAATTCGGGTCCGGAGGGGCGGAAATGCGGGTGGCGGAGGGCGGAGTCTTCGGGTTCACCGGCGACAGGGGTAACGATGCGTTTGCGATGTACGTATTCAGTGAGGTCTCGGACTTTTGCTGCAAGCTTTCATACCAGCTGACCGCCATATACAGATAATAGGGATACGACGTCACGTACCTGTTGTACCAATAATCGCATTGCGCTACTTCGTAACTCGTGGGATGTTCTGCCTCGACGGTCCACTTTCCGTCATAGTCATGCGTTTGACGATCCCCCATAACACGGGCTTTTTTGTGGGCGTCAACGACTCTGAGGGCCTGATTCCCGAGGGTGACGCACAATTGCGCCATCGAATAAATCCACTGCCGATGTAATTCAAAATTCTGCTCGACGGCCGCGCATGACTCGCCCTCCCACGAACTGAACGGTCGGAAACGGTAAGTTTCCTTCTGAAATTCCCGCTGGAACGCGTCCCATTCCTTCGCGAATGCTTTGAACGCGGTGCCCTGGTCACCGGACTCGATGGCCGTCGCCGCCTCCCTGACCTCGTAGTAGGGGTACTCCAACGACGGCAGGGGCGGCGGAGGCGGCGGCAGGTAGCCGCCGAAGTCCTCGTACGGGTCGCCATTGACCGCCATCTGGTCGTTTCCGTTTCCGGAGCCGGGCGTGACCCCCGACGCGGAGGAACCGCCGTTTACGGCACTGATAGCCTCGGCACTTTCCTCGTCAACCTCTTCATAAGCTTTGGCCGCATTCCGGAGCGATTTCGCGAGAGCTTTCCACTCCCGCTCGCAGGCCCTCAGGTAAAGCCGCATCGAGTCAGCGGAAAGCGCAAGTTGGGTGGCAGCATCAGTGACGAAAGAGAGGGCACACGGCCCAGCCGGGTTGGTGGCCGGGATGGGCGGAAGTGCCGCCTCGATCTCATTGGCCCGTGCCATGAGTTCCTCGTATTCGACCTTTAGGGTCTCCGGCATATCGGCTCGTTCTCCTTAGGCTGAAGTCATCATCGTCGGCCGGATCGGAAACCGCCGAGGCCACGGAGCGTCGATGAGGTCTGCCGCCACGTCACTCGTTAGACACCCGTGGGCCGCGGTCGCGTTGATGCTGACACTGCCCGCTGAAGAGGCGCCATCGACAGCAGGATGCGGTGCAATCACCGACCACCCCTTTCGTGTCGCCGAGTCATGCGGGCGGTGTAGGGGCACGCCAACCGCCGTCGGAGCTATCCTAAGTCACCAAACAGGGCCCACGCGCAGCAATTTGCCGTACCCATTTTCGGCGCATTCGGCTCGAAAGTGCGTTGTGTTCCAGGGTCTCGTACGCACGAAGGTGCAGCGTTGCGCACCCGAAGGCGTTGCGTCCTAGTCCTTCTCGATGGCCGTCGGGGCCCGGGTGATCCGCGGCGGCCGAGCGTCAGACGCCGGCCCCCGGAAGAAGACCCCGTCGGCCTGCAACAGGCGACCAGTTCGGACATCGAAGAAGAACGGCGCGAACCCGGTCAACGTGAAGCCCAAGGAACGCACCAGATCCAAGGCCTCGTCGGCGAGCATGCCGCCGTCGTACAGGGGCTCGAACGAGAGCTCGAGCTGCATGCCGCCGCAGCGGTCGTTCACCGTCGCCGCACCACCGCCGATCACCTGTTTCTCGAACCCCTGAACGTCAAGCTTGAGGAAGGCCACGTCCTTCGGCGCTAAGAGGCCCGGCGTCAAAGAATCGAGTCGACGGACCGTCACCTCTTCGGTGCCAACGTAGTTCGCCGCCGGCAAGACATCGCGATGGGTTTTCAACATCGGAAGGATCGAACTGCTCTGCCCCGCGTTGCCTGCGACATTCATCGACACCACCCCATCGCGATCACCCAGCGCGCACTGCCGGCAATCCCACGATGGGTCCAGGGCAACCGATCTTTCCAAAATGGAGAATGGCATCGACAGCGGTTCGAGCGAAACGATGCGGCCTTCATAGCCAGCTTCCCGAAGACCCTTTGCGTATTGTCCCGAGTTGGCGCCGACATCGAGTACAACGTTCACTTCACGAAATTCGAGTTCCCTCACGAAATGGCGTCTCCACTCCAATTCGGAGTGGTGTCGCTTAACCCCAGCATCGGGGGGATTCGTGAACCAGAACAGACTCACCGCGCAACACTAACACGCAATTCGAGAGTCGCTCAGGATCGCCATCAATCGGCCGGCTCGTATGGAATGGCATGGGTAGCCGAACACGTTAAGCTACCCGCGACCATGAAACTCGACATCCATCTACAGACCCACTCCGACATCAGCGTGCACGGCGCGCACCGGTACGTCGGCTCTCCCAAGAGCGAAATCATGCTGCGCTGTACGCAGTCGTTGGTGACGGCGATCAACCAGGTCGAAGCCGACGTCATCCTGCGGGTCTTCGACGACCACTCGTCGCCCGACGTCGTCACGACGCTGCGCCGAATACTTGACAGATGCAGACACCCGGTGGAATTGGTCCAACTGAAAGATCGTGGTTACAACGCGTCCTGCCTGGCATCGTTCTCCAGAGCTCGCGACGACGGCCGCGAGGTCATCTATTTCGTCGAGGACGACTACCTGCACACCGCTTCGGCCGTCCAGGAGATGGTCGAGGCGCATGCGTTGTTCAAAGAGAAGTTCGGTGGACGAGAAGTCGCGCTGCATCCATATGACGATCCCAAGAACTATTGGGGCGTGATATTCAGCCAGGAGAATTGCCGGGTGGTGTATGGCACGCGGAGGCACTGGCGCACGAACACGCACACCACCAATACGTGCTGGGTGGAAATCGAGACGCTGCGAAGGAACTGGTCGCTTTTTGAGCGGCTCGCGCTTTATTCCAGTACGCCTTACGGCAAGGCGCATCATATTTTCGAGGCATCTACCATCAATAAGATCTGGCGGGAGCAGGTGCTGCTCTTCACGCCGATTCCCTCGCTAGCCCTGCACCTCCAATATGAGGAACACCAAGACCCCTTCCTGAATTGGAAAGACTGGTGGGAAGCGGCGGCGTATTGACGCATACGCGTGCCGGAGGGTCCACAGCCATCAAGTGTCGCGAGTCTCATACAGGTCGCAGTAACTTCGATGCCGGGCCGCCTTGAATTGCCGATACAACTTGAACTGGATTTCGCCGGCCCGCAGTCCCGTCAGGAACCGCTCAAGCCCACGGAAGAGGTCGTCGTACTGCTCTTCGAGGACCGAAAGGTGCGAACCGGGATCCGCCACCTGCTTCGTGTGCGAGATCCGCAGCGCGAGAACGGAAAGCCGGTCGGCGATCGTTCCGGGCGTTTCCGTGTGCAACGGTGCCGTCGGGTTCGGTTCGATACGGTCCAGCAGGGTAGCGTCGATCTCCTCGATGGCCGCGTTTCGCCTGGCGTTGAGGTCGTCGATGCGACGCTTTATGCGAGCCACCTCGCGGTCGCCGACGCCGGGACGCCGAACGGCGTCTTCGTGATGCCACAAGCCGAAGTTCATCGCATGCAAACGGAGCGCGATCGTTGCGACGCTGTTGCTCTCGATGAAGGCTTCGGGTTCGTTGCCGTGCCATGACGCGGCGCTGTCGTGGAACTGTCGCGCAGCTGACAGAAGCTCACTCTCGGGCGACTCGTCAGATGCGCCCGCAGGCATGCCGTTTCGGGCAGGCGACGGAGTATCGACGAGACCTTCCATCGCATCGAGCACCTCGTCCACCGTGACATCCGCCATGGTGCTTCCGTAGACATGCCGGTGGGGTGCGAATCTGAATCCCCATACCGCCGGCTGCGTCGGGCTAAAGAGGCCAACGCCAGGAACACGCGCCAGGTCGGCGGCGTGCAGCATGCAGGAATCGACCCCCACGAAAAGGTCCGCGTCGCTGACCATCCCCATCGCAACATCGAGCGGCGCCCCGAGATACGAAAAGACGCGGTCGCGCTCACGACCGACGTTGAGATCCTCATCCCCCATGCCGACCACCCAAGCCACAAAATCGCGATGACGCGACAGAAACCGGTCCAGCAAGTCGACAAACCTGGTAACCGGCCACCGCTTCTTTACCCAGCTGCTGTCGGCGTGCACGGCGAGCACCTTGGCACCCGCGGGCAGCGCGGCACGGATCGATCGGACCTGCTCTTGCGCGGCGGGTGGGATGGGCACCGGCCGCGCGTACCTTTCGATCCGAGCGGACGGATCGAACAGGCGCGCCAATTTGAACGTCAGGTCCGCCGAGTGCGGCACGTCCCTGGGGATCACGACGTCGTAGGTGTCACCGGTTGGGAAACCGATGCTGGTCGTGGGCGCCAGGCGCTGCCGAAGAGGGCGAACGAAAACGTTCGACGGGACATCCCACGGAACGGCGTTGATGAAGACGTCGACGGGGCCGATTTCCGCAGCCAGGGTGTCGTAATCGAGGCCGCGGTTCGAGGGTGGCCCCAGCGAGGGTCCCACCGGGGGTGATCCCGTGATGTCGACCAGACGGGAATTGACCTCGCGGAAGCACAGGTCGTAGGCGATTTTGGGACAAAGCAACGTGAGTGGGGCATCGAACAGCTCGCCAAGCGCCCGCAGCGTCGGCAGCGTCAGCACGGAATCTCCGATAAGCGTGGAGAAATAGACCGTAGGGCGTTCTGCCTGCAGCAGATTATCCAGCAGGCCGCGCTGGACTCTTACCGAGTGCCCGTCCTGGAGAACCGTGAATTCGCTCAACCTGACACCATCCTTCGCCAGAGCTTAAACCGCCCGGGAACCGCGTGGCAGCGCCAAAATGAGCGGGCCTCGCTCTCGGCGGCCCGGCGCGTTTTCGGGTGAAGCGCCGATAAGGCGATCGTCGAGCCTGCGTCGGGTCAAACCTGCTCTTCGGCAAGGTCATTCAACGCGTCGAACACGTCGTCCACCGCGATGTCAGCCATGGTGGGCCTGTCGACATGCCTGTGCGGACCGAACCTGAAACCCCATGTGGCGGCCCGCGTCGGGCCGAAGAGCCCGACACCGGGAACCCGCGCCAAATCGGCGGCATGCAGCATGCAGGAATCGACCCCCAGGAAAAGGTCCGCATTGGCGACCAAGCCCATGGCCAGGTCCAGCGGTAGCCCGAGATGCGGGAAGACCCGGTCACCCTCACGACCGACGTTGAGTTCCTCGTGTCCCATACCGACGACCCAGACCACAAAATCGCGGTGAGCCGCCAAGAACCGGTCCAGCAGATCGATGAACCTGGTGACGGGCCACCGTTTCTCTGCCCAATCGGTGTCGGCGTGCACGACGAGGACCTTGGTTCCCGCGGGCACGGCGGCACGCGTCGATCGCGCGCCCTCCAGCACGGGTGGCGGAATCGGCACCGGCCGGGCGTAGGACTCGATGCGCAACGCGGGATCGAACAGACGGGCCAACTTGAACATCAGGTCTGCGTAGTGGCACTCCTCTTTGGTGACCACGAAGTCGTAGACGTAGTCGGTTGGGAAGCCGATGGTCGTCGTGGGAGCCAGGCGGTCCACCAGAGGACGAACGACCACGCCGGACAACGAGTTCCACGTCAGGGTGTCGATGAACAGATCGACCGGACCGATCTCCGCCGCCAGGGTTTCGTAATCGCGGGCTCGACGCGATGACGGCGACGATGGGCGTGGTCCCGTCAAAGGCAATCCCGTGGTGTCGACGTGGCGGTCGCTTACCTCTCGGAAGCACAGATCGAAAGCCACCTTGGGACAGATCAGGGTCAGCGGGGCCGCGAACATTTCGCCCAACGCGCGCAGTGTCGGCAGCGTCAGCACGGCGTCTCCGATATTGGAAACGAAACATATCGCGGGTTTTTCCGCCTGCAACAAATCGTTCAGCACGCCACGCTCAACGCGTTCCGGGTCCCGCCCGACAGAACCGGCATCTTGCCCAAAATCGACCATATTCGAGTCAGAGCTTAGACCCCTTCGGCCGGTGACGGCGCCCTTTTGGTTTGGGCCGCGGGGTCGTCAGACGCGTTCAGTCATAACCGAACTCCCGCGCAAGGGCATCCACCTGAGACCAGGCCGGATCGTCGGCGTCAACCCGGCCCCGGGTGGGTCGCGCCTGGTGTAGCGGGGACAGGTTGCCGGCCTTCCACGGCAGGGGTGCGCCGTCTCGGAAGAATTGGTGTTCCCCGACCGTCTCGGGGGCCGGATGGGCGAGTGGGAGGGCGCCGTCGGAAAATGTTAGGCCCCATCGGCCGAGCGCGGCGTCGAGCGTCGCCTTGGGTTGAGCCGCGAAAGCCTCGTAGCGCACGACGACGAGGTCGGCTCCGCCGGCCCTGAGCGGCTGGAGGCAACTGTCCACCAGGGTCAGAGCTTCGGCCACCGTGTCCTTGATCCAGAAATCGGTGGGCGCGCGGAGCGGTGAATCACGATGTGCCAGGCAGGAATTGACGACTTCGCGCGGGTCACGCAGGACGAAGACCACCACGGCCTTGGGAAAAATCCGCCGCAGGGCGTCCAGTTGGGTCGCATACCGCGGGTTCTTCTCGCCCCAGATGGTGCGGGGCCAGGCGAGTTTGCTCATCACCGCACCGAGGGCGACCGCGGGGTCGGACGTTTCCCGGGCTCGGCGCTGATAGGCCTCGTAGACGTCGCGCTCGAGGAGGAACGCCTGCAGCGTGCCGATCACCGAGTCGCCGTATCGACCGACCTGGATCAGATCGATCTCGTCGAAGATCTTGATGTCCTCGTGGTGATTGAGGAACTGGGTGACGATCGTTATCCCGGATCTGGGCGGCCCGACGACGAATAGCTGCACGCCCTGACCGTATCCCGCCCTGACGGAAACCGGTCCGCCTTCGCGGCCGCGGTTTGGCTCAGATCAAGCCGACGGTGTGCTGCAGCGAACCGGCCAGCTCGGTCAACGAGGCGAACAGCTGTGCCTGCTGCGCCTGCAGGGCCGCCGAGGCGCCGGCCTGTGCCTTCTGCAGCGCCTCGTTGATGCGCTGCTGCACGGTGTGGGCGCCGAGGCGCAGCAGGCCGTGCTCGATGTCCAGGCCGACGATGCAACGTTGACCGCTGATCGTCACTTCGACCGTCTCGGCTTCGTCTGTGGCCGTGAAGGATTGGGTGTGGGTCCGCTGCATCTGGGACTCGAGGGCCGAACTGAACTGGTGCAACTGCTCGAGCGCCTGCGCCACCTGGGGGTGCGCATCCGGGCTCATGCGAAGAGTGCTCATGCGGGTTAGGTCCTTAACCTCGGTTGAGTCTTGTCGCGTGGGCCGCCAACGGCCTCGGTCCACAACCGGGCTTGAGTCTAGGGCGAAGTGGCCGATCGCGCGCGGCGAACAGACGCCAGGCTCAGGAAGCGGTTTTGCCGGCCCTGGGGAGAGCCTGCTCGTAGCGGCTTTCCTCGGGCGGGGAGACCGGCCGGATCGGCAATTGCCGATGCCGGGGGGTGCCGACCACGTTGTGCCGCAACACCACCCGTTCGACGCCGGGGTGGGGGCCGAGATAGCTCGTGGCGTTCGGCCACGCCACCTTCGCCTCCGACCCGATGTGCGCACCGACCAGCTCGGCGAATTCCCGGAAGTGCGAGCCTAGCGTGACGGTGCCGCCCGCGGCCGCCGCCCGTAAGACGAATTGGGTGAATACCCGGGCGTCACCCAAGTTGACGCTCGCGTCGACATCGTCGAACGGCAGATAGACCGGGTAGTGGCTGGCTGTCTCGCCGACCAGCACGCCCGCCGATCCGATCGGCAGCTGATGGTGGCGATCGGAAACGAGGATCTGCGCCTGCAGCGCGGCGCGCTGGCCACCGGACACCCGGGAAAATCCCCGGCGCTTCTTCGGCTTGTCCGGTGTGGTGAGCAGCACCGTGGACTCGGGTGCGGCGCCCGGCGCGACACGGACCCTGGTGATGGTGTGGTCGGCGGGCGCCGACCACCACACGTCCGGGCCGCCGGGCACGGTGTATGCGGTGGTGAAGCTGTTGCGCCCCTTGATCGTTGACCACTTCTCACGTTCGAAACCGATATCTATGGCGCGGTCGAAGTCGTCGAAGCTGCGCCCACACACCGCGTCGACCCCGTGCCGGGAAAGTTCGTCGGCGATCCGCGTCGTCGACGCGACCAGATAACGGACCAGGCCGGCGACGCCGGCGTCACGGCGTCCGCCCGACTTCCGGGCCCGGCGGGGGTCGGCGCGGACGATGATCCAGGTCCGCCGGTGGGCCGGCGCCGGGTCAGACCCGATCACTCGCTCGTACAGGCTCACCACGTCTGCCGCCGCGACCTTGGCGACGCGGTAGCCCGCCGACACGACATCCGCCTCCAAGTCGGGGCAGTGCACCGACAACAACTGCTCCAGCAGCAGGGTGTCCACCACGTCGTCGCTATGCGCCTTGCCGTCGACGATGACCGTCGGGGTGAACGGGCGCGGAATCAGTTCGATGACGGCGACCAGAACTTTGCCTTTCCAGCGCACCGCCACGTGATCCCCCGGCTGCACGGTGGCGCCCACGACGGGCTCCGACGGCGCAAGCAGGGGGCGGCGGCGCCGCACCAGCCATGCGAAGAATGCCGCCACCCAGCCGAACAACCGACGGCCGCGGAAAGTGACCAGTGCCAGCAGCACCGCCACCGCCACCACGGTGGGACCCGCCCACATGTAGCGCGTTTTCAGGAACAGCAGGATGCAGACCGGGGCCAGCGCCGCCACCCACAGCGCATACATGCTGCTGAACCGGAGCCGTAGTGATCTCATCGTCGTCACCGCCGTCGCAGGGCTCGTCCGGTCAGCGCGGCCAGCCCCAACGCCAGCGTCAGACCGATGATCCCCAGCGCCACGGCCCTGATCGGCCCATGATCGGGTGCCGGCGCCGGCACCGGGGGTTGGATTCGATTCACCGACGGGGCGTTGGCGGCCCCGGCCGGAAGGTCCCAGGTCAGCGCCGCGACGGCATCGACGATGCCCGCGCCCACCGCGTCGTCGACGCCGCCGCCGGGGTGTCGCGCGGTGGCCGTGATCCGGTTGATGATCTGGGCCGGGGGCAGGTCGGGAAACTTCTGCCGGAGCAGCGCCGCGATGCCGGAGACGTAGGCGGCGGCGAAGGAGGTGCCGGCGATGGGGACGGGACCGTCCTTGCCGGGCAGCGCATCCACCGGCTCGCCGTTGTCGCCGAGCGCGACGATGTCCTCCGCGGGCGCCGCCGCACCCACCCAGGGCCCGTGCATGGAGAACGGGCTCGGCGCCCCGTTCTGGCCGACGCCCCCGATGGCCAGCACCAGCGGCGCGTACCAAGCCGGCGTGACGATGGTCTGCACCTGCTCCCAGCCGCGGGGGTCTTTGGGCATGGACGGATCGGGCGGCGGATTCTGCGAGCAGTCACCGCCGGTGTTGCCGGCTGCGACGATGATGACGGCGCCCTTGACGTTGACCGCATAATTGAGCGCCGCGCCCAAGGTGGACTCGTCGACCGGTTTGTGCACCTTGAAGCAGGCTGCTTCGCTGATGTTGATCACGCCGGCGCCCAGGTTGGCCGCGTGCACCACCGCGCGGGCCAGGCTGCGGACGGAACCGGCGGCCGGTGAGGCGTTGGGGTCGTTCTGGTTGGCCTGGTTGTCCTTCGGCTCGAAGGCCTCCGACGTTTGGCGCACCGAGATCAGCCGCGCGTCGGGCGCGACGCCGACGAACCCGTCGGTGAGCGAGGGCCGGCCGGCGATGATGGACGCCGTGAGCGTCCCGTGCGCATCGCAGTCGGAGAGCCCGTCACCATCGGGGACGACGAAATCGCCGCCCGGCTCGGCCGGGACCCGGGGTGAGCCGTCCACACCGGTGTCGATCACGGCCACCGTCACGCCGGCGCCGGTCGCGAATCTCTGCGCCTGGCCGACGCCCAGGTAGGCGTTGGCCCAGGGCGCGTCGTGAAAGTTGGTGCCCGGCAACGTCAATGGAGCCCGGCAGACGCGGCGCTGTTCCAGGGGCTGGTCGGGTCCCGTCGTATCCGGCGGCACGGCGCCCGGGTCGATCGACGGTGGGGCGACCGCGGCAGCGGGCGGCGCGGTGAGCAATACGAACATGAGCGCCACCGTGATCGGGAAGATACGGTGCACCGACGGACACTCCATTCGCTCAGCCGCGGCGGCTGCGCTGACCCGCCGCGGGCCTGCGAGCATCCTAAGCTTTGCGGGCCGCGTCCTGGACGCTTTTTGCGGCCTGCAGCGATTACCAGACGATGGCCGCCATGTCACGGTTGTCCGAACATACGCTGCGCACGGCGGCCTCGATGTCGGGGGCGGTGATGATCTGCAGGTCCTCGACCGTCACCGCCCGGCCCGCACGTTTTTGCGCGACCACGCGGGTGTCCCGGAACCCCTCCGCACGTTCGATGACGTTGCGGGCGAACCGGCCGTTCTGCATGGCGTCGATGCCGTGCCGTCCGCCGGGCGTCGTGTAATTGCGGATGGTGGTGGCCGCATCGAGGAATGCCTCTCGCGCCGCGTCGTCGAGCTTGCTGGCGCGCGGTGCCGCGTAGCGGTGCCCGATCTCGACGATCTCGGCCGGTGAATAGGACTCGAACCGCAGCTTGCGGTTGAACCGGCCGGCCAAACCCGGGTTCACGGTGAGGAATTCGTCCACCTGGTCCTCGTAGCCCGCGCCGATGAAGCAGAAGTCGAAGCGGTGCGCTTCCAGCGCGACCAGGAGCTGGTTGACGGCCTCCATGCCGATCATGTCGGGTGTGCCGTCCTGGTGCCGCTCGATCAGGGTGTAAAACTCGTCCATGAAAATGATTTGGCCAAGCGACTTTTCGATCAGCTCGTTGGTCTTGGGCCCCGACTCCCCGATGTAGTGCCCGCAGAAGTCCGAGCGGCGAACCTCACGGATTTCGGGATTGCGCACGATCCCCATCCCGGCATAGATCTTGCCCAGCGCTTCGGCGGTGGTCGTCTTACCGGTGCCGGGCGGACCCACCAGCAGCATGTGGTTGGTCTGTCCCTCCACCGGAAGACCGTGTTCGAGGCGCATCATCCGCACTTCGAGCTGGTCTTCGAGCGCCGACACGGCCTGCTTCACCGCCGCCAGCCCGACCTGCTTGGCCAGCAGCGCCCGGCCCTCGGCGAGCAGCTCGGCGCGCCGCTCCGCGGTGGCGTCGTCGTCGAGCTCGTCGCGGCTCTTGGCCGTCGACACGTCCCAACGATCAGTGCGGCTGGCGATCGTCTCCTCGTCGGTCACGACCAAGTGCAGGTTCGGGTCTGCCAAAGCCTCCTTGGCGGCCTCGGTCAGGACGCCGTTGATGGTGGCCTTCGACAACCAGATTTGGGCCTTGTCCTCCTCACGCAGCTGGCGGTGCACCATCCCGCGCACATACGCCAAGTCGGCGACCAGCAGCGGGATGTCGGCCGGCCCGATCGAAGCGGTCAGCACGTCGGCGTCGAAGCGGCCCGATGCGTTGGTTTGCCCGATCACGTCGACGCGGTCGAGCCAGTCCAGCGCGACCCGGCCCTGCCCGAGATGCGCGGCGGCGTGGGCCGCCAGCGCGCAAATCGACGCCGTCACAGCCGACATGATGATGGCCTGCGGCGGCAGTTCCTCGGCGGCGGCCAGCAACACGTCCGGCCAGCGCTGCGTGGTGTACATCAAGAACGCCCGGGCCAGCTGATGCCACTGATAGTTGGCCCACGAATCCAGCAGGTCGCGATTGGCGAGCAGCCTGTCGGCCTCGGCGTATTCCCCGGCTATGGTCAGCGCCGACGACAACGCCAGCCCCACTTGGGATGCGTCGGTCACCGTGATCCCGATATAGGGACCCAGCTGGATCTCCGCGGCGAGCGTCTGCCCGATGCGGGTGGTCTCACGGTGCAGCCATTCGCTGGTGGCGTAGAGCTTCTTCAGCGACGCCAGGTCGTTGTCGCCGCAGGCGATGCGACCCAGCCAGGCGTCGGCCATCGACGAGTCAGCGTCGGTCGCCGCGACGAATTCGGGCAGGGCCGCCGCCCGGCCCTGCCTGCTCTTGATTGCCATGGCGCGGTCGAAATGCCTACGGGCAGTTTGTAAATCACCCATGGTGTGCGCTCATCAAACTATGCCTCAAACTCCTGACGTTCTATGTGACGGACATGGTGACCGGCTCGAGACTCACGTAGCGGTTCTCGGCGCGGAACATGTCCATCTCCACAAGCCAGTCCTTCCCCGCCGCGCTGACCCGCACCGTCGCGGGGCCAACCTGCTCGATGATGACCTCGAAATTGTGCCGGTGCCCCTCGGGCAGCCTCGTGCCCGCCGGGGCGATGGTGATCACGGTCGCGGGCCGCGGGGTGGGTGAGATCGGAGCGACGTGCTCCACGACGCTGACGGTGCTGCGCGGCGCGGGCCGGGCCGTGCTGACAATGCTGATCTCCGGCATCCGCACGGTGGCCCAGCGCGTCGTGTCGCGGGTATGCACGCAGACCCGCTCGCCCGCGCCGGCGGTGCGGATCACGATCCGCTTGGCGATCGGGTCGTCGGCGGCCACGAAAACCCGCGACAGCTCGCCGGCATCGGTGACGGGAATCAATAGCCGGTCCCCGTTGCTCAGTTTGCCGATCAGCACGCCCGAAGGGCCGATCTCAGTGCGCAACTGCTCGGGCAGCGGGCTGGGCCGCAGTGCCCGCAGGTAAGGGCGTGGGCCGCACATGTTTGCCGCCGCGGCCGCGGCCTGCTCCCCGTTGAGCCGGAGCAAGATCACGCTGGGCGGTGTCGGAGCCGGCGTCGGTGTGCGCACGGTGATGGTCGCGGTGCACGTCGCGTCCGGATACACGGTCACGTTCTGGATGACCTCGTCGGCGCGCAGCGTCCATGCCTGGGACAGGACGCGGGACGTTATCGCCTCGGCCGGATACGCGTATGTTGTCATCCAGCCGGCCTCGCCGCGGATGGCCTTCCACCTCTGCGTGTCGCCCTCCGTGGCGTCACACCCCAACCGCCGATCGAGCTCGGCCAGGTCGGTGGCCGTGGCCACCTTCGCCCGCAGCCCCTGGCAACGCAGCAACCCCGCGATGCGCTGCGCCACCGAAATCGCCGCGGCGCCAACGGTTGTGCGCCAGCGGAGCGCTTGCGTGTTGTCGATGATCGACAGTCGCATGATCAACCAGGTTTCGCGTCGACCCGCATACGGCGGGGTGCCGATCTCCGAGTCATACACCCGCGGGTAGTCCCCGATATTGCCGTGCCGAGAGCCGAGTGAGACGACACTGATCGAGTCGAGCTGCAACCCCAATGCCTGCTGCATCATCGGCACCAATTCGACTACGTCGATGACGTTGTCGGTCTCGACGGTCACCGAACCGGTCACCGTGGTGGCTTGGTGCGCCCTGCCGAGCAGCTGCACCGCCACCACCGCGACACCGTCCTGCACCCGGACCCCACCGCCGGATCGGTTGTTGGCCACGGTGATTGGCGCGTCCCAGCTGATCGGGCGCCGCCCGCGTCGCCACAGCACCAGCCATGACCACGCCGGCTGACCCCACCAGCGGACGAACACCACCGCAATGCCGATCGCCACGGCGACCGCCGCACCGATGTATCCGCCGACGGCCCAACTCGCCACCGCGAGCAAGAACACCACCCACACCCCGAGGACCCGCCGATTGCTACCCGGGCTGAACCCGGTCAGCTTGGACCTCACCGCGCCCTCCTGAGCCGCGCCGCGATCGCGGCCACGAGCACACCGGCGGCCACCGCCCCGACGAAGCCGATGGCGATGTTGCGCGCCCGGTGGTCCGGCGGCGGGGGCGGCGGGGCGGGCCTGATGACCCGGCTCTGCGCGCCCGGGGGCAACCGGTCACCCGGCGGGATGTTGAACGTCAGTGCCGCAACGGGATCGACCAGCCCGTAGCCGACCTTGTTGTCCACTCCCGCGGGCGGATTGTGCGCCGACTGCACGATCCTGTTGATCACCTGATGCGCGCTCAGGTCGGGGAATTTCGCGCGGACCAGGGCCGCGACGCCGCTGACGTAGGCGGCCGAGAAGCTGGTGCCCCAGAACGGCATGTTCTTCTCGCCGGGCCTGGACGGCGGGTACGCGTTGACCGGCCCGCCCCCCTGAGGCGAGAGACCCATGATGTGGGTGCCCGGCGCCGCGACACCCACCCAGGGGCCCGACATGCTCTTGTCGAGCGCGGCGCCGGTGGCATCGACGGCACCGACCGATAAGACGTAGTCGGAAAACCATGACGGCGACGAGACAACCTTGACCTGATGCCAGTCCCGGGGATCCGACGGTTCCAGCGGGTCGTACATCGGGTTGTTGTTGCAACCGGCTTCCCCGTCGTTCCCGGCCGCGGCCACCAGCACCGCGTCCTTGACGGTGGCGGCGTACCACAGCGCCGCGCCGAGCGCCCGCTGGTCGGCGGGGGCCGCCGCCGGCAGGCATGCGGTGACCGAAATGTTGATCACCTTCGCACCCATGTTGGCCGCGTGGACCACCGCGCGCGCCACCGTGTTGAGCGTGCCGGCTTTGACCTTCTCATCGGAGTTGGGGTCTCCCGGCGGGGGATTGACCGGCTCAAAAGCCCTGGAAGACTGGCGAATTGAGATGATCGTCGCGTGCGGGGCCACCCCCACCACCCCATCGGGCGCTCCCGGCGGAAGCGGGGGCACCGCGGGTTCATCCTCGGTCTGCGGATCCGGCGGTCCGTTGGAGATGGCGGTGGCACCGCCTCCCTCGGGCGGCGGGGGCGGCGGTGGCGGCGGGGGAGGAATGAC
>NZ_LQPH01000025.1 GCF_002102255.1 Mycobacterium nebraskense
CTACCTGCTGCCCCGGCAAGATGACCCGCAGTCGGCGACCACCGACCGGTTCCCGGCGGCCTCACCGCACTACTAAGCCATCACCGCTATCGCCGCCCAGTCCTTTAGCGGCACATCCACGACGGTCCGCGTAACCGGCCCTCCCGCGACGTTCAGCGATCAAATCGATTCGGCTGAGCAGGATTTGATTGTCATCTCCGTCGTGACCGCCGGGCTGATAGCGCTGATCTTGCTGGTCATCTACAGGTCACTGTTTACCGCGTTGCTGCCTCTGTTGGTTATCGGGGTCAGCCTTGCGGTAGGGCGCGGAGTGCTCTCGGCGCTGGGCGAAGCGGGAATGCCGGTGTCGCGATTCACCATCGCGTTCATGACGGCGATTCTGTTGGGCGCCGGCACCGATTATTCGGCATTTTTGATCAGCCGGTATCACGAGCAGCGCCGCCAGGACGTCTCGGCTGACCTCGCGGTGATCAACGCAACCGCCACCATCGGCCGGGTGATCCTGGCCTCCGCCGCGACTGTGGCGTTTGCATTTCTGGCCATGGTTCTTTGCAAAGCTGAGCGTTTTTGGCGCGCTGGGCCCAGCGTGCGCGATAGCCGTCTTCGTCGGAGTCGCGGCCACCGTGACATTGTTCCCTCCGGTATTGGCGCTGGCCGCCAAACGGCGGCATTGGCGAACCCAAAGCCGACCGCACACGCCGCTACTGGAACTGGATCGCCGTGGCCGTAGTCCGCCGACCCACCCCACTGCTGGCCGCCAGCCTGGCCCTTGTATTAGGGCTAGCGGCTGTCGCGCTGACCATGCGCATGAGCTACGACGACCGCCAAGGAGAGCCGGACACAACCGCCAGCAACGAAGGTTATCACCTGCTGGACAGGCACTTTCGCAAAGATATCGTCATCACCCAGTTCATGGTCGTGGAATCACGGACCGATATGCACACCGGTAAAGGCCTGGCCGACCTGGATGAGATGGCGTCTCGCGTGTCGCAATTGCCGGGCGTCACCAAAGTATCCGGCGTCACCCGGCCCACCGGGGCACGACTCGATCAGGCACAGCTCTCTTGGCAAAACGTCCAGATCGGCAACAAGATGGCCGATGCCGTCGCCAAAGGAGACGCCCACAAGACCGATCTCACCAAACTCACCGGCGGTGCCGACCAACTCGCCAGCGGCCTGGCGCAACTTGACACCACCCTTCGCACAGCGTTGACTCCGCTGACCGGTATCCTTAACCAAGCCCAGTCCAGCGGCTCGCAATTTCAGCGCTTTCGCCCTCTGCTGCAGCAACTTTCGACTACCACACCGACCATCGACCAAGCTATCCGAGCCGGACCTGGGCTACGTCAAGAAGCTCAACAAGCTCAGAATGCGATCGCCACGATCGACCCGCTGGTCGGTGCGCTCAACACCTCCCCCTGGTTTGCCTCCACACCCGAGTGCACCCAGATCCGCGACCAGGTACGGATTCTGGTGACCTTGCGCGATGGCGGCTTTTTCAGCCAGCTCGCCAACCTCGGCGACATGTACCAGCCGGGCGGCGATACTGCGGGGGGCACCATGGCAGACCTGCAGAACACGGTCACCTCGCTGAACAAGGCGTTCGGAGCGCTCGGCGACCCCGCCGACATGGCCGGCAACATCCGCCGCCTCCAAAACGGCATCAGCCAGCTCGCATCGGGCGCACAAGCCCTAGCCACCGGTGTGCATACCCTTGCCGACAGCAACATCGAAATGTTGTCCGGCATGAGTCAGATCGCCACCCAACTACAGAATTCCGCGCGGTCCAGCGCCGGTTCGGACAACTCCAGCGGCTTTTGCCTCCCGGCTAACGCCTTCGAGAATCGCCAGTTCTCCGATGTGGCAAAGCACTTCCTGTCCGCTGACGGCAAGACCGCACGCTTCGCCATCGAATCCAGCTACAACCCCTACAGCAGCGAAGCGATGGATCTCGCTCAGAAGATCACCCAAGTTGCCGATGCTGCACGCCCAACACCTCCTTGGCCAACGCCAAAATATCGATGGCCGGATTCCCCGCCGTCAACTCCGATATCCAGCGCCTTCTGTCGGCCGACTTCCATCTGCTGGCCATTGCCACGCTCGTCATCGTCGGACTGATCCTCGTCGTTCTCCTGCGCGCCTTGGTGGCCCCGCTCTACCTGCTCGGTACGGTCGTGCTCAACTACGCAGCCGCACTGGGCATCGGGACGCTCGTTTTCCAATACGGCCTCGGTAAGAAAATCGCTTGGCTGGTACCGCTTTTGGCGTTCATCATCTTGATCGCGGTGGGCGCCGACTACAACATGCTGCTGATCTCGCGGTTACGCGAGGAATCCGCTCACAACATCCGCGTCGGCGTACTGCGCACGGTCGCAAACACCGGCTCAGTCATCACTTCCGCCGGGCTCATCTACGCGGCCAGCATGTTCGGCCTTATGGTCGGTTCGGTCGCGATCATGATCCAAGCCGGGCTCATCATCGGCTGTGGCCTACTACTCGACACCTTTGTTGTCCGCACTCTCACGGTTCCCGCGATCGCCACATTGCTCCGTGAGACCAGCTGGTGGCCGCAACGTAAACGTGAGGACGCTTGAAACTCTTGCATTTTGACTAAAATACCGACGATTACGCACCTTCATCTGAGTCATGAGCGGTGTTGGGTCCAGCGAAGCGGACGAGCTGGTCAAGAAGCTCTCCGAAACCGGCGATGTCGCCGTGGGCGGCGAAGTGTTCGGGTTCTACCGTGATGAAAACCGCTGTTGCGGTGAAACGAATGACGCCATCTTCACCGACCCCCTCGCCAGTGTAAGGCACGTCCTTGCCGCACGCTGATACGTGCGCTAATGCGGTGGGGCTGGTGTAGCGGAACCGGCGCTAGATACTCGATCGCGAGATTGCGCGTGACCGCAGGCGTGCCGGCGATCCACAGGGTGAAGCCCAAAAGGTCGTCGCACGCCGCCGCGATAGCCCCGCCGTGCGCCAAGCCGGGCGCACCGATATGACGCTCATCGAATGCCACATCGGCATATACCTCATCGTCCAGACGATAGACCTCTAGCTGCAGGCCACTGGAATTCTCGGGTCCCGCAACCCATACAGGTAGGCGTGTGTGACGGCAGGCGTTGCGGTTCAGTTGAATTTGGAGCATCCAAGGTTGCGGCCTCGTTTCCGGTTGGACGTGTTCGATAACTTCGGCCATTGCGGCCTTAAACGACGAGAAATCCCGCATTAAGGTGCCGAACGCAGCAACTTGGCGTATGCCGACCTGGCAAAGTGCAGCTCATGGTCACGGCGAGCCGCGCCGGGCGATCCAAGCGCCAGTACGGTCCGCTTCGGCGCGATACCGTTAGCACGGTACCGCAGGCATTTTGGACACGCTGCGTCACGATGGTCGAACACCGTCAGGGGGCCATTCGTCGACGCCGTCTTCGAGCGGCACATCCAGAGATCGCAGGAGCGCAGAAAAGAGTCGCCAGTTGCCAATCGCCGCGACAAGTTCTACAAGGAGCCCCGGGTCTGCTTGCAACGCATCTCGGCACACAGCCCACGTGCCATCCGAGATGGTGCCGTCACGCAGTGTCTCATCGGTCGCCGCAAGTACAGCACGTTCGGCATCGCCAAAGTGGTTAGCATTCTGCCAATCTCGCACCGCGAGCAGGTCACGCTCGGACACGTCGAGCATTCGTGCGAGTCGCCAATGTTGCGTCCATTCATAGACCGAGCCGGTGACCCAGCCGATTCGCATGATGATCAGCTCTCGCAGCCGCGCGTCGAGGTCCCCGGTCCACAGCAACGCCTCCAGCAGTCCGTTCAAGGCCATTGCCACACTAGGCTGGTGAAGCGCGATTCGGAATATCGACAACTCCGCTATGGCTTCGGGGATGCCACATTGAGCAGCGCGCCGGCGCGCGTCTGTCAGGCCGAGCATTTCGACGCGGTTTCCACTGCCCACAGTCGGTCCTTAAGTTCGTAGGTGCAGTTACTTCGTGTTGTTACGTTGTGCTGTGACCCGGGTGGGTCGGGTGAGGCGGCATGTCGGTTGCCGGCCTGGTGGTGCGGCTTGAAAGGACTGGCCGCCCGGCCTTCCTGGACTTCCTCGGGCCGCTGATTGAGATCTGCGACGTGATCGCTTGTTTAAGGAAATGCTGGCGGGGTTGTCCGTGGGGATCGTGTTGGCAGACAAGCGGATAGGAGATCGATGGCAGCGGGCCAGTTGTGGGCTGGGGTTGATGTCGGCAAGGAACATCACTGGGTGTGCGTGGTCGACAACAGCGGCACGGTGGTGTTGTCGCGCAGACTCGGCAACGAGGAGCAACCGATCCGTGCGCTGATCGGCGAGATTGACTCGTTGGCTGATCAGGTTGCCTGGACGGTGGACCTGACCACGGTGTATGCCGCCCTGTTGTTGACCGTGTTGGCTGATGCCGGCAAGTCGGTGCGCTACCTGGCGGGCCGTGCGGTCTGGCAAGCCTCGGCGGTCTATCGAGGTGGTGAAGCCAAGACCGACGCCAAAGACGCCCGGGTGATCGCTGATCAGTCGCGGATGCGCGGCGATGACTTGCCACTGCTGCATCCCGACGACGATCTGATCACCGAACTGCGGCTGCTCACCGCTCATCGCGCCGACCTGGTCGCTGACCGCACCCGCACGATCAACCGACTGCGCCAACAACTCGTTGCGGTGTGTCCGGCGCTGGAGCGGGCCGCCCAGCTCAGCGCTGACCGGGGCTGGGTAGTGCTGCTGGCGCGCTACCAGCGCCCCAAAGCCATCCGCCAGACCGGTATTTCGCGGCTGACCCGGATCCTGGCCGACGCCGGAGTGCGTAATGCCGCGGCCATTGCGGCGGCTGCGGTGGCGGCCGCCAAAACTCAAACGGTCCGACTGCCCGGCGAACAAGTGGCCGCCGGACTGATCGCTGATCTGGCGCAGGGGGTGATTGCCCTCGATGACCGCATCAAGACCACCGATGCCGACATCGAGGACCGATTTCGCCGCCATCCACTGGCCGAAGTGATCACCAGCATCCCAGGCATGGGATTTCGGCTCGGTGCTGAATTCCTGGCCGCCGTCGGCGATCCCGAACTGATCGGCTCGGCCGACCAGCTCGCCGCCTGGGCCGGGCTCGCACCGGTATCTCGAGATTCGGGAAAACGCACCGGACGACTGCACACCCCCAAGCGCTACAGCCGCCGGCTGCGCCGGGTGATGTACATGTCCGCACTGACCGCCATCCGCTGCGACCCGGCCTCCCGCGCCTACTACCAACGCAAACGAAACCAAGGCAAACGACCCATCCCAGCCACCATCTGCCTGGCCCGACGCCGCACCAACGTCCTCTACGCACTCATCCGCGACAACCGCACCTGGCAACCCGACTCACCCCCGATCACTCAGTCGGCGGCTTGACATCGTCATTGAGAGTCCTTTCAGTTGGGCACTGCTGGCACGTCAGGCCATCGGTACGAAGACGTTGTGCAAGGCCGGAATCGTGCCCGGCTCGCCATCGGCTAAGACGTCGAGTAATCGTGGTAGGCCCGCGAAACCGGCGACGTCCCGGGATAGTTCATCGAAGGGCCAACGCCCAGAGACGAGCAATTCGATCGCGCTCTGATAGGCGGGGTAATCGACCCCCAGCGAGCCGAGGACGCGTAGTTCTTTGAAAACGAGGAGGTCTGGCTCGAAGCCTGGTGCTCCGCCGCCGCCGCGGGTGCCGGCGATCACCACGCGTCCGCCTGGTCGAGCAAGTGCGACGGCGTCAGCGAATGCACCTGGCGCTTTGGCGGTGACGTCGACGACGACGTCTGCGAGTTGACCGGTCGCTCGTTGCAGGGCCTTGACCGGGTCTTCACGGGTCACGTCAATGGTCAGGTCCACGCCGAACTTGGACGCTGCGGCTAACCGTGGTCGATCGCGTGGTCCGAGTCCGGTCATAGCGACGAATGCCGCTCCGGATTCCTTCGCTGCTACGGCCGAGCAGATGCCGCGGATGCCTGGCCCCAGGACTGCGACGACGTCGCCTGACGCGGTCTCCGGCAGCGTGGCAGCCCATTTGATTCCCGCGCCCAGCGGGTTGAACAACGTAGCGACAATCGGGTCGAGTCTGTCTGGAATCGACAACAGCATGGAATCGAAGGGCAGATGCAGGTGCGTTGCGTACCCTCCCCACAGGCCGGGATCGATGTTTACGTCGACGAAGCCGAACATCGTGGCCAGTCCGTTGCGCGAGCACCTGCGATACTCACCTCGGCGGCACGCGTCGCACTCCCGGCACGATCGAAAAACCTCGACCGCAACCCGATCACCTGCCGACACACCCCAACGCGCGCTTGCGGCGTCACCGACTGCCTCAACGACACCGACGATTTCATGTCCCGGGACGAAGGCGAAGCCCGCTGGTAGGTGACCGCTGTACTGCTCGTGATCGGTTCCGCAGAGCCCGCACGCCTCGATCCGAAGGACTCCGGAGTGGCCGTCGACGGGCGGTACCGCAAGAGTGCGCCGCTCGAGGGCGCGCGGCTTGGTCAGCACGAGCGCATCGGCCTTCATGGCAGTTCGAATTCGACGCGCTGATCAGCGGGCCGCACAGTTACCTGACGTCCGACCATCATCTCTTTTGACATTTCCTTCGCCACCTTCGCATCGTCGTTGCGAGCCGCGACGCGCCGGCCGTCGGGTAGACGCGCGAGAACAGGCACCCACGAAGGGCCAACGTCGCGGTCGTGTACCACCGTGTAGCCGTCGATCGTTGCCCTACCGGATGTGTCGGCGGCAGAAGCGACTGGAACCGCAGTCGCATCAATCGCGGCCTGCGCTTCCGCCATGTCCGGTGTCTGCCACCCAGTCGGCGGCGGCGTCGCCGACCATAGGCCCAACGAGTGCTTCGTGATGTACCAACCTAATCCGGAAACCAGTCCTAGGGCGTCCGGTTCGCTTCGGCAGCGTCGAACCATCTCCACAATCGAGTGGCTGACATAGTTGTTACCCGGTCCTCCGTGGTAGGGCAATCCACCGGTCACCGTGAACCCGCGTGGATCCGCTGGATCGAGATCGAGCGCCTCGATCGCAACTTCGACCGCGGAAGGGAAGCAGGAGTACAAATCGAACCATCCGATGTCATCGGCGGAAAGGTCGCAGGCAGCTAGGAGCGCCCGTCCGACAGCGCGAATTCCCGCGGACCGACTGAGATCGGGCCGCTGAACCGGAAAGTACACGTCGTTGCAAGTGGCCGCGCACCATGGGAAAACCCATCGGTCACGAGGAACACCGATTTCGTCGGCGACTTCGGCAGCCATCATGACGAAGGCGGCTGCCATATCGACGGTGATAATGCTGTTGAGCATCTTGGGATATGGCTCGCACACCATCCGGTTAGTTGGCGAGACCGAGCTGAGCTCACTGGCAGTGCGCGCGCGCGGAAACCATGCCTGGCCGGGATGCCTCGATGCTTCGAGCGTGAAGGGGGCCATCAGGTTTCCCAGCCAGCGACGCTGCTCATCGAAGGTCCGGCCCGATCGAGCCGCAATCGCCGATTCGAAGACCGGGTACACCTGGTGCGGCCAACGCAGTCCAGCACACATCTCGGCCGCGCTCAGACCGGGGCGAGTATCGCCAAGTGACTCATCCCGGCCCTCAACGGGTTTCGGGTCTCGTCGCACCTGACCCGATCCAACCCTACGAGCTGACGCGCCGCTCTCCGCTCCGACGACTAACACCGCGTCGCTGACACCGCGCGCGATGCGGGCGCCGAGCACCTCAACGAGGTACTGAGGCGTATTACCGCCAACCGGACAACTGATGCGCCGTATTGGCGCCAGCCCAGCCGCTTCGGCAATCCTCGTCGCAGGATTGTCACGCGGAATCATCAAGATTCCGGGCGTCGCCACCATATCGATTCGATGCCCGATAGCAGCGCCCGAGTCCTGCAATGCTCGACGCACGGCCTCGGAAGCCAAATCGATGGGGTCAACGACACCGTCGTCGCGGTGCGTGATCTCACCAACTGCGACGACGACCGGAGTGCGGCGTGGAATCGGCAACGGTCAGGCCGCGGTCATCGTCGACGCCTTTGCGACATATCTGCGATATTGTCACATAAGGTGCTATACGACAACTGCTTCGATCGTCAGCCCACGAACGGCACGGGACGGCATACTTGAATGGTGACGAAAAAATCGTTGCGATGGGGCACGGCGACCGCCGCGAGCCGCGACATCGCCCGAGACCATCTGCTCGATGCCGCCGCAACGTCCCTCGAGAACAAGGGGCTACCGGGCACCACGATGGAGGACATCGCCAGGCAGGCCGGGGTGTCCCGCGCCACGGTGTATCGCTACTTTCCGAGTCGTGAATCCGTCATTTCCGGTGTTATCTTGCGGTCAGCCGAACGCTACCTCCGCCGCATTAGTGCGCGGATCGCAGCGCATGCCGATTTAGGCTCGGCGATACTGGATTTCGTCGAGGTTACACTCCGTGCGGCCCACCGTGAACCCATAATCGGATTGCTATTCGGCAGTGACGACGAACTCGCCGGCGTAGGGCTGGCCAAGGGTACGTCGGTGGCTTTGTTCGAACTCGTCGCCGAGTTCCTTCGCCCTGTCTTCGCCGCGCACTGGGATCAACTTGAGCGTGGGGTGTCGGTCGACGATGCATCCGAGTGGATACTGCGGGCTATCCTCAGCCTACTCACGGTCGAAGGCCCAAGGCAGCGCAGCCCGGAGGGCCTCGATGCTTTTCTACGAAGATTCCTGCTTCCTCCTCTGCTCACCACCACCCGGTCTTGCGCTGATGCAACAAGTACGGAGTAATGTCTCGTTAGTGGCAGCAGTATCGGTGAACGACGAGGGGCTCTAGACATGAAGTTCGAGCAGTTCAGCCAAGAGATTGCCGACGAGTTGCAGAATGCGGCGGCAACCGCGGGTGGGCTGTCCAGCTACTTGGGATTTCGGCACACCGAATTCGCCGCGGGACGTCTGGTTGTGGAGATGGATGCTCGGGACGACCTGATGACGCCGTTCGGCAACCTGCACGGCGGATGCTTGTCGGCGATGGTAGACCACTGTCTGGGCGTGGTGTTCTATCCGGTTATCCCAGCGGGATCATGGGTGGCCACAACGGAATTCAAGCTAAATCTGCTGCAGCCCGTGTCGAGCGGAGTGTGCGTTGCGGTCACCGAGATCATCGCGCTGGGCAAGCGTAGCGGTGTCGCCAGAATCGATGTCTCCAACGCGGGGCGCGCGGTATGCGCGGCGCAGGGAACCGTGACGGTGGTTAGCCCGAGGGGGTATTCCGGTTGATGGCGAGACTGAGCACGAGTGCCGTCCGAATTGGCTATCGCGGCCTAATCAAATGACTGTTACCTGCGAGCGAATCCGCACCGAAGACGGCGTCACCCTCACGGCGGATTTCTACCGGCACGACACCGCCCGCGCCGTCGTACTTCTCCTGCATGGTGGTGGTCAAAATCGCCACGCTTGGACCACCACGGCGCGCCGGTTGCATGCGCGCGGTTACACCGTCGTCGCCTACGATGCCCGAGGCCACGGCGATAGCGGGTGGGACCCGACTGGGCGATACGAACTCGCAGGACTCACATCCGATCTGCTGGCTGTGCGCGAACATGCGAGTGACGACCGCCCGCCGGTGGTCGTTGGTGCGTCGTTGGGTGGCATGACCATTTTGGGAACCCATCTGCTGGCACCAGCCGATTTGTGGTCAGCAGTCGTTCTTGTCGACATCACCCCGCGAATGGAGTTCCACGGTGCACGCCGCGTCGTGTCATTTATGGCCGCCCATCCCGACGGATTCGGCACGCTCGACGACGCGGCCGACGTCATCGCCCAATACAATCCGCACCGCGCTCGTCCCGAAAGCCTGGACGGACTGCGAAAAGTGTTGCGCCAACGCGACGATGGCAGGTGGATTTGGCGATGGGATCCGGCTTTCATCACCTCTAATTTTCAGTTCCTGCAAGGTGACCCCGCCACTGGTGCCGAACAGTTCGACGCGATCAGCGAACTGCTTGTTGAGGGGGCCCGTCGCGTGCAGGCACCAACGCTTCTGGTGCGCGGCGTCCTCTCGGATGTGACATCGCAGCAGTCGGTCGATGAATTCCTCCAGGTTGTCCCGCACGCCGAAGCGGTGGACGTTTCCGGCACAGGTCACATGGTGGCCGGCGACGACAACGACGCCTTCACTGCAGCAGTCGCCGGATTTCTCGACCGCACGATAGCCAATTCGGCCTGAGAACCTCTGAGCTGTGTGGCGCAGCCCAAAGCTGGCCATAGTTAAGGGCAGCCGACAGCTACCAAAACCAAGATATGCGTGACATCCATCCACTTAAGCAGGATGTGAATGGCCATTAGCTACAGTCGAGCGATGCACCTTCGTACCGTCTGCACCACAGTAACTTCCGGCTTGGTCGAGGGTTTCTCCCGAGACGGCGTGACCAGGTGGCGATCCATCCCCTACGCCGAGCCGCCCGTCGGGGCGTTGCGCCTAAGAGCCCCCCGGCCAATCGAGCCGTGGGAGGGAGTCTTGCCGTGTCACCGTTTCAGGTACTGTGCACCACAGCCGCGCAAATACACTTTTGTTGGCCTCGGCAAATATCAGCCGATGAGCGAAGACTGCCTGACGCTGAACGTCGTCGCGCCCGACACCAGATACGAGCGGCCGTTACCTGTGATGGTGTTCATCCATGGCGGCGCATACTTCCTCGGCAGCTCCGCGACACCGGTATATGACGGGGCATCGTTGGCTCGCAAGGGGTGCGTGTTCGTGTCAGTTAATTACCGGCTGGGCGCGCTTGGAGCAGTTGACCTCTCGTCTCTGTCTACCGACGCCTTCCGCATCGACGACAATCTTTATCTGCGTGATCTGGTTATGGCGCTCCGTTGGGTGCGTGACAACATCGCAAGCTTCGGCGGCAATCCCGACGCTGTGACGATATTCGGCGAGAGCGCAGGGGCACACGCAGTGGCGACGCTGTTGGCTGTTCCAGCTGCTAAAGGGCTGTTCGCTCAAGCCATTTCTGAGAGCCCCGCGGGAGGTTTGGCTAGTTCCCGTGAACAATCTGAAGAATACGCCGCAAGGTTTGCGGCGATTCTCGGAGCTCGGAGGCGAGACGCTGCCGCGGTCTTGCTGACCGCGCCGCCGACCGACCTCGTAGCGACTTTGGATCATCTGATCATGCAGGAAAGCCGCAACGCGCCGGGCGTATATCCGGTCGGTCCCACATATGGAACCGACTACCTGCCGCTGGATCCAATGGATTCGTTGCGCTTGGGAAAAGCACACCGAGTGCCTCTCGTCGTGGGTAACAATGCGGAAGAAGCCAAGCTGTTCACCCGCTTCCTGAAACTACTGCCAACGAACGAACCCAAGATCGAGCTGCTGCTATCGACTGTGGAATCTGCTGACCGTGAGCGGATTACGGCGGCGTACCCCTCTTATCCGAAAGCCGCTGCTTGTATTGAATTGGGAGGCGACTTCACGTTCGCATCGGTCGTATGGCAGATCGCCGACGCGCACAGCGCACACGCTCCGGTATACGTGTACCGCTATGACTACGCTCCGCGCACGTTGCGATGGTCCGGGCTGGGGGCCACTCATGCTACCGAATTGCTCGCAGTTTTCGACGTCTACAGAACGCGGTTGGGTCGGCTGCTCAGCGCGGCAGGCGACAAATATACGGCGCTGCGCATTACCGAGGATGTCCAGTCGCGGTGGTGCGCCTTCGCCCGCACAGGCGTGCCTGGCGCGGGTTGGCCCAGCCACGTCAGTGCCGACCATGCGGTGATGATCTTCGACAGGACATCGCGGGTCGAGTGTGACCCGCTTGCGGTTCGGCGCCAGGCGTGGGAGGGATTTACCTTCCGCCGCCCCTGACCGCATTCTGTGTGCATCTCGTTCCCGACATGCCGCGAACTGCCGCGGGCGAGGTATTCAAAGACAGAGCTTCGCCCGTAATTCGGCGGGGAGCGGCGTTCAGCCCTACGTTGAACCGCTGTTCGTCGCGTCAGCTGCTGATTACCACCACCACCTGGGAATGGAACCAGACGCCCAGGTAGTTGCGCGCGGAGCGCTTGAGCTTCAGCCTATCGGCTCGCGCTACGGCGGCGGGCCAAAAGTTTCGATAGTGGGATGGCCCACTCGGGTCAGAGTTGACCCTGCTGCCCGTGGCCATGAGAAAGTCCCCATCTGTGGCCGGTAGGAAGTCCCCGCTGGTGGCCAGGTAGAAGTCCCCACTCCTTTGCGGGCTCGTCGTGTCTTTTCCGGGAGCTGAGGGCCTGGGCGGTGACGGTGATAGCGCCAACTGTCACCACACCGCCCAGGGAGCTCTATTGAAGTCTGCAAGGGAGCGTATGAACATTATTTCGGCGTATCACCAGGTCGGCACCTATCGCGGCGCGGCCGAGCTGTGCGGCACCACCCATAAAACGGTCAAACGGGTCATCGAGCGGGCCGAGGCTGGTGGGCCGCCGCCGCGGGAGCCACGGCCCCGCAACCTCGACGCGTTCACCGACCTGGTCGCCACCCGGGTCAAGAGCTCGAACGGCAAGATCTCGGCGAAGCGGCTGCTGCCGGTGGCCCGCGCCGCGGGGTATCAGGGTTCGGCACGAAACTTCCGCCGGTTGGTGGCTGAGCAGAAAGTGTTGTGGCGCAAAGCCAACAAGCATCAACGCAGGCCGGCAGTGTGGTCACCGGGTGACTACCTGGTGATGGACTGGGCCGAAGCCGCGCCAGGGTTGTTGGTGTTCTGCGCGGTCCTGGCCTATTCGCGGTGGCGGTTCGTGCGGTTTGCCGCCGATCAGAAAGCCTCGACGACGTTGGCGATGGTCGCCGAAGCCCTGGAGGCGATCGGCGGGGTCCCGGCCAAGGTACTGGCCGACCGGATGGGCTGCCTCAAAGGTGGTGTGGTCGCCAATGTCGTTGTCCCGACGCCGGATTACGTGCGGTTTGCCTCCCATTACCCGTTGACTGAACTACGACACGCCTAGCCGCTGGTAGGCGCTCTTTTTCGGTGTTGTGGGTTAACGTCTGGGCCCGTGTCTGTTGATGGGGAGCAAGAGCGCGACATCGCGGTCCTGTCGGTGCCGGTGCTCGGCTCGTTGGTGCAGACCAATGATTCGTGGGAGCCGTTCCGGTTGGTCGACCCGACCGGTGCCGTCGTGGATGGGGTGTCGGCGTTCTTCCGTGATCTGCAGGCCGCGGGGAGATCGGAGGCGACGATCCGGTCTTACGGGATGGATCTGCTGCGATGGTTCCGGTTTTTGTGGGCGATCGAGGTTCCGTGGCAGCGGGCGACTCGGGTCGAGGCCCGCGACTTTTCGCGCTGGATGCTGGTGGCCGGCAAGCCAGCTCGTCCGCACTGGCGACGACCAACGGTCGTTCCGAAGACGAAGCAGCGCAAGGAGTCCTACTCGGCGTCGGTGCGTGCGCATAGCGAAACGGTGTTGCGGTCCTTCTACGACTTCCATCTGGATGCCGGCACGGGGCCGCTGGTCAACCCTTTTCCGCTGGACCGGGCGCGGCGAGGGCGCCGGGCCCACGCGCATCACAATCCGATGGAACCACACCGTAATGAGCGCAAGGGCTTGTATCGGCCGTCGACGCCGTCGCGGATTCCTCGCAGCATCCCCGACGAGGAGTTCAACGAGATCTTTGCGCGGCTGCCGTCGCAGCGCGATCGGGCGTTGGTGGCGTTCTACGTCTCCACCGGGGCAAGGGCCTCGGAGCTGCTCTCGGCTACTCAGGGTGGTGTCGACCCGGGCAGGGGCGTGATTGCGTTGACTCGCAAGGGGTCTCGGGCGATCCAGGAACTGCCGGCTTCTTCGGATGCCTTCGTGTGGTTGCGGCTTTATCAGGTCGAGATGAAGGGCCGTGTTCCGCAGGGTCGGCATCAGCCGTTGTGGTGGACGTCCCGAACTCCGTTGCGGCCGTTGACCTATCATGCGGTGCATCGGATGTTCGAACGGGCCGGGCAAGGCGCCGGAAGCACCGCGACACTCCATGCCTTGCGGCATACCGCGGCGTATCGGATGGCCGAGGACCCTGATCTTCCGTTGACCGATGTTCAGTTCGTGCTGGGTCATGCGTTGCTGACCACCACGCAGATTTACCTGACCCCGCGCAAGCAGGACGTAATCCGCAGAATCCTCGCCCATCATGCCCAGCAGACGAAAAAGGCCGCCGAGCGAGTGCAAGCACCGCCGGCACCTGGCTACCGCCCTGAGACACTGCGGGTGCTGTTCGGCGGTGAATCGCGATGACGGTGACCAGCATCGAGCAGCCCGCTGTCGCAGCGGCGCTGCCGGTCGATGCGCCAGTGGCGATGATCGCGTCTGCCCGGTCGCCCGGTGCAGAATGGCCGCGGACCCGGCAGGACCGCCAGAGCATCGACTCATTGTTGACTCAGCCGCCGTTCGCGCCGCCCAAACGTCACCGCCGTCACCCCGGCGCCTACGACGTCGCAGTCGGCTTGATGTTGGACTGGCTGCTGGACCAGCCGGGAGGTACCTGGCAGGACCGGTGGCTGGCCAGCGGCGCGGACGCCGACGGACGGCGCTGGCGGCACATCCCCGTGGGATGGCTGACCGCGCGTGGCCATGACCAGTCGTGGGCACATGACTGGTTCTTCCGGGCGTTGTTCACCGCCTTCGGCGCCGATCTCATCCGACCCTCGTTGAGTTGGCTTGCCGCAGCGCATTTCCGGCGCGGCATCCTGACCAACATTATGGCGCGCTGCCGCGATGCCGCCGGGTTCACACGCCTGCAAGCACTATGTTCGGGCGACCCGGACGTGTCATCAGCCGCGGTGACCCGCACGACCTACCGAGCGTCGCTGATCCTGGCGGCCAAGGGCGGCGCCATTGCCGACATCACCATCGGCGACATGCTCGAACTGCTCGACGCTGAGGCCGTGACGCTCAGCACCGCTCCTGGCGCCACGCATTTGTTCTACCGGGTATTGCGCACGATGGGTGTCTTCGGCGCCGATGCGCCGGCGACTCTGCGGGAGTTGCGCACGGTCGGGCAACGCACACCTGAGCAGTTGATCGACCGGTACGGGCTGGTCTGCCGTCCCATCCGCAATCTGCTCGTGGACTACCTCAAGGAACGCCAGCCCGCCCTGGACTACACCAGCTTGAACAGCCTCGCCAATTTCCTCGGCGGCCTGTTCTGGGCAGACCTGGAACGTCACCACCCCGGCATCGACAGCCTGCACTTGCCGCCCGAGGTCGCCGAGGCATGGAAACAGCGGCTACGCACGGTTCCCAAGACCATCCGAGCATCCGACGGCAGCGCGACTCAGACCCAGGTGCCGCGGATCAACTACCGTGAATGCCTCACCCCGGTGCGGGGCTTCTATCTCGACCTCGCTCACTGGGCCGTCGAAGACCCCGCCCGCTGGGCCGCCTGGGTGGCGCCCTGCCCGGTCGGGAGTGAAGAGATCAATCGGCGAAAAGACAAGCGGCAACGCAAGTCCCGCATGGACGCACGCACCCGTGAACGGCTGCCGGTGCTGCCGACACTGCGCCGCACCGCCGACCAGCAGCGCCGCGACGCCGCCCAGGTACTCGATGCAGCTCGCAGCACCCCGATCGGGCAGACCTTCACCGCGGCCGGCCGGACCCTACTGCGCATCGACTCGCCCCGCGCGGCAGCGGTCAAGGTCTGGGCCCAAGACGTGGGCACCGGCGCCCGCCATGATCTAGTCAAGCAGGAAGAGCAGGCCTTTTGGGCCTACGCCGCAATTGAGGTGTTGCGCGCGACCGGCATCCGCATCGAAGAGCTCACCGAGCTCTCACACCACAGCCTGGTTCAATACCGGCTGCCCACTACCGGCGAACTCGTGCCGTTGCTGCAAATCGCACCGTCGAAAATCGATGCCGAACGGCTCCTGGTGGTCAGCCCCGAACTCGCCGAGGTTCTCAGCGCGGTCATCTGTCGCGTCCGCGACACCAGCGGCGCGATTCCGCTTGTCGCCGCCTATGACCACCACGAACGCATCTGGCTGCCACCACTACCGTTGCTGTTTCAGCGTCGCAGAGGCTGCGAGCCTCGCGCCATTAGCGCCTCGGCGATCCGCTCCATGCTCGATGACGCCATCGCCGCCACAGGACTCACCGAGCCAGCAACAGGGCAACCGCTGCGATTTACGCCCCACGACTTCCGAAGGCTTTTCATCACCGACGCCGTCCTCAACGGGCTGCCGCCTCACATCGCCCAGGTCATCGCCGGGCACCGCGACATCAACGTCACCATGGGCTATAAGGCCGTCTATCCCGACGAGGCCATCCAATCACATCTGGCATTCCTCGCCCGCCGCCGCGACCTGCGGCCCACCGACGAATACCGCGCCCCCACCGATGAGGAATGGCAGGAATTCCTGGGCCACTTCGAACGCCGCAAAGTCTCCATTGGCACCTGCGGACGCGCCTTCGCCAGCAGTTGTGTTCACGAGCACGCTTGTGTCAGATGCCCGCTGCTCTGGCCTGACCCGACCCAACGGCACCGTCTGCTCGAGATCCGCGACAACCTGCTCGCTCGCATCGCCGAAGCCGAACGCGAAGGCTGGCTCGGCGAGGTCGAAGGACTCCAAGTCAGCCTCGCCGGCGCTGAAGACAAGCTCGCCCAAGTCGACCGGCGCAGCCGCGAACAGGCACCCGTGGAACTCGGAACACCTACCCTCCCAACGAAAACACCCAAGCGTAAGGAGACAGCTCCGTGAGTCTGACGTTCTATGTCCTGTTGTGGGCCCATCCCGGGACCGAGGACTCGCTGGTCGCCTACGAAGATACAGTCCTCTGCCTTGTCGCCGACCACGGCGGCAAGGTCCTGCAACGCGCGCGGAGCGACGGCGCCGAAGGTCGCCCACTGGAAATTCAGTTATTCGAGTTCCCCTCCGCTGAGGCGTTTGACGCCTACATGGCAGACTCGCGCCGAACGGCGCTGGCGTCCGAGCGCGACCGTGCTATCGCAAGGACCGAACTCATCAACGTCCAGCTGGTGTGATGCTGGCCGGTGGCTGCCTGTGAGGTTAATAGCTAAGGCGCACAGAAAAATTCAGACAATCCTGACGGGCCGTTGAGTTCAGAGAATACCGGTTCGTCCCGGACTTCTGCCATGGCGCGGATCCGCAATCGAAGGGGATCGTGGAGAACCTGTGCGGCTACGCCCAAGACGACCTGGCTGTCCCGCTGCTGACTGAAGCCGCCATCGCCGGGGAGCCGGTCGATCTACGAGCCCTCAACGACCACGCCGCGGCCTGGTGCGCCGAGGTCAACGCCGCGGTGCACTCGGAGATCTGCGCGGTGCCTGATGAGCGACTCGTTGAGGAGCGCACCGTTCTCAAGGCTCTGCCGTCGTTGCGGCTCGAGATCGGGGCTGGGTCGGTGCGCCGCAAGGTCGACAGCCTGTCGTGCATCCGCTACGGCTCGGCCCGCTACTCGGTGCCCCAGCGGCTCGTCGGGGCCACGGTGGCGGCCGTGGTTGATCACGGCGCTCTGATCCTGCTGGAACCGGCGACCGGGGTCATCGTGGCCGAGCACGAGTTGGTCGGCCCGGGTGAAGTCTCGATCCTCGATGACCATTACGACGGACCCCGCCCAGCACCCTCACGCGGGCCACGCCCGAAAACCCAAGCAGAGAAACAATTCTGCGCCCTTGGACCCGAAGCCGAACAGTTCCTGGTCGGTGCCGCCGCGATCGGCAACACCCGACTGAAATCCGAGATCGACACCCTGCTTGGGCTCGGTGCCGCCCACGGTGAACAGGCGTTGGTCGACGCCCTGCGCCGGGCGGTGGCGTTTCGGCGGTTCCGCGCCGCCGACGTGCGCTCCATCCTCGATGCCGGCACCGGCACCCCACAACCCCGGCCCGCCGGGGATGCGTTGGTCCTGGATCTGCCTAGCGCCCCGACCCGATCTCTGGACGCCTACAAGATAGCCGGCACGTCGACAGATGGGACGGCATCATGACCGCCACCACGAACACGGCCAAACCGGTGGACCCGCCCTCGGTGGCGCCATTGGCTGCCGACCTCGACGCCGCACTGCGTCGGCTGAAGCTGGCCACGGTGCGTCGTAATGCCGCCGAGGTGCTGCAGGTGGCCAAGACGCAACGCTGGACCCCTGAGGAGATTCTGCGGACCCTGGTCGAGGCTGAGATCGCTGCCCGGGATGCGTCCAATACCGCTAACCGCCTCAAGGCGGCCGCGTTTCCCGTCGCCAAGTCCCTCGACGGCTTCGACGTCACCGGGTCATCGGTCACCCAGGCCACGTTCGACTACCTATCGAGCCTGGAATGGATTCGGGCCCAACAGAATCTAGCGGTCATCGGTCCGCCCGGCACCGGGAAAAGTCACCTGCTCATCGGCTGCGGACACGCCGCCGTGCACGCCGGTTTCAAGGTCCGCTACTTCACCGCCGCCGACCTGATCGAGGTGCTCTACCGCGGCCTGGCCGACAACACCGTCGGCAAGATTATCGACACACTGCTGCGCGCGGACCTCGTCATCTTGGACGAGATCGGCTTCGCCCCGCTCGATGACACCGGCACCCAACTGTTGTTCCGGCTCGTCGCCGCCGGCTACGAGCGCCGCTCGCTGGCCATCGCCTCGCACTGGCCCTTCGAACAGTGGGGACGATTCCTGCCTGAGCACACCACCGCCGCCAGCATCCTCGACCGGCTACTGCACCACGCCACCATCGTCATCACCTCCGGCGAGTCCTACCGGATGCGTCATGCCGACCACAAGAAAGGAGCCAACAAGAGTTAGCCAATCACCCGCAACGGGGTGGGGACTTCACGTGGCCACCAGCGGGGACTTCTACTTGGCCATTGACACCCTGCCGGACCTTACACGCGATGTGAGCGGCGCCATACGCTGGCGCTACGAATGGATTAGGTCACTAATGTGAAGGATCACCACATGACCGAGATGCTGACCCAGATGCAGGCGCTTCCCAGTGAAACTCCGCTCGAAGACGAGGCGTTGGCGGCTTACGAGAAGAAGTTTCGGGAGGACAACACGATTTGGGCTGAGTTGTTGCAGGAGAACCTCGACCGGCTCGGGCGCGGCTCGTTTTCGCTGCACTGGATGAACACCGACAAGGCCAATTGGGGTGTTCGCGCGCGCCCGAGTTCGCGGGGGTTGACCTATACCGACATCAACCGCCCGCCAGCCTACGGCACGCTGCCCGAGCACACGACGTGGCGCAACTTCGCCCCGCGCGGCTCTGTGCGTGAGCCCTATGTTGACCAGATGCCGACCATCGACGCTTATGACATCCTCGACAAGAAGGAGGCCTGGGCGGACAACGTCATGACGCTGTATGAGGAGGCCAAGGCACGGCAGTGGAACTCCACCAGCGATATTCCGTGGAACGAGCTGGAGCCCGCCAGTGAGGATCTGGAGAAGGCGGCGTGCCAGCTGGCTACCTCTTTGACGGAGGTTGAGTTCGTCGCCGGTGACTTTCCGTCGCGGTGGGTGTATCGCACCTCACCGGATTTCTACGAGGTTAAGAACTTCCTCGTGACGCAGATGATGGACGAGGCCCGCCACATGGAGGTGTTCCGAAAGCGTGCCCTCGCCGGCGGGGGAGGCTTGTTGCACGCCAGCCCGGCCCTGGAGTGGGCACTGAAGGCGATCCTCGAGTCGCCGAGCCACACCCAGGGCACGTTCCTGCTGAACGTGCTGGGCGAAGGGCTTGTCCTTACGATTTTCCGGGCCGGGGAGTACCTGTCCAAGACGCATGTCGACAAGGAGATCTTCCGGCGCTGCATGCAGGACGAGGCCCGTCACGTGTCGTACGGGACCCTGGAATTGAAGAACTTCCTCGACAGCTCGACTGATCGGGAAAAGGCGCTTTCGGATATGCATCGCTTCGCCGATCTTGGCGAGCAGATCATCCTCACCGCACTGAGCAGTCCCGGGCTGTTGGAACCGCTGGCCGTTCTTATGGGCGGTGGAGTGGACAAGATCGACGAAGGTATGGAGGGTGTGTCGTTCCTGTGGGGGACGATTATTGAGGAGTACCTGCAGCGCTGTGAGCGGGCCGGGTTTGACCGTCGCGAGAAGGTGACGATCCCCTTGGAGATGCCGTGGACGGCGTAAGTACGAGCGCAGATCTTCCTACCGTTGAGTGGTTCACCAGGCTGGCGGAGGTCAGTAAGGCTGACCTCGCCGAGTTCCGTAAACTCGGCGAGGTCGACTGCCGGTTTGCCGTCAACATCTTCGATGGCGGCCCAGATGGGTCTGCGTTGATTGTCCAGCTCACGTTCGACGGCTTCGAGGTGAGCGAGATCAAAGAGATCAGCGACACAGGGTTGGAGTCGATGGATTTCGTCATCGAAACCGACCGTGATTCGTGGCTGGACATGGTGGACAACATCCGCGCCGGAGACGGCCGACCGGACCTCGATCACACCCTCAACGCCTTGAGCATGGCGTCGACGCCGATACGGGTCTGGTCATCTGATCCTCTGGGCAAGGACATGTTTTTCCGCTACAACCAGAGTTTGCAGCATTTCATCAACAAGAGCGCTCGGCTGTGAGTCGCCGCTGAAGAAAAGGAAAGAGCATGAGCGGCACTCGGCGAGGCCATTTCTACATCGATGACACGTGCATCGGGTGCGGAGCGTGTGAGCACTCGTGCCCGGGACGGGTCGATGCCATATCCAAGAAGGCCGACGATTTCCTGGGCCGATTCGTCATCGACCTCGATGAATGCATCGACTGCGGGAAGTGCGTCCCGCTGTGCCCCGTCGATTGTATTCACGACGGGCGGGTCGAGGCGGCATTTGTCCCGGACAATGGCTACACGAAGATCGGAAAGCTATACGACTGGGCAGCGCGCAAAGATAGCTGATACATCAAAAGATCCAGGAGCTGAGGGATTGGCATCAGATTGGTGGCCGGGGCCACGTGTCGCGCGGCCGCTTGGCGCGGAGGTTGATTCTGACCTCTCTGCCAAAATTCGGACAGGCGATAGCTGTGGCTTCGACCCACAATGTCAGCTGCCGCATGAGCTCCCGCCGCGTCGCCGTCAGCTTTGCCGATCTATCACGACATCATCATCGTGGTTTTTCGGTCAGACCTCGCGGCGTCCCGACCATCACCACCCCATCAAATGACTAGGAGTTGTGTCATGGGCGTTTTCAAAGACGGCGTCGAGGCAACGAAGTACATTGCCGGGATCTTCGAGGAGGCGGTGGACGATGAGTCGATCGCCGATCAACTAGCGGCATCCGGTGTTGTGCTGCAGCTCAACTGCTCTGACCCGGATATCCAGGTTACGGTCGACATGCCTAATAAGAAGGTGTTCACCGGGAACTGTGACATCAAGCCTACCGTAGCGATGTTCATGACCTCTGACATGGCCAACCGGTTTTGGCAGGGCAACCTCAATCTCGCTGTCGCGCTGGCCAAAGGCCAGGTCCGCGCCAAGGGGCCGGTTCCAAAGATCCTGAAGCTTATTCCCGTCGCCAAGAAGCTTTTCCCGCGGTACGAGGAGCTGCTGCGGGCTGAGGGCCGTACTGACCTGCTGGTTGTTTGACGCGCGTCGACAAGTCGTCAAGCTGTATGGCGTACATCAAGCTCCTCGAGCGTAGATGTTCGAACGGGCCGGATAAGCGTCGGCCTGGTCGCTGCGACCGGCGTCTTGGTCCGCGCCGCACTTGAAGCCCTGCGCTACTAGGGTCCTGCGTCTGAAACCCGTTTACGGGTGTGGGGCAGGATTTCGTCGGGGTCATTTTCCATACCTGGGACTGTCTGAACAACGGTGGATCTGATCTTGGTCTGACACGCCGGGCGTGAGCTTGGCGGGAAGGACTGATGATGTCGGAAACACTCGACTTCGGAATGGCCATTGATCGTCAGCAGACTACTTTCCCGTGCTGACGACCGACGCCGCCGAATCGGCTCGACGGGGGACAAGTTTGTCCTGGTTCGTGGCGCGCTGGGTGCTCAACAGGCGAGTGCCCAGCCGCTGCAACGCCTCCACTGAGAATGGTTGTGTCATACGGCGGTTGACAGCGGGGGCAATGCGGAGCATGAAATAGCCCAGCCAGGCCTCGGTGCGCACCGGTACGACCGCGAGATCAAACCGTACAGCACGCACGGCGGCGCGAGCGACGAGGTCGGGACTCATCGGTGAGATCGGAAACTTCTCGCCAAATTCCTGGAGCTTCTTGGTGAACTGTTTTCCTTGTTCGATCAGTTCGTGGTTGACGCCGACAACCACCGCGCGATCACCTATATTGGTATTGATCACACCCGGGCATATCGCGCTGACGCCGATGCCTTTCGGTCCGAGCTCGAGCCGCAGGCATTCGGTCAGCATCTTCACGCCCGCTTTGGAAACCGAGTACGGCGACATAACCGGGGTGGGCGTGAATGCCGCCGCCGAGGCGATATTGACGATATGGCCACCGCCGTGTTCAACCATCTGGGCGCCGAAGAAACGGCACCCATGAACGACGCCCATTAGGTTCACACCGAGTTGGCGTTCCCAATCCGACGGACGCAGCTCTAAGAACGGGCCGCCCACCAAGATTCCTGCGTTATTGACCAGCACATCGGCGTATCCGTAATCGGCTAACACGCTGCGAGCGAGCGCCTCCCAGGCATCGGGGTCGATAACATCCAATTGCGCCGCCGACGCGCTGCGGGCATGACCACGGATCATCGCCGTGGTCGCTTGTGCCGCATCCAGATCGATGTCGGACACCACGACATGGGCGCCGAGCTTGGCAAACCTGATCGCTGTCGCCCGGCCAATACCGCTTGCAGCCCCGGTGACCACCACCACGCGTGGACGCAACCGATTGACCTTCACGCGTTCTCCTTCCTCATGGCCCCGATCGCACCCGGAAGCTTAACGCCCGTACTGTAGCGGTAGACATCAAGGTTGTAATGTCGGTTCTGCCAATACATTTCGCCATGCGTCGACGGCCGAAACGGTGAATCGCCCTGGCTGTTGATATAGTAGGTATTCGAATCCGCGCAGGTCGGAGTGAACAGAAAGTTCTTTTCCTGGCGCTTCAAACACTTCCGGAAATACTCGTCGTGGACTTCCTGACGTATCTCGCAGACCGTCGCGCCGCAGCGCTTCGCCTCGGCTATAGCGCGGCTCAGATGAGCCGACGTCGCTTCGATCATCCACAGATATGATCCCAGCACGAAGCCATAAGGCCCAGTGATGGAGAACATGTTCGGAAATTTGGGAACAGACACGCCTTGATACGACTGGTATCTCTGCTCATACCAGAACCGCCCGAGATCGATGCCGTCGCGCCCGATGACGGGAAAGGGTGGCACTGCACCCGTATCCCACAGCTTGAACCCGGTCGCGCATATCAACACGTCGACCTCGTGCTCTACACCATCCACTGTCCGCACCCCCTTCCTGGTTATGCACTCGATCGCATCGGTGACCAGGCTGACATCTTCGCGGTTGAATGTGCGGAGGTAGTCGTTTGACATCGATGGGCGCTTGCAGCCCAAGCCATAGTGTGGGATCAGCTTCTCCCGAATTACTGGATCCTCGATTTGCCGACGCATCCAGCGGCGTGTAGCTAGCTCGAGCAGCTGGCGAGTCCCGTTCACTAGCCACCCTGGACCGACCCACATCCCCGCCATCCCGATCTCAGTTGCGACAGTGCCCACCGTGCGGATAGCCGAGCGGATTCGTTTACGGCCCAGGACCCATCGGCCGACGGACTTGATCTCCATATCCGGTTTGGGGAACACCCAGATCGGCGTTCGCTGGAAGACGGTCAGATGTTCGACCTCGTCAACGATGGCCGGGACAAGCTGGAGCGCCGTGGCGCCCGTGCCGATCACCGCGACGCGCTTACCGGCCAGCACCACGTCGTGATCCCATAGCGCGGTGTGCACGAGCGCACCCCCGTACTCGTCCAAACCTGGGATATCGGGCATCTTCGGGCGTTCCAGGCCGCCGACCGCCATTACGACATATCGGCTCGTGATCTCCTGGTTGCCGGCGGCGGTCAATCGCCATAGACTGTTGTGCTCATCAAACACCGCCGAGGCGACGGTGGTGTTCAACCGAAGCTTCTCACGCAGGCCGTATTGGTCCACGACGTCATCGGCGTAATCCCGAAGCTCGTCACCCGGAGCGAAGATCCGCGACCAATCACCGCGCTGCTCGTAGGAAAAGCTGTAGACAAACGACGGAATATCCACCGCCACACCCGGATATGTGTTCGCATGCCAGGTGCCGCCCACCCGATCCCACTTGTCGACGATGACAAAGTCGTGAATACCTCTCCGTTGCAAGGCGATACCGGCGCCGATACCGCCGAACCCAGCGCCCACAATGACGACGTCATGGTCAGGAGTGACACGCTCGGCAGCAGGTAACTGTTCAATCTCGACTTTTGTACTCAATTCGGGCTCGCCGGACTTGCTGCTACTTTTGGTAACCCACAAGGGTGCCATGGGTCCCGAACAGTTCCTGCTGCCACTTGTTCAGCAGCGCACGGGTGTCGACATCGTCGGGATGAAAGCCGGGTTTCATGTAGATGCGCAGGTCGGCCATCAAACCCTTGAGCAGCGGGCCTCGAAACACAGCACGCGCTTGACGCGTCACTTTGATCGGATGCCACCCTTTAGGGTCCGTCGCGATGGACAGCAACACGCCGATCGTTATCACCGGGATGGCCAGAACGTATAAAACCCCCATCACACCGATGCGAAGCCACTCCGGCCCGCGGACCGACCGGTAAACGTCGAAGGCAACCGATTTGTGCTCCAGCTCTTCCACCGCGTGCCAGTTGAGCAGGTTTCGCACCTCGGGATCACCAGGGATCTTCTGTAACTCCTCGCCTAGCATTCGCTCAGCCAGCGTGGCAGTGAAGTGTTCAGCCGCTGCAGTGACCGCCAGGGGTACCCGCGCGGGCAGCAGGTTTTCGATCCGCACCAACAGCCGCTGCCGCCGACTATTGGCATCGAACATGAAAAAACTGACCAGGGGATAGCCCCTGTCCACCAATTGCTCGTTGAGCCGGCGGTGTTCCTGCCCATGCACCGACTCCTGACCAATGAATCCGGCCACCCGCTTCTTTAACTCCGGATCGGTCACCCGATCGGCGAAGCGCCGGACCGACCTGATAAATAATTCCTCGCCGGGCGGAAATATGCCCGACAGCAACGCCACAAGGTGGCTAAGCACGATGTCGCCCTCAACGAAGTGACGCTGCATCGGCTGCGGATCACCGAATGAGAACCGAATCCGGCGAGTTTTCGGATACGCCTTTTTTGCTGGTCTTTCCGGTGCCATTCCTGTGTTCGCAACTGCTGCGTGACTAGCTACCATGACACTCTCCTTTGTTTTGAGTGTGGTGGTCGGTCACTTCAGGTAGCCGACCAGGGCCCCCTCGGTGCCGAAGAGTTCCTCCTGCCATTGCTCCAGCAACGCGTTGGTGTCGATGTCGTCGGGATGAAATCCCGGTCGCAGGTATTGCCTGAGCTCTGGGATCACGCCACGAAGAATGGGGCCGCGGTAGAGCCGATAGGTCTCACGCACCAGTCGCACTGGCTGACGGCGCGCTTCGGGATCCCGCGCCACCGAACAAGCCAGTACGGCGGTTATGAGGAGGAGCAGAAGGGGGATCATTACCGCCATCACACGTCGACGCACCCGCTCGGTACCCCGCACCGAGCGGAATACATCAAAGGCAACCGACTTGTGCTCAAGTTCCTCCAGCGCATGCCAGTTCAGCAGGTTCCACACCTCCGCATCACCCGGGATCGCCTGGATCTCCTCATCGCCGAGCAGCCGCTCAGCAAGTACGGCGGTGAAGTGTTCTGCGGCTGCTGTCACCGCCAGCGGAATCCGGGCCGGCAGCACCTCCTCGATGCGTTTCACCCAATCAACAAACTTTTCGGAATCCCACCACCCAATCGGATACCCCATGTCAACGAGCTTGTCATTGAGCGCCCGATGCTGCTGGCCATGCACCGATTCCTGACCGATAAACCCGGCCACCCGCTTCTTCAACCCAGGGTCGGCGATCTCATCGGCAAACCGGCGCACCGACCGAATGAACAACTCCTCCCCCGGCGGGAACGACCCCGACAAGTTCGCCAGAAAGTGGCTGAAGATGATGTCGTCGTTAACGAAATACTTGCTGCCCTGGGCAAACGGGAAACGTATCCGCCGGGTCGTCGGATACCGAGACCCCTCACTCACCGCATTTGCAGTGGTCGCTGCCTCTTGCACTATGTGGTCGCTCGTCATAACAAGATACCCCTTCCTCGAACACCCGGTTTCCGATACCGACAGTACTAGGTGTTTAGTGAGACGTTACTGCGGATCGACAGGGCGCGCAAGACTCCGCAATGACGTGTAGAAGCGCTGCGTTTGAGAGCCGCATCACACCGCCGCGTACGCTGTCACCTCCACGACTCCTGCCTTTAAACTGTTTTGACAATCGGCCCAAACCGCAGTACATAGTACTAGTCGTTACGTATACTGTTTGTTCGGAAAATTGCTTACTCGGAAGCAGGGAGCGTTCAAGCTGGATACCGGCATCGAGGCTCTCAGCAACCACTCGTACGGCGCGTAACAGGGAGGCTCGCGTTTCATGTTCCGGGATACCTAGCGGTTCTAGCTGCTCTACGGGCGCCTGTGGCGACGGTGAACATCCCGGACGGGATTGGCACCCAGCGCCATGCCGTGTAGTGCAGTGGACTCTGGTTGTTACAGAAGAGGATGGGGGCGGTGTCAACGATCTGCGGAACCGGCCGTCGGCCAGTCCAAATACATTCGGAGGCGATCAGTTTATGAAGGACTTCACCAATAAAGTGGCAGTAATCACCGGCGCTGGCTCAGGTATCGGCCGTAACCTGGCGTTGAGCTTGGCTGAACAGGGGGCGCAGCTGGCGCTGTCGGACATCGATACGAGCGCGCTGGCCGATACCGCTGGTCGATGCGAGAAGGTCGGAGCTAAGGCGGTGCCGTTCGAGCTCGATGTAGCCCAACGGCCGGCAGTTTACGAACACGCAAAGAATGTCGTCAGTGAATTCGGCAGAGTGAACCTTGTTTTCAACAACGCGGGTGTGGCACTCTCGGCCGACGTGGCCGACATGGATTGGGACGACTTCGAGTGGCTGATGGGCATCAACTTTTGGGGGGTGGCCCATGGCACCAAGGCATTCATGCCGCACCTGATCGCGTCCGGCGATGGCCACATCGTCAATGTGTCATCGGTTTTCGGGTTCGTCGGGATTCCGTCACAAAGCGCCTACAATGCCGCCAAATTCGCCGTCCGCGGCTTCACCGAGGCCCTACGCCAAGAACTCCGGGCCGCCAGGCATCCGGTAGGTGTGACCTGCGTTCACCCGGGCGGGGTGAAGACCAACATCGCCGGTCACGCCCGAGGGCTGCCCGACGGCTCGGACCCCGAAACGCTTAGCCGCCTTTTCCATAGGATCGCGTTCACCAGCCCCGAATCAGCCTCGAGGGCGATACTGCGTGGGGTCAAGAAGAATAAGCCGCGGGTGCTGATCGGTCCTGACGCAAGAGTTTTCGATGCCATTCCCCGAATCCTCGGCCCTCGCTACGAGGACATCATGGCGTCGTTCTATCGCACCGGGCGCTACGGTGCGGGGCGTCGACTCGCCGAACGCCTCGGCCTGCCCAGGTAGTAAGAGCCAACCCTGACGACTGGCGAAATGATTTGCTGGTGGAGCCACAACGTTGGCATACCTGCATCCTCGTTACCAAGGTCAGGAGCCTCCGGGATTTGCAGGACGATTCATCTGGAACGACAATCCTCGACCCTACGTCTGGATCAGAACCGCCGACCAAATCCTGGCAGCATCAGCTAACTACTGCTCCAAATTAGTGACTCACAACGCTAGGCGACCGCGACCAGGTGCTGGCGCTGCGGCTCGCAGCGATAACGCGACGGCTTGCCGTTGATCTTGCAGATCCGCCACACCATTCGCGCGATCGGGTTCATCAGCCCGGTGTCGTAGCACAGCATCCGCACGTCACCGAACATGTCACGCAGCGCCTTGCGCGACTCCAGGGACCCGAAGAACACCTGCTTGCGGACCTCGCGCGGGATGTCGAATTCCTGCCAGAAGGCCTTCGGCGGGACCACGATCGCCGAGCATGCCACCCGCATAATCACCGGCACGTATAACGACAGCCAAAACCGCTTACGCCGCGGTAAGTGCGGCACACGCTTACGCAGATACTCGTGAGCAAACGAGATGTGCCGAGCCTCTTCGGCCACGTGGATGGACATCACCCGCTCCATGATCGGGTGCAGTTCCTTGCCCTCACGTAACACGTTCTTCTGAGTGTGGTCGATGGGTTCCTCACCGGCGAGGATGCCGAACCAGAACGGGATCGGCAGAGGGCTAGCGACCAGCGGGATCAGCGGCGAAAGCCACTTCAGCTGCCGCCGCATCCCAGGCACGTCGGCGCCGATGTGGTTCACCATCTCCTGAAACATCATGGTGTGGTTGCACTCTTCGACCGCCTCGTGCAGGCAGTACCGGTACTCCGGGGACCCGTTCGGCACCCAGAACGCGTACCCCATCAGGCCGCGGATGAGGACCGACTCGAAGTGCAGCCCCACCTTGGCCACATTGGCCTGACGCCACATGCCGATCCTGATTTGGCGTTCCTCCGACTGCGCCTGATACCACGGGTGCCGGCCCAGCGGGTCAGTCGCCGGCAACTTCCAGCGGGGGTCGTTGTCGACTACCGCGTACTCAGGTGCGGTCCAGTCGATGTCGATGTATGGGTTGAAATTGCGTCGCACTGAGCCCTCAGACAGGACGCGCAGCACGTCGGCATACTCGGCGTCGTCCAGCACGTCCATGTTGCGGCGCCAACGCCGCACCAACCTCGTCCGAGCGATCTTCTGGGCCATCGCCAGCCTCCTACCGAAAGTTCACATCAGAAAAGCTACTGATACGGTACCGCTGGTATCGCCAACTTTTCAAAAGCCTGTCCATTTAAGGGCTTGTACCCGCCGCAACAGGTTCGGGCCGTCGCGCAGCCACGCCACCACGAGCCTATTGAAAGTCATTTTCATTACGATATCGCCCGCTCCTAGCTCGCTTGGCAGGGGCGCGGGCACCGATGTCGCCGGAGCCGAGGTTGGGGGCATCAGCGATCAGTAATTTGTACACTATCCCGCTCGTCGCGTCCTCGAGGCACGCTCCAGCCGCTGTGTTCAAGCAGTGCGGCCGAAGTGAACCATCCTATGCACCCTCGGGGTTCTGTGAGCCGGCCGGTTGGTCGGTCACGTGTTGGGAATAGTACTGGGCTTCGGCTTCGGCGCGTGGGACTCGTCCGAGGCGGTGCATGAGCCGCTGCTGGTTGTACCAGGCGACATAGTCGGCGGTGACGTGTTCGACGTCGGACAGGGTGTTCAGCGGGCCGCGGCGAAACGGGGAATCCGCGCGCCATCATCTCCTCACTGCACACTCACACCTGTTCATCTCAAGGTGCGGCCGCCCGCGGATAACGCATGGGGACAACGATTCTGATCCTCGTGCTCAACTAGCGGCAACAGTGAAGGGCCCAACAGCGGCATCCGACGCCCGGCTCGATGCACGGCCTCGTAGGACCAGAGTTGTTAGACGGCGTCGACAGGCGACCACTGCATAATTTTCATCTCCTGAGGGCGAGCGCCAGGTCAGAATGGCTCGTCCGCTGAACTACCACTTGGGCCTCCCACAACTGTGGCTCTACCGACCAGGACCAACTTTCTGACGGCAACCCACGTTCACATGTGAGCGGAGGCCCCAGCCCCCCATACCCGTCTAACCCGCCCAGCATAAGGCGGCAGTCGTCTGCCGCCAGCATGCCCTACAATTCCCAGCAAAGGTCAGCACCGCAAGGACTTCGGCCCATTCTTTGGCGGCTGCGGCCGTCTTTTCGTGACGACCTTCGGGCGCAGCGTGTCCTTGAGTGCGTTACGCACGTGATTGCGACGCCAGCCGGTGATGGCGCACAACTGGTCGAGATTCCGGCCATTGCCGGCCCTGTCCGTCCCCACGTAGCGGTTACGATCGCCTCAGCACCACCTTGCGTTGACTCACCTTCAGTACCACCAGCTGGGCCTATCCAGCGCGTTATCCTTGGCTGATCAGGTGCGCCGCACGCGCGCATTCTTAGCTGACGCGACGAGCGGGTCTACCCACGCATTTGCTGAGTCCAGGCGGCGTCTTGACAAGGCGCCCGGAGCGGCACAAAACTGGTGTCATGCGCCCACACTTAGGGCCAGTGCCACCAGTTTGTGGTTGCGGATCCTGCTGGCTCCCGCGCGTGCGGTCGCCGATGAGGCTGGTGCCATTCGGCGGCTCAGATGTGCTCACTCATGGTGCTGTCGCTGTAGTCACGAGAGCTGGCAGCGGCATTGGCCGCGGCTTTGGCGTTGAGCTTGCTCGTCGGGGTGCGCGGGTGTCTGCGCCGATATCGATCCGGGACGGGCTAAGGAGACCGTTGGACTTGTCGTCCAAGCTGGTGGTCAAGGTTCGGACATTACCTGTGATGGCAGGCCGAGAGAATGGCGCCCAGGAGCTATACCGGTGGGCTTGGTGTCATCGAGTGGGTCGCGCGGTAAATAGCCACCGGGCGATTTGAAGAACCAGATCGGAGTAGGGAAATGGCGTTCGAATACAGCGATATGCTGCAAACGATTAAAGACCGACAGTGGGCGCTTGCCGACATCGATTGGGAAGCCCCAGGCGCGGAGTTGATTACCGACGAGCAACGGCCCCACCTCAAACAATTCATGTCAGATGTGGTGTGGATCGAGCATGTCGGAGCGCGTGCTTTCGAGGCGATGGCGCCTAAGGCGCCGTTCGAGGCGTTAAGAGAGATCTACCACTACTTCCACGCCGAGGAGCAGCGGCACGCTAATGCCGAACTTGCCCTCATGCATCGCTGGGGAATGCTCGAGCCAGGAGAGACACCTGTGCCGAATAAGAATATTCGGCTGGGGATCGAGTGGATCGACCACTATAGCGATGCGCTCCCGTTGACGGTGATGAGCTCTGCGATCCCGGCGTTGGAATGCGCCCTCGACGGCGCGTTGCTGAAGTTCCTTCTAGACGAGGTGGCAGACCCGTTGTGCGGCGAGGTCTTCAGTAAGGTCAATAGTGACGAATCTCGCCATCTTGCAGTGGGTTTCCAAGTTCTCAATGACCTCGGCGCCAGCCCGGTGCGGGTGCACGTGATCGAGACGGTGGGGTCCATTATTGATCCGAGAATTCTCCTCGGCTCCCTAATGTATATACCGCTGCTCACCAGGATGATGGCTAACCTCACTGCGTGGGGCCTCTCGGAGGAGAAGCTATACAACGCGGTCACACGCTACTCGAATATCGGCGATCGAAGCGAGTTCACCCGCCGAATTCCCGCTTATCACATCCTTCGGACGCACATGTCTGCGACTATCAACCGCGCTCAACCTTTCCATTTCTTTTCCCAGGGGCTAGGTACCCTTGTCGACCATTTCCCCGTCCAGGTGTTCGGCAAACTGCCCTCCTGGGCTGGGGACATGACATACGAACCGGTTTCCAAGTGACCGATCAATCGACCGTTCTGATCGTCGGTGCCGGCTGGGGGTCAGCGAACCGTTTGCCGGCTCTTCCGGAAATGGAGTGCAGGTAAACGCTGCGGCGACTTGTTGATTGGGTCGTGTCGGTGAGCTAATACGGGCGGCGGGCAGAGGATGCAGGTTCCTACACCTTTGTCGTCTGCCTTCTGGGGAGTCCTGTGTCCGAGCCTACGTCTTGTTCTGCTGCTGTTGTTGCCGACACGATCGTGCGCACGGTCGAACTTGGGGTGACGATCACCGATGCTGCTGTCGACGGCGAGGCCACGGTGGTGTTTTGCAACTTGCTCGATGATGGCCAGCGGCATTGTCCGGGCTGCCGTCGAGACGTCAACCGTGACACTGTGATCCGCAACGTGACTGATGTGCCGGTGGTCGGGCATCCACTTCGCCTGCGGGTGCCGCGCTACCGCTGTGTCGACACCGCCTGTGAGCGGGAAGTGTTCGCCCACAACACCTCTGCGCTAGCGCGGCCAGGATGGTCGACCACCCGCAGATGCGCCCGCTACATCTGTCACCGGCTGATGATCGACCACGCCACCGTCGCCGCGGTCGCCCGCGAGCTCGGCCTGTCCTGGGACACTGTCAACACCATCGCCATGGACGCCACCCAGCTGATCGTGGCCAACGACACCGGCCGACTCGACGGCGTGCGGGTCATCGGGGTTGATGAGCATCGCTGGTCACATGTGCGTCGACCCGACTCAGAGGGCTACGTCACCGTCATCATCGACCTGACTCCCGTGCTCGATGGCACCGGCCGTGCGCGGCTGCTCGACCTGGTCCCCGGACGTTCGGCAGCCGCCTTGAGCAGCTGGCTGTCTGAGCAGAGCTAAGCGTTTCGCGAACAGGTGCAGGTCGTGGCGATGGACGGGTTCGGCGGCTACAAGACCGCGGCGACAGATCAGCTGCCTGAGGCCACCGCGGTCATGGACCCCTTCCATGTCGTCGCGCTGGCCGGCGCCAAGCTCGACCTGTGCCGCCAGCGCATCCAACAACAGACATGCGGGCACCGCGGCCGCACGGGTGACCCGCTTACCTTGTGCGGGGCACGTTGCGCACCCGCTATCCGCTGCTCAATGCGCACCAAAAAGCCCGACTGGAAGCCGTTTTCACCGATGAGGCCCACCTCGCGGTCCAACTGTGCTGGAGCTTCTACCAACGCCTGATCGCCGCCTACGCCCACCCCGACCGCCGCCGCGGCAAAACCATGATGACCACGATCATCAACACCCTGCGCCATGGCGTCCCCGACGAGCTCGAGGAACTGGCCCAACTCGGCCGCACTCTATGGCGCCGCCGCAACGACATCCTGGCCTTCTTCGACCACCACGCCTCAACGGCCCCACCGAAGCGATCAACGGCCGACTGGAAGCACTGCGCCGCAACGCGCTGGGATTCAGAAACCTAACCCACTACCGATGACGCTCACTGCTGCACAGCGGAGCCCTGCACTCACTCGTCAACGCACTCTGAATTACGAAGAGCCGCTTTGGCGTGAAGAAGGACTGCGCGTACCGCAGCGGTGACGACGCAACCGCCGCGGCAGTTCCACCGCGCCGACCACGGTCGCCGATGCGGCCAACCGGGTGTGGGCGGTCGACTTCCAGTTCGATGTCACCACCGATGGGCGGCCGCTTCACCGAGGTTGAGGTCCTAACATCTCCTTCCAACCGTCGTCTCCTATTTTGGCCGAATCTTCGATGGTGTATTTGACGCCATCGGGCCCTAGGAACTCGCCGCTTTGCGGACTATAGATAGCTGCAGCACCGCTAGGAATGTAAATGCACGGGTTCGGCTGCTGACCGTTGCACTGGACGCTCCCAGAACCTGGCCGTTGCAGTGGATCGCTTCGTGGAGGAGGCGTCCCCGTCACCCGGTCGGAAGGAAGCGGATTGATGCCGGTATCGACCGACGGAGCCGGTATGACCAAGCCGGGTTTCACCGGCTGATCACAGCGCGCCGCAGGTGCGGGGCAGCTTAGAATCTGGTTCGGATCCCCGTACCAAGGATTGGTCCCCAGCGGGACATACGGCTCTTTGCTGCGGCATTCGCGCGGCGTGGCCGCGCGCTTGCCGGGAACATCGACACAGGGATAATTACGCGCGCCGCGGACCGCGTTTTGTGCCTCCATCGGAATCTTGCAGTATCGCGTGGTCAAAAGCCCGGGAGTCTCGTCCACAAAGGATCGCCATTGCGATGCCGGCAAGAACCCCGTCAGGCAAGCAGGGGTCATATTTATTGGCGTTTGGAACGAAAGAGAAAACGTATGTGGGTAAGCAGCGGTCACTGTCTCACCGAATGCGGGAATTTGCGGAAGTATGACCAGCAATTGCTCTACATTCTTGTTGTACCGCTTGAGCAGATCGGCCACAATCGCAACATTTGCTAGGGTCTGCGGCAAAGTTTCGCGAACGTCGCCGAGCACGGCTTTAATCTGATCGGCGGTCGGCGCAACCTGGCCCAGGATGCTCTTGAGCTGTTTGTCCTTTTCCGCGGCCTGCGCGTCGAGAGTATTTAAGTTGTGCGCCCACCGCTCGATGGGATCACGCGAGTTGGCCTGGCTGTCGATGATCGGTGCTGCGTTTTGGACGATATCGTTGACGTCGCTAAGGTTTGTTTTGAAATCCCCAACGATCGATTGGGTCGAGTCGACTAGCCGCTGCAGGGCTGGGCCCAGGCCGCCGACCGCTTGAGCTGTCTCATCGAGTAGTCCGGCGATCTTGTCTTTGGGCAGGACGTCCAATGTATGGTTAACGGTATCCAGGGTCGGGCCAATTCGTTTAGGCACCGTGCTGTTAGTGATGGTCTGGCCGGGCGAGAAATACTTGGCCGGATTCTGCGCGGATACTAGGTCTATGTATTGTTCGCCGACCGCCGACACCGAATGCACGTTCGCCGAGGAGTCAATTGGGATTTTGTACTGGTCGCTGATACGCAATGTGGCCCGAACTCCTTGTTCGGTCGGCTCTACCCGAGTTACCTTTCCCACGGTGATTCCGCGGTAGGTGACGTTTGCAGTGGGATAAAGCCCTCCCGACGTGGGTAAATCCACCTCCAAACTGTACTGGCCCATCCCAACGACGCTCGGCAACCTCAGATAATGCCACCCAAGAACGCTCATGGCGAGCATCGTGACGATAGTGAACACGGTTAGCTGAAGGCGAAGGCGTCGAGTCAACATGCTGCCTACTCCTCGTCACGCTCGGGGGGTTCGTCGGCGGGGTTGGGTGCGAACCTGACATCGGGAAGCATGGTGTTCGGATCGCGGCCCCACGATTGCTCAAGCGCTCGCAGTGCGCCGGAGAACCCGGTTCCGGTGAGGAGCGCATTATCGATTGCACTCAAGGTGAGGTCCAAGGTTATCGAAACATTCATTGAGTCGCCGTGTACCACCTTCGGGATGGCGTCGGCGCTGAACGGGAGGGTCAAGGCAATCTTTAGCGTCTCGACCAGATCCATCGAAGCCCGGCTGAGTTGTTTCAGGGGACGCTGCAGTTGGCGCACGTCTTTATCCAAGTCGGGACGCGCCGCCGTCAAGGTCTGATTGAGGACGTCGCTAAACCGGCCCAACGCATTGGTCGCATCGAGGAACGGCTGTCGTTGTTCAGCGAAATGCTTTGCCAATGGGGGAAACTCGGTGAGAACGTGGTCCAGGGTGTCTGATTGCTTGGCTACATAAGTCAACAGCCGGTCTGTGGAGTCGATAGCGCGAGTGATGTCATCACGTTGCTCGTTTAGTCGGGCGGTGAAGGTGTCGAGCTTCTTGAGGAAATCATGTATCTGATCGGCCCGCCCAGTCAGCATGTTACGGACTTCACTTGCGATCACTTCGACGTTAGGGATGCCGCCACCGCGCAGCACCGCGGCAAAACTGGCCAGGACCCGCTCGGTGGTGGGATAGGCGGACGCATTCTGCAGCGGGATGATGTCGCCGTTCTTCAATAGTTGCGGTGATGGGTTGGCTGGCGACGCCAGCTCCACATGCTGTGAGCCGAGCAGGCTGGTCTGCCCGATCTTCGCGGTGGCGTTCTTCGGTAGCTTGACGCCCTTTTCTAGATCCAAGGTCAACGTCGCGATCCAGTTTTTCAGGCCGATTGCGCGTACCCTGCCGACAAAAACGTCGGCGACGCGTACCCGACTATTGGCATTCAAAGCCAGCGTTTCCGGCATCTGCACATAAATCGTATAAGAGCCGGATTCGCTTCCCGGGCCACCAGGCAGTGGCACATTAGCGATACCTCGCCAGCTAGCACACGAGGTAAGTACTGTAGCGGCCGCAAATAGCGCCACGAACCGTGACATTCCCGCCCGCATGCTCACTGGCCGGATCCTGTCGCGACTGATGCTGCGTCAGCGGCGGGTGGCGGGCCCGGCGGCGGTGGACCCATATTGGAATAGGCGTTGGGCGGCCCCGGCGGCGTCTGAAACCTTGATGGCGGCGGTGTCGTGTCCGGGCCTCCCATCAGCTCAGCGAGCGAGTCCGGTGTCAGCAAGCTTTCGGTAGCCGGTCCCACTGTGAGGCCTTGCTCACCGGGCGCTACGACCCAGCCGGGCTCGTGGTTACCATGTGACAACGGCGAGTCCGGCGCCCAAATCCCGGGGACCGTGGTGTCCTTGAACCCCGGCGGAGGCTGTAACCGAGGCTCGGAATATGCGATATGTTTGGGCAGTACAGCAGGAGTTTGGTACAGGTTGATGCCAGCCGGGGGTCCATTGAACTTGATCGCATCCAAAACCGGCGTCAAGTATTGTGCGCACAGTTCGGCAGACTCTTGGTATCCCATACGGCTGCCGGCCTGCATCGCGCTGCAGATGAACTGCAATGGGTTGGCAAAGTTTGGCAGGGCTATTGCACCTGTCAGCGCGCCGTGCGCCGGCTCATAGATTGCGAGGGCGTTGGCGGCAAAATGGGGGAAGACATGCAGCGCCGTTTCAAGCGCATTCAGCGGCTCGGGTTGAACCAGCGCGGTGGTCACATCGGCGAGGGTGTTGATGTCGTGGGTTAGCCCATCACGATTGTCCGCTAGAAGCTTTCGCAATGCGGGAAGCATATCGTCTACCTGTTGCAGTGCCTTCGCAAGCCCGGGATCTGAGCTGGTAAGTGAACTGGTAAATACGGCGAGGTCCTTATTTAAAGCGACGAAATTCCGATCATCTTTATATAGCGCGTTGACGAATAAGGCCATGCTGCGCAGCACGGCAAAGAAATCGGCACGCCCGTCATTTAGCGCGGTCAACGCTTGCGAAAGCCCGGTCAAAGTACTGTTGATCTCTTTGCCTTTGCCGGCCAAGCCGTCCGCGAAAGATTCGATGACTTCGCCGAAAGGCCCCTTGGGCTGCTCGGGCGTAGGTCCCAGCTTCGAGATAATGTCCGTGATACCATTGCGCAACTGATCCCATTCCACCGGCACCTGTGTTCGTTCGATGGGGATCACCGCATGATTTCCTAGCGATGGGCCGCCTTCATAGGGCGGTTCCAGCTGAATGACGCGCGAGGCGACCAGCGCGGGATTGAGGATCACCGCAGAGGCGTCAGCGGGCACTTTGTATTTTTTCTCGTAGTGGAAAGTCACCTTCATCTTGTCACCCGACGGCTCGACCTTGTCGATCGCGCCCACTCGCACACCCATTATCTGGACCTTGTCCCCGACATAAAGCGCGTTTGCCTCCGGGAAATACGCAACCACCGTGTTATTGGTCATTTTTTCGTAGAAATCCCGAGCAGCCAGCGTCGTAATAGACGCCAGCAGTATCACCAAGGACCCAACGATGATTGCAGTTCGCGAAAACTTCGGGAGTTGAATTTTGCGTATATCGAAAACAGTACTCAATTCTGGCTGCCTCCCGTCGCAGCGCCGCTGCCTCCTGTTCCGCCCGGGGTGATGAATGGGCCCGGCAGCTGCGGGCCCGGGCCCGGCGGGAATGGTGGTCCCGGGGGGAGTCCTGGCGCGAAGGTCGACGGCGGTGATGTCGGGCCGGCCGGCGCCAGGTTCTCGGTACGCGCGCCTGGTGGAGCTTTTACGGGAAGCCGCACCGGAGTGCCTGGCACATTCGGCGGGGGCTCGTCAGGTCGTCCGGCAATCGGGATACCGGGTGTTGGTGGCAGCCCATTAGGGTCGGGAGGTGACGTTTGGACGTCAAACGGCGCGATCGTCGACGGGCCACCGAAAGGGCCGGCGCCCAAACCCATGCAGGGAAGCGGGTTCCATGGCCGCGGCAAACCGTCCTCTGCGGGGGTGTAAGCGCACGACGCGCCTGGCGGAACCGCCGGTCCTGGATGGTCCGGGGTGCCCTCCCTTACCGGCGGAGCTGGCGGTGGCGCGCCATTGGGAAACCGGGTGCCGTTAGGATCGGGGAACTGGTAGGCGGGCAAACCAGCGCTGCGCCAGAATTGTTCAGGGTCGATCCCACGTTTCTTGAACGCCGCGTCGACCCAAGGCTGAGTCATCCAAAAAGGTGCAAGATTCAGCAGAGCCACCTTAAAGTAGGGACCCGACGCTACCGACTCCGCCAAAGCCGACGCATAATAGCTTACGTTAGGCGCCCACTCGACGAGATCTTTTTTGTGTTTGAGTAGCAGATCGCTAATCGTCCTCAATTGCTCGACAACGTTATGCAGATTCGGGTTGTCATCGATCAAACCCTTCAACTGGGCGGAAACGGCGGCGATATTGCCCAGCAAGCCGTCGATGGCACTCTTGCGCTCGTTGAACGCCGCCAGAACGATCTGCGTGTTAACCAAAATCCGATCGATTTGCTTGCTGCGATCACCGAGTATGCTTGCCACCTTCCTAGCGTCAGCAAGCAGCCGTTGGATTTGCTCGTCGCGTTTCCCTAGCGTGTCAGAGAACTTGGCCACACCATCCAGTGCTGCACTCAGATGCGGGTAAGTCTGCTCAACTGTCTGCGACAGCACATTCAGGGAGCGTTTGACTGTATTGATGTCCCAGCCGGTAGCCGCCTTCGTGACGTCGAAGAACGCGTCGTAGATCTGGTACGGGCTGGTGGTTTGCCCAAGCGGGAGTGTCGCATTTGGTTGGAGCACGCGGGAGCCTTGGGGATCGATCTCGAGCACTTTCTTCCCCAGGATGGTATCGGTACGGATCGCAAGACGGCTTTTAGATCCGATTGTATTGGAGCCGATGGAAAACTTCATGACTACATGGTTGCCATTGATCGTAAATCCCTGCACTTCGCCGACATTTACCCCAGCGATGCGAACTTTATCGCCCTTGTTCAGCCCGCCTGTGTCTTTGAACTCTCCGTAATAGGTTGCCTGGGCAAACAACATCGGAATGCTGGTGAAGCTTTGCCCTACTCCGGTCACCACCGCTGCAACGATGATTCCCATCGCCCCCATCCGATACGGATTGATTGCTTGAAGGGTTCTCACTTCGGAGTGCACCTCCCCGTCGGCTGACTCCAAAGCTTCACGGTACGGACGGGCCCGCCAGGCTGCAGGCCATCAACCTTCAGCGTGACGTCGCACGCGTAGAAATTGAAGAAGTCGCCATAAAGCCCCCCGATACCCGCGACACGCTTCGCAGATTGTGGGGCGTCCCGTAACACCCCGTCGACGTAGTCGAGCCGGTCAATTAGCGGTTGGAGGGTATTCTGCACATAGCCAACGGCCTTCTGCAGCAGTGGCCGATTGTCTGACAACAGATCCGCCAGCGTGCCGGCCACATTACCGATGTGCGCGACATTGGCCGCGAGCGGATCGGCTTGATTGCTCAACCCGGTGATCAACTTATCGACGTTGTCGATCGTTTGGTCGAATTCCTTGCGATGCTTGACCGTGGTCTCTAGCACGACGTTAAGGTTTGAGATGACTTCACCGATTGCCTGGTCACGTCCAGCGATCTGCGCGGTTAGTTGCGCCGTCTGGTCCAAGATATCGTTGATCGTGCCACCTTGGCCCTGAAACACAGTGACGATCGCGGTCGCAATCGTATTGACTTTGTCGGGATCGAGCGCGCGAAACACCGGCTTGAAACCACCGATCAGTGCATCTAAATCCAGGGCTGGCTCCGTACGTGACAGCGGGATAAACCCACCCGGCGGCAACACCCGATCCATCCCTTCACCGTCGCCGCGCTTAAGTTCTACGTAGCGCTGCCCAAGTAGGTCGGCATAGCGAATGGACGCGGTCGTCGACTGATAAAGCGGCACCGAACGGTCTACTTCGAAGTCCACACGCACCCGATGACCGCCCTCCGTGATCCGTACGCTGCTTACTTTGCCGATCTCCACCCCGGAGGCACGGACAAACTGGCCGGCGCGCAAGCCGCTCGCAGTACTGAATTCGGCCGTGTAGCTGGAGGTCTTGTTAAAGCGCAACTGGGCGAACACCACGACAATGATGACCGTCACGGCAATTAAAGTTAATACGGCAGTACTAAACTTCACTGCCGTAGCGGTGATTTTTTTCATGGGTTGATCGTGTTCTCCCCCCACTGGCGGCCCCACACGTATTCATTGGCCTGCGGTTGCGGGATTCCAAAGTGGGTGTATGGCGCGATGCTGGAACCGCTATCCGTTACCAAGTACGGAGCAGGCCACAGATCGCGGGTAATGGTCTTCCAGCATCCCGGTTTCCCGCCCGGTCCGCCGTGAGCATTCACTCGCGGCAAGTTGTCAGGATAGACGTACGCATTTGTTCCTCCCAAGATCGTGCCTGTTAACCTTACCGAGTAACCGTTGCCGCTCTCCCCATCCGTCACTTTCGGTAGCACATTAGCGCCATGGTGAAAAAGGCAGTAAAGCTCCGGACTGTAGGTGTCAAGCAGTTGAGTCACCGGCACCAGGTCGCTGACCGCATGCTGCAGGTCCGATCTGCTCTGGTCAATGATGTCGGCACCGGTGTTTCCAACCCCCACCGCGGCCAAGAGTGCGGCGTCCAGATCCTTCTTTTGCTGGTTGAAGGTACGCGCCGTGGTGACTGCGTTATCGAGGGCGCTCCAAAGATCCGGCGAGGCATCCCCGTAGATATCGGCTAAATCCGCCAACCGTTGAATATCATGGCGGATTTGAGGCATCTGCGGGTTGATGTCATCGAGTATGGTGTTTCCATTGATGATCGAAGCCCCGAATTTATCGCCTTGCCCATTTAACGCTGCAGCCACCGCCGAAAGCGTTAAGTTCACCTTGACCGGATCCACCTTCTCTGAAATCTGCATGACCGTCTCGAACAACGTGTTAAACTCCGTTGTTTCCGACCTCACCACAATTATGTCAGCCGGTGTAACCTTCCGGGCCACAGGTTGTTTGGGCGAACTCAACGACACGTACTTGTTGCCAAACACCGTGGTGGCTGTAATTTCGGCATTTACGTTTAGCGCGATCAGCCCGGCGTATTTTGGCGCAATTTCCAGCAGCAGCTTGGCCGCCGGCTTTCCGTCACGCTCCACCTCGCTGATGCTGCCCACCCGGCCGATCTCCACCCCGTTGTAAGTGACTTTCGCCCCCCGATCCAAGACCAAACCCGACCGGCTAGCCAATGCTGTTAAGGTTATCTTGGGTGTGAAGCCACCCCGGAACTGGACCCAGACGACGATCAGCACGACCGCGGTGATGAGCCACAAAGCCAGCCCCGCTAACTTTCGGACCGAAATAAGTCGCCGTAGCCGCTTGCTTGTGGTTGCCATAATAATTTACACCGTGAGATTGAAGTTGGGGTTGACGCCGTAAATCGCTAACGAAGCCATTAGCACGACCATTACGATGGCGATTAGCGATGCGCGCATCGATCTCCCGACTGCCACGCCGACTCCAACCGGACCGCCGCTGGCGTTGTATCCGTAGTAGCAGTGGTTCAACATCACGACTGCCGAAATGGCGACCGTCTCCGCAAGAGAGTACCAGAAGTCGTTAACCCTCAGGAAAGTGTTGAAGTAATGGTCATACGTTCCGATTGATTGCGCATAGAACAAAGTTGTCACCAGCTGGGCGGAAAAGAACGAGAGGAGGACCGCGACCGAATATAGTGGGATAGTGACGATGAAGGCGCCAATAACTCGGGTAGATACCAAATACGAAACTGATTTGATTCCCATCACCTCAAGCGCATCAATCTCCTCGCTGATCCGCATGGCGCCCAATTGCGCTGTAGCACCGGCCCCGACGGTCGCGGCTAAAGCAGTGCCAGTTACGATTGGCGCCACCACACGCACATTCGCTAGCGCGGCGAAGAAACCGGTGAACGCCTCAACGCCGATATTGCCTAGCGAGGCGAACCCTTGAATCGCAATCAGCGAACCGGCCGATAGCGTCACAAAGCCGATGATCGCCACCGTGCCGCCGACGGCGGCCATTGCGCCAGTGCCCATGCCGATCTCGGCGATCAGGCGCAAGACTTCCTTTCGGTAATTCTTTAGGGTAAACCCGAGATAACGGAGCACTTCGCCGACGAACAGCGCGACATCACCAGAGGCGTCGAGCGCACGGCCAGGAGCGCCGACCCATCCGGCGCCTAGCTTCCAAGCGCGTGGGAAACGTGATTGCACGACCGTCGGGGAAGCCAATCTCAACGCCCCGTTCCGAACCGCACACCAATGGTAGTCAGCACCACGTTGACCGCAAATAATGCGACCACCGCAAGAACCAACGTTTCGTTGACTGCTGTGCCCACCCCTTTGGCTCCCCCGCCGGCTGTCAACCCGCGGTAGCAACCCACCAGCCCGGCAATAAGCCCGAATAAGGTGGCCTTCACAATCGAGATCAGCACCTCGGGCAATCCAGTAATCAAGGTTAGGGTCGAAACGTATGCGCCGGCCGAAACATTCTGGATATACACACCGAACAAGAACCCGCCGACCAGCCCGATACTGATCACCGCGCCATTGAGCAGCAGGGCTACAATGGTCGATGCAACCACCCTGGGAACTACCAGTCGATGAATCGGGTCGATGCCCAACACCTCCATCGCATCGATCTCCTCGCGAATAGTCCTAGCGCCCAAATCCGCACAAATCGCAGTAGAACCTGCGCCAGCGACCACGAGCACCGTCACAAGGGGGCCCAGTTGAGTGACGGCGCCGAGCGCAGCCCCAGCGCCGGAGACGTCGGCGGCCCCAAATTCGGCCAATAAGATATTCAGCGTAAAGATGATTAGCACGGTGAGCGGAATTGCGACCATAACGGTTGGCAGGAACGACACACCGAGTAGAAACCAACCCTGTAGGATGAATTCGCGCCATTGGAACGGACGTGCAAGCGCCTTGCCGGTTAGCACACACATCTGAGTGAAGCTGGCCACCTGCCCTAGCGGTTTCCGCAGTTGTTCACGAAGGTATACCGACAAACCGTTGGATGCCGTCACCGATGCCCCTCGACAACAGCACCACGTGCGTCGCGCTGCAGCAGCCGATCAACGTACAGCGCGACCGCCGAAACCGTGACCAGCAGACCATACTGGGTGGTAGCGCTCAACCCATCGCTCGCGCCAGAGATGTCCGTTGTGCCGACGTTGCACAACAACACGTTGAGCGTGAAGATGCTTAGCGCCGCCAGGGACGAAGAAGCTGCGATGGTTGGCAGGGTCGACATCTGCATCAAAAACCGCAACTTGGACGATGAACTCAAACCATTGGAACGGCCTCTCAGCACGGCCTTTTGCCGAATTGAAATGGCATCTGCGAAAACACGCCGCCAGCTCCCAACGCTGGAAAAGGTCTGATCCCGGACGTCTTCGACGAGAATGACTCTGGCCGTGATCACCGGGTCATCCATAGGTCGCGAACCCACGGTGAAGTGTTCTGCGGCTGCTGTCACCGCCAGCGGAATCCGGGCCGGCAGCACCTCCTCGATGCGTTTCACCCAATCAACAAACTTTTCGGAATCCCACCACCCAATCGGATACCCCATGTCAACGAGCTTGTCATTGAGCGCCCGATGCTGCTGGCCATGCACCGATTCCTGACCGATAAACCCGGCCACCCGCTTCTTCAACCCAGGATCGGTGACCTCATCGGCAAACCGGCGCACCGACCGAATGAACAACTCCTCCCCCGGCGGGAACGACCCCGACAAGTTCGCCAGAAAGTGGCTGAAGATGATGTCGTCATCCACGATAATAGTTGCTGCCCTCCCCCCACCGAGAAACATATCCGCCGAGTCCTCGGATACCGAGACCCCACTCGGTGCACTCATAGTGGTCACGACCCCCTATATATCTAGCCTGTGCCCCCGTCGACCACGAAGGTTACCTTTTCCCCGAACTTCTAGTTTCGGATACTGACAGTACAGGGTGTCGGGCGTTACAGTACTGCGAAGCGACAGGGTGCGCAACGCTAGCCCCGCGACGTGCTGACCGCGGGGGGGCGGTCAAGGTGCAGGCCCCGCGGGTCAATGACAAACGTATTGATCCCGATACCGTTGAGCGGCAGCGGTTCTCGTCGACGATCGTGCCGGCGTAAGCGCGTAAGTCGCCGCAGATGGCCGAGGTGTTGCCGTTGCTGTACCTGCATGGGCGATCCAGCGGGGATTTCAGGCCGGAGCCCTGGAGCAGTTCCTGGGTCGGGGGCCGGGTTGTCGGCAGCCACGATTACCCGGCTGACCGCCCAGTGGCAAGACGAAGTCGCCGCGTTCGGCGGCAGGGATCTGTCCGCCACCTGAATCGCCCCGGTGAGTCCGGAGACTTTCTGATGTGAGATTTCAGCCAGCGGCTGGTCTCTGGCGTGGAGTGCAATAGGCGGCTTCGAGTTCAACTGGTGGGGATATCGCCGCAGTATTCGTAGAGGCGACGGTGGTTGAACCAGTCGATCCGCCGTGCGGTGGCCAGCTCGACGTCCTTGATGGAGCGCCAGGGCTTGCCGGGCTTGATCAGCTCGGTCTTGTACAGGCCGTTGACCGTCTCGGCTAGTGCATTGATGCTCCTATATCCGTCAAGCGGCTGGTTTTTCGGCTTGTGGAGTGGTGCGCAGTGGATGCACGAGGCCCATATCTCACGGGCAAGGAAGCGTTTTAAGCACCGGATGATTTCGGCCTTGGACTTGCCTTCGGCGGTGCGTCTTGCGAGGTACGCCTGGGTGGGTTGATGGTGTTGCATGCCCACGATGACGGTGCGGTAGATCGCCGCATTAGCCTGGCGGTGGCCATCCCAGTTGAGCAGGTGGCGAACGGTTTTGCCGGTGGAGGCTGGGATCGGGCACACGCCGCACAGCTTGGTCCACGCGGCTTCAATACGGATCCGGTCGGGGTTGTCGCCGGCGACGATGAGCATCTCGGCGGCGGTGTCGGCGCCGATGCCGAATGCTGCGGTCAACTCTGGCGCGATCTCGGTGACCAATTGGGCGAGTAGTTTCTCGTGTTCAGTGATCTCCTCGTTGAGATGCTGCCAGCGGCGGGCGATCGAGCGCAGGGTGTGCTTGGTTGCGGCTTCGACCGTGCTGATGCCAGCTGGCCTCAGGCCGGCGTAGCGGCGGATTAGGGCCATCTTGGACAAGGGCTGCAGTTGTTCACGCAGCTCGTCTGGGGCGTTAACGATGACCGTCTTCAGCGAGATCATCGCTGCCGAACGGGCTTTGACCGCAATATTTTTGGCGATTTTGATCTGTCGGATCATATCCACGGTGTCATCGGCGGTCTTCGGGGTGGCGGTGGCATGGCTACCAAGCACGGCACGGGCGGCGTTTTCGGCGTCCAGGAAGTCGGACTTGCCGCGCAGCCGCCGGTCGCGCCGGTCGGTGCGCATTACCTCCACGACACCGATGTCGCTGCGACGCACGGCTGCGGTCAGGCCGGCTCCGTAGGAGCCGGTGCCTTCGATGGCGAAGGTCAGGATGTGGCCCGGGTGGCTAGCCCATTCGATCAGCTCGGCATAGCCGGCGCGGTCGGCTTGGAACGTTCCGGTGTCAAGCACCGCGCCGAAGTCGTCGAACGCGGCGGCGACATGAACGAACTTGTGGGTATCAACACCGATCACGACTCGACCGCGGCGAGGTGTGGTTGCCATGCTTGTCATTGCGACCTTCAGCGGGTTGTTGAGGCTGGCCGGTCGGGTGACGGGACTGCGATGGGACCTGGTGTGGTCAGGCTTCTATGAGGTCACTGCCCGCTCGGTCAGCACGAGGTGGAACGACCGCCCGTTGGACGACAGATCAACAGCCAGGACACCCATACCGCTGGGTCAGTCATAACACGAGTCAGGCGACCAGACAGCCGCCAACATTCTCACAGTCATAGGAGCTGCCGACCGCTCGGACCGAGGACTGGATGCCCGCTTCTGCGTGCCGTTCGCTGAACCTGATCGAGGTGTATTGACTGCGATCCCCGATCCGTCTGGTGGACAACGTCTTTGAGATCAGTACACCTTCTTGTTGACGGTTCTAGATGGCTTGCTCGATCGCATCGAGGACCATCGAGGTGGCCATCGTGGAAGCGACCCGCCAGCCCAGCATCCCGCCGCGCGTAGGCGTCGGTGGCGAAAGCGACGTAGGCAAACCCTGCTCGACGGTGCATCTGGCCACTGGAGTGCCCTCGCGGTTGAGCGCCAGCCACACCTTGTGGGCACCGTACACGCCGTAGTTGGCGGCGTAGAGCCGGCTGATCTGTTCTTTGAGTTCGTCGTCACGGCGTTCGCGGCGGCTGGGCTCGCGGTTGATGTGGTCGTAATAGGTCGATGGGGCGATCGGCATACCCAGCTCGGTCAGCTGTGTGCAGATCGACTCGACACCCCACCGCAAACCATCAGGGCCATCGCGGTGACCGTGATGATCGGCGATGAACTGGGTGATTAGTGTGTTGGCAGGTCGAGCTCGGCCGCGGAGAAAGCCGACGCCGTCTTGAAAATCGCATTGGTTATCTGAGGTTCTCAGCGTCCTGTCGATGATGTAAACGACACGCGGTCCGGGGTGCGCCGAGATCCGTTGTGGGC
>NZ_LQPH01000026.1 GCF_002102255.1 Mycobacterium nebraskense
GGGTAGGAGCCGCCGCCCGGCGGCTCCTACCCGCCGCCCCCGCCGTCCTCCGGTGGGTACGCGCCACCACCTCCCGGACCGGCGATCCGTGCGTTGCCGACGGAGTCCTACACGCCGTGGCTCAGCCGGCTCGTGGCATTCATCATCGACATCCTCCCGTACGCCGTCGTGCACGGCATCGGGACCGGGATCCTGGTCGCCACCCAGCAGACGTCGTGCATCACCGACGTCACGCAGTACGCCGTCAACCAGTACTGCGCGACCCAGAACTCGACCATCGGCATGGCCGCGCAGTGGTTGGCGTCGCTGGTGGGGCTGTTCTATTTGGTTTGGAACTACGGCTACCGCCAGGGCACCACCGGGTCGAGCGTCGGCAAGTCGGTGATGAAGTTCAAGGTGGTCAGCGAGGTCACCGGCCAGCCAATCGGTTTCGGGATGTCCGTCGTGCGTTCCCTCGCGCACTTCGTCGACGCCATCATCTGCTTCATCGGTTTCCTTTTCCCGCTGTGGGATTCGAAGCGGCAAACGTTGGCGGACAAGATCATGACGACGGTCTGCTTGCCGCTCGACGGGACCGAGCACCAACCGGGCTAGTGGTGTGGGGCGCGGTGACCGAGGCGGCCGTCACCTAGGCTGGTCGTCGATGACCGACGACCGCAACGGACACTTCACCGGACTCGCCACCAAAGCGATTCACGCCGGCTACCGCCCGGACCCGGCGACCGGGGCGGTCAACGCCCCGATCTACGCCAGCAGCACGTTCGCCCAAGACGGTGTGGGTGCGCTGCGCGGCGGGTTCGAATACGCACGCACCGGCAACCCGACGCGCGCCGCGCTGGAGGCGTCGCTCGCGGCCGTCGAAGAAGGCAGCTACGGGCGGGCGTTCGGTTCCGGCATGGCGGCCGCCGACTGCGCCCTGCGGGCCATGCTGCGGCCCGGCGACCACGTGATCATCCCCACCGACGCCTACGGCGGCACCTTCCGGCTGATCGACAAGGTGTTCACCCAATGGGGCGTTCGCTACACGCCGGTGGAGCTGTCCGACGTGGACGCCGTCCGCGCCGCGATCACGCCGCAGACCCGCCTGATCTGGGTGGAGACACCGACCAACCCACTGCTGTCCATCGCCGACATCGCGGCCCTCGCCGAGCTAGGCAAACGGTCTTCGCTGAAGGTGTTGGTGGACAACACGTTCGCCTCGCCCGCGCTGCAGCAGCCGTTGACGCTGGGCGCCGACGTGGTGCTGCATTCGACCACGAAGTACATCGGCGGCCACTCCGACGTCGTGGGTGGGGTGCTGATCACCAATGACGCGGGGCTGGACGAGGCTTTCGCCTTTCTGCAGAACGGGGCCGGCGCGGTGCCCGGCCCGTTCGACGCCTACCTGGCAATGCGCGGCCTGAAGACCCTGGTGCTGCGGATGCAGCGACACAGCGAAAACGCCTCGGCCGTTGCGGAATTCCTCGCCGGGCATCCGGCGGTGAGCACCGTGCTGTACCCCGGCCTGCCCAGCCACCCCGGGCATGACATCGCCGCTCGGCAGATGCGCGGCTTCGGCGGCATGGTGTCGGTGCGTATGCGGGGCGGCCGGCAAGCCGCCCGCGACCTGTGCGCCCGCACCGAAGTGTTCATCCTGGCCGAATCGCTCGGCGGCGTCGAGTCACTGATCGAGCACCCCAGCGCCATGACGCACGCGTCGACCGCCGGTTCGCAACTGGAAGTGCCCGACGATCTGGTGCGGCTGTCAGTCGGCATCGAAGACATCGCCGACCTGCTGGCCGACCTCGACCAGGCGCTGGGTTAGTGGCGATCGCGGCGATCGCGAGCGCGGTGGAGGCGGGCGAAGCGGGTCGCCACCATCTGGGCTAGCACCGCCCCGAGAGCGGGCTAGGAGTGGTAGGGCTCCGCACTGACCAGCGTGACCTCGACGGTGTTGCCATTGGGCACGACGTAGCTGCGGGTCTCGCCCACCTTGGCGTCGATCAGGGCGCCGCCCAGCGGTGAGTTGGGCGAGTACACCTCGAGCTTGCCGTCGTTCACGCCCTCCTGGCGGGTGGCGATCAGGAATGTCTCACTATCCGACTTGTCGCCGTTGTAGTAGACCTTCACCACCGAACCGGGCAGCGCGACGCCGGACTGCTTGGGCGCCTCGCCGACCTTCGCGTTGTTGAGCAGGTCCTGCAGCTGACGGATGCGGGCCTCCTGCTGGCCCTGCTCTTCACGGGCGGCGTGGTATCCGCCGTTCTCGCGCAGGTCGCCTTCTTCACGGCGGTCGTTGATCTCCGCGGCGATGACCGGACGATTCGCGATCAACTGATCGAGTTCCGCCTTCAACTTGTCATGTGACTCCTGGGTCAGCCAGGTCACCGAAGTGTCCGTCATCTCGTCGTGCTCCTCATGTTGTCGTTCCGCGTAACCGCGTAAGCCTGTTAACCCCGCCGCCGGGAGTATCCGGGTCTCCTCCCCGTGTGCTGCCGATCCGTTGTGCTCACGGCCTTAATGCAGCAATACACGGTCCCATCAGGAACCGTGCATTCACCCATGTTACCACCGCGCAAACAATTGATGACTCCAAATTCGCAGTTCGGCTGTTGTTACTGCGTCAGGCCGGCCGCAGATAGGCGGGTACGTCGGTGCCGCAGCCGTAGATGTCGGCCATCACCGGCGGTTTGCTGGACTTCACCGTGGTCGTCAGCTGCACCGTGGCCGCCCCGGACGGTGGGACCAGCACCTCCCGCCTGCCCGTCTCGCTGCCGTCCTTGGCCCGGACCCGCACGATGCAGTCCACCGGCCGGGACGGATCGGATCGCGTCACGCTGATCGTTACCGACGCCGTCTCCTCGTCGATCACCCGATAGCTGGCCAGCGTGCCCGTCACCGCACTGGTGCCCAGCCGGTGGTAGCCGACGACGGCAATCACCAGGCCGGCTGCGACCACCAGCGCACCCAGCCCGATGATCACCCAACGCCGGGGCACCCGCGAGCGCACGGAACGCCCGTAGCGGGCCTCGGGACGGGAAGGGGAAGGTTCGGTCATGCCTGGGTACGCCTGAGTGGTCGGCTGCCGGACGCCGGCCGACAGCATGCAACGATCTGAAGAACTGGAATTATAGGTTCGTAACCGGCGACCGGCAGACCGACAAGGGGGCACGTGAGCGAACTGCGGTTGATGGCGGTGCACGCCCACCCCGACGACGAGTCCAGCAAGGGCGCAGCCACCCTCGCCCGCTACGCCGACGAGGGCCACCGGGTGCTGGTGGTGACGCTGACCGGCGGTGAGCGCGGCGACATTCTCAACCCGGCGATGGACCTGCCCGAAGTGCACGGCCACATCGCCGAGATCCGCCGCGACGAGATGGCGAAGGCCGCCGAGATCCTCGGTGTCGAGCACACCTGGCTCGGCTTCGTCGACTCCGGCTTGCCCAATGGGGACCCGCCGCCCCCGCTGCCCGAAGGATGCTTCGCGACGGTGCCGCTGGAGGAGTCGGTCGAGTCGCTGGTGCGCGTGGTCCGCGAGTTCCGCCCGCACGTGATCACCACCTACGACGAGAACGGTGGCTACCCGCATCCGGATCACATTCGCTGCCACCAGGTTTCGGTCGGCGCCTTCGAGGCGGCCGGAGATTATCGGCGGTTTCCCGACGCGGGCGAGCCGTGGGTGGCGTCCAAGCTCTACTACATCCACGGATTCCTGCGGGCCCGGATGCAGTTGCTGCACGACGAGGCCGTCAAACACGGTCACGAGCCCCCGTTCAAGAAGTGGCTCGAGCACTGGGACGCCTCGCACGACCCGTTCGAGTCCCGGGTGACGACGCGCGTCGAGTGCTCGGCGTACTTCAGCCAACGCGACGACGCGCTGCGGGCGCACACCACCCAGATCGACCCGGAGCACGACTTCTTCGCCGCGCCCATCGAATGGCAACAGCGGCTCTGGCCGACGGAGGAGTTCGAGTTGGCGCGCTCGCGGGTTCCCGTCCGGCTGCCCGAGGACGACCTGTTCGCCGGAATCGAGAGTGACCGGTGAACCACCTGTTTTTCGTCGCAAGCACGGCCGCCGGTTGGCAGGCGGACGGCGCGCCGCAGCACACCGGGCCCGACTTCGGTAAGGCCAGCCCGATCGGGCTGCTGATCGTCGTCCTGCTGTTGATCGCCACGCTGTTGCTGCTGCGATCGATGAACCGGCAATTGAAAAAGGTGCCCAAGTCGTTCGACCCCAAGCACCCCGAGCCCGACCAGGCCGCCGACCAAGGCACCGACGCGGTCGACGAGGCCGACGGACGCAGCCCGGGCCACGCGAACGGATCGGAGCGGGCACCGGGCCCCGGCGATGAGCCCGGCTGACGCCACCGCGACGAACACCCTCGGGCTGGCCACCAGCCCGTATCTGCGCCAGCACGCCGACAACCCGGTGCACTGGCAGCAGTGGACCCCGCAGGCGCTCGAGGCCGCGGCCGAGCGTGACGTGCCGATCCTGCTCTCCATCGGCTACGCGGCCTGCCACTGGTGTCACGTCATGGCCCACGAATCGTTCGAGGACGACGAGGTGGCCGCCGCCATGAACTCCGGATTCGTCTGCATCAAGGTCGACCGCGAGGAACGCCCGGACCTCGACGCCGTCTACATGAATGCCACCGTGGCGCTGACCGGGCACGGCGGTTGGCCGATGACGTGTTTCCTGACGCCGGACGGCCGGCCTTTCTTCTGTGGTACGTACTACCCCAAAGATGGCTTCCTGCAGCTGCTTTCGGCGGTATCCGCCACCTGGCAGCAGCGCCGCGGCGAGGTGGAGGAGGCGTCCGACCATATCGCCGGCGAGCTGCGTGCGATGGCGTCCGGGCTGCCCTCCGGTGGGCCGGACGTCGCGCCGGCGCTGTGTGACCACGCGGTGGCCGCGGTGCTGGGCGACCAGGACCCGGTGCACGGCGGCTTCGGCGGCGCGCCCAAATTCCCGCCGTCGGCAATTCTCGAGGCGCTGCTGCGCAATTACGAGCGCACCGGGTCGAAGGCGGCGCTGGAGGCGGTGGTGCGCACCGGCAACGCGATGGCCCGCGGCGGCATCTACGACCAGCTCGCGGGCGGGTTCGCCCGCTACAGCGTCGACAACGCTTGGGTGGTACCGCATTTCGAGAAGATGCTGTACGACAACGCGCTGCTGCTGCGCGCCTACGCGCACTGGGCCCGGCGGACCGGTGATCCGCTGGCGCGCCGCGTCACCGCCCAGACCGCGCGCTTCCTGCTCGACGATCTGGCCGACGGCGCGATGTTCACGTCGTCGCTGGACGCCGACGCCGACGGGCGGGAGGGCTCGACCTATGTCTGGACGCCCGAGCAGCTGACCGAGGTGCTCGGTCCCGACGACGGCCCTTGGGCCGCAACCGTTTTCGCGGTCACCGCGACTGGCTCCTTCGAACACGGCACGTCGGTTCTGCGATTGCCCGCCGACCCCGACGATCCGCAACGGCTCGAACGTCTCCGGGCCGCGCTGCTGGCCGCCCGGCTGACCCGCGCCCAGCCCGGGCGCGACGACAAGGTCGTCACGTCCTGGAACGGCCTGGCCATCACCGCGCTGGCCGAGGCAAGCGTGGCCCTGGACGAGGCTGAACTGGCCCAAGCCGCGCGGGACTGCGCGACCGCGTTGCTGGGCTTGCACATCGTCGACGGGCGGCTGCGGCGCGCCAGCCTGGGCGGGGTGGTCGGCGACAGCGCCGCCATCCTCGAAGACCACGCGATGCTGGCCACCGGCCTGCTCGCCCTCTACCAGCTGACCGCCGACGCCGCCTGGCTTACCGCGGCGACCGACCTGCTCGACACCGCGCTGCGGCATTTCGCCGACCCGGAGCGGCCCGGCCGCTGGTTCGACACCGCCGACGACGCCGAGCGGTTGATGCTGCGGCCGGCCGACCCGCTGGACGGGGCGACGCCGTCGGGGGCGTCGTCGATCACCGAGGCGCTGCTGACCGCGGCGCACCTGGTCGACGGTGGGCGCGCGGAGCGGTATCTGCGGGCGGCGGCCGAGGGACTCAACGCGCATTCGGTGCTGCTGGAACGCGCGCCGCGCTCGGCGGGACATTGGCTGGCCGTGGCGGAAGCCGCCGTTCGCGGACCGCTGCAGATCGCGGTCGCCTGCGATCCGTCGCGGTCGGCGCTGCTGGCCGACGCGCGGCGGTTGGCGCCCGGTGGGTCGATCGTCGTGGGCGGCGAACAGGACTCGTCGACACTGCTCGCGGCGCGTGACCGGGTGGCCGGCGCCGACGCCGCCTACGTGTGCCGCGGCCGGGTGTGCGACTTGCCGGTCACCACCGCCGAAGACCTCGCGGGGGCGCTGGCCGCGCCACGGTAGCGTGACGTGTCATGCCGAGCGCCGAACACATCACCGACACGGTCAACCGCTACATCGAACTGGTCGCCAAGGGCGGCGCCGACGAGTTGGTCGAGCTGTACGCCGATGACGCGACAGTCGAGGACCCCGTCGGCGGCGAGGTGCACATCGGCCACCAGGCGATCCACCGCTTCTACTCCGCGGTCAACGATGTGCAGCGCGAATGCGAACTGGTGACGCTGCGGGTCGCCGGCAACGAGGCGGCCTTCCATTTCCGCCTCACGATCATCGCGGGGGAACACCGGATGGTGATCGAGCCGATCGACGTGATGGCGTTCAACGAGGACGGCAAGATCGCGCACATGAAGGCCTACTGGTCGGCGGCGGACGTCACACAGCTGTAGCCGCTCAGCGCACCAGCCATGCGTGGTCGCCGACGTAGAACACCGCGAACCACATGGCGATGTAGTGCAGGATCGCCGCGATCGCGGTGAAGGCGTGGAAAACCTCGTGATAGCCGAACGTCGTGGGCCACGGGTCGGGCCAACGGAGCCCGTAAAAGATCCCACCGACGCTGTAGAACACGCCGCCGACGGCCAGCAGCACCATCGCGGCCACCCCGGCCTTGTGCAGGATCGTCGGGCAGTACCACACGGCCACCCACCCGAGCAGCAGGTATAGCGGCACACCCAGCCAGCGCGGTGCCGACGGCCAGCACACCTTCAGCAGAATCCCCGCCAGCGCCCCGCCCCATACGATCCACAGCACCTCCACCCCGGTCTGCTGCGGCATGGCCAGGCGCGCGAACGGCGTGTAGCTGCCGGCGATGAACACGAAGATCATCGAATGGTCGAGCCGCTTCATGAGGTTGCGGGCCGCCGCGGATTTCCAATGCACCCGGTGATAGGTGGCGCTGACGGCGAACATCGCCACCGTCGCCGCCGCGTAGACCAGCGTCGAATGACCGGCCCGCGGCGAGGAGGCGGCCCACGACACCGACACCAGGGTGGCGCCGGCGATGATCGCCAGCCACGCGGAGAAGAAGTGGATCCAGCCGCGCATCCGGGGCTTGGTCAGAACGTGGGCGGCACCCTCGACAAGCTGTTCGACGGTGTTGCCGGGCGCGATGGCCTCGGACTCGCGATCCGAACCGTCCGAATTGGCAGACGTGCTCGTCTGGCTGCTCATAATCCTGTGCCCTCATCTTGCAGGTCGGGGAATTGCCAGTGGCTGCTCAACCTCAACAGTAATCGGCGACGGCCACGGCATGGTCTCCGCCCGCGCGTGACCGGCTTGAAACCGGGCCGGAATCGCAGGGGAATTTGGCGCAGCTCACAGTAGGCTGAATCTCCGTGGAAATTATCCCGCCGCGTCTCAAAGAGCCGCTGTATCGCGTCTACGAGCTGCGGCTGCGGCAGGAGCTGGCTTCCTCCAAATCCCACCTGCCCCGCCACATCGCGGTCCTGTGTGACGGCAACCGGCGGTGGGCGCGCGATGCCGGATACACCGACGTCAGCTACGGCTACCGGATGGGTGCCGCGAAGATCGCCGAGATGCTGCGCTGGTGCCAGGAAGCCGGCATCGAAATGACCACGGTCTACCTGCTGTCCACCGAAAACCTGCAACGCGACCCCGACGAGCTGGCGGGACTCATCGAGATCATCACCGATGTCGTCGAGGAGATCTGCGCACCGGCAAACCGCTGGAGTGTGCGCACCGTCGGGGATCTGGAGCTGCTCGGCGAAGAACCGGCGCGGCGGCTGCGCGACGCGGTGGAGTCCACGCCCGTCGTGGCACCGTTCCACGTCAACGTCGCGGTCGGTTACGGCGGCCGTCGCGAGATCGTCGATGCGGTGCGGGCATTGCTGAGTAAGGAACTCGCCAACGGTGCGACCGCCGAAGAGCTGATCGAGGCGGTCAGCGTCGATGGCATCTCCGAAAACCTTTACACCTCTGGGCAACCCGATCCCGACCTGGTCATCCGCACGTCGGGGGAGCAACGTCTCTCCGGGTTTCTGCTGTGGCAGAGCGCATATTCGGAGATGTGGTTCACCGAAGCGCACTGGCCCGCCTTCCGCCGGGTCGATTTCCTGCGCGCGCTGCGCGATTACAGCCAGCGGCATCGCAGGTACGGCAAGTAGCAGGTCGGCTCGGGGTAAATCCCGTGCCAGACTAGGTGCATGGCTGCGCTGTCGGCGGTGGTGTTCACGCTGAGCGGGTGGCTCGGTTTGTACCTGCTGGCTCGCGATCCGCGTAAGCCGGTGCTCGTGTTGGCGGCGACCGGGCTGTGCGGTTTCGCGCTCGTGGTAGGGCTGGATGCCGTGCGGACCGCCAGCCCCGCGTACGCGCACCTGCTCAGTCGCGTTGAGATCTACCTGGTGACCATTCCCGGCGTGGCGTGGTTCGCGGTGCTCGTCGAGCTGTCCCGGCCCAGCGACGGCTCGAGGGCGCGCACCCGCGAGGTGTTGCTCGTGGCCGGGGTCGCCGCGCTGACTCTGTTCGGGGCGATGCTGGCCGGCAGCGTCGAGGGGCCGCTGCGGACGGGCCACTGGCTGATGTTCGCGGTGATCTCGGTATCCACCCTTGGCGCGATGGTCGTCGCGTTGCGGCAGCCGCGCCGGCCGCGGGCAGCCGTCGGACTCGCCGTCGTCGCGACCCTGTTCTTCGCGCTGGGCAATGCCATCCTGATCATTCCGCTGGGCCTGGTGCCCAGCTGGGTGGCGCTCGCGTCGACGAGTTTCGACGTCCTTTCGCTCGGGATCGCCGTCGCCCTGTGGGACGCGTTCGACGAGGGCCAGGCGTTGCGCGCCGACATGCTCCGCTCGTTCGCCGGCTCGGTGGCGGTGGCGGTGTTGTTCGGTGGGCAGGCGCTGATCGGCCTGGCGCTGACCCGCGAGGACGTCGCCGCCCAGACCGCGCTCACCGTCCTGCTGTTCACCAGCCTGGCGGTCGCGATCGCCGTGCAGGTGCTCGCGGATCCGCTGGCCGGGGTTCTCGACCGGCTGGCGTTCTCGAAATCGCCTGCGCTGCGGGAGGATCGAGCGGCGCTGCGGAACACCGGCGCGGCACTGCCGTTGCGGTCGGTGGATCCGCTCGACCACGTCGACGACGTCACATTCGCCAGGCTCACCCGCCGCGCCCTGGGGCACTACGGCGACCTGAGCAAGCTGGTCGCCAGCCCGTTGACCACGCTGCCCGTCATCGATGAGCGGCTCGCCGCCCGGGGCGCATCCGATCATCCGCTGGAGCGGGCCAACGAACTCAAGGCGGTGCTCGCCGACGCGATCGGGCGGCTCAAACCCCGCGACGCCGGTGATTTCGGGACCACCGAGCAGTGGCGCCACTACAACTCGCTGTACTTCCCCTACGTCGTCGGCGTGCGTGCGTACGCGCAGAACGCCACCGCCGCCGGACTGGATCCCACCGCCCGCCAGGCCTGGCAGTGGTTGGTGACCGAGGTCCCGCAGCGCTCGCTGCACAACTGGCAGAACGCCGCCGCCCGGCTGATCGCTGCGGACCTGCGCGGGCGGGTCCCGGTGGCCAGCGACTAGTCCGAAACACGTTCGGCCCGTCCGTCATTTCCGGCACCGTTGGAGGCGGGCGGCGTCGTGCCCCGAGATTCTGTGACTGCTGGGGCAGAAGAACACCAGACTGGCGTCTGTCGAATAACAATCCCGATTCGGACTCGCGGACGGGAATAGCCGAGCGAACCCGCGGGTCTTTGTATGCGTGGCAGTAGTTGGCAGTGCCACGAGTCGATATGGCAGTGGGCCGACGGCACGCTGATGTTCGACCCAAATCGCCATCGCGAGGAGTAATCACATGATGTATGCATCTGGCGCACACGGTCTGGCGACTCGACCCCTGTACGACGCGACCGACTCGCTGCTGCGTTTCGCCATGCGCGCCGACGCCACACTGACGGGATTGTGCGGTTTGGCCATCGCCTTTCTCGCCGACCCGCTTTCGTCGCTGACGGGCCTGACGTCGCTGCAGGAGTACAGCCTGGGCGCCTTTTTCGTGCTCGGCGGCTTGGCTGTGTTCCTCCTCGCGGCGGCACCGAACCTGCGCCGCGTCGGAGTCGGCGTCATCGTGGCCAACGTCGTGTTCACGCTTGGCGCGATCGTGGCCGCGGAAGCGTTGCCGCTGTCCGCGACCGGGATTGCCGCCACGCTGGCTGTCGGTGTGTACACCGCGGCGTTCGCCGGACTGCAGTACCTGGGCGTGCGTCGTCTCGAGACGGCCTAACCGCCACAACTGCTGCTTGGACGCGGCTTGGACGCTGCTTGGACGCTGCTTAGAGCTTGCGCAGCCGGAGTCGGTTGATGGAGTGGTCGGCGTCCTTGCGCAGCACCAGGGTGGCGCGGGGCCGGGTCGGCAGGATGTTCTCGACCAGATTGGGCCGGTTGATCGACCGCCAGATCTCGCGCGCGGCGGCGACCGCCTTGGTGTCGTTGAGTGCCGAGTAGTGGTGGAAGTGTGATTCCGGGTCGGCGAAGGCCGTGCCGCGCAGCGACAAGAACCGCGACACGTACCACTGCTCGATGTCTTCGATCCTCGCGTCCACATACAGCGAGAAGTCGAACAGGTCCGACACCATCAGGGTCGGACCTGTCTGCAGGACGTTGAGGCCCTCCAGGATCAAGATGTCGGGATGGCGAACGACGTGCTTGGCGCCTGGGATGATGTCGTATTTCAGGTGCGAGTAGACCGGCGCGCATGCATAGTCCGAGCCGGATTTGACCGACGTCACGAACCGCATCAGCGCCCGGCGGTTATAGCTCTCCGGAAAACCCTTGCGGTGCATCAGGTTTCGCCGATCGAGTTCCGCATTCGGGTATAGGAAGCCGTCGGTGGTCACCAGGTCCACCCGTGGGTGGGGATCCCAGCGGGCCAGCAGGGCCTGCAGCACGCGGGCGGTGGTTGATTTGCCGACCGCTACGCTGCCGGCCACGCCGATCACGAACGGCACCGGCCGGTCCGGGTTTTGTTGCGGCTCGCCGAGGAACTCCGCGGTGGCGGCGAACAACCGCTGGCGGGCAGCGACCTGAAGGTGGATCAGCCGGGCCAGCGGCAGGTAGACCTCTTCCACTTCGAGCAGGTCGAGCTGCTCGCCGAGACCGCGCAGGCCAACCAATTCCTCTTCGGTCAGGGCCAGCGGCGTCGACATGCGAAGCGCGCGCCATTGCTTTCGGTCGAACTCCACGTAGGGGCTCGGCTCGCTCAGCCGCGGCATAGTGCAAGTGTTGCAGGGGCGGACGCGCGCCCGACGGCTGGGCTGGCTAAACCGTCGCTGGATAGACTGGCACCCGTGACTGCTGCACCCGACGCCCGCCCCTCCACCTCCGTGATGTCCGCCTCGCTCGCCGAGGTCGACCCCGACATCGCCGAGCTGCTCGGCAAAGAGCTGGGCCGCCAGCGCGACACCCTGGAGATGATCGCCTCGGAGAACTTCGTGCCGCGCTCGGTGCTGCAGGCCCAGGGCAGCGTGCTGACGAACAAGTACGCCGAGGGCCTGCCCGGCAGGCGCTACTACGGCGGCTGCGAGTACGTCGACGTCGTGGAGAACATCGCCCGTGACCGGGCGAAGGCGCTCTTCGGCGCCGACTTCGCCAATGTGCAGCCACATTCGGGCGCGCAGGCCAACGCCGCCGTGCTGCACGCGCTGATGACGCCGGGGGACCGGCTGCTGGGCCTCGACCTGGCCAACGGCGGCCACCTCACCCACGGGATGAAGCTCAACTTCTCCGGCAAGCTCTACGAAACCGGCTTCTACGGTGTGGATCCCACGACGCATCTGGTGGACATGGACGCGGTGCGGGCCAAGGCCCGCGAGTTCCGCCCCAAGGTCATCATCGCCGGCTGGTCGGCCTACCCGCGGATTCTGGACTTCGCGGCGTTCCGGTCGATCGCCGACGAGATCGACGCCAAGCTCTGGGTGGACATGGCCCACTTCGCCGGACTGGTCGCCGTGGGGCTGCACCCCTCGCCGGTGCCGCACGCGGACGTGGTGTCCACGACCGTGCACAAGACGCTCGGCGGCCCGCGTTCCGGCCTGATCCTGGGCAAGCAGGAGTACGCCAAGTCCATCAACTCCGCGGTGTTCCCCGGCCAGCAGGGCGGGCCGCTGATGCATGTCGTCGCGGGCAAAGCCGTCGCGCTCAAGATCGCCGGCACCCCCGAGTTCGCCGACCGCCAGCAGCGCACCCTGTCCGGCGCCCGCATCATCGCCGACCGGCTGACCGCTCCCGACGTCACCAAGGCCGGTGTGTCGGTGGTCAGCGGCGGCACCGATGTCCACCTGGTGCTGGTGGACCTGCGCGACTCCCCGCTGGACGGCAAGGCCGCCGAGGACCTGCTGCACGAAATCGGCATCACGGTCAACCGCAACGCGGTGCCCAACGACCCGCGGCCGCCGATGGTGACGTCGGGTCTGCGGGTGGGCACGCCGGCGCTCGCGACCCGCGGCTTCGGGGATACGGAATTCACCGAGGTCGCCGACGTCATCGCCACCGCGTTGGCGGCCGGCACCGCGGCAGACCTGTCCGCGCTGCGGCAGCGGGTGACGCGGTTGGCCCGCGACTTCCCGCTGTACGACGGTCTCGAGGAGTGGACGCTGGTCGACCGCTGATCGCGGCGAAAGGACCAAAGTCACCAGTTGCCGCGACACGGCCCGGGCGATTTCACGAACCTGTGTACGCGAGTTACAGTAACCGCATGGCACAGAAACCTGTAGCTAACGCGCTGACCCTGGAACTCGAGCCGGTGTGCGAGGCCAACATGGACCGCCACCTCAACACCGAGGAACTCTGGTTCGCTCACGACTACGTGCCGTTCGATCGGGGCGAGAACTTCGCCTTCCTCGGCGGCCGGGACTGGGACCCGTCCGACGCGACGCTGCCCCGGGAGTACACGGACGCCTGCGAGATCCTGCTTCTGCTCAAGGACAACCTGGCCGGGCACCACCGCGAACTCGTCGAGCACTTCATCCTCGAAGACTGGTGGGGCCGCTGGCTGGGCCGGTGGACCGCGGAGGAGCACCTGCACGCCATCGCGCTGCGCGAGTACCTGGTGGTGACCCGTGAGGTCGACCCGACCGCCAACGAGGAGGCCCGGGTCCAGTACGTCATGAAGGGCTACCGCGCGGACACCTACACGCAGGTGGAAACCCTGGTGCACATGGCGCTCACCGAGCGCACGTACGCCGTCTTCTGCGAGAACCTGGCGGCGAAGCTCGAAGAGCCCATTCTGGCCGGGCTCATCGACCGCATCGCGCGCGACGAGCGGCGGCACGAACTGTTCTTCTCCAACCTCGTCGAGCACTGCCTCGAATACACCCGCGACGAGACGATCGCGGCGATCGCGGCGCGCGCGGCTGATCTGCAAGTACCCGGCGCGGACATCGACTCCTATCGGGACAAGCTGCGCAACGTCGCCGATGCGGGCATCTTCGACGAACAACAGCTGCGGCAGGCGATCTCGGATCGCATTACCGCATGGGGTGTGGCCGACGAGCCCGCCCTCAAGCAATTCGTCATCGGCTAGGCCGATCTTCGCGCGCGGCGCTCGTCGTCGGCGCGCCTGCGCTGCTGCGAAGCGGCGACGAGAGTAGCGTCGATCTCGATGGTCAGCGTCATGCTCTGCTGCCAGGGCGGCACCTCCCGTCACCACAACGGAAGGACCGGCCCCGGTCCTGGTGTCGCAGTTCCCGCCGACATGCCTGTGCGGGTCCGCGCGGGCTTATCCCGCTCGAGGAGCGCTACGTGACCGAAATCCGGACCTACGTGATCGACACCTCTGTGCTGCTGTCCGACCCCTGGGCGTGCAGCCGGTTCGCCGAGCACGAGGTGGTGGTCCCGCTGGTGGTGATCAGTGAACTGGAGGCCAAACGGCATCACCACGAGCTGGGGTGGTTCGCTCGTCAGGCGTTGCGTCTGTTCGACGATCTCCGGCTCGTGCACGGACGGCTCGATCAGCCCATTCCCGTTGGGGCACAAGGCGGTACGCTTCACGTCGAGCTCAACCACACGGATCCCGCGGTGCTACCGGCCGGTTTCCGCAGCGACAACAACGACTGCCGGATACTGAGTTGCGCCGCCAACCTAGCCGCCGAAGGCAAGCGAGTTACGTTGGTCAGCAAGGACATTCCGCTTCGCGTCAAGGCCGCCGCAGTCGGGTTGGCCGCCGACGAGTATCACGCGCAAGATGTGGTGGCTTCCGGATGGTCGGGGATGCGCGAGATGGAGACCGCCACCGAGGACATCGACGCGCTGTTCGCCGAAGGCGAGATCGATCTGGCCGCGGCGCGAGACCTGCCCTGCCACACCGGTATTCGGCTGCTCGGCGGCAGCTCGCATGCGCTCGGCCGGGTCAACGCGGACAAGCGCGTCCAGTTGGTTCGCGGCGACCGCGAGGTATTCGGCCTGCGGGGCCGTTCTGCCGAGCAGCGGGTGGCGCTCGACCTGCTGCTCGACGAGTCGGTGGGCATCGTGTCGCTGGGCGGCAAGGCCGGCACCGGCAAGTCGGCGCTGGCGCTGTGCGCGGGCCTGGAGGCCGTGCTGGAGCGGCGGACCCAGCGCAAGGTGGTGGTCTTCCGCCCGCTGTACGCGGTCGGCGGCCAGGAGCTGGGCTACCTGCCTGGCAGCGAGAGCGAAAAGATGGGGCCCTGGGCGCAGGCGGTCTTCGACACGCTCGAGGGTCTGGCCAGCCCGGCCGTGCTGGAGGAGGTGCTCTCGCGGGGCATGCTCGAGGTGCTGCCGCTGACCCACATCCGGGGCCGGTCGCTGCATGACTCGTTCGTCATCGTCGACGAGGCCCAGTCCCTGGAACGCAACGTTCTGCTGACGGTGCTGTCCAGGCTGGGTGCCGGGTCGCGGGTGGTGCTGACACACGACATCGCCCAGCGTGACAACCTGCGGGTCGGCCGGCACGACGGGGTCGCCGCGGTGATCGAGAAGCTCAAAGGCCACCCGCTGTTCGCCCACATCACCCTGTTGCGCAGCGAGCGGTCGCCGATCGCCGCGCTGGTCACCGAGATGCTCGAGGAGATCGCCGGACCGCAGTGACCGGTGATTTCGGTAGGCTTCCACCGTGCCGAAAAGACCCGACAGCCAGGCCTGGCGCTATTGGCGCACGGTCGTCGGTGTCGTCGCGGCCGTTGCGGTGCTGGTGATCGGCGGGTTGACCGGTCACGTGACGCGCGCCGACAACCTCAGCTGCTCGGTGGTCAAGTGCGTCGCGCTGACGTTCGACGACGGGCCCGGTCCGTTCGACGAGCGATTGCTGCAAATCCTCAAGGACGACGATGCGAAGGCGACCTTCTTCCTGATCGGCAACAAGGTCGCCGCCAACCCGGCGGGCGCCAAGCGCATCGCCGATGCGGGGATGGAGATCGGCAGCCACACGTGGGAACACCCCAACATGGCGACGATCCCACCGGAAGACATCGCCCCCCAATTCGCCAAGGCCAACGACGCGATCACCGCCGCGACCGGGCGGACGCCGACTTTGTATCGACCCGCGGGCGGACTGTCCACCGATGCGGTCCGGCAGACCGCGGCCAAATTCGGGCTCGCTGAAATCCTCTGGGACGTCATCCCTTTCGACTGGGCGAACGACTCGAACACCGCGGCAACGCGGTACATGCTGATGACGTACATCAAGCCGGGTTCGGTGGTGTTGTTCCATAACACCTACTCGAGCACCGTCGACCTAGTCTACCAGTTCATCCCGGTGCTCAAGGCCAACGGCTACCGGATGGTGACGGTCAGCGAACTGCTGGGCCCGCGGGCGCCCGGCAGCAGCTACGGCAGCCGCGAAAACGGGCCGCCCGCGAACGAACTCCACGACATCCCGGCCGGCGACATCCCGACGCTGCCGAACACGTCTTCGCCCAAGCCGATGCCCAACTTCCCGATCACCGACATCCCGGGCCAGAACTCCGGCGGCCCGAACAACGGTGCCTAGCACAAGCCTTGGGGTGCGCGCGGCCGCCCGGCTGCGGAATCGGTGGCCGCGAGCCGGGGCCGGGCAACGAACGTCCGCCCGCCGGTTGGCGATTCAATACGGGGTCGACCTCGCCCTGTCCTACGTGCTGGCCGTCATCGAAGCGGCCGCCATCTTGGTCCCGCTGCGGGGCCACACGTCCGTCAGGGCCAACGCCGACTTCGCGCAAACCAACACGGCTGCGGTGGTGGTGCTCGTCTTGTTGGGCATCATCGGCGTCGCGGCGGCCGGGATTCTGAGCGCGGCCCCGACGCTGCGTTGGTACGCGGCCGGCGCCGAACCGACCCAGGAGCAGCGGGAAGCCGCGATGAAGTTACCCGGCCGCCAGTCGGCGATCCTGTTCGGGGCCTGGGCGGTCAGCGGCACCATCTTCATGTTGCTGAACCTGGGCGGCGGGGCGCAGCTGCTGCTGCCCATCACGCTCGGCGTGCTGCTCGGCGGACCGGCCGCCGCCGGCACGGCGATGCTGCTGGCGCAGCGCATCCTGCGCCCCATCATGCGCGCCGCCACCCTGGGCGGCGAGCCGCGGATGGCCGTGCCCGGCGTCTACGCGCGACTGGTCCTGCTGTGGTTCTTGTGCAGCGCCTTCCCCATCGGGGTGATCGCGACGCTGGTCGTCCTTCGCTCGTATGGGTGGCTGATCGACAGGTCCGCGTCGCTGGATGTGCCGATCTTGGTGGTGTCGCTGGCGGCGCTGGTGCTCGGGCTGCCGACGATGATCTTGACGTCCAGGTCCATATCCGATCCGCTCGGCGAGGTAGTCGACGCCATGGCGGAGGTCGAACACGGCCACATCGGAACCTACGTCGGGGCGTACGAGCGCTCCCAAATCGGGCGTCTGCAAACGGGTTTCAACCGCATGGTGGCCGGGCTGGCCGAGCGTGACCGGTTGCGCGACCTATTCGGGCGCCACGTGGGAACGGACGTCGCCCAGCGCGCCATCAAAGAGGGTGCATCGCTGTCGGGAGATGTGGTCGAGGCGGCGGTCCTCTACATCGACCTGGTGGGCTCGACGCAACTGGCGGAAAGCCGTCCCCCGCAAGAGGTAGCCGAAATTCTCAACCATTTCTTTCGCATCGTCGTCAACGCCGTTGATGAAAACCACGGGCTGATCAACAAATTCGCCGGGGATGCGGCGCTGGCCGTCTTCGGAGTGCCGTTGCCGACCGACGAGCCGGCATCGGCGGCCCTGGCGACCGCCCGCGCCCTGGGCACCCAACTGCGGCGACTGCCGGTCGATTTCGGCATCGGTGTCTCGGCGGGCCGCGTCTTCGCCGGCAATATCGGCGCCGAAAACCGATACGAGTACACGGTGATCGGGGACGCGGTCAACGAGGCCGCGCGGCTGGCCGATCTCGCCAAGACCGCCGACCGGCGGATCCTGTGTGCGGCGGCGGCCATCGAGCGGGCCGACGAATCCGAGGGAACGCATTGGGCCGAATGCTATTCCACCGTCCTGCGGGGACGATCCGAAACCACCCACGTATCCGCACCGGCATCCCCGGCCGGCTAGGGCGACGGAACCCGCCTCAGGATTTGTTGACCTTCAGCGCGGCGATGATCCGGCCGATGATGTCCGCCGACGCGGCGTCACCGATGGGGGTGCTGCCGATGAAGACGGTGACCGGCTTGGTATCGACGGCGATGACGGTGACGGAATCTCCCTTGACGTTGCGGGTGGGGTCGGCGATCGTGACGTCGGCATCGACGCGGGCGGCCTTGGTTCCGTCCACGGTGATCGACGACGTCTTCGTCGGGCCCAGTGTGGGCGACGCGTTCGCATAACCGGGCCCGTTGACGATGCACTGCAGCAACTTCGACGCCTGCGCGGTGACGTCCATGCTGGCGACGAAGTTCGTGACGCCGACCTCGGCCGTCATCATCCACTGATTGGCCCCGGGCACGTCCTGGGCGACGCCCACCGCGCCGATCAGGTTCGGACCCTGGTCGTCGGAGAACACCGTCCAGTTGGGGGGCACCGCGGCGGCCGGGAACGAGAGCTTGCCGGCGGTGATCGAGTCGGTCCGGGGCATCTCTCCGCCGGACACGTTCGGGGTGCAGTCGGTGGCGGTCTGCGAACCCCTCGGCTGGCTGGCCGTGGTGGTCGTCGACGAGGGCGCGGCGGTCGACGGCTTGCTGTGGCTGCCGCCGCGCATCACCATCAGGGTCGCCACCAGTGCGATGACGGCCAGGATGACGAGGCCACCGATGATCAGCCAGGGAAGTTTCGAGCTGGGCCCGCCCGGTGGCGGTCCCGGCGGGTAAGGTCCGGGCGGATAGGGTCCGGGCGGGAATTGCTGTCCCGCTTGTGGATACGGCTGGGGCGAATACTGGTAGGGGCCGGTCGGCGGGTACGGGTATTGACCGCCCTGCGGCTGGCCTCCCCACTGGGGTTCCTGCCCATACGGATTTCCGTAGGGCCCTTGATCGTAGGGGCCGCCGGGAGGAGCCGTCATCGCTGCATCACCCCGCCTATTTTTCCGGCTTGACCTTGGCCATCGCCAAGACATCCAGCCGGCGGTCCAGTTCTTCTTCCGACAGCTTGTCGCCGATCAGGCCACGGTCGATCACGGTCTGGCGAATCGTCTTGCGCTCCTTGAGGGCTTGCTTGGCCACCGCCGCGGCCTCCTCGTAGCCGATCGCCGAGTTCAACGGCGTCACGATCGACGGCGACGATTCGGCCAGCTCGCGTAGGTGGTCGACATTGGCGACCAGTCCGGTAATGCAGCGCTCCGCGAACAGCTTCGACACGTTGGTCAGCAGCTTGAACGACTCGAGGATGTTGCGGGCCATCATCGGGATGTAGACGTTGAGCTCGAAGGCACCGCTCGCACCGCCCCAGGCGACCGCGGCGTCATTGCCGATCACCTGCGCGGCCACCTGCGTAACCGCTTCCGGAAGAACGGGATTCACCTTGCCCGGCATGATCGAGCTACCCGGCTGCAGGTCCGGCAGCTGGATCTCGGCCAGGCCGGTCAGCGGGCCCGATCCCATCCAGCGGATGTCGTTGGCGATCTTGGTCAACGACACCGCAATGGTGCGAAGCGCGCCGGAAGCCTCGACCAGGCCGTCGCGCGCTGCCTGAGCCTCGAAAGAGTTAGCGGCCGTGCGCAATTCGTTCAGACCGGTGGAGGCGATCAACGTCTCGACCACTCTGGCGCCGAAGCCGTCGGGGGCGTTGAGGCCGGTGCCCACCGCGGTCCCGCCGATCGCCAGCTCACCGAGCCGCGGCAGCGTGGCGCGCACCCGCTCGATCCCCGCCTCGATCTGGCGGGCATAGCCGCTGAATTCCTGGCCGAGCGTCACCGGAACGGCGTCCATCAGGTGGGTGCGGCCCGACTTGACCACCGTGTGCCACTCGCGAGCCTTGCTCGCCAGCGCTTCGTCCAGCACCTCGAGCGCCGGGATCAGGTGACGCACCGCGGCCTCGGTCGCCGCGATGTGGGTGGCGGTCGGGAAGGTGTCGTTGGACGACTGCGACATGTTGACGTCGTCGTTGGGGTGCACCGTGACACCGCCCCTGGCCGCGATGCTCGCGATCACCTCGTTGGTGTTCATGTTGGAGCTGGTGCCCGACCCGGTCTGGAAGACGTCGATGGGGAATTGGTCGTCGTGTTGACCGTCGGCGATCTCGGCGGCCGCGGCGATGATCGCGTCCGCCTTCTCCGGTGCCAGCAGCCCGAGGTCCTTGTTGACTTGTGCGCAGGCGCCTTTCAGCAGGCCCAGCGCGCGGATCTGGGTGCGCTCCAGGCCCCGGCCCGAGATCGGAAAGTTCTCCACCGCGCGCTGGGTTTGCGCGCGCCACAACGCCTTTACGGGTACCCGGACCTCGCCCATGGTGTCGTGTTCGATGCGGTATTCGGTATCGGTGGCGCTGTCGGCCATAGGTAGCAGTCCTCGCTGGTTTTCGGTCAGGGCAGGGGATAGGCGGCAGTGCTGTCGCCGGTGAAGTCGATGGCGGAGTACTCGTTGAGCTTCGAGAGCCGGTGGTAGGCCTCGATCATGCGCACGGTGCCCGACTTCGACCGCATCACGATCGACTGCGTGGTGCAGCCGCCGGGGTAGTACTGCACGCCCTTGAGCAGGTCGCCGTTGGTGACCCCGGTGGCGCAGAAGAAGACGTTCTCGCCGGACACCAAGTCCTCGGTGGTCAGCACCCGGTCGACGTCGTGGCCGGCGTCGATCGCCTTTTGGCGTTCCTCCTCGTCCTTGGGCGCCAGCTGTGCCTGGATGGCACCACCCATACACCGGATCGCGGCGGCGGCGATGATGCCTTCCGGGGTGCCGCCGATCCCGGCCAGCATGTCGGTGCCCGACTGCGGCCGGCAGGCCGAGATGGCGCCGGCGACATCACCGTCGGTGATCAGCCGGATGCGGGCCCCGGTCGCCCGGACGTCATGAATGAGCTGCGCGTGCCGCGGCCGGTCCAGGATGCACACCGTCATGTCGCGCACCGACAGCGCCTTCACCTTGGCGACGGCCTTGATGTTCTCGGCGATCGGCGCGGTGATGTCGAGCACGTTGGCGGCCTCGGGCCCTACCGCGATCTTGTTCATGTAGAACACCGCCGACGGGTCGAACATTGCGCCGCGGTCGGCCACCGCCAGCACCGAGATGGCGTTCGGCATGCCTTTGCTCATCAGGGTGGTGCCATCGATCGGGTCCACGGCGAAGTCGCACTCCGGGCCGTCGCCGTTGCCGACCTCCTCGCCGTTGTAGAGCATCGGCGCGTGGTCCTTCTCGCCCTCGCCGATGACCACCACGCCGCGCATCGACACCGTGTTGACCAGCTCGCGCATCGCGTCGACGGCCGCACCGTCGCCGCCCTCTTTGTCGCCGCGGCCCACCCAGCGGCCGGCGGCCATGGCACCCGCCTCCGTGACGCGTACCAGTTCCAACGCCAGGTTGCGATCTGGAGCTTCACCGCGCGGCCGAGCCTGCGCTGAGCCTCGGCCGGCGGCAGTGGCCGGGCGGTTGCCCTCAACTGTCATGGTTGGAGATTGTCCCAGAAGCGGATCGGTCTGCTGGAACTGGGATACTCGGGGGATGACCGACGAGCCGCCGCTGAATGCCAGCTCGGACGCCTATGTAGCCGGCGAGCCGGCCCCGGCGCCCGGGCCGGCTGCCAGGCCGGCCAAACCGCGGTTGCTGCAGGACGGCCGCGACATGTTCTGGTCGCTGATGCCGTTGGTGCTCGGCTGCATTTTGCTGGCCGGCCTGGTGGGCATGTGCTCGTTCCAGCCCGGCAGCCACCAGGGCGCGGCCCCGTCCTACGACGCGCCGGCGGCGCTGCGGGCCGATGCCGCGGCGCTCGGCTTCCCCATTCGGCTGCCCAAGCTGCCCGCGGGCTGGCAGGCCAACTCCGGCAGCCGCGGCGGCATCCAGGGCGGCCGCATCGACCCCGCGACCGGTCAACGGCAGAACGCGGCCACCTCGGTCGTCGGCTACCTCAGTCCGACCGGGATGTATATGAGCCTGACCCAGAGCAACGCCGACGAGGACAAACTGGTGGGGTCGATCCATTCGTCGGCGTATCCGGCCGGAACGGTCGACGTCGCCGGGACCAACTGGGTCGTCTACAACGGCGCCGGCCAAACCGGGGCGGACGCGGAGCCGGTGTGGACCACCCGCCTCACCGGCCCGTCCGGGGTTACCCAAATCGCGATAACCGGTGCCGGCAACACTGATCAGTTCCGTACGCTGGCTTCGGCGACGCAATCGCAGCCGCCGTTACCCGCGCGCTGAAGAAGGGCCGAGCATGACTGCACCCCAGGCAGATCTGTCCGGATGGTCGGTGGCGCCGTTCACCGGTGGCGGTTACACCCATGACGTCTACCGCAAGGGCAGCGGCCCCGGGGTGGTGCTGATTCCCGAGATACCCGGGATCCATCCCGGTGTGCTGGCCCTGGGCAATCACCTGGTGGACAACGGCTTCACCGTCGCCATGCCGTCGCTGTTCGGTGAGCCGGGCAAGCCGGCGACGGTCGGCTACACGCTGGCCACCATCACGCGTGCTTGTGTGGCAAGGGAATTCGCGGCGTTCGCGATGAACAAGGAGCGGCCGGTGTCGTTGTTCCTGCGCGCGCTGGCCCGTGACCTCAACGCGTCGACACCGGACAAGGGTGTCGGCGTGATCGGCCAATGCTTCACAGGCGGTTTCGCGCTGGCCGTCGCGGTCGACGACGCCGTCCTGGCCCCGGTGCTTTCGCAGCCGTCGGTACCGCTGCCGTTGGGTCGTTCGCGGCGCCACGATCCCGGGCTGAGCGAATCCGAACTGGCCACCGTGGCCGATCGCTGCGCCAACGAGGGCCTGTGCGCGATGGCTCTGCGGTTCAGCGAGGACAGCGCCGTGCCCCGCGAACGGTTCGCGGCGCTCAAGGAGCCGCTCGGTGACGCGTTCGAGGTCATCGAGATCGACTCCGGGCCGGGCAACGTGGGCGGTTTCGGCAAGCGGGCGCACTCCGTGCTGACCGACGAGGTCCGCGAAGTCGACGGCCAGCCGGCTTACGAGGCCCGCAAGCGCGTGGTCGAGTTCCTCGCTCAGCGCCTTGGCTAGGAAAGCTCCACACATGACGATTACGACCAATGACCGGGTGGTCGAAACCTCCTTCGGCCCCGTCCGCGGCGCCGATGACGGCCGTATCAGCACGTGGAAGGGCGTCCGGTACGCCGCCCCGCCCGTCGGCGACCTGCGCTTCCGGGTCCCGCAGCCGCCGGAGAGATGGACCGAGGTCGCCGACGCGACCACGTTCGGCCCCGCCTGCCTGCAGCCGGTCTTCCCCAACATGCCCCTCGATCTGGGCGCGCCGCAGGGCGATGATTGCCTGCGGCTCAACATTTGGGCGTCATCGGACACCGAACCCGGAGACAGCAAACCGGTGATGGTGTGGCTGCACGGCGGCGCTTACGTCCTGGGATCCGGCAGTCAGGTGCTTTATGACGGTCGCCGGTTGGTCGGCGGCGGTGATGTCATCGTGGTGACGGTCAACTATCGGCTCGGGGCGCTGGGCTTCGTCGACCTGTCCTCGCTCGATACGGGCCGTCGGCGTTTCGACTCCAACATCGGGCTGCACGACGTGCTGGCCGCCCTGCGCTGGGTGCGCGACAACATCGCGGCGTTCGGCGGCGATCCCGGCAGGGTCACGCTGTTCGGTGAATCCGCCGGCGCCGGCATCGTCACGACGCTGCTCGCCGTCCCGGCGGCCGAGGGCCTGTTCTCCGCCGCGATCGCCCAAAGCTCCCCGGCCACGTCGGTTTACGACCGCGACCGGGGCCGCCGCGTGGCGTCGAGTCTGCTGGACAAGCTGGGGATCGCCGAGTCCGACGCGCAGCGGTTGCTCGGGGTTCCCGACGCCGCGATCCTGTCCGCTTCCCAGCAGGTGTTCGACGAAGTGCCCGTGCGGAACCCGGGCACGCTCGCGTTCGTCCCGATCGTCGACGGTGACCTGCTGCACGACTATCCGGTCAAGTTGGCGCAGGAGGGCCGCTCGCACCCGGTTCCTTTGATCATCGGGACGAACAAGCATGAGGCGGCGCTGTTCCGGCTGATGAGGTCGCCGCTGATGCCGATCACGCCGCACGCGATCACGTCGATGTTCTCCCAGATCGCCGCCGAGCAGCCGGACCTGCAACTGCCGACGCCGGAGGAGATCGGTTCGGCGTACACGTATTCGCGTTGGCGGCGCAAGGCGCGCAGCATGAGCATCGCGACCGACGTCGGGTTCCGGATGCCGTCGGTGTGGCTGGCCGAGGGGCACAGCGGGGTGGCGCCGGTGTACCTGTACCGGTTCGACTACTCGACCCCGCTGCTGAAGGTGCTGTTGGTCAGGGCCGCCCATGCCACCGAATTGCCTTATGTCTGGGGCAATCTCGGGGCGCCGAAGGATCCCACGTTGAAACTGGGCGGCAGCAAGACCGCCAAGGCGGTTTCCAAGAGAATGCGGACCCGGTGGGTCAACTTCGCTGCGCGTTCAACGCCCGCGGGTCCGGATGGCGAGCCGGACTGGCGGCCCTACCGGGAGGCCGATCGCGCCTGCCTGATCATCGACAAGCGCGACACCGTCGCACACGATGTCGATGCGAATATCCTGGCCGCCTGGGGCAGCCAGATGGTGGGCTTCCGGTAGCTGCGGGTCTTATTCGGCGACTGACCGCGCGGCGCCCGCCTTTTCCCGCCGGCGAAACCAATTGCGGCGGACGGGTTGTGCGTCGGCCGGTGGTGGGTCGGGCGTGCCCAGTTCGGCCCCCTTGAACACCACCAGATACACCTCGACGGTGGTGACGATGAGGATCATCAAGACCGGGCCGATGACGATGCCCCAGGGGCCGAACATGGCGATGCCGGCGAACACCGACAGCAGCATGAGCGCCGGATTCAGCCGAGCGTCACGCGGAACGAGGATGGGGCGCAGGAAGTTGTCGATGTTGGTGACCACGACGAGGTGCCAGAGCACCACAAACACGCCGCCGGCGATGTTGCCGTAGAAGATCATTCCGATGCCGAAGGGGATGGTCACGATCCCGCCGCCCAGCGGAATGATCGACAACGCGGTCAGCAGGACCGCGAAGATGAAGAAGCCGTGGTGAAAGCCGGCGACATAGATGGACGCGGCGCCCGCGACGCCCTGGCAGAGCGCTATCACGAACTGACCACTGACGGTGCCGCGCACCATTGCTCCGGCTTTGCCCAGGTACAGATCCGTGACCTCGTCGCCGAGGGGGTTGAGCTCGGCGATCAATCTCCGCACCCGCTCGCGGTGCACCAACAGCGCGACGAACACGTACAGGAAGATGATGGCCGACGTGACGGCGCCGGCGATACCGCCGACGGCGCCCTGCAGGAAGTGCAGGGCCCATTCACCGACGTTGCGGCCCACCGTGACCATCGCCTTGCGCAGCGTTTCCGTGGTTATCGTCATGTGCGCGAAGGGAACCCGAGACAGCAGCTCGTTCACCGCGTGTAGGGTGCGGTCACCAAGCCCGCTCAGGTCTGTCGACTTCACCCACTCGGTGATGCTGTCGATCATGCGCGAGATCTGAACGATCGCCAGGATCACCAGGAGCGTGACCGGCACGATGACAATCACCAGAGCGGACAACAGGGTGCAGGTCGCCGCCAAGCCGGTGCCCAGCCGCCTGTTGAACCTGTTGAACAGTGGTGTGAATAGGTAGGCCCCGACCGCGGCCACGACGATCAGCACGAAGTAGTCGCGCAGAAAGTACGCACCGAACAGCAGGGCGATTGCCGTCAGTATCGCCAGGGCGCGTTTTTGGTTGAGCGTGAATTCGGTATTCATGCAACGGGGCCGCCCTCCGCGTCGTCGTCGCTGAAGGAACCTTAGCCCCGGGCCGGTGTTTTCGTCAGCGTCCGCGTAAGCGCGTTTACCTCCTCCCGCCCACCGTCGGCTTCGGGGACCCCACCTCCGCTTGGCTTTTCATCCGCTGGAACATGTCGACGTAGTAGGGCAGGCATTCCGACAACGCCTGCTCGGTGGTGAACAGGGGCTCGTAGCCGAGGTCGCGGCGCGCCTTGGCGACCGAGAAGTAGTTGTCCAGATAAAGCCGCTCAACGGCCAGCGGCTCGAGCAGCGGCGCGGGGATGCCGAAGCGGAAATGCAGCCGCTGCCAACCGGTCATCGCCACGCGGACCATCGGGCCGTTCACCCGCACCCGGGGCCAGTTCACGCCGCAGGCCTCTACCACCGGCCGGGCGAACTCGAACATGTTGATCGGTTCGTCGTCGTTGATGAAGTACGCCTGACCGGGCGCGGTGCCACCGGGGACGAGATGCTGGGCCGCCAGGATGAAACCGTGAATCAGGTTGTGCACGTAGGAGTTATCCAGCCGGGCCGATTTCCGGCCGATCAGCACCTTGACGTGGCCGGCGATCACGCTTTCGAACAGCTTGCGGAACATCGTCTGGTCGCCGCGGCCCCAGATCCCGCTGGGCCGGATCGCGCACGTCAGCATGCCGCCAGTACCGTTCTGCGACAGGACGAACCGTTCGGCGATGACCTTTGTCTCGGTATACAGGTCGTTGAACCGGTCGGTGTAGGGCAGCGTCTCGTCCCCGCCGGGGATGTTCTGGCCGCCCATCACGACGCTGTTGGACGAGGTGTAGACGAATCGCTTCGCCCCGGCCGCCTGCCCGGCGTGCACCAGGTTCTCGGTGCCGCCGACGTTGACCGCGAAGCTGCGTTGCCGGTATGCGTCGGTCACCGACGCGCCGCCCATCAGGTCGATGATCGCCGCGGTGTGGAAGATGGTGTCGATGCCGTCGACCGCCTGGGCGCACACCGCGGCGTCGGTGATGTCACCCTCGAGCACCTCCAGTTGCGGGTGCTGCGCAAGCGGCGACGGCGCGCGGTCGAACGAACGCACCCGGTACCCGCGGTCGAGCAGGGTGGTCACCAGGTTGGCGCCGACGAATCCGGAGCCGCCGGTGACCAGGACGCGGCCGAGTTCGGTGGTCAGTAACGCATCAGCCATGGGCCGAAGCATAACTGAAACGTGTTCCAATTTGGCAAGGCGTCATAATTTTGGTTTCGCAAAATGGCCGAAATCAGGCGTCGTCCGCCTGGCCGGCCGCGAGCGCATCCTCGATTCTCTTGCGGGCTCCAGCTAAGTGTTCTTCGCATCGTTTTGCGAGTTCTTCGCCTCTTTCCCATAACTTCAGCGACGCGTCGAGGTCCAGGCCGCCCTGCTCCAGCAGACGGACGACTTCGATCAGTTCATCCCGGCACGCTTCGTAGCCGAGCTTACTAATAGGCGTAATTGATTGTTCGTCTTTACCGGCCATCGGTCGGCCCTTCGCTCACCGCGGCGATGGCGCCGTCGTTAACTCGCACCCGCAGCCGGCTGCCCGCGGGCGCGTCGGCGACCGACCGTAGCACCGCCGGGGCGCCGGAGTCCGGCACCGCCTGTACCACGGCGTAGCCGCGCGCCAGCGTGGCTGCCGGTCCGAGTGTCGCCAGTCGCGCGCTCAGGTGACCGACGCGCTCCGTCTCGGCGGCGGCCAGGCGGGTGATGTCGCGGCGAATCGCCGACCGGGCCCGGTGAATTTCGTCGGCGCGCGCCGTCAATGCCGTCAGCGGCTCGGCGAGCACCGGTCGGCTGCGGACCTGGGCCAGCGCGCGTTGTTCGCGCGACACCCAATTGCGCAGCGCCTGCGCGCTTCGCCGACGCAAGTCGCCGATCAGGCGTTGTTCGGCGGCGGTGTCGGGCACCACCTTCTTGGCCGCGTCGGTGGGAGTGGCGGCACGCAAATCGGCAACCAGGTCGCACAGCGGATTGTCGGGCTCGTGCCCGACCGCGCTGATCACCGGGGTGCGGCACGTCGCGATGGCGCGGCACAGCGTCTCGTCGGAGAACGGCAACAGGTCCTCGACGCTACCGCCGCCCCGGGCCACCACGATGACGTCGACCTCGACGTGGCGGTCGAGTTCGTACAGCGCTTCGACTATCTGCGCCACCGCGTTCGGCCCCTGGACCGCCGTGTTGCGCACGGCGAAACGCACCCCGGGCCAGCGTCCGGTGGCCACCGTCGTCACGTCGCGCTCGGCAGCGCTGGCCCGGCCCGTGATGAGGCCGATCATGTTGGGCAGAAAGGGGATTGGCCGCTTGAGCCGGGGGTCGAAGAGTCCTTCGGCGTCCAGCAGCCGGCGCAGCCGATCGATCCGGGCCAGCAGCTCGCCCACGCCCACGGCGCGAATCTCGCTGAGCCGCAACGAGAATGTGCCCCGGCCGGTGTAGAACGAGGGCTTGCCGCAGACCACGACCTGCGTGCCCTCGGCCAATTTCACCGGCGCGTTGGCCACCAGGTCGCGCGAACAGGTCACGCTCAGCGACATGTCGGCGGCCGGGTCGCGCAACACCATGAACACCGTCTTGGAATCGGGCCGCGCGCTGATCTGGGCCAGCTGGCCCTCGACCCATACCGTGCCGAGCTTGTCGATCCAGCCCGCGACCCGAATGGCCACCGCGCGCACCGGAAACGGGTTCTCGGCGGAATTCGGTTCGGAATCTGCGGCCGGGGTCACTTCGCGTTCGCGCGGGTGATCCTGTTGGCCAGCAGCGTCTGAAACGGCGCGCGGGCCTTGGTGGCCTGCTCGAAGGTCAGCAGGGCTTCGAGTTCGTCGACGCTCAGCGATTGCAGACGCGCCCGCAGCTGCGCCAGCGTCAGCGCCGCATAGTCCAGCTCGGTCACCACCGACGGTTGCGGATTCGCCGGCGCGTCCGAGGAATTCCTGCCCTGTTTCAGGGGAGCGGCATCGGCCGCGGCGTCGGCGAGCGAGTACAACGCGAACCGTCCCTCGGTTCGGCGGTCGCCGCCGCCGCCGTTCTCGGGGGGGCCGGCCGCTTCGACCGCTTCGGGCAGGTCCTCGTCAAAGGTGGCCCATTCCGGCTGCTCGTCCTTCGGCGGAAAGATGTTCTCCAGGGTGCTGTCACCCTTGATCGCCAGCTCGGCGAGGTTCTGCTGAAATCGCATCACAAGGTGTGCCGCCTGACTGGCTAATGTCATGGGGTACATCAGGATGGTTTTCGGCAGCTTCATGGTCTCCTCGACGGCGACTGTGGCCGCGCCGACCAATAGCCGAACTCCATACGGTGCAGTAGCCATGGGTCCAAGATTGCCTTAAGCGACCGCTAACTCCAAGCCCGCCGGCGCGAGCTGGCAAGCCCGTGTCGGCAGAACGTACCCTGGGTGTCATGCCGCCGACTGTCGACATGGGAATTCCCGGCGCGTCCAGCTCGGTAGCCAGCGATCCAGCCCGCAAGCGAGTGCTTCTGGCCGAGCCGCGTGGTTACTGCGCGGGCGTGGATAGGGCCGTCGAGACGGTCGAACGCGCGCTGGAAAAGCACGGCGCACCGGTGTACGTGCGCCACGAGATCGTGCACAACCGGCACGTGGTGGACACGCTGGAAAAAGCCGGTGCGGTGTTCGTCGAGGAAACCGACGAGGTCCCCGAGGGATCCATCGTGGTGTTCTCCGCGCACGGGGTGGCGCCGACGGTGTACGCCGAGGCCGCCGAACGTAACCTGCACACCATCGACGCCACCTGTCCGCTGGTGACCAAGGTGCACAACGAGGCCAGGCGATTCGCGCGCAACGACTACGACATCCTGCTGATCGGCCATGAGGGGCACGAAGAGGTCATCGGGACCTCCGGCGAAGCGCCCGAACACGTGCAGCTGGTCGACGGGGTCGCCGCCGTGGACAACGTGACGGTCCGGGACGAGAACAAGGTGATCTGGCTGTCGCAGACCACGCTGTCGGTCGACGAGACCATGGAAATCGTCGACCGGCTGCGGCAACGCTTCCCGAAGCTGCAGGATCCGCCCAGCGATGACATTTGTTACGCGACCCAGAACCGGCAGGTTGCCGTCAAGGCGATGGCCCCCGAGTGCCAGCTGGTGATCGTCGTCGGATCACGGAATTCATCGAACTCGGTGCGGCTGGTCGAGGTGGCGCTGGGCGGCGGCGCCGCGGCCGCGCACCTGGTCGACTGGGCCGACGATATCGACCCGGCGTGGTTGGAAGGGGTGACCACCGTGGGCGTCACCTCCGGTGCGTCTGTCCCCGAAGTCCTGGTGCGCGGTGTGCTGGAGCGGCTCGCCGATTACGGCTACGACGTGGTGCAACCGGTCACCACGGCACAGGAAACCGTGGTGTTCGCGCTGCCGCGCGAGATCCGGTCATTGCTCTGACACGTCGGGCGCCGGATGGCGCTCAGACGTCGTATTCCCAGGAATCCGTCGGGGGTCGCTGAGACCGGCCATGCGTCCGTGAGCGGCGCTCAGGGCGCCGCTCGGCTGCGGGCTCGTCGGGCGCGCCAGCCCCCCGGTAGCGGACCTGCGAGATGGGGTGATGCGTCCCGTTGTTGCCGTTCGGGGCGGGGCGGCGGCGCCGCGGCTCGTAGGCGGGCTCATAGCGGTCGTAGCTGTCGTAGCGGCCGAAACGCTCCGGCGCCGAGGGCGGGTCGTACGGGTCCTCGAAACGGCTGCTGCGCGGCGCGGGCCGCTCGTAGGGGCTGCGGTGGGTGCGCGGCTCCCGACGGCCTTCCCGAGGCGATTGGCCGCGCGGGTCCGGATCGGCATCCGGCCTGGGGCGGCGCCGCGATCGGCGAGGCGGTTCCGCGGCGTCGTAGTCCCGGGCGGTCGCCGAGCCTCTCCGATTCGAGCGCCGCTCGCCCGCGTCGTCCAGCGGCTCCCGGGTACGCCGGGATTGGGCTCGGGCCGACCCGGTGGCGGACCGATCGGTGGGCGCCGTCCGGCGGGCCCGCGACGGGGAACTGGCGCCGCGGCCGCGCCGCGCCTTGGCGGGGGCTGCCGCGCCGGCATCGTCGTCAGATTCCGGGCCGGACTCCGGGCGCAAGATCGCCTGCAGTTTGGCGGCGATACCGCCGACGACGGACTTGACGTCGGTGGACTCCGCGTCGTCGGACGCGTTCGGCGCCGCGGTCGCCCGATGCGACATCCCGAAATACCACCTGGTCAACCCGATCAGCAGCACGACACCGGCGGTTCCCAGCATCAGCGGGAAGCGCTCGATGAGTGGATAGCCGCAGTTGATCAGCAGATCTTTGAGATGGCCGACTTTGGCGTCGTGGAACAACCAGTACGCGCCGGGCACCGCGAAGAAAAGTATCAGCGGGGGCTGGATGATCGCGGTGAACAGCCCGTCCTGGCGCACCGCCAGCACCGCTGCCACACAGCCGGCTATATAGAAGCCGGCGAAGACATGGGTCAGCTCCTTGTGACCGGCGTCGATTCCGTAACCGATTGCGGTGGCGGTGACGGCGAGAAGCAGCGCGGCGTACCACGGCACACCTGGGATATCTGGGTGGATCGAGCGGTGGGAGGCGTCCACCCTCGAGGTTGCCCGCTGTCCTGACACATGTCGACCGTACCGGCAATGGGCCCAAAGGCCCGTAAATACCTTGTAGCGATCCCGGGCGTGCCATGCCGATCGCGCGCGAAAGGTCCATGGCAGCCCGCGCCGCCGCCGACCCCTAGACTTGGGTCCCTGTGAGCCTGAGCCTGGGAATCGTGGGTCTGCCCAACGTCGGTAAGTCGACTCTGTTCAACGCGCTGACCCGCAACAATGTGGTGGCGGCCAACTATCCGTTCGCGACGATCGAACCGAACGAGGGTGTGGTTCCGCTCCCCGATCCGCGGCTGGACAAGCTGGCCGAGCTTTTCGCATCCGAGCGCATCGTGCCGGCGCCGGTGACGTTCGTCGACATCGCGGGGCTGGTCAAGGGCGCGTCCGAGGGGGCGGGGCTCGGCAACAAGTTCCTGGCCCACATCCGCGAATGTGACGCCATCTGCCAGGTGGTCCGGGTGTTCTCCGACGACGACGTGACCCATGTGGCCGGTGAGGTGGATCCCAAATCGGATATCGAGGTCGTCGAGACCGAGTTGATCCTGGCCGACCTGCAGACCCTGGAGCGCGCTTTGCCGCGGCTGGAGAAGGAGGCCCGCACCACCAAGGAGCGCAGGCCGGTGTACGACGCGGCGGTGGCCGCCCAGGAGACGTTGAACGGCGGCACGACGCTGTTCGGGGCCGGGGTGGATACGTCCCTGTTGCGGGAGCTGAACCTGTTGACCACCAAGCCTTTTCTGTATGTCTTCAATGCCGATGAGGCGGTGCTGACCGACGCGGCGCGGATTGCCGAGCTGCGTCAGCTGGTGGCGCCCGCCGACGCGGTGTTCCTGGATGCGGCCATCGAAGCCGAGCTGAACGAGCTCGACGACGAGTCGGCGGCCGAACTGCTGGAGTCGATCGGGCAGAGCGAACGCGGGCTCGACGCGCTGGCCCGCGCGGGTTTCCACACCCTCAAGCTGCAGACGTTTTTGACGGCGGGCCCAAAAGAGGCGCGGGCGTGGGTCATTCACCAGGGCGATACAGCCCCGAAGGCCGCCGGGGTGATCCACACCGATTTCGAAAAGGGCTTCATCAAAGCCGAGATCGTGTCCTACGACGACCTGATCGCTGCGGGTTCGATGGCGGCGGCCAAGGCGGCAGGCAAGGTCCGGATGGAGGGCAAGGACTACGTCATGGCCGATGGCGACGTGGTCGAGTTCCGGTTCAACATCTAGCGGCGGAGTCGCGGCTCGACCATGCTGGACAGATGGCGGCTGTCAAGCAGACGGGACGGTGGGTCCGGGGTTCTACGGGCATTTTGATGGGTTGTGGGTTGGCGTTGTCCGCCTTCGGGCTCGGCGGCACGGCTCAGGCGGCCCCGGTCCCCGCGCCGACCGCTCACTGGTGCCCGGGCAATCCATGGGACCCGAGCTGGGGCATCGTCTACAACTGGGACTGGAACCAGTGCCACGACTGGCAAGGTCCGGCGGGCCAGAGTTTCCCGGCGGGTGCGGGACCCTGGGGGCCCCCGCCGGCGTGGGCGCCGACGCCACCACCACCTCCACCGTCGTGGGCGCCCGGAGCTCAATTGATGTGGAACCCGACCCGCGGCACTTGGGGATTCTGGAACAACGGTATTTGGACCCCGGCCTAAGCGAACGCGACGGCTCTAGTTTCTCTCCAAGCCGCCCTCTTGTCGGCGGGGTTCCTTAGCATGCCCTCGTCGCACTAGCTTGCACCGCCACGGCAGCCGGGAGGGCTCCATGCAGTTCGTTTCCACCCGCATCATCACCGCCGACGTCAACCGGCTCGTCGAGTTCTACGAGATGGTCACCGAGGTCCACGCCGTATGGGGCAATGAGCTTTTCGCCGAGATCCCGACGCCGGTTGGCACGCTGGCCATCGGCAGCGACAAGACGGTACCGTTGTTTGCGCCTGGGTCCGCCGAGCCCGCGGCCAACCGCAGCATGATCGTGGAGTTCATGGTCGAGGACGTGGACGCGGAATACGAGCGGCTCCACGAGCGCGTCCCTGAGATTGTGACAACCCCTACCACCATGCCGTGGGGCAATCGCGCGCTGCTGCTAAGGGATCCGGATAGAAATCTCGTTAACCTGTTTACTCCAGTCACCGACGAGGCCCGCGCCAAGTTCGGAATGTGACTGTCGGCCTCGCGCTCATCAAGCGCAAGGCCGGCATCGACCGGGGGATGGCGGACACCGAACGCGGGTCCGACTACAGCTGACCGCGGCGCAGCCGTTTGCTGGCAGCGGCGTCTGGCGCCCTGCCAGGTTTGCTGAAAGTGCGGCAGAGACCATTATTCGGTTTGCGAATGACGTGCGCCACAAATTTTGGCGAACAATAACTGCTATTGCTAGCGTCGCCGCCCATGGTAGTACTTGCAACATTGATGTCATTGATCAATCAGGTATCCGGGACGCCCTATATTGCGGGTGGAGATTCTCCCTCCGGGACGGATTGCTCGGGACTTGTTTCCTGGGTGGCCAATGCGGCGTCCGACAGGCCGGTTTTCGGTAACCGGTTCAACACCGGGAATGAAGAGGCGGCTTTGTTGGCGCGCGGCTTTCAATACGGGACCGCCCCCAACGCCCTCGTGATCGGGTGGAACGGCGGCCACACGGCCGCGACCCTGCCGGACGGGACCCCGGTATCCAGTGGTGAGCACGGCGGAGTGCACATCGGTGGTGCCGGTGCCTACCAGGCCGGGTTCACGCACCATATGTTCCTGCCGATGCCGCCGGACGGCGAGGGCGCTCTTCCCCCGCCGCCGGATGCGCCGCCCCCGCCGCCGGACGCTCCGCCGCCACCGCCGGAGGCGCCGCCCGTCCTGGTCGATGCCACGGCCCCTGCACCGCCCGCACCCCCGGCGCCCGAAATGCCGCCGCCCGGCGATCCCGGAATTGCGAATCCCTAACGAATTGAATTCGCGAAGGCGTCAATTTGTGGGCGGATTATTTCTGCGGTATGGCTCGCCGGAGCGGTTCCCGCCTTGCCAAAAGTGAAATAGTGCCAACATCGCGAGGTTTGTGACCTGCACCACTTTGCCGCACCCGTCAATCGACCGGGATTCGTGCGGAAACAATGCGATGGTGTGCCCCGGGTGTCGATTACGGCGCCCGGGGCACACTTTGCTGGCGCTCACCCCCAGCCGGCGGTGTCGGTGGGCGATATGCTGGCGCTGCTCGCCGCGATCGGTACGGGCGCAACTTCCAGGAACGAGCTAGGCGGTCTCCGGCCATGATCTTCATCGTCGTCAAATTCGAGACCAAGCCCGAGTGGACGGACCGCTGGCCAGAACTCGTCGCCTCGTTCACGGCCGCCACTCGTGCCGAGGAAGGCAACCTGTGGTTCGAGTGGTCGCGCAGCCTCGACAACCCGGCCGAGTACGTCTTGGTGGAGGCCTTTCGTGACGGGGAGGCGGGCGGGGTCCACGTCAACAGCGATCACTTCAAGCAGGCGATGCAAGAACTCCCACAGGCCCTGACGTCCACCCCGAAGATCGTCAACCAGACGATCGACGCGACGGGATGGTCGGAGATGGGGGAGATGTCGGTCGGCTAGCCGACTTCGCTTATCGTGACGGTGATTTCGTTGCCCAGCTGATAGCCAGGGGCCAGCGGAAGCGTGTCACCGCTCCAGAACTTGCCCGGGTCGAACCAGTTTGCGTCCTTATCCGTGTTGAGCAATCCCATTTCCTCGTAGGTGATCGCCACCGTCTCCGCGCAATAGGCCGTGGAAAGGCTCATCTTGCGTTCCTCCCGTCGGCGCCGGGTCTGCTCTCGAATCTTGTTGTCCACCACCGGGATTCCCCGCACCCAGTCGTTAATGGTCGGGAGCCGGCCGCGGAACCAGCGACCGGTCAGCCGGGCGGTGGTGGGAAACGCGGTGCCGTCCATCCGTGCGATCACCCGCAGGAGCTTGTTCTCCTGTTCGCGGGTGGGGTGGGGCGTCAGCTGACGTAACCAGCACCGCTGGTCGTAGCGTTGCGTCCACTGCAAGACGGCCTGGTGCAGATCGTTGAGCTGCACGCCGCGGTGGTTGGTTCCGGTCCACATGTCGACGAGCTTGTCGCCCAATTCGGCGTGCCAGATCAACGGGGGCAGGTCGTCGATGGCCACCGTCATGCCGACGTGATTCACCGGTGCGTTCGTCAACGTCTGAATCGCGCGGTCGGGCCGCGAGCGGCCCCGAAACAGCCAAAGATCGCCGGTGCGAGTCTCGTTCAGCGCTTGATCGAGGGTCAGCATTATGAGCCGGCAAGTACTTCCCGTGCGACGTTGCGCGCGGTGGCGGCGGCAGGATAGCCGGCGTAGCCCGTCATGTGGTAGATCACCTCTTCGATCTCCTTGATGCTCAGCCCGTTGCGCAGCGCGATCGGGAAGTGAAATTTCAACTCGTCGGTGGCCCGCAGGGCGATGAGCGCGCCGAGTGTCACCAGGCTGCGCGAGCGACGATCCAGCCCGGGCCGGGTCCACAGCGCGCCGAAGACGTGGTCGATGCCCAAGTCGCCGAGTTCGTCGGCGACGCCGCCGTCGCGCAGTGTGGTGGCGTCGTCGGGGATTAGGCCGGGCAGCATGTCCTTGAACACATCCAGCCCTTGGGTGCGTGGGTCAGCCATTCGGTTTGCCTTTCAGTCGGGTTCGCGTCAACAGGGTTCACGGGAGATCTGGTAGTCGATGTAGGCGTCCCAGTCTTCGACGCGGCAGCGCAACTCGTCGACGACCTGCGGATGGGTGGGCACGAAGAAGCGGTTGCGCAGGATCGCGTCGGCGACCAGTTCGCCGACGGCTGCGGGATCGAGTAATTCGAACTGTTCGCCGGGGATGCGCAGCGGTGCCCCGCCGCCGAATTTCGGCACGGCGGCGGCGATGTTGGTCAGCACCGGCCCGGGGCACAGCAGTGTGACGCCAATGTTCTTGGGCCGCAGATAGATTGCGAGACCTTCGCTGATCTGCACGATGGCGGCCTTGGTCGCCGCGTAGGGCAGCCGGTCGTAGGAATAGGTGAAAAGCCCGGCGAAGGAGGCGGTGTTGACCAGATGCCCGCTGCCCTGGTCGAGCAGCAGGGGCAGAAAGGCCGCGTTGCTGCGCACCACCGACATGAGATTGATGTCCAGGATGCGCTGCCACTCGCTCACCGGAATGTCTTCGGGCAGGCCGTTCGTCAGCACGCCGACGTTGTTGACGACGATGTCGATTCGGCCGAATCGCTGCAACGCAGCGTCGCGAATGCCTTCGAAGGCGGCCGATTCCGAGACGTCGGCGCGCTGCGGCAAGACGGCGCCGCCTCGGCTGCTCAGGTCGTCGGCCAGGGCGCGAACACCGTCGTCGTCCACGTCGACCGCCACGATGTGCGCGCCCCGGTCGGTAAGCGCACCCGCGATCGCGCGGCCGATCCCGCTGGCCGCCCCGGTGATGACGGCGACCTTGTCGCGAAGGGTCTCCATGGCGTGTCTGAGCCTGTTTCCGGTTGCAAGAGCACACAAGTTAATCACAGCGTGAATACTCTGTGTTCATGCGCAATGTGTGGAAATGGCTGGGACTGGCCGGCGTCGCCGGCGTCGTCGCCGGGGGCGCGCTGGTGGTTCGCGACCAACGCAAACGACGCGCGTACACGGCCGACGAGGTCCGGTCCCGCCTGCACCAGCGACTGGCCGAATACGACGAGGAGGGCTTTCAGTCCAAATCGGGATCGGCCGGGGCCTCGACGGCGAACAAACAATAGCTGCCCGAAAAACCCTTGAGCTCGACGTCGCGCCCCCCGTCGAAGTGGATGTCGTCACAGCCGGAAAGGGCATCTCGCACCGGCTGACTCACCAAGATCTGGCCGCCGACAGCTTGCGCTGCCACCCGCGCCGCCATCGCGACGTTGCGGCCGAACAGATCATCGCCGCGGCGCACCGAGCGACCCATGTGGATGCCGATCCGAACCCGAATCTCCTCGTGCCGCTTGCGTTTTGCGTCCCTGCGTAGCGCACGTTGCAGGTCGATGCCGCACCGCACCGCTTGGTCGGCGCGGGCGAACGCGATCATGAAGCCATCGCCCTGGCTCTTCACCACGTGACCGGACCGCTGCCGCACGAGGTCCGACACCAGCTTGTCGTGTGCCGCAATGAGCTTCACCCAGGCACGGTCGCCGATGCGCTCGTTGAGCGCGGTGGATTCCTCGATGTCCGAGAACAGGATCACCACCCGGCCGTCCGGCGTGACGCGCGCCAGGTCGGGCCGCTCCACCTCCGCCCAGTCGGCGAGGTCTTCTATCGAACTGCGCACGGCCGCACCGAAGCCCTCCTTGCGCACTACGTTGGCGGTGTTCCACACGGTCTTGAGGGCCTCGCGCCCACCCGACAGCAACCAACTGCGGGTGTCGGTCCGGTGTCGCAACTCGTCGATCTCCTGGCGGCTGCGCACCAGCAGCCGCGACAGCACGGTGAGTGCGACGGCTTCGACGGCGGCAACGGCGGCCAGGACGTAGACCGTGATATGCAGCGCATCACCCACGCAAGCATCCTGCCAAGGCCGCGACGGCTTGCGGTTGTCGGGCCTTGTCTGTGGTGTCTAGTGTTAGGGTCCGACCGCCGCGGGTAGTGAGTCTCTAGAGCCGATCGGATGACTTTCGGAGGTGCGGGCTTGGCTGACGGCGGTGACAACTCGTCGAACAAGCTGGTGATATTCGGCATCACCGGTGATCTGGCGCGCAAGATGACCTACCGCGCCTTGTACCGCCTCGAGGCTCGCGAGATGTTGGACATCCCGATCATCGGCGTGGCCAGTGACGACATCCCCCTCGAAAAGCTCGTCGAGCGGGCGCGCGACGCCATCAAAGCGTCCGGTGAGAAGTTCGACGACGCGGTGTTCGACCGGCTCGCGGGGCGGCTGTCCTATCTGCACGGCGACGTCACCGACGAGAAGCTCTACGGTCAGCTCGCCAAGGAGATCGGCAAGGACTGCCGGCCGCTGTACTACCTGGAAATGCCGCCGTCTCTGTTCGCGCCGATCGTCGAAAACCTCGCCAAGGCCGACCTGCTGGAGTGCGCACGCGTCGCGGTGGAAAAGCCGTTCGGCCACGACCTGGCCTCGGCGCGCGACCTGAACGCCCGCCTGCGCGCGGTGCTTGACGAGGACCAGATCCTGCGCGTCGACCACTTCCTGGGCAAGCAACCGGTCGAAGAACTGCAGTACCTGCGCTTCGCCAACAACGGCCTGGCCAAGCTGTGGGACCGCGACAGCATTTCCGAAATCCACATCACCATGGCCGAGGATTTCGGCATCGAGGACCGCGGCAAGTTCTATGACGCGGTGGGCACCCTGCGTGACGTCGTGCAGAACCATCTGCTCCAGGTGCTCGCGCTGGTCGCGATGGAGCCCCCGGTCGGTCCCAGCGCCGATGACCTGAACGACAAGAAGGCCGAGGTGTTCCGCGCGATGCCGGCGCTGAATCCCGAGCGCTGCGTGCGTGGCCAGTACCGTGGCTACACCGACGTCGACGGGGTGGCGAAGGATTCGCAAACCGAGACCTACATCGCCCTGCGGACCGAGATCGACAACTGGCGCTGGGCCGGGGTGCCGATCTTCCTGCGCGCCGGAAAGGCGCTGCCCGAGAAGGTCACCGAGGTGCGGATGTTCCTCCACCACGTCCCGGGATTTTCGTTCCTGCCCAATCGCCGGCCGCCCGAGCCCAACCAGATCGTGTTGCGCATCGATCCCGATCCCGGGATGCGGCTGCAGTTGTCCGCCCAAGCCGGCGACCAATGGCACGACGTCCACCTGGACTCCTCGTTCGCCGAGGATCTCGGGGAGGCCGTGCGGCCCTATGAGCGGCTCCTTTACGCCGCGCTCACCGGGGACCGCCAGTTGTTCGCCCGGGAAGACGCCATCGAGGAGACGTGGCGGATCGTGCAACCCGTGCTGGACAAGCCGAGCCGGATCCATCACTACGACCAGGGCTCCTGGGGACCCGAGGCGGCGCAGTCGCTGCTGCATGGTCATCGCAGCTGGCAACAGCCGTGGCTGCCTAAGCACACGTCGTCACAGTAAGGAGAACAGGAAGAGATGCAGCTCGGGATGATCGGCCTTGGCCGGATGGGCGCGAACATCGTTCGCCGCGTCGCCAAGGACGGGCACGAATGCGTGGTCTATGACCACAACCCCGACGCGGTCAAGGCGATGGCGGGGGAGGAGAGGACCACCGGAGCGTCGTCCCTGCAGGAGCTCGCCGAGAAGCTGACCGCTCCGCGGGTCGTCTGGGTGATGGTGCCGGCGGGAACTATCACGACGGGAGTCATCGAGGAGCTGGCCAAGACGCTGGAGTCCGGCGACATCGTCATCGACGGCGGCAACTCGTACTATCGCGACGACATTAAGCACGCAAAGACCTTGTCCGACAAGGGGATTCATTTGCTAGACTGCGGCACCAGTGGCGGCGTGTGGGGACGGGAACGCGGTTACTGCCTGATGATCGGCGGCCACGAGGAGGCGTTCGCACACGCGGAGCCGATCTTCGCCAGCGTCGCGCCCGGGGTGGACGCGGCGCCGCGCACTCCCGGGCGCGACGGCGAGATCGCACCATCGGAAAAGGGTTACCTGCACTGCGGACCGTCCGGCGCCGGGCACTTCGTCAAGATGGTGCACAACGGCATCGAGTACGGCATGATGGCCTCGCTCGCCGAGGGGCTGAACATCCTGCGCAACGCCGACGTCGGCAAGCAGGTGCAGCAGGGTGATGCCGAAACGGCGCCGCTGTCGAATCCGGAGTTCTACCAATACGACTTCGACATCCCCGAGGTCGCCGAGGTGTGGCGCCGCGGCAGCGTCATCGGCTCCTGGCTGCTGGACCTGACCGCGATCGCGCTGCACGATTCGCCCGATCTGCAGGAGTTCTCCGGGCGGGTCTCGGACTCCGGGGAGGGGCGGTGGACCGCCATCGCGGCGATCGACGAGGGAGTCCCTTCGCCGGTGCTGACGACCGCGCTGCAGTCCCGTTTCGCCTCGCGCTCACTCGATGACTTCGCCAACAAGGTGCTGTCGGCGATGCGCAAGCAGTTCGGCGGGCACGCCGAGAAGCCGGCGAACTAGCGGGGGCGAAGCGGGTCGCCGCCGTCGCAGTTAGTGGCGTTTGACGAACTTCACCACGGCGTCGCTGAACGCGTCGTTGTCGTCGCCGGCCGCGGTGTGCCCGGCGTTGGACAGCTCGACGAACTCCGCGCGGGGCACGCTGGCCAGGAAATGCCGAACGCCTTCGGGGCTGACCACGTCGGACAGCTTCCCGCGGATGAGCAGGACGGGAATCGACAGGCTCTTCGCGGCCTGCTCGAACTTCTCGGTCCGCAGCTCGGGATCGTCGCCGGGCTTGGTCATGAACGCCGGGTCCCAGTGCCAGTACCAGCGGCCGTCGCGTAGGCGCAGGTTCTTCTTCAGCCCCTCGGGGCTGCGCGGCTTGTCTCGGTACGGGAGATAGTCGGCAACGGCGTCGGCGGCCTGCTCCAGCGACTCGAAACCGTCGAGGCCGCTGATCATGAAATCGCGAATCCGGGCGCTGCCGCCCTTCTCGAATCGGGGCACCACGTCGACGAGGACCAATCGGGTCACCTCGGCGGGCCCGGCCCGGTGGGCGGCGAGGATCCCGGTCAGCCCGCCCATGCTCGCGCCGATGATCATCACCGGCCGGCCGATGGCCCCGATCACTTGCAGGACGTCGGCGGTCAAGGTCTCGACGTCGTAGTCGGCGTTGGGTGCGCGATCGCTGTCACCATGTCCGCGGCTGTCGAGCGCCACGACGTGCAGGCCCTCGTCGGCGAGGGTTTGCCCGGTGTTTTTCCAGGAATGCCGGTTCTGGCCGCCACCGTGGAGCATGAGGACACTCGGCCGTCCCGCGCCGCCGGTCCCGCGATTCCATTCGTCGGCGACCAGGGTGATCCCCCCGGCGCCGGAAAACTCGACCGTCTGGGGGACGCTGCTGACGGCACTCATGCGATCTGACGTTACATAGTGCGTATAAGCACCGTTCGCCGGGGCGACGACGCGATGAGTTTTCGCCCTCGCCGGGGTCTATCGGTGAGAACACCAACGAGCCGATAAGGAGGCCGCGGCCCATGCCATCGATCACCCCGTCGTTATGGTTCGACCACGACTTGGAGGAGGCGGCGAGGTTCTACACCTCGGTATTCCCGAACTCGCACGTCGAGGGCTTCAACCGAACCACGGAGGCCGGACCCGGCGAGCCGGGCACGGTCCTGTCGGGCAGCTTTGTGCTGGACGGCACCCGGTTCATCGGGATCAACGGAGGTCCGCACTTCCACTTCAGCGAGGCGGTCTCCTTCACGATCCACTGCAAGGACCAGGACCAGGTCGACTACTACTGGGATCGGCTTACCGATGGCGGCGAGGAATCGCAGTGCGGCTGGTGCAAAGACCGGTTCGGCCTGAGCTGGCAGATTGTCCCGGATCGGCTCTACGAGTTGATCGGCGATCCCGATCGGGCTCGCGCGGCGGCGGCCACCCAAGCGATGTACGGCATGCGCAAGATCGTCATCGCCGAGCTGGAAGGAGCCGCCGCACAGATGTAACGAAACTCCCTGCCGCAGCTACCATTTGACCACTTGTGGCATGCGGTCGGTGCGTCTTTGACCCGCACGCGTTAGGTTGGTCCGTGCGGACGCGCCGAGCAGGGAGTCAATATGGGTGAACCAGGGTGGATCGACGTGCCCAGCCCTGCTGGGGACCTGAAGGCACTCACTTGGGGGCCACGCGATGCCCCCATCGCGTTGTGCCTGCACGGCTTCCCCGACACACCGTACGGATTTCGCAAGATCGCTCCCCGGCTCGTCGAGGCGGGGTGGCGGGTGGTGGCGCCCTTCATGCGCGGATACGCGCCGTCGTCGATTCCGGCCGACGGCAGCTATCACGTCGGGGCGATGATGGACGACGCCTTACGGGTGCGCTCAGCAGCGGGCGGCACCGACGCTGACGTGGTGATCGGCCACGACTGGGGTGCGATCGCGACCACCGGCCTGGCCGCCATGCCTGATAGCCCGTTCACCAAGGCGGTGATCATGTCGGTGCCCCCTTCGGCGGCCTTTCGTCGCAAGGCAGGCGCGGCCGATCGGGGGCGGCTGGCCGGCCATCTGGCGCGTCAGCTGCTGCGCAGCTGGTACATCATGTACTTCCAATTCCCTTTGCTGCCAGAACATTCCGCATCCTGGGTGGTGCCGCTGCTGTGGCGGCGGTGGTCGCCGGGATATCGTGCCGACGAGGATCTGCGCCACGTCGACGCGGCGATCGGGACGCCGGAGAGCTGGCGCGCGGCGCTGGGACCGTACCGCGCGACGATTCGCAACACCCCGCCGCCGGCGCAGTATGCCCAACTGAACGAGCTGTGGACCGAAGAACCCGTGTGGCCCTGCCTGTACCTGCATGGCCGCGACGATGGCTGCATGACACCGGCTTTCGCCCGCTGGGCGGAGAAGGTGCTGCCGCCGGGCAGCGAGGTGGCCATCGTCGAACACGCGGGGCACTTCCTGCAGCTCGAACAGCCCGACAAGGTCGCCGACCTGGTGCTCGGGTTCATCGGCTCACCCCGCTGAATGGCCGCGCAGCGGATGGCCGCCGTCGATGCGCAGTTCTACTGGATGTCGGCCAAGATTCCCAACGACGAGTTCTTGCTGTACGCGTTCGACGGTGAGCCCGCGGATTACCCGGCGGTCGTCGAGCAACTCTGCCGGCGGGCGCGCGCCTGCCCGGAGCTGACGCTGCGGGTCCGCGATCGTGGACCGCTGACCTACCCGCAGTGGGTACCGGCGGCAGTCAGGCCCGACCAGGTGGTCCGCCACGACCTCGACGACCAGACCTGGGCCGGCTGCCTGGCGGCCGTCGTCGCCCTCGCCGGTGACCAACTGGACGTTCGCCGGATGCCCTGGCGACTGCACGTTTTCACCCCGGTGCTGGGCATCCCGGGCGTCACCGGACCGGGGACCGTGGCGGTCATGCAGGTCGCGCACGCCCTGGCCGACGGGGCACGGGCATCGGCGATGGCCGGCTGGCTGTTCGGCCGAACAGATCCCGTGCCCCCGGTGCGACGGCTACGGGCCGGGTTCTTGCCGTGGCGCGCCGCCCAGGCGGTTCGTGCGCATCGCCGGCTGGAGCGCGACACCCGCGCGGGGTTGCTGGCCCCCGGGGCCGGTCCCCGACCCCTGCTGCCGACGAATGCGCGCCCCGGCCCGGCCCGCTCGGTGCGGACGCTGGTGCGACACCGCAAGCAGGTGCGCGGCCCTACGGTCACCGTGGGCGCGCTGACGGCAATATCCACGGCGCTGTCCCGGCTGCTGGGTGATGCCGCCGATACGCTGGGTGCCGAGGTCCCGGTGGCCAAACCCGGTGCGCCGCACGCGTACAACCACTTCGGGAACGTCACGGTGGGCCTGTATCCAAAGCTGGGGTTGGAGGCGCGCGCCGAGCGGATCGCGGCGGAGCTGGCCAACGGCCGGCGTCGCTTCGCGCACCCGGCGACGCGCTACGCCGACCGGTCTTTCGCCGCGGTGCCCGCGGCCCTATTGCGTTGGGGTGTAGCACAATTCGACTTCGATATCCGCCCGGAGCAGGTGTCCGGCAACACCGTGGTGTCCAGCGTCTACCGCGGGCCGGCCGACCTGACCTTCGGGGACGCGCGGGTGGTGCTGACGGCCGGCTACCCGGCACTGTCGCCGGTGATGGGGCTGACGCACGGTGTGCACGGGATTGGCGACACCATCGCGGTCAGCGTGCACGCGGCGGAGTCGGCCGTTCCTGACATCGACGCCTACCTGCGGCTGCTCGACGCGGCGCTGTAGCTACTGCGCGTCGCCGGATCTGGCCGCCTCCGCGCGCGTCAGGCCAACGGCGGAAATCAGCTCCTCGTGCAGCTCGAACCACACGGTGTGGTAGGAGTCGATGAGCGGCCTGGTCAGCCAGGCGGTCTCACCGTCCCGCACTTTGCCCAGTGCCACAACCAATTTCGCCGAGTAGGCGCTCAACCGCGGCAGCTGCGCCGCGGCCACCTCGATGATCGGCAGCACACGCGCGTGCACATCGTCGAGGCGGGTGAGCACGGCGGCATCGTATTTCGCGTCATCGTGGGTGTTGGGAGTGCCGCCGGGTCCGCCCTTGAGCTGCCAATCCGTCACCACGGATTTGAAATCGGCGTTGACGGAGCGAAAGTCGTCGTAAGCGGCGGCCATTGCGGCACGGTCGACAGCACTGCGCTCCTCGCCGAGCAGCGCCGCGAGCCGCTCGCGCCCGGCGGGGGTGATCCGCACCGTCGCACCGTCGGCCAGTAGGCCCGCCGCGGTGAGCTGTTCGACGATTGTCGTGACGTCGGCAAGGTCCTCGTTCAGGGTCGCGGCCAGGTCGGCGGGACGGACCCGGCCTTTCAGCCGAACCGCTTGCAACACAGCTAATTCGGTCATGACGTGGTCTCACCCGCCAGGCGCAGCGCGGTCAGCATGACGATCAGCGGAGTGGCCGAGACGACGTCGGCATGCCCGCTGTGCATCGCCGCCGCCACCGTGGCCTCCGCGGCGTCATCCAGTCGCATATGGCAACCGGAGGTGTGGGCGCGCAGCGGGCTGATCCGTCGCGCGATGTCGGCCAGCTCCCGCAATTCGGGCGTGTCGCTTTCCGACCACGCGGAGAGGCTCAGATTACCCTCGCGCACTTCGCCTTCGGCGCCGTCGACGGTGATCAACTTGCCGGCCAGCGACGCGGCGACTCCGTGCCCACACCCCACCACGGCCACCCGGCCGAGTTCGCGGCTGACCACTGCGGCGTGGCTGGCGGCGCCGCCGACCTCGGTGACGATGCCTTGCGCGGCGAGCATGCCGGAGACGTCTTCCGGTCTGGTGTGGTCGCGCACCAGGATCACTGACTCGCCCCGCTCGACGGCATCGAGCGCCTCGTCGACATCGGTGTATGCCTTACCCGACGCCACGCCCGGGCAGGCCGGTAGGCCCTTGGCTAAAAGATTTGCGGCCAAGCGTATTTCGGGTTGTAGCGCGGGCAGCAGTAGCGTCTGTACGTGCGCCGGGGTCACCCGGCGCAGCGTCTCGGCTTCATCGATGAGCCCCTCGTGCCGTAGCTGTAGCGCCAGGCGCACGGCGGCCTGCGCCGACCGCTCCGCGGCCCGTGTCTGCAACAGCCACAGCTTGCCGTCTTCGACGGTGAACTCGATCTCTTGAACGTCGAGCCCGAGTCGCTCCAATCTGCGGGCGGCGTCCATCAACTCGTCGTAGACAGCTGGCTGCTCGTCGCGTAGGGCGGTGATCGGTTCGACGTCGACCGATCCGGACACCACGTCGTCGCCCTGGCCGCCGGGTAGCCATTCCCCGAACGGTGCGTTGTCACCGGTGATGGGGTTGCGCGAAATGAGGACGCCCGCACCGGAATCGGGGCCGCTGTTGCCGAACACCATCGCCTGGACGACGACTGCGGTGCCGCTCTGATCGTCGACGCCGGAGTGCGCGCGGTAGGCGACCGCGCGAGGCGAGTTCCACGAGGCGAACACCGCCTCGATGCCGGCGCGTAGCTGTGCATAGGGGTCGGCGGGCACGGGCTGGTGTTCGTCCACCCCGACGATGCGCCGGTACATCCGGTCGAACCGCCGGCGGGTGTCGCGGGCGAACGCCGCGGCACCGGCCGCGGTCAGCGCTTGCTCGACGTCGTCGTTCATGCCGAGGTCCAAGATCGTGTCCATCATGCCCGGCATGGACTGGGTGGCCCCCGAGCGCACGCTGACCAGCAGGGGATGCGGACCTCGCCCGAACGTGCGCGCGGTTTGCGCTTCCAGCCAGCTCATCCGGTCGAGCACGTCGTGCCAGACCGCGTCCATCGTCGCCCCGGGATCGGCGAGGTACCGCAGGCCCACCTCGGTGGTGATACAGAACGCCGGCGGCACCGGCAGGTCGTGCCGGCGCATCACCTCGATGCCGTGACCCTTGTTGCCCAGCAGCTGTCGGGCGTGACTCGCTGTGCCGTCCAGTAACACCACGGAATGCCCGTCAGAAGCGAGCCCAGACGCATGACGGCGGGCGCCGCTGCCTCGTGCGATACGCGCCGTGGTGCACCCCCTTCTGGTCAGCTGCCGATGGGCCAAAGTCGGAACGCCCGCAATGTTCCCACACGGATCACCGGAGTTAGCTGCTCGGCGCTCCTGTTATCCGGTCCGCCCCATGATCTAGGTTTGCAGGTATGACTCCCTACGACGTCGGGTTACTGATCCTGCGGCTGGTATTGGGCGTGACTTTGGCCGCGCATGGCTACAACAAGTTCTTCGGTGGTGGCCGCATCCCGGGCACCGCGCGGTGGTTCGAAAGCATCGGCATGAAGCCGGGCAAATTCCACGCCACCGTGGCCGCGACGACCGAGATGGCCGCCGGGCTGGGCCTGGCCGCGGGGCTGCTCACACCGATCCCCGCCGCGGGCTTCGTGTCGTTGATGCTGGTCGCGGCCTGGACCGTGCACCGCGCCAACGGCTTCTTCATCGTCAAGGAGGGCTGGGAATACAACCTGGTCCTGGCGGTCAGCGCCGTCGCCATCGCCACCCTGGGCGCCGGAAAGCTCAGCCTGGATTACGTGGTGTTCGGGCACAACTGGATGGACGGCTGGCGCGGCCTGGTGATCTCGGTCGTGCTCGGCCTCGCCGGGGCGATCGGCCAGCTGGTGATCTTCTACCGCCCGCCTGCTAAGCAAGCCGGTTAGCTAGGGGTCGTCCTCGTCCCCGTCTGACATCAGCTTCTCGGGGTGGTGGAACGTGTTGGTGCGCGGCTGCCCGTAGTCGAGATGAGGTGGTGGGATCCATTCGATGTCCCCGTCGGCGCGCCTTCGGGTGGACCAGCCTTTGTCGAGGAGTCGGTGGTGGGTTCCGCAGGCCAGGGTGAGTTGATCGATGTCGGTTTGGTGCGTGGTGGCCCAGTCTTGGACGTGGTGGACTTCGCAGTAGTAGCCGGGTACGTCGCAGCCTGGGGCTGAGCAGCCGCGGTCCTTGGCGTATAAGACGATTCGTTGACCGCGTGAGGCGAGTCGTTTGGTGTGATACAGCGCCAGCGGTTTGCCCTTGTCAAAGATCGCCAAGTAGTGGTGGGCGTGGCGGGCCAAGCGGATGACGTCGGACATGGGCAGCAAGGTGCCCCCACCGGTCAAGCCCTTACCCGCCGCGGCTTCGAGGTCGTTGAGCGTGGTGGTCACGACGATCGCCGCCGGTAACCCATTGTGCTGGCCGAGGTTTCCGCTCGCGAGCATCGCGCGCAGGGCGGCGTTGAGGCCGTCATGGTTACGCTGAGGCGCAGTGCGAGTGTCGCGCTGCACCGCCTCTTCGGGCGGGGCACCGTCGACCACCGGCGCGTCGTCATCAGGATTACACATGCCGGGCGCGGCCAGTTTGGCGAACACCGCTTCCCAGGTGGCTCTGGCTTCGGGCGTCAGCCACCCGCGCACCGGTGACATGCCGTCGCTGTCTTGGGTTCCCAAGGTCAGTCCCCGGTGCCGAGCGCGGTCTTCGTCGTTGAACTTTCCGTCGGGGTTGAGATAGCAGGTCAGCCGGTCGGCGGCTTTGCGCAGGCCCTCTGGGCGCTGCTCGCTCGCCCAGCGGGCCAGGTCTGCCTCGGCGGCGTCGCGGGTCGGGGCATCGACCCAGCAGGGCAGCTCGTCGAAGAAGTGGTGGATGGCGGCGATGTGGGAGGCGCCGATGCGTCCGGCGCGTTGGGCGGCCGCGGCGGCCGCATACCGCGGCGCCAGCGGCTCGCCGGTCAGCGTCTGTCGCGTTCCCAGAGCGCGTGCGTCCTTGATCCGGCGACTCGCTTCGCCGCGGGTGATGCGCAGGCGGTCGGCCAACACGTGAGCGAGCTTGCCACCGAGTTCGGAGGGGGTGGCTTGGCACTCGATCTGGTTGATCAGCTCGTGGCCGGCCACCGGCAGCCGCCTCATCTCGCGTTCGAGAGATTCGAGGTACGTGAAGCGCTCCGGGGTGGTCAACCCGTCGTAAGAGTGCCCGCCGATGCGTGAGACGACCTCGCGCAGCGCGGCGTAGTCCGCCGCAATCTCCTCACGAGTACTCGAACGCATGTACTGCTTATCTGCTTAAGTGGACTAGCGGCCTAGAATTCTCCAAATATGTTGCTAGGCAAGGCTT
>NZ_LQPH01000027.1 GCF_002102255.1 Mycobacterium nebraskense
GCTCCTTCCATCAGACTTGCCGGTCTTCGAGGGAACCTACGTCCGGATTCTTTTACACCGCGGCAGGGACACGACCCGGCCGACGACGCGGACTCACTCGATCGGTCGAGTGATGCCCAACATCGCGGCAGCTGGTGACCTGGTGAGGATTGCGAGCTTGACGATCGGAGGCCATCAGCTCGGCCAGCCAGCCCTTGCGGACCTGCTGGCATCCGGCACTGAATACCGTGGGGCGTAGAACGGGTTGGCTTGGGCCACCAGCCACGGTTCGCGGCATCGGTCGACGCGGGGCAATCCCAACAGCCGGAGCCCACAGCGACGATGGCGCGCGGCCCGCGACAGGGACGAATGGCCGACCGCCACGAAACGGCGGCGGCATGCACCTAGCGTGCGCGGATTGCCACAAGCCCTGTGGCTCAACGATATTGATGTACTCAAAAGTCGAGTAAACGACATTGTTCATGCGATCGTCGCTTCGATCGAGGCCGCGGCGTTAAGCGCGGGAGTTGACGTGGGCCAGCGATCACCGGCCGTGCTGGCATAAAGCCACGGCCTGATGCTGACGGGTCAGCGACGAGCTAGACAGAACCTGGTCAAACGGTCTTGACCGCTAAGGGAGGTAACGAGCGCAAGCGGCGGGCTCCGCCCGGCCGGCGGCACGAGCTGCGCCAGCAAAGCCATGCCGATAACCGCGGTAAGACCGGCGCCAAGCGCGATGAGAGCAGTATTCGCCGATTTTGGTAGCGCAGGAGTCACCAACACCGTGGATGCCTTGCAATTCGGCAAGCCGTCGACAAGATGCGGCTGGCCGGCGTGGGCAGTGAGCTCACCGCCCCGCGACGAAAGCACGGATTGCACGGGAGAAAGATGCTGAGGCACAGCGCGCGACAATCCGCAGTGGCCAGCGATAGCGAGAGCCGCCACCGCTGCTGCCACGGCAACGACGAACTGTGACCGTGGTGGTCTACCTGCCGTGATGCGGCGGACTTCGGACCACACCCGACTGTGCCCCATACCCGCATAGGGTACACCATCCGGTGTGGACTCCACAGACGTCTGCGGCTCGGTTTGGTGAAGACTCTGCTGCGAATCACCCCGATTGGCAGATATCGCCGGTCGGTGCTGTGAGAGGGATGCAGGACAGGGTAAGCCTGATCCCTATCCCCCAGGGCCGGGCGGCCGCCTTAAGAGGCCATAGCGCGGCACTGCTCCGCACATTGACGGCACGACCGCGCGCACTCGCGACAGTGGTCATTGTCGTGCTTTTCGCACTCTGCCGCGCACGCATCACAGATCGCCGCGCACGCCGCACAAATCTGAGCGGCCCACCGCGAGCCGCGCGCCAGCAGCGTCACGCAGTCCGCGCAGACGGTTGCACAGTCCTGGCACAACCGCGCACAGTCGGCCATCTGGGCGTCGTTGACGCAGCAGTTGTAATTACAGGTCTCACATGCCTGCTGACATTCGGCGCACGCGTCAAGACACGCCCGGTTTCGCTGGTCCACCATCGCTGTTGCCATGATCGCCTCTTTCTGCCTTCAACGGCACATCGGTATAGGGGCACATCGGTATAGGCGTGACCAACCCCGCGTGGTCCGGAGTGTGACCGCGCTCCACCATGACGAAAATGATTGCCGGACAACAGCGTACGCCGCACCAGGAATCCCGCACAAGACTCGTGCGCCCCCGTCCATCTTGCGGGAGTCGCCCAAGTAACCCTGCTTGACAGCCAACACCACCCCTGCTCAGCGAGTGCCCGTCAGCCAGATCTATCAAGTCCTCGCCGCCGAAAGGGCCAAATCGTGTTGAGTACCATATGGTTCGGAATCGCATGTGCGCCAGCTAATCTCCCCTCCATCCGTCACCGTCATCCTGAAGACCAGCCTGATACCTGGTGGCCGTCCATTCCTCGACGGCCCTAGTGACTTTCACTATGCCGCCGCATCCGACCCGGACGTCTTATCCTCATCCCCAGTGACGTGCTTGGTCCCATACCGAATATCGTTCAACAGTTGTTCGCCGTACGTCCTGAGCGATTCGCTGGTCAGCATTTCGTTATGCGTACAGTCGATCGGGTACACGGCAATGTCGCCAGAAACGTAAGGTCGCCAACTTTGCAGAAGAAACGAACTGCGATCGCTCTCATCCCGCACGGCAGAAAATATCGTTATATCACCATCGAAAACACCCGGTTCGTGAGTTCGAGACAACGCCATGTCACTATTCAAGTTTTGAACAATCAAATCCAGTAGCTGTTTGTATCGACTAAATTCGAGGGCTCCCGGCTCGCCGACTGGTTCTTCTATTTGCTCGTAGGCAAGCGACTCATGCTGTTCTGGAATACGTACACGATAGAACCGCAAGACTTCTTCCAGTATGTGCTGCGCATCTAAAGCATCGTTTGGCAGGGTGACGCTGTTGTCGATGGTGGGTTGAGCGTCAAGCAGGATGAGGCGGGCGATTACGCATCCGCGTCGATGGAGCTCGATGGCGAGTTCATGGGCTACGACGCCTCCGAAAGACCAGCCGAGAAGATTGTAGGGCCCGGAGGGATAAACCTTCTGGATTCTGTCGGCATAGTTTTTCGCCATATCGCGAATTGACCGAGGTTCAGCTTCTTCGTCCTGCAGGATTTGTTGAACCCCTATGATCGGGCAGTCCAAGTAATTACCAAGAGCCCGGTACGGCCAACTCACCCCACCCGCAGGATGTATGCAAAACAGCGGAACGCCGCCACCTTTCTTCAGAGTCTCAATCGGAACCACTTCTTGCACAGAAATAGAATCACATTGCAGCCGCTGACCCAAACTTCTTACCGTGGGGGCTTCGAACACGGTGCGTACCGGAAGATCGGCATGCAGTGAGGTGTTGATAGCCGCGATCAATCGCATCGCCGACAGTGAATCCCCACCCAGGTCGAAAAACGAGTCATCGACACCGACGCGGTCGCTTCCCAGCACGTCAGCGAAAATACCGGCCAGGATCTCCTCGACCGGGGTGCCCGGGGCGCGATACCCGCCGGCAGCGTACTCGGGTGCGGGCAGAGCCCGGGTGTCGAGTTTGCCGTTGACCGTCAACGGCAGCGCCTCCAACACCACCACCGCCGCCGGAATCATATGGGCCGGCAGCCGCTCGGCCAGTTGGGCGCGTATCCCGACCGGATCTGCTGTGCCGGTCACGTAACCCACCAGACGTCTATCACCGGGGCGGTCCTCGCGGGCCACCACCACGGCCTGGTCCACCCCATCGAACCCAGTCAAGGCTGCCCCGACTTCACCACACTCGATGCGATACCCGCGGATCTTGACCTGCTCATCAGCACGCCCCACAAACACCAACTGGCCGTCAACACCCCAGCGCACCAGGTCGCCGGTGCGATACATGCGCGCCCCGGCACGCCCGAACGGGCAGGCTACAAACCGCGATGCCGTCAAAGCAGACCGACGCCAATACCCGCACCCCACCCCCGCACCGGCTACATACAACTCGCCGACCACACCGGCCGGCACCGGCCGCAACCAACCATCGAGCACAAATAACGCCGCCGCCGACACCGGGGACCCGATCGACGGCGCCCCCGAACCCGGTGTCAGCGGCGCACTCACCGCCACGCACACCGTGGTTTCGGTCGGGCCGTACTCGTTGACCATCATCCGCCCAGGCGCCCAGCGGTCCACCACTTGAGGCGGGCAGGGCTCACCGCCGAGCACCAACGCCGCCGAATCCAACCCTTGCGGTGACAACATCGCTACCGCAGAGGGGGTTTGGGTCAACACGGTGACGTGTTCAGCAACGAGCACATCATGAAGATCGGTCGGGGAACGTGTCACCGAGTCGGGTATCACCACCAGCCGCCCGCCATGTAGCAACGCGCCCCAGATCTCCCATACCGAGACGTCGAAGGCATGCGAATGACACTGGCTCCACACCTGCCCCGGCGCAGGTGTGAGGCCGGCATCAAACGATTCAAACAGTTGGACGATGTTGTGATGGGTGACCGCCACGCCTTTAGGGATCCCGGTAGTGCCCGAGGTGTAGACGATGTAAGCGATATTGTCCGGGCTCGGGGCCGGTAGTTCCGTGCAGGGTTGGATGTCAACAGCGGGGTCGTTGACATCGATGAGCGCCACGTCGTGGCCGTCTAGCAATCCGGCCAGGTCAGCGGTGGTGATTACAGCCACCGGTGCGGCGTCCTCGAGCATGAACCCGATCCGCACCCGCTGCTGCTCAGGATCGATCGGTAGGTAGGCCGCCCCGGCTTTAAGCACCGCCACGATCGCGGCAATGGCTTGTGCTGAGCGCCCCAGGAGCAGCCCCACGACACACCCAGGACCCACACCACGGCCAGCCAACAGGTGAGCTAACCGGTTAGCCGTCTCATCGAGCTCCCGATAACTCCACGAACGCCCCTCGCACACGAGCGCCACCGCATCCGGTGTGTGGGCTGCCTGCGCGGAGAACAACACCGGAACCGACACCGCAGACGATGTGCCAGCACTCAACACGGCCCGGTTACCGATCTCATCCAACAGGGCATGCTCACGCTCGTCGAGCAGATCCACCGACGACAACGACCGCCCCGGATTGCCCGTCATCGCCACCAACACCCGCTTTAACCGCTCGGTGAGGGCTTCGATGCTGGCGGTATCGAAGACATCGGTGCGAAATTCCACGGCTCCGCAGATTCCGGTGGGCTCACCGGTGTCGGTGAAACGTTCAGCGAGCGAAAACGCCAAATCCATGCGGGCGCTGTGGGTGTCCAACGGTATAGACGTGACCTGAAGGCCCTCCAACACCAAACCAGCAGCCGGATCATTATGCCCAGCGAAATTCTGCCAGTTCATCATCACCTGAATCAGGGGATGATGAGTCAACGATCTTGACGGGTTGAGCCGCTCCACCAGCACTTCGAAAGGGCCGTGTTGGTGTTCGAAAGCCTCCAAGCTGCGCGCCCGAACCTGAGCCAACAGCTCAGCGAAGGTGGGATCACCGTTGACCTCAACACGCAGCACCAGGGTGTTGACAAAAAGGCCCATGACGTCATCGAGGGTGGGATCATCACGACCAGCGAGCGTGAACCCCACCGCCACATCGGGGCTGGCGCTGATCTTCGACAACACCACCGCAAGGGCAGCCTGAACCACCATGAAACTAGTCGCGTTATGCTCACGAGCCACCCGACGAACCTGCTGCTGCAGCCCCGCCGACCACTCCACCGCCACACTGGCGCCGCGCTGATCGGCAACCGGCGGATAGGGCCGATCGGTGGGCAGCTGCAGGCGCTCGGGCATCCCGGCCAGGGCCGCCTCCCAATAGGCCAGCTGCGCAGCGATGGGGCTGTCACTATCGTCGAGATCCCCAAACTGGGCGCGCTGCCACAGCGTGTAATCGACATACTGCACCGCCAAATCGGCCCAGTCGGGGGCCCGCCCCGCGCGGCGGCTGGCATAGGCCACCCCCAAATCAGCGGCCAGCGGCCTTAGCGACCAACCATCCGCGGCGATATGGTGGACCACGACCACCAGCACGTGCTCGTCGTCGCCGACGGTGAAAAGGGTTGCCCGCAAAGGGATCTCGGTCGCCAAATCAAACGTGTAGCGCGCCGCCGCGTTAATGGCCTCATCCAGCCGGGCCGCCGGCCAGCCGCCGGCATCAACAACGTCCCACCCGAAATCGGCCCGTTCGACAGAGATAACCACCTGCTGTGGTATTCCCTCGACCGCCGGGAACAACGTGCGCAGGCTTTCATGGCGGCCTACCACATCGGCCAGCGCCTGGCCCAACGCATCAAGATCGAGCCCACCACTTAACCGCAACGCCGCCGCCATGTTGTAGACCGGTGAGGGCCCCTGCAACTGGTCGAGGAACCACAACCGGCTCTGGGCAAACGACAATGGAACCACCGCGGGCCGCTCAACCGGCACCAACCGCGGGAGCCGACACGAACCCCCACCGCCGATACAAGACGCCAACTGGGTAATCGTGGGGGCTTCGAATACGCTGCGTACCGGAAGATCGGCATCCAGTGAGGTGTTGATAGCTGCGATTAGGCGCATCGCCGACAGTGAATTCCCACCCAGGTCGAAAAACGAGTCGTCGACCCCGACGCGGTCGCTTCCCAGCACCTGGGCGTAAATACCGGCCAGGATCTCCTCGACCGGGGTGCCCGGAGCCCGATACCCGCCAGCGGTGTACTCGGGTGCCGGCAGGGCGCGGGTGTTGAGTTTGCCGTTGACCGTCAACGGCAACGCCTCCACCACCACCACGACCGGAATCATGTGAGCCGGCAGCCGCTCGGCCAGTTGGGCGCGTATCCCGACCGGATCTGCTGTGCCGGTCACGTAACCCACCAGACGTTTATCACCGGGGCGGTCCTCGCGGGCGATCACCACCGCCTGGTCCACGCCATCCACACCAGTCAGGGCTGCCTGGATTTCGCCACACTCGATGCGTTGTCCGCGGAGTTTGATCTGGGTGTCGGCGCGGCCCAGGCAGTCCAGTGTTGCTTGGGGTGTCCAGCGGACCAGGTCCCCGGTGCGATACATGCGCGCCCCGGGCGCACCGTAGGGGTTGGCCACGAACCGTTCGGCGGTCAACCCCACCTGGCCCAGATAGCCGTGCGCCAGCGCGGGACCGGCCAAATACAGCTCACCCACCACGCCGACCGGCGCCGGGTTCAACCGGGCGTCGAGCACCAGCGCGCACACCCCCGGGATCGGGGCGCCAATGGTGATCGGCTGACCCGCCGACAGCGGCGCAGTGCAGGTGGCCCAGATGGTGGTTTCGGTGGGGCCGTACGCGTTGAACATGCGCCGACCCGGCGCCCAGGCGGCCACCAATTCCGGCGCGCAAGGCTCCGCGCCGGCAATCAGCGTGGACAACCCATCCAGCCGCGCCCGATCCAACGACGCCAGCACCGTCGGGGTCACGATGGCCGCGCTGACCCGGTGGCCCTGCAGCAACGCCGTCAACGCCTCACCGGCATACACCTGCGGTGGTGCCACCACCACCGCCGCCGCCGACCCCGCCGCCCACAACCATTCAAAGATCGACAGATCAAACGTCGGCGCCGACACCATCAGGATCCGCGCATCGGCGCCCAACCCGAACAACGCGCGTTGCGCCGCGGCCACCCCCAACAGGCCGGCGTGGCCGACCGCCACCCCCTTTGGCGTGCCAGTGGAGCCGGACGTAAAGATCACATACGCGGTGTTGTCCACCCCCAGCGGCGCCAACCGATCAACATCGGTAATCGGATCCGCGCAGCGATCCGACACATCCACACCATCAACACACACCACCGGGCGCGCCCCCGCCCCGGCCACCGTGTCGGCACCACACGTCAACACACACACCGCGTCCACCGCGTCCAACACCGTGGCGATGCGATCAACCGGATGGGCCCGATCCACCGGCACATACACACCCCCGGCCTTGACCACCGCCCACCACGCCACCACCAACTCCACACACCGATCCATCGCCACGCCCACCGCGCGCTGCGGACCCACCCCCGCCTCGATCAACACCCGCGCCAACCCCGTCGACCACTCATCAAGCTCGCGATACGACACCTCCCGGGCACCGTCGATGACCGCCACCGCACCCGGATCAGCCGCCACCGCCGCAGCCAACCACCCCGACACCACCAGATCCCGCTCACCGCAATCCAGCAACGACACCTCCCCCACCACCACCGACGCATCCGCCACTACCGCCTCGATCACCCGCACGAACCGGGTGACCAAACGGTCGATGGTGGCCCGGTCAAACAAATCCGTGGCATACGACACCACCCCGGCGGCCACCGGCGCCGCCGGGTCCTCGGTGGGGACCTCGCTCAGCTCGAAATCCAGGTCGTACTTGGCGGTATGAGTACAAACCGACATCTGCTCGACGCTGACCCCGTCGATCTGCACCGCCTCCGGGCGCACATTGTTCTGGAAGGCCACGCACACCTGAAACAGCGGATGGTGCGCCGTCGAGCGGACCGGGTTGAGCTGCTCGACCAGCCGCTCGAACGGAACATCCTGGTTGCTGTAGGCGTTGAGCGCCTTGTTACGCACCTGCTGAAGCACATCGCTGAATCGGTGCCGGGAGTTGATGCCAACCCGCAACACCCACGTGTTGACGAAGAATCCGACCAGATCATCGAGCGCCTCGTCTAGCCGCCCGGCGATCGGCGTGCCGATCACAATGTCCTCACCCGCACCGAGCCGGTGCAGCAATACCGCCCATACCGCTTGCAATACCATCGAGGCGGTCACGTTGTGGGCCGCCGCCAGCTGCTTGACCCCTGCCCACAGCTGCGGGTCGATCTGCACAGTTACCGCATCACCGCGATAACTGGCCACCGGAGGGCGGGGCCGGTCGGTGGGCAGCGTCACCAGCTCCGGCAGATCTGCCAACTCGTCAAGCCAGTACTGCATCTGCCCAGCAGTCACACTGTCTGGATCGGGCTGCTGCCCTAACAACTCCCGCTGCCACAACGTGTAATCCGCATACTGCACCGCCAACGGCGCCCACTGCGGCGGATGGCCTTGATTGCGCGCCCGATACGCCTCGCCCACATCGCTGACCATCGGCCACAGTGACCACCCATCACAGGCGATGTGGTGCAACACCATCGCCACGACATGCTGCTGGGGACCTACCGAATAGATCTGCGCACGGATCGGGATCTCCGCCGACAAGTCGAACCGGTACCCCGCCAGCGCGATCAACTCGCGCGGCAGATCCTGCTCTCGCAGCGAGACCACCGCCTCGCCGCACCGCCACGTCACCGCGTCGATCGGCAGTACCTGCTGGAACGGCACACCATCGAACTCCGGGTACACGGTGCGCAGGATTTCGTGGCGGGCGATGACATCATCGATGGCCGCGGTCAGCGCATCGATGTCAAGCGGTCCGGTGATCCGGAAAGCGGTGGGCATGTTGTAGGTCGCGGCGCCGCCTTCGAATTGGCTGAGGAACCACAACCGCTGCTGGGCGTACGACAACGGGATCCGCTCCGGGCGCGGCACCGGCGTCACCGGAGGCCGAGTGCGGCCCGTGCGCTGGCGGTGCAGATGGTTGGCGAGATCGGCGACGGTGGAGGAGTCGAACAGAGACCGCACCGGCACCTCCCTGTCCAGCGCGAGCTGCAGCCGCGCGCTCACCCGGGTGGCGATCAACGAATCTCCGCCGAGGGCGAAGAAGTCGTCGTCGAGACCGACCCGGTCTACGCCGAGCACGTCAGCGAAGACGTCGGCGACGATTTTTTCGGTCGCCGTCTGCGGCGGCCGGTATTCTGCGGCGGCAAACATCGGTGCGGGCAACGCGTTTCGGTCGAGCTTGCCCGAGGAGGTCAGCGGGAACTCGTCGAGCACCACCACTTGAGCCGGCACCAGGTAAGCGGGCAACCGCCCGCTCAACTGCTGACGTATCGCGGTGGGATCCAGGGGCCCCGATCCGCTGATGTAGGCGACGAGTTGAGGGCCTCCGGTGGGGCTGTGGTGCACGGTGGCGGCGGCTTGGGCGACCTGCGGGCAGGCCAGCAGGGCGTTCTCGATTTCGCCACACTCGATGCGTTGTCCGCGGAGTTTGATCTGGGTGTCGGCGCGGCCCAGGCAGTCCAGTGTTGCTT
>NZ_LQPH01000028.1 GCF_002102255.1 Mycobacterium nebraskense
GCACCGACGGTACGAGCCAAACATCAGGTGATCAGGATCCAACCACCGCAACAAGCGGCACCTCACCCTGACACTGACCCGACGGTAGCCGACATGACGGGCGTAACGCGCGCGCAGCGCGTTATTTTTCGGGCATGGCGGTTAGCCTGACTGGATGCGGATTGCCGCGCTGCTCGCAGCGTCGTTGCTGATCGCCGGGTGTTCTCACACGGTCGGCGGCCAGTCGCAGCAAACTCAGACTTCCACGGGCGCGTCCACCACTCCGTCGGGAAACAAACCACCGGCCCCGTCGGCCGCGCCGGCAGCCAAGGCTCCGATCTCCGACGTCATCGCGTGGATCGAGGCGGGCCACCCCGCGGATCCGGGTCGCTATCACAGCGCGATGCGCGACGGTGCGACCACGCCCCTCGGCACAGACATCGCCTTCACGGCGGTGGCGGGCAAAGCATCCTGCCTGACCGATTCTAAGCACACGGGTGGCGCTTTGGTCTGCCTGGTGAGCCTGACCAATCCACCGCCCGCACCCCCGACGTCCTACGGCGACTGGCAGGGCGGTTGGGTGACCTTCGACGGCGTGAACCTGCAGGTGGGTGCGTCGCGCGCCGATCCCGGTCCGTTCCTCAATGGCAACGGTTCGGAACTGGCGAACGGTGATTCGCTGTCATTCGGCGACTATCGTTGCCGCGCCGATCAAACCGGGCTGTATTGCGTGAACTACGCCCACCAGTCGGCCGCACGATTGAGTCCCGCCGGCATTGAGCCGTTCGGCTGCCTACGGTCGGGGCCGGCGCCGGACGGCGTCGGCACGGCGTTCACCTGCTGAGCCCCTGGGTGGCGATGGTCGCGAACAGCTCGGCCATCTCGTCGGCGGGCCCACCCGGAACCGTGTAGCCGGCTTCGTCGCGGATCTCGTCGAGATGGTCACGCACTTCCTCGATCGACAGCGCCGGGTCATAGAAACCCTTTGTCCTGCCGATGAAGAAGCGCGCGACATGTCCGGCGCCCACCGTGTAGATCTCGCCGGAGACCGGGCAATCCCGGTGCGTCAGGAACGCGGCCACCGGCGCGACGTGTGCCGGATCCAGCTTCTGAAGGTATTGGCCCACAAGGTCATCCAATACCGCCTGTGCCGCCGCGTCATTTTCCACCGCGGGCCGGCCGGTTGCGCCGTCGAGCGAGTGGGTCAGCATCCGCGTGTAGGCGATCGGCGCAATGGCATTGACCTTGATGCCGTGCTCGGCCCCCTCGGCGGCCAGCACCCGGGTAAGACCGATCAACCCGGTTTTCGCGGCGCCGTAGTTGCTCATGCGCTCAGCGCCAAGGATTCCTGCGGCCGAGCAGGTGTTGAGCACCCGGCCGTAGCGCTGCTTGCGCATGGCCCACCACGCGGGCCGCGTCACGTAGAACGCACCGTTCAAGTGGACGTCAAGTAGGGGTTGAAGCCGATCGGCGGTCATGTCTTCGAACGGCGCGTCACCGACGATGCCCGCGTTGTTGATCAGGATGTCCACGCGTCCCCACGCGCGCAGGGCGGTGTCGACAATCGCCTCTGCGCCTTCGGGACTCGTCACGCTGTTGGTGTCGGCGACGGCCTCGCCGCCGCGTTCGCGGATCTCGCCCGCGGTGACGCTCGCGGCCTCGACGTTGGAGCCATTCCCGGTCACCGATCCGCCGGTGTCGTTGACGACGACGCGCGCACCGCGGGAGGCCAGCAGCAGCGCGTACTGCCTGCCCAGGCCACCACCGGCGCCGGTGATTACGGCAACCTGATCGTCGAATCGCAGCTCGTTCGTCGACATCGCTACCAGCTCACCGGAAGTTCTTTCATGCCGTAGATGTTGGCCTCTTTGAACCTCAGTTCCTCCGGCGGCACCGCCAGTTTGAGCCCGGGTAGTCGGCGCGCCAGCGTGGCGAACGCGACCTGCATCTCGACGCGGGCCAGGTTCGCTCCGATGCATTGGTGCACGCCGTACCCGAAGCCCAAATGCCCGCGGGTGTTTCGGCCGACATCGAATGATTCGGGATTGTCGACGAATTCGGCGTCCCAGTTCCCGGCGAGCAGGCTCATCATGACGTACTCCCCGGCGCGAACTAGCTGACCACCGATCATCAGATCTTCGGTCGCCACGCGATCGACCTGACTGTGCACGATGCTGAGGTAGCGCATGAGCTCTTCGACGACGTTCGCGATGACCGCAGGGTCGTCGGTTCGGCCGAGTCGCTCGAACACGTCGGGATGTTCCAGCAGCGCAACCGTTCCCAACGAGATCATGTTGGCGGTGGTTTCGTGGCCGGCCTGCATCATGATCACACTGTTCATCGCCGTGGTGGCATGGTCGAGTTGGCCCGTCGCCACGTATTCGGTGACCAGGCGGCTGATCAGGTCGTCGCCGGGTTCGCGTTCCTTGCGTTGCACCAACTCCTGGATGTAGGCGTACATGGCCCCAAAGGCCTGGCCCCTCTCCTCGTCGGTGCACCTCTGGTCGAGCCCCCTCGTGGTGTTGTACTGGAAGATCTCGAGGTCGTCGGGCGGCACCCCCAGCAGCAGCGCGATCACCATCGACGGCACCGGCAAGGCGAATTCACGCACCAGATCGGCCGGCGCACCGTTGCAGACCATCTGGCCGAGATAGTGGTCGACCATTTCCTGGATGTGCGGCCGCATCGATTCGCAACGCCGGAAGGTGAAGTTGCTGGTCATCATGCGCCGCAATCGCTGATGTTCGGGATCGTCGGCGCGCGCGAACATCACCGGGACCTTGTTGTCGGCGTCCGTCGGCATCATGGAGTCCGGAATGGTCTTCGCGGACAAGCGCGGATCGACCAGCGCAGCCCTGATGTCGTGGTAGCGGCTGACCACCCAGACCGGGTTGCCCTGGAACATCGCCCTTCGTAGCCCGGGTTGTTCCCGCCACTCCGCGAACTCGGGCGGGGGCGCGAGCGGGCAATGTCCAGGCCGCGGCACCGGCAGCACCGGGAGCTCGGCGTCGGGCCAGGAGTCGGAGGTCTCGAAAGATATTGACATAAACCGCGTTTCCCATTAAGTGTCAGATGCCTGCCAGTTGTAAAGCGTAGAGCCACGCTAGTTGGCAGTCAACCGTCAGTTAGGCTGTCGGGATGACCGCGGTTGAGGACCGGCCATTGCGGGCGGACGCGGCGCGCAATGTCGAGCGCATCCTGCGCGCGGCGCGGGACGTCTATAGCGAGCTGGGGCCCGATGCCGCGGTCGAAGCGGTCGCGCGCCGCGCGGGCGTGGGTGAGCGAACCCTCTACCGCAGGTTCCCGACGAAGGCCGACCTGGTCCGGGCCGCCCTGGATCAAAGCATCGCCGAGGACCTCACGCCGGTGATCGACAACGCCCGGCGTGCCGACGACCCGCTACGCGGTCTCACCCAACTGATCGAAGCGGCGATCTCGCTGGGGGCCCGCGAACACAATCTGTTGACCGCTGCACGCCGGGCCGGGTCACTGTCGTCTGACATCTCGGTTTCGCTCAACGAGGCGCTCGGCGACCTTGCCCGCGAAGGTCAGAGAGTCGGCAGCGTCCGCGCCGACCTGGTCAGTGATGACCTACCCCGCCTGGTCGCGATGCTCTTCGGCGTGCTGTCGACGATGGATGCGGGTAGCGATGGCTGGCGGCGTTATGTCGCCCTCGTTGTCGACGCGATATCGGTCAATGCGCGGCCGCCGTTGCCTCCGGCGGCGGCGCTGCGTTACGAGGTCGGACCGAATACCTGGCCACTGTAGGGCCGTGTAGGCGATTCAGTTGATCGTTACGCCGGCGTCGACCTTGAACTGCAATCCCGTCACATAGCGGGACTCGTCGGATAGCAGGAACAGCACCGCGTGGCTGACCTCTAGGGGCTCGATGGCCGGGGTGGGCATCGCATTGACGAAGATGGGAATCAGGTCGGGCCGCAATTCGCCCAGAGCGGCCCCGATCGACGGCGGGATCATGCCGGTGGGAGATCCCGTCGGATGCACCGAGTTGACCCGAACATTCTGGGCGGCCAGTTCGTTGGCCAACGCCAAGGTCAAACCCACGACACCATGCTTCGCGGCTGTGTAAGGCAGCTGCAGCGGAAAGCCTTTGATGGCACCGGCAGAGCTGATATTGACCAGGCTGCCGCCGCCTTGGTCAAGCAAGTGGGGTATGGCCGCCGCACAGGTGTTCCACACGCCGATAAGGTTCACGTCGACCACCGTGCGCCAGTCCTCGAGAGTCGTCTTGTCCCACGGCGCAACCGTCAGCACACCGGCGTTGGCGACGGCGCCATCCAAACCGCCGAGAACCGCGACACCGTCATCGACCGCCTCGCGGAGCTCGGCCTCGTTGCGGACGTCGACGACCCGACTCACACAGCGGCGGCCGAACTCACGAACCAGCCGCGCCGTCTCGTCGAGGTCTTGCTCTGTGGCCAAGGGATATTCGATCTCGGGCAGAGATCGGCAGATGTCGACCAGGATCAGGTCGGCGCCCTCCTCGGCAAGCCGGAGAGCGTGGCTGCGCCCCAGCCCGCGGGCGGCACCAGTAATCAGAATGCGTTTACCGGCAACACGTCCCGGATGTGGTGTCACCCGGCTACCGCTCGTTCCACATCAGGCCACGCATCGTCGCGGACAGCGGGATGTCCTCCACCCCGATCAGTCCTTGGGGAGCGCGGCACACCCAATCGATCGCATTGACGGCCCGGCCCGCCGTCGAGATGCAGCCCGCATCAGTGGAATCGAACAAGGGGTGCGAAACGTGGGTGTTGATTTCCACCCGCGGTTCGCCCTCCACGACGACGCGGTGCACGCCGGTGTGCCCCTCGGGCGGGAACTCCCAGTCCGGCGCCGCGGCCTGGGTGAGCCTCGTGACGTGCTCGAGGGTGATCACCGGCTTGTCATCGATCACGCCCTCGGTGGCAAAGCGCACCGCGCCCATCTGTCCCGGCTCCACCGTCATCATCGTGCATTCGATTCGTTCCGGCGTGTACCAAGGTTCGACGCGCTGGCGCACGTCGTCCAGTTTGATGTCGAGATTATCCGCCAGGCTGCGGACCTGACCGCCCCACATCGACACGATCACCCCGGGCAGGAACATCATCGGCGAGTCGTCGTCCGGCGTTGTCCCGAATCCCATTGCCGCGCCGGTGAACTCGGCATCGTCATAGTTTCCGTAGTCGAAGATCTCCTGCACGGTGATCGAAGAGATGCGGATGGTCAGGCTGGCGGCGGCGTGCACCAGCGTATCGCCGGAGAAACCGGGGTCGATGCCGTTGACGTAGAGCGAGGTGTTGCCGGCCGCACAGGCACGCTCCAGGGGCTCCCGCAGCCAGTCGTCGGCGTGGCGAGGCGTGACGAGCCAGACCATCGACGTGCCGACGACGTTGGTGCCCGCCGCAAGGAACTTGGCCATCTGTTCGATGGCTTCCATCGGGCGGGTTTCGCCCTGAGACGTGTAAACCACGCAGTCGGCACCGAGGGCCGCCAGCGCGTCGATGTCGTCGGTGGCGATGACGCCGGTCGGCTTGTCCAGTCCGCACAACTGCGCTGCATCCTGGCCGATCTTCTCGGCGCTGGCGGCGTGAACGCCGACCAGTTCGAGGTCCGGTCTGCCGATGATGGCCCGCAACGAGTGTCGGCCCACATTTCCGGTGGAGAATTGAATGACTCTGCGCACGGCTACCCTCATCCTTCCAGCGGCGGGTGATGACCCATCATGGCGCGTTGAATCGCAGCGCGGGTCAGTAGTCGGGTATCGGCAGCGGCGAATTGTTGGAGTCGATGCCGCCGTCGACATGGAAGGTCGCGTTGGTTGCGTAACAATCGCGGGTGCAGAGATATACCGCGAGCCGCCCGAGGTCCTCGACGTCGCCCAGCCGATGCAGCGGTGTAGCCTCCTGCATCTTCTCCAGCGACCCGGGCATCAGATCCAGGCTGCCCTTCAGGCCGTCGGTGGCGAACGAACCCAGGGCTATGGCGTTGACGCGAATCTTCGGTGCCAGTTCCTGTGCCATCGCGCGGGTAAGCGCTTCGAGGCCGCCCTTCGCAACGCAATAGGCGGTCAGGGCGCGGATGCCGAACCGAGCGGAGCCCGACGAGATATTGATGATGGAACCGTGCCCGGCATTGAGCATGTGCGGGGCAGCGAGCTGACTCATGATGAAGGCCGATGTCACACACCAGTCGAAGGTGTGCCGAAAGTCCTCGTCGGTGATGTCCAGAAACCTCGCATAGGTCGAGCCACCGACGTTGTTGACGAGAATGTCGATGCGGCCAAACCGCTCCATCGCGGCGTTCACGACCCGCTCTCCGTCGGGACGACTCATCGCGTCGGCGACGAGCGCCAGCCCCTTGCCGCCCGCGGACTCGATTCCTTGAATCGTGCCAACGATATCCGCCTCGGTGCGTGCGGTCCCGACGACCGTGGCGCCCGCCTCCCCCAAGACCCGCGCTATCCCCGCGCCGACGCCCTTTCCGGCGCCAGTGACGATTGCGACCTGTCCATCGAGCCGGAACTGCTCCAATGCCATGCCGGGCTCCTTTGACCATGCGGGGTATGTGCGCAGTTCAATCTATGAACGTTGCTGACTAAAGTCAATGACGATCAAAGATCAGGATCCGCGATGCCAGGGATGGTCCAAGAATGACCAAGTTATGCAAGTCTTTCTGGTCGGAACACGGCATAATGGTCTGGTTAGCCTCGGCGCCCTGGCTTGAGTCGAGTCAACTGTGAGGAACGAAATGGCCGTAACGGACAGGCTCTCTGCGCGCGAAGCAAAGCGCCTGCAGACGAAGGAGCGATTGATGGGCGCCGCCATCGCCGAGTTCGCCAGGGCCGGGATGGCCGAAGCCGACGTCAGCGCCATTGTGGCGGCAGCAGGCGTCGCCCATGGAACCTTCTTCTTTCACTTTCCGACCAAGGAGCATGTTCTGCTCGAATTGGAGCGGCGCGAAGAGGACCGTATCGCCAAGCAGTTCGCGCAATTCTTGAAATCCAAGCACGACCTGGCCTCAGCCTTGAACGAGGCTGTCCGCCTCGTGGTCGGATTGGAACGTCGGCTAGGCGATCTGCTCTTCAATGACTTTCTCGCACTGCACTTCTCCCAGACCCGACCGCAAACCGAAGACGGTCGGGATCACCCCTTGATCGTCTTGGTCGCCCAGGAGATCGCGCTTGCTCAAGAACGCGGGGAGACGGACCCGGACGTCAATTCCATGAACAGCGCGGTGTTCTTCCTGCTGGGTCTCTATGCGCTGTTGATCACCACGAGCCACTGGCCGACTGGCCACAGCCTGCTGGAAGATTATGTCGCACGAACATTGCGGAGCATCAAGGCCTGACCCGCGTCACGGGCGTATCACCCCGCGCAGCGGCATGAGCCCAAGTTCGTTGTGGGACATGAAGCCCGGTGGGGCGTCGCAGACGGCGGGAATCGCGTTCGCGGGGCCCATCGCGGTCCACGTATAGCCGGGCAACGCGTAGCCGCCGTCAGGGTCCTGCGCCCCTTGGAGGATCAGCTCCGTGGATGAGTCACCCTCGATCACGATGCGGTAGTGATAGTGCTGGGGCCAATCCTCCTGTGGCTCAATAGCATCGTAGGTGTCCATCGTGTAGATCTCGTGAAAGACGATGAGCGGCCGACCCTCCACCCACGCTGTCCACTTGTGATGCTGGCGGGCGACGGTACCCGCCTTGATCACTCCCTTGAAGCCCGGCATGTCGCTGGTCTCCCCTCCTTCGAAGGGGATGTCCCGCGTGGCAACGCCGAGCTCCACCTCCGTCGTGTACCTTTCGACCTTTTTGCCCATGTGCTCGACGATCATCGCCATTGACTGTGCGAACAGCGGCCAGGCCTGCCCCAGCCGATTTGGGCCGTCCTCGAAACCGGCCGGATCGCTGCCCATCCCCATCTCGAACAAGTACTTCAGGGTGTCCCTGCCGAAATTCACGACCTCGTAGATGTGGATGGTGTCGATTTGGCTGACGATCCGGGCCAACGTCAGGACAAGGAGGTCGCCCGCGAAACCGGGATTAACGCCACCTGCGTGGAACGATGTGCCGCCCTCGAGGCACGCGGCGTGAATCTTGTCGATATCCGCCTGACTGTGCTCGGTTCGGTACCACCACGCGCCGCCCGACGCGACCACGTTCTTCCCACCGCGCAGCAGGCGGCAGACTTCGTCGGGATCAGACCACAACGGCGCGTAGAACACGCAATCCGCGTCGAGAGCCTCGATGGCCGTCTTGTCGTCGGTAGCGAGCACTCCAGTCGGTGGTTTGCCGCAAAGCTCGCCGGCGTCCTTGCCGACCTTCTCCGGACGATTGCAGAGCACCCCGACCAGTTCGTAGGCCGGGTTATGGGCAAAATGGCGGAGCGCCACCGTTCCGACGTTGCCGACGCCCCATTGGATAACGCGATACTTCTTCTCGGCCGGCGATTTTCCCGTGACTGTTGATTCCTGGGTCAGCGTCATTGCTACTCCTTTGCACGCCCGACAACGTCGTGACGAACGAGCGGGCTCTTTGCCGGCAGCATCATGCCGGCCGCAGAGGCTAGCTCGCAGACAAATTCACCAAGCCTTAGCGGCTGAGCGTAGGCATCTCGCCAACACGGTGTCAACGATTACCGCCTGACTCTTGTCAGTAGCTATGCCCAGACGTGTCGGCCGTGAGGCCGCCCGAAGTGGTACTCAAGCTAATTTGAACAGCTTCTTCCTTGACGGCTGTGCACGTTTACTGAGTACAGTCAGTGAGCTAGGTGATTCATGGCGAGCGAAGGGGTTGCTCCATGCTGCAAGACCGCAAGATCCTCGTGACCGGAGGCACAGGTCAGATCGCCGGTCCGATTGCCGAGGACTTCGCCAAGCACAATGAAGTGTGGATCGCGGCGCGGTTCAGCAATCCAGACCGAAGGGCCGAACTCGAGGTGGCGTCCCAGGAGCGGTGTAAAAGTGGTCTGACATAGGTTCCGCTCGCTTGCGTTGATGATCCTATGCGGTGGC
>NZ_LQPH01000029.1 GCF_002102255.1 Mycobacterium nebraskense
TTTGCTTTAGAAGCCTTGCCTAGCAACATATTTGGAGAATTCTAGGCCGCTAGTCCACTTAAGCAGATAAGCAGTACGTATGTTCGAATATGGTTACGCTTCGCGGTCGACGCCGGAGTCGGCGGTGCTGCTGGATCGGGTGCGTGATGCGGGGCGGGCGGAGGCGCGGGCGGCCGCGGAACGCCTGGTGGCGGTCGGGGACTTGCTGGTGTTGCGTTGCCGGGATTGGGGGGAGCGGGCGGACTGGGCCGCCGATGCGTGGGATGTGGTGGCCGCGCAGGTGGGCGCGGCGTTGGGGTGCAGTGTGGCGATGGCGCACAGCCAGCTGCGCTATGCGATGGCGATGCGTGAGCGGCTGCCGCAGGTGGGCAAGGCGTTCCAGGCCGGCGATATCGACTATCGGGCGTTTCAGACGATCGTGTTCCGCACCGATCTGATCACCGACCCCGACGTGATGGCGCGGGTGGATGCGCGGCTGGCGGTGGTGGTGGCGCGGCGCCCGTCGCTGACCCGGGGAGGGCTGAGCGCGGCCGTGGATCGAGTGGTGGCCCTGGTGGACGCCGACGCGGTGCGCCGCGCCAAGCGGGCGCTCGATGAGCGGTTTGTGGATGTGCAAGCCAACGAGTCGGGGATGGGCTGGTTGACCGGCAGCGTGTTCGGCGCCGATGGGCATGCGCTGGATCGGCGGCTTGATGAGTTGGCGCGCAGCGTGTGTGGGGCCGATCCGCGTACCCACCGGCAGCGCCGTGCTGATGCGGTGGGCGCGCTGGTCGCCGGGGCGGATCGGTTGAGGTGTCTATGCAGAACGCCCGGCTGTGAGGCCGGTGGGCGCATCCCGAGCGCTGTGGTGATCCATGTCGTCGCCGAGCAGGCCACGGTCTGCGGGTGCGGTAATGCCCCGGGTGTGCTGCCCGGGGTTGAGGGACTCGTCCCGGGCGAGGTGATCGCCGAGCTGGCTCGCTCGGCCAAGCTGGTGCCGTTGAGCGTGCCGGAGGAGGCCGAACCGCGCTACACCCCCTCGGCCAGGCTGGCCGATTTCGTGCGGTGTCGGGATCTGACCTGCCGGGCGCCGGGGTGTGATCGCCCGGCCATCGACTGCGATATCGACCATACGATCCCGTACGCCGAGGGCGGTCTGACGCATCCGTCGAAGGTCATAAGTTGTTAAACTACCCTCATGCCTGCGAGGAAATCTGCTGGTCAGCGTGTTGGGGTGGGGTCGGCGGCGATTTATGCCCGGATATCGTCCGATGTGGAGGGCACGGGGTTGGGGGTGGCGCGGCAGTTGGAGGATTGCCGCAAGCTCGCTGAGGATCGGGGTTGGCCGGTCGGGGCTGAGTATGTCGACAACGATGTGTCGGCGTTTTCCGGTAAGCCGCGCCGCGAGTACGCCCGGATGCTGGCTGATCTGGCATCCGGTGATCGTGATGCGGTGATCGTCTACAACCTGGACCGGCTGCATCGGCGTCCGGTGGAGTTGGAGGAGTTCGTCACGCTGTGCGAATCGGTGGGGGTGCGCGATGTGGCGACCGTGACCGCCGACATCGACTTGGGCAACGATGACGGGTTGTTCATGGCGCGGATTTTCGCGGCGTTCGCCGCCAAAGAGTCCGGGCGCAAGTCAGCACGCATCCGCCGCAAGATGTTGCAGAACGCCCAGGCCGGTCTACCGCATGGCTCAGCACGCCCGTTCGGCTACGAAGCCGACAAGATCACCGTGCGCGAATCAGAGGCCGCCGTGGTCCGTGAGATGGTGGACCGGTATCTGGCGGGCCAATCCCTGCGGTCGTTGACAATCTGGCTCAACGAGTCGCAGATCACCCCGAGCGTGGCGAAGTCGTGGCAGACTTCAGCGGTGCGCCAGGTGTTGTCCTCCGGGCGTATTGCCGGGTTGCGGGAGCACCGCGGGGAGGTGATCGGCCCCGCGGTGTGGCCGGCGATCATCACCCCAGCAGAGCGTGATCGGGTGTTGGCTCGGATGGCGGCGCGTTCGGTGACCAAATCCCGCACTGCACGCACGTATCTGTTATCGGGGCTGTTGCGGTGCAGGCGCTGCGGCAACAGGTTGTATTCCCAAGCCCGGCACAGCAATCCGCAGAATCGTGTACGCCGCTACGTGTGTCTGAAGGGGCCGGATCATGGTGGGTGTGGCCGGTTGACGGTGGTCGCCGCCCCCGTTGAGGAGCTACTGACCGAGGCGGTGCTGACGCGGCTGGATTCTGCGCAGTTGGCCGACGCGCTGGCGGGCAAAGCCAATGCTGATGCGGATGTGACCGCACTCGCCGCCCAGGTCGATACCGATCAGGGGCGTCTGGATGAGTTGGCGGGGCTGTATGCCGATGGCGCCATTACTGCGCGGGAGTGGATCGCGGCGCGTGATCCGATCACCGAGCGCATCACCGCCGCCCGTCGGGATATCGCCGCCGTCACCGACACGACGGCGGTCTTTGAGTTGGTCGGCACCGGCGGTGCACTGCGCACCGAGTGGGACGGGCTGGATTTGGGGCGCCAGCAGGCGATCATCAAAGCGGTGTTGGATCACGCGGTCATCGCACCGGGCACCCCGGGTGCGCGCCGCCTGGACATCGACCGGGTAGCCCCGATCTGGCGGGTCTGAGTTGCCGACCGGGCGGGCCGATCGGCCCCGAGGAGGGTCGCGATCCGGTTGATGACGGTCGGGTCGGTCACGGTGACCGGTACATCGTGGCGTTCACACGATGCGGTCAGCCAGGCGATGAACTCGGGCCGCTCATGCAACGGTGCCACGCCGGAGTCACTGCTGCCCGCAGTGTCTGCTGTCCGGTCGCCGGGCGCGGTGGTCATTATCCGGCACCCGGCGGCATGGGTGGGATGCTCCTGACGGCGGAGCGGGATTCGGTGATGGCGGCGATGCGAGCCTGGATGTGGCGCAGGGCCGCGGAGACGACCAGGACGCGGTCACCGGCGCTGGCGTGTCCGGCGTGGTCGAACTCCCAGGCCACCGCATCGGGGTCGAGTAGGGTGTAAGGCCGCTGGTCGGTGCCGGTCACCGCGGCGCCGGGTGGGATTTGGTTGCGCCTCGTCGCGGCTCTTATCGCTTGGTCGCGGGTCCAGGTGGCACGGGCGGTGCGCAGGGCGCCCATGGTGGTCGAGTAGTGCCGGGATTTGGTGGTGATGTGCCCGCGATAGCCCAGGGTGTGCAGCCAGCGCCCGATCCCCGCCAATGCGCCCACGCCGTGTTCGGCCAGCTCGGCGATGGTGGTCAGGATGGCCCGCACATGTTCGCTGACGGCCAGCTCGCCGATCGCCTCGGCGGATAGCCGTCGGGCGGTGATGCCGAAGTCGTGCAGCGATTTGGTGACGTATTTCGCCAAATATGCGGCGACTCGGCGCGGTGAAAGCCGCGACGATGCGCTTGTTCCGGTTTCCGCCGTTGCGGGATCATGCGCGGCCCTGGTGGTTTCGGGTGTCAGTGCTTGGGTGTCGATTTGGGTGCCGAGCCGCAGCGTCCGCACCACAGCGCCGCCGCTGCCACTGTCGCCGGTGGGTACGTCGATGCGGACGCGACCGGCGGCCTGGTGAATCAGCGCGGTCAGCTCGATGGCGGTGATCGGTGACGACCAGCCGGGATGTGGGCCGGTGCCGTGACGAGGCTCCCCACCACCCCGAGGGGCGGCGGGGCCGTGACTGATGTGGTTACCTGATGCGGTGGTGGCGGGGTCACCGGGCGGGTCGAGGCGGATCAGGGCGTGAATGTGCGGGATGGCGCGGGCTTGCAGTTCCACCACCTTCACGAAACTGACCCGCACCGAATCCGTAGATAGCCCAATCGCTTTGAGGTGCGTGGTGATGGCGCGTCGTAGTGCGATGGTGAAGCGCCGCCACAGTTCGGGCAGATGCCAGGCGAACAGCACATGCCCGAGATAGTCATAGCAGGCCGCGCACAATGGTTGCCCCACCACCGAATCATTGACGGTGTGGATGGTGTTGCAGCGCAGTGGTTTATCGTGTCGGCACCTGGCGGCTTGGCCGACCGGTTTGGGGTGGCAGGTGGTGTCGGTGGCGTTGTGCACGGCCCCGTAACCCGGTGCGGTGAGCGTGGCGAACACCTGCGGATGAGTGGCGACCTCAGCGGGTACGTCGTGGTGGCCGCCGGAGGCACCGGCGTGCACCAGCTGCCAGGTGTCGCGGGCATACAGGTCCGCGCACGACGGGCAGACGGCGGCACGCCGGTTGTTGCAACGCGTCCACACCGTATGCCGGCGCCCGCCGAGGTCGGCACCGACCAGTTGGATCGGGTGAGCGCAGTACCCGACCGATTCCACCCGCCGCCACCACGACCCGAAGCCGGGTGAGGAGGCGCGCCGGCACATCTGGGTGATCACCGCATCGGCATCGACGGTGGCCGGCTGACCCGGCAGCACGATCACCGGGCTCTGCGTCGTTACGGTGCTCACCGGTTTCCCTGTTCGCCGGGGCGCGGTGCCCGAAAGGTGCGGGCCAACGCGGTGATGTCGCGGTCGGTGACGTGGAAGGCCCGCACGCGTACCGGGTCGGCGCTGCCGTCGATCATCACGTACCCGACCCCGGGGGTGGCATCGGCGATCAGGTCGCATTCGGCCCCGGCATCGCGGGCTCCTTGACCGAGCACCATCGCGGTCTGGGTGGCCTCGGTCATGCGCAACCCGATCCGCACGGTGAACAGTTGGCGCACCGGCAGGGTGTCTTTGGCCGGATCTTGCACCGCGGCCACCACCGAAATCCCGACAGCACGCCCTTGGGATAACAGCAGGCCGAGCAGTTGTTCGATCTCGGCCCGCAGTTTGCGGTCGCTGACATAGGCGGTCAGCGCGGCGATCTCATCGATGATCACCACGTGCAAGGGCTCGGCGACGGTGGGAGTGTGGAGGCGGGTGTGCCCGCGCAGCCGGGCGGCGCGTGCCTGCATCAGCTCCACCAGGCCGCGCAGCAACTCCACGGTGGGTGCACCGGTGTCATAGCAGAACCGCGTGAACAGCGCTGCGCCGGCACCGAGTTCCATACCGCCTTTGGGGTCGATCACCCACAACCGCACCCGGCCACACTTGACGTCCGGGGCGAGGGCGGCGATCAGCGACCACAGCACCGAGCCCTTGCCCGCTCCGGTGGCCCCGGCGACCAGAATGTGCTGGCCCAGCACCGGCAGCGTCCACCAGCGCCGTGATTCGGTGACCCCGACCCGCACCGCGCCCAGATCAACCGCTGACCCCGGGGTTGGCATGGGCACCGCGATCGGCTGGCCGAGCACATCGCCGCGGCCGATGATGATCCGCAGCTGCCCGGGCGCGGTGGCGCGGATCGTCAACCGCTGCGCTCCCCATGTCGCCGCCAACGCGGGGGCGCGTTTTTGCCAGTCAGCAATCGACTGGCCGGTCACCACCTTCACGATCAGCACGTCGGCGTGGCGGCCGATCCGCACCGACACCACAGCCGGGACCAGGATGCGCTCACCCAGTCGGGCGGTCAGCCCGTGCAGGGCACACACCGACGCCCAGTTACGCCCGTAGCGCCACCACGCCCAGAAACGCTGCCGCACCGGATTGGTTACCCACCGGCTAAACGATGACGGCTCCAGCACCGACCAGCCGATGTAGGCCGCGATCTCCACGGCGGCGGTCAACACACCGGCCCGGGCGCCGTGACTGACGGTGACGCAGAGCGCCACCGTGGCCGGGATGCTCAGGACCGGAAACAGGATCGCCCACCACAGCAACTGTCCGGCGGCTTTGACCCCGGCCACGATCAACTCACCGACCCAGTCATCATCAGCTGATGGATTGTTGTTGTGGTTCTTACGGTTTGGGGTGTTCGACATGACGGTCTGCTTTCACTGACAGTGGAAAGAGGGGCGGGGGTGCCGGCCCGGCAGCCCCGACGCGCTGGTCTGCGCGACTGCCGGGCCGGCCCTGCGGTTACCGGGCCTGCTGGCCCGGCTTGACGCTCGCCGTGGCGGGGTCGGTGGCGGTGATGGCTTCGGCGCGATACGCGATGCCTGAGCGGCCGTCTTGCGACCACGGCAACGCCACCAGACCCGCTACCGCCACCGGCTGGCCGACCGTGACTTTCGGTTCCCCGACCACGGTGACCGCCAGCACTTCGCCGCCGGTGGCGTCCAGGGCGATCAACTGCACCTGCCACAGCGCCTGCCCGGTGGCCTTGTCCACACGGGGTGCCCCGGTGTCGAAATTGGTGCGCTGCTCCGGAATCCGAGTGCATAAAAACGTCACCCCGGTCGTGTCGATACGCAGTTTCATGAGTGCTGTGTCCTGTCTTCTCGGTGATCGGCCCAACGGTGTTGTTGGACGCATCACCCAGCACAGCCCGACCCCAGCCGGGGCCACCAGCGGCGGACTAAAACGCACAGTGCTGCTGTGCAAAACTGTGCGCTGCCGACGGCACCGGGCACCGGTCCGCTGACCGGCACCGTCGTGTCAGCGGGTGCGCTTGTCGTCGTCACCGGCAGGGGCGGTCGCCGGGTAGGGTGTGCGGCAGCCGCCCTCGCACCGGGGCGGTGTCGTCGCGTTGGGGGTGAGAATTGTTCGCACTGCTGGTCAGGTTCAGCGTCCGTGCCGGACACGAAGACGCCTTCGACACGCTGGTCGCCGAAACGCTGGCCGCGATCACCACCGGTGAACCCGACACGATCGTCTACGCCAGCCACACCCAGGCCGGCGAGCCCAGCGTGCGGGTGTTCTACGAGTGCTACCGCAACCATGACGCGTTTCAGGCGCACGAGGCCGCCCCGCACACCCGCCGGTTCCTCGCCGAGCGGGCCCAACACCTGGCCAGCCCACCGCAGGTATTGACACTCACGCCGGTTGCCGGCGCAATCGACGGCAGGCCACTTCGAGGCGACGGTGCCGCGCGCTGACCGCACACCTGGCGAGCTGGTCGGCCGCTACCGCAAAGAGCGCAACTGGTCGCGGGAACGGTTGGCCGGCCAGATACACAAATCGGTGAGCTGGGTCGCCCAAATCGAACGTGGTGAACTGCCGCTGGTCGACATCACCGTGCTGGGCCAACTCGCCGCGCTGCTGGGCGCCCCGCTACAAGAGTTCATCGACGCCGCCCTGGGACCCGACACCGAAACCGTCCGTAACCGCCCCTACGTCGAGCAGCTGCGTCTTGCCATCGCCGGCCACCCCGCCCCCGACAACATCATCACCCCGGTCATCGACGGCCCACCCTGCGATATGGAGTCACTGCGCCAACGCACCCGCCACATCTGGCAACGCATCCACGCCAGCGCCTACCGCGATATGGGACCAACCATCGCCGCCCTGATCAGCGAGCTGGAAAACGCCAGCCGCACCGCTGCGAAAACTCAACGGCCCGAACTGCTTCCGCTGCTGGCCCAGACCTATCAAGCCGCTGCTGCGATGCTGGTCAAAGTCGGTGACCGTGGTGCAGGGTGGGTGGCCGCCGACCGCGCCATCGCCGCCGCCGAACAAAGCCACGACCCCGCCCTGATCCTGGCCGGGCAACTACGGATGGCCCGCACCCTGCTCGACTCCAGCGAACAAGCACTGGCCCGCCACGTTCTGACCCAAGCAACCCGCCGCCACGACGCCATCATCGCCGGCGGCGACCCCGCCCTAATCTCACTGGTCGGTTCCAGCGCGCTGCTGCTGGCGATCCTGCACGCCCGCGACGCCAACACCGATGCCGCCGAGCAGTGTTTGACGGTGACACGCCGGCTCGCCGCCGTGCTGGGTGGCGACTGCAACCACCACGACACCGAATTTGGCCCCACCAATGTGGCCATGCACGCCGTGGGTGTCGCCGTCGAACTCGGCAACGGACAACAAGCCCTCGACCGTGCCGCCCACGTCCGCCACCCCGAACAGCTCTCGCCGGAACGGCAAGCCCGCTACCTCATCGACATCGCCCGCGCTCACCTGCTCACCCGCTCCGGGCGCGGCGCACTGCTGGCCCTGGTCAAAGCCGAACAGATCGCCCCCGAAGAGCTCGCCGAAACACCACGTGTCGCCGAACTCATCGACGACATCGAAGCCCTCAACCGACGCCCACGCCTACCCGGACTACGTGAACTCCGACAACGCCTCTACGGCTGACCGGCTCTGATGCTGCACGGCCCCGACACACCAGCCACGTGCCCACCGCCCGGCGAACGCTGCCACCGCGGCCGTTCATCTTGCAGCGCGCAGCCCCAAGCACACCGCCCACCCGAGCTGATCCACAATGCGGGCGGCTACCTCCGGGCTGCGCTGCGCTCCCTCCGCTTCCGTCCGCTGGCGCTCCCGTCCGCGCCGGTCGCTACACTGCGCCCTGCGTCCGCCGCCCGCCAACCAACCAGCTCGCCAGGCAAGCCATGTGAGAACGTCGCCACCACGAAAGCGACCGCGATGCCCGCGCACACACCGGTATCGCCGTAGGCCAGTGAGCCGCCCCGCAGCATCAGCGCCGGCCACCCAACCAGATCAAAAACAGTCCCCGACCTGCTTTGTGAGAACTTTCTTCACTGCTATTAAAGACCTACCGGCGTTTCCGCGGCTTGGCGCAGTGGGTCGTCGGTAGGGTCCGCGTCCGGACCGGTG
>NZ_LQPH01000030.1 GCF_002102255.1 Mycobacterium nebraskense
CGATGAAGCGGCATTCGGTGCTCTACTACAACGACACTGCGCGCGCGGCGATCTCGGCATCGGCCGATCGGCAGCGCGCCGGTGGGGGGTTGGCCGAGTACTACTCCGAAGGCGAAACCCGCGCCCCGGTATGGGTGTGTGTGGGTGAGTCCGGCGATACCGAAAAGGCCGCCACGCTAGTCGGTTTGAGCGCTGCCGATCGTGCCGGCGGGCCCGCCGATCTAGACGTGGTGGCGCGCTGGCTCGATGAGGGAATCGCCCCCAACGGGGCCCATGGCCGGGCATTTTCTGCGCGCTCAACCCACGGGTTCGATTTAACGTTTGGTGCCCCTAAAAGCGTGACGCTGCTGCGCGCTGTGAGCGGTGATGACGTACTGGCGAAAGCGGTGGTGGAGGCCCACAACCACGCCGTGCGCGAGGCGCTGGAATACCTCTATGACCACGCCGGCTACACCCGCGTGCACAACCCGCACACCGGCAAAAAAGACCTCGTGCGACTGCCGGGTTTAGTGATGGCGGCCTACCAACATGAGACGTCGCGCGACGGTGATCCGCACCTGCACACCCACGTGCTATTGCCCAACACTCAGGCCCGTGGCGACGGCACGTTGGTGTCGGTCGACTCCAAATCGCTGCACCATGAAGCCAAGGCTGCCGGCATCATTTATCAGGCCACGTTGCGACACCATCTGTTCCAGTCGGTGGGCTTGGAGTGGGGGCCGATCGACCCCCGTACCGGCATGGCTGAGATCGCCGGCGTGGACCGCGCCACGATTAAGTCATGGTCGCAGCGCTCGACCGAATTGCGGGCCTGGGCGCAGCAGAATTTGGTCGTCGACGAGCAGGGTGGCGCGACGGCGGCGCAGTTGGCGGCCGCCCAAAAAGCGACCCGCCCGGCCAAGCCCGAGCACCTGTCGTGGGCTGAGTTAAAGCACCTGTGGGCGCACGATGGCCGCGGTTTTGTCATCGACGAGACTGCGCAACTGGCGGCGCGGCTCGCCCGCAAATCCATGCGGTTCGACGTTCATGCGCTGGGCCGCCAGGCCGCGGTCGGCATCGACAAAGCGGCGTTTACGCGCGCCGATCTGGTGGAAGCAATCGGGTCCCGGCTCCCGCCGTCGATCGAAGGCGCCGCGTCGAACATCGACGGCAACGCGATCCCGCCGCGGTATCTGATTGAGGGCATCGCCGAGCGGATCGGCATCCGTATCAGCGCCCCCCGGCTGGCCCATGAACGCGAAGGACATGAACGATTCACCACCGCCGCGGTGATCGCCGAAGAGGCCGCCGTGGTGGACCTGATGGGCGCGCGCGACAAGCGCGCGGCGCTTCCCCCGGAGGCCCTGGACACCGCTGGTTTATCGGTGGATCAAGCCGCCGCGATCACTGCGATTGCGACCTCGCCGCGGTTGATTCAACCGCTGTCTGCGCCTGCCGGCGCCGGGAAAACGACCTCGCTCAAAGCGCTGCGCGCCGCCGTGCACCGCGGCGGAATATCCCGTGTTGTGGTGTTGGCGCCGACCGGAAAAGCCGTCGATGTGGCCGTGCGCGAAGGTGCCGGCGACACCGGCTACACCGTCGATAAAGCCGTCAAAGACCTGCGAAACCATGAGCTGACATTCGATGCTCGAACCCTGGTTGTCGTCGACGAGGCCGGCATGGTCGGCACCCCACATCTACGCGAATTGCTCACCGCCGCAACGACCGCCGGCGCCAAAACCGTCCTTGTCGGCGACGCCCATCAGTTGGCCCCGGTCAAGGCCCGCGGAGGCATGTTCGCCCAACTCGTGGTCGATCTTCCCTGGGCGCAAAAGCTTTCCCAAGTGTGGCGCATGCGCGACCCCGACGAACGCACCGCATCGCTCGCGATACGCAACGGCGGCCCGAAACCGTTGCGCCGTGCCGTCGAGTGGTACCGCACCCACGGCCGCCTCCACACCGGTGACGCACTGACCATGGCCCACGACGCCCTCGCGGCCTACCAGTCTGATCTAGACGCCGGCAAAGACGCCCTGTTGATGACCGACAGGTGGGAAGTCTGCGACGCTCTCAACACCCGCCTGCACCACCACACCGTGGCCTCGCAAGCGCCCACCGTGGCTGGTGCGCGCGGGCATCGCATCGGCGTGGGTGATGTCATTATTTCGCGCCGCAACGACGCCACCGTGCCCGTCGTGGACGCCGCCGACAGCACTAGAATGGCGGAGCCGGTGCGCAACGGGCACCGCTGGCGGGTCTACAAAATCGACCCAGACAACCACCGTGTCTATGCTCGCCGTCTCACTGATGGGGCCCGCGCTATGTTCGCCGACCAGTACCTGGCCGAGCACGTCCACTACGGCTACGCGGTGACCGTGCATGCCTCCCAAGGAGCCACCGCCGGTGACGCGCTGACCGCGGGCACCGCGCACGCCATCCTCAGTGAGTCCGCCAGCCGCAACCTGGCCTATGTCGCGCTGACCCGCGGCCGCGACGCCAACCACGTCTACACCTACGAGAACACCACCGCCGACGATTATCTGGCTGAACACGTCCAGTCCGTCGATCACCACCGCGGCGTGCACGTCGCCAAGCGCGGCACCAGTCGCGCCGCCGCCGCCGCGCTGCGCGCCATCCTGGGTCGCGACGAGCGTGCCCAGACAGTGATGGCGGCCGCGGCCGCCATCGACCGCACCCAGCAGCCCGCAGCGCTGCGTTCCCTGCTCACCAAGCGCGACCGGGTACGCACCCGACTGCGCGGCGAGCACCGCACCTACACCGCTGCTCGTGAGCTGGCCGCCGAGCTGCCCGCGCTACGCAATGAAATCGACTTCGCTGACGTCGCCGGCCGCGCCTTCGCCGGCGCCACCGGCTACCCCATCCCGGCCAACGCACTTGATCACCTCGACGAGGCCCACCGCGGGGTTGTCACCGCCATCGCCCGCGACCGCCACGCCGTGCAATCACTGCACCTGTACCCTGGCGCCGACAAGCACGCCACACTCGCGGCGATCGCTGAGGCCGCCCACCGTGACCACCGGCGCGTGCTCGCCCTGCCTGCCACACCACAAGCTCACGCCTACGCCAACACTCGCCCCTACGCCGATCGCGCCCCAGACAGCCACACAGCCCTCGCCAACATGCGCGAACTAGCCGCCGGCGGCCGCCGGCTACCCCTGGGCAATCTGGTGATCGTCGACGACGCCGACCACCTGGCCGCCAACCACCTGCAGTGGCTCGCCAACAACGCCGCAGCCACCAACACCAAACTCCTGCTGGTCACCACCCCCGATCAGCGCACACCGGCGCACACCCTGACCGCCGCCCTCGACCACCTGCTGCCCTGGGCCGACCACCTCGGCACCCCCGACCCCGCCCACCAACGCGCCCGCACCGCCATCGAGCGCACCGAGCACCACCTGGCCGAACCCGACATCACCAGCCCCACCCACCAAGCAGCGCGCGAACTCCTCAACCGACGCGACGCCCTGCTCAGCCACTTCAACGAAGAACGCCGGTTTGAACAACGACTCGACACCATCGCCGCCCGCAACCGCGCCCGAGCCCGTAACAAGGACCGCGGCCACGACTACGGACTAGGGCTCTAAGAGCCGCGCGGCGCACGAGACGCGACATCAACTGCACCGCAACAAGTTCTGCACACCAGCCAACACAGAACCGCGGCCGTCGCCGCAACCAGATTCCGGGGGTAGTCTGCATGCATGGCAGAGAAGTTCACCCTCGATGCGGCCGACGCCGAAGCGGGGTTGTCCACCGCCGACGCCGCCACCGCCTCGCAGCCCAGCAGCGACCTTCCCGGCCTGTGCGTCGGTGGCTACATGACTACCCTGCTCGGTGCTGTTGTCGGCAGCCGAGCCATGGGCCAGGCCCAAGCAGAGGCACGCGCGGTAGCCAACACCACCAGCCGCGAGTTCAGCATCACCACAGTCCAAACAGCAGAAGCCGACAACACCAGCCTTCTCACGACGTGAGCAGACTCGACGCCCCGTACACGCCGCTAAATCCGGGCTTCCAGTGATCGAAGCGCGGCCTTTACCCCTCGATGAGGTCTTTGTAGGCCATCTCCCAGAACTGCCACACCGGCATCGCTGCCGTGCGCCGATGGGCGTCCAACACGCGACGTGTTTGGGCGTTGATCTGTTCGCACGCCGTCTCGCTTAGCACGATTAGATCGGGGTATGCGGCCTCAATAGCGGCCTGCTGGGCAGCCGTGTCTTCCGGCGAAATCTGTTGTAGGCGTTCTTCTGTGGCCGCGCCGATCTCTGCGCGGCGCTCCACGCACCGCTTCATGATCATGCCGACCCGCCTGAGCGCACTACCCACGGCTCGATGCATCCGCTCAGTCTCATCACACCGTCGCCCCGCCTCAGCAAGCAGCTCGGCGACGTCATCGACCAAGGCTTCGAGCTCGCCGCGACCCACACTTTCGCCAACGATCATGCTAGGACCAGACCGCTCAACCGACACTGCTGACGGCTCCCGGCGAAGGACCTCCAACCAGCCCTTCAACCGGCCCTGACGCCACTCCCAATCAGCCAGCGCGTCACAGTCAATGCCAACGCTCACATATTGCACTGCCGCGTCGAAGACAAGCCGCGCTTCGTCGATCGGCCACTCGCTACGCTTCTTCAACCGCTTCACCGGCCACGTCAAAGGCCGCGGCTCCATCAATACCCGCTCAATGACATTAGCCAAATCAACTGCCGACGAACAACTTTCAATCACCGTAGCGCCGCGCCTTTCAATGGTGCCCGTATACCGGCCACCCAGGCGGCATACACCACATTCAGCGGGTCGTCACCGTAGTACTCCCAGCACATCAGCGCCTCCAACTGCCGGCACCGAACGAATTCCCTTGTGTAGCTGACCGTCTGATCAGGGTTTTCCAGGCCGTTCAACCCCGGCCGCTGGCACGCCATCTGTACCAAGGCATCCTCGTGTTCCTCGCCCAGCAGCGCCCACTGCGCGGCGCTGGGCCGGCGTTCGGCCACCAACGCCTCCCCCACCGACTGCGCAACCGCCGACAGCTCCTCACCGGGAATACCAAACATCAGCTGGCGGACCAACTCCCGGCAATAATCGCGTAGCACCGACTCACCAGCTGCCACCAAATCCGCGTACAAGGCTGCGTCCACCGTTTGCAGGCGATGAGCTCGCGGCTGCGATAACTTCGCGGCCGCGTTGTCCGGCTCCAGGCTCGGTTTCACACCGTAAGCAACCTCCGGCGCCGGGTGCTCGCTCAAGAATTCAGACGGCAGCGCCCACGAGGTGGCCACCGCGCTCACCGCGTCGCCAAGTTCCCGCGCTGCCCGCACCGCCTTATCAGCCGGATTCACCCAGCCAAACCAGCGCGCGTCAAAGTCTGCATCGTGTCCGCCAGCGATCGGCATCACTTTACGCAAGAACACCCCCGGCGGGATATAGGTCGCGCCGTCGTTGGTGGCCACCCAATACGTCGGCATCCCCGAACCGTTATGGCCAACGGCCACAGCCCAATCCACACCAGGATCAGTGACTTTCGCCGCCCCGGCAAGCTCAGCCACCAACCTCTTGGCCTGCTCCAAATCCGACCAGGCGTCCTCCTTGCGGACCGTCACCACATCACGCCGTCCCCCCACCGGCATCAATCCCGCGCCCGCCCCTGGTGACCCGCCTCCGGCCTCGGCAGGAACCGATGGCGGGGCAGGCGTCGACCCCACCGGCGAAGCCGCCGCCGGTGCGCCCTGCGGAGGCAGCACCGACCCGTACGACGTCAACCCGCCTGCCGGCATGCCCGCCGGCGGCGGGGTTGGGGCTGAAGTAGCTGCCGGCGGCGTAGTCGGTATCGGAGCGGCTGCCGGCGCCGCCGACGTCGGAGCTGTCTCGATCGACGCCGCCAACGACGTCATCGGTGCCGGCGACACCGGAGGAACACCACCTGCCGCCGCAGCACCCGCCGCTAAACCACGCCCGAAATCCATCCCCAACGACGGCATCGGAGAGCCCTGCAACCCCGGTGCGCCCAACCCCGTGGGCGGGGACATACCGCCGGGCAGACCCCCGAAACCACCCATCAGCCCCTGCAACGGCCCCATCGGAAGCCCACCACCCGAGCCACCACCAGGCATACCCGGCAGACTCGGCAACCCGCCGCCCATCAACGACGTCAACGGGTTATGGCGGGGGGAAGGCGAGATCCCCGGCCCGTTCGGCGTAGTTGGACCCCACCCTCTGTCGCCGGGGACGGCACTCGGGGTACCTGGGCCGTCCGACGAGGCTCCATGACCCAGGCCTAACCCATGCCCCGGCTCACCTCCGCCCGGCTGTCCTCCGTCGACCCCCGGCGGCCCGGCAGGGTCATCCGAGCTTTGGCCGACCCCATCGTGCCCCGCCGCTTGTTTGAACTTCGGTCCGCCGGGGCCGCCCAGCTTGAAGTGGTTGGTGAACTGGGTGGCGTACTGGGTGGCGTAGCCCTGTAGCTCAGTCGAATACGCCTGGATCGCCGCTCGATGTGCACCAAGGATTACCGCCACCTGCGCAATCGACTGCCCCGAGCCACTTCGCAGAAACGTGAAGGCCTCTTGATGTGCCTGCTTATTTACCTCGAACATGTGCTTCTTAATGCTCGCCACATCGTCGGCGCCGCGCCTGATCAAACCGGAAGCAACCTTGCTGATCTCGGCTTGGAAATCCTTGATCGACGCCGCCTCAAACTGGGCCGCTCGCCCAGCGTCCCCGCTCTCCCCCACCCACGACCCGCCATCGAAGACCCTGTTTACTTCCTGGCGGATCGTCGTCGCGCTGCCATCGTGCAGTTTGAATTCCTCAGCCGACTGGTCCGCGGCGGTATTCAAGGCCGTCTCCGAGTCTTCGGGCCAGACATACGGCTGAAACAAAAAGCGGACGAACGCGCCCTGTGGTCGTGGATGATCACTACTGACATGCGGTAGTGACGCTGGCTGGATACTCCGCACTGGCCCGCGGTTGACCACCTTCAGCAGCCGCGCCGCCTGCTCGTTATTGCGCTCCGCCCACCAGTCCGCAACCTCAACCTCATCCCCGTTCGGGCCTATCACCGTCGCCATCTCGATCTACCTCGGCAGCCCGCACGTATCTACCAACGCGTACATTGCATCATTCGATATGTCGGTAAGCCGGTTCACTTCCGACGCTGGGACGGTTCCCATTGCCGCAGTGGTCACATCCAAAGTTGTGCTGATGTATCGGCGCGCGGCGGCAGCGACGTCCGGTGGTAGTGCGGGAACGAGCGCGTTTTGGACGGCCGACACGCTATTTACTGCTTTAAGGGCCACCGGAACATTCAGGTTCCCTTGCACCCGAAAGCCCCCCTCGCTCTTCTGACCTACAGACAGGTCGACAATGTGACATAGGTTCTGTTTTGCCGAGGCCGCATCAGCCGCGCTGAACTGTGGTGCTGGAGCCACCGACACCGGCGCCGGTGCAAGTGGCCCGGCGGCGTTCTCATCACGCAGTGCCATGGTGAGTGCCGACGCCACGGCGGCCGACAGTCCCACGACGGCGAGCCACCTCAGCGCCGCGCCGGCCCGATAACGCCGCCGCGGCGGGCGGCCCACAGGCGGAGTCCACCCGGGCGCGGCGGGCGCCGCCCTGTGCGCTGCGCCGGTCAGCGCCGGCGGCAATATCGCGGACGGCGGCGCCTCTTTAGACCAAGGGGATTCCCCCGCGCTGGTCTGGGGTGTATGCCTTTCTTGGCTCATCGGTTAATCGTATGCATGCCTGGGGACATTGCGCCGCAGTCGGACTCGACGAACTTCGGCTTCCCGAGGGCGATGGATCATTCAGAATCCAATGCCTCAGGAAGAAAGAAGAAATCACTGCGTTTAAAGCAAGTCGTGTCTCGTTTCTAAAGAAACGAGACAGCACCACCGAGCCCGCTCCCCTGCGACTTAGCCGCAGGTCGCGGTGTCTCGTTTCTTGTCTCGCACCGCTTGTCTCAGATCCTCACTGTCGGTGGGCAATGGGACAGTGTCGAAATGGCAGCGACCTTGGGCTACGCCCGCGTCAGTACCACCGGCCAGGACCTTGATGCACAACTGGCGGCGCTTGCCGCTGCCGGCGTCGACGACGCCGATCGCGTGTTTACCGACAAACTCTCCGGCTCGGCCCGGACCGAGCGGCCCGGCCTGGCCGCCATGCTCGCCTACGCCCGGGCCGGCGACACCGTAATCGTCGCGGCGATCGACCGGCTCGGCCGCTCGGTCGCCGAAGTCACCCGCACTATCGTTGTCCTCGGCGAGCGTCGAATCCTGTTGCGGGCCTTGCGCGAAGGGGTCGACACCGCGACACCTACCGGTCGAGCCGTGGCCGCCATCATGGCCACACTCGCCGAACTCGAACTCGAACTTGGTCGGGAACGACGAGCAGCATCGCGACAATCTCGGCGCAGCCGCCAGCTGCCGGCCACCAAGCCGACCAAGCTAAGCCCCGAGCGGCAGGAGCAACTTCGTCGGTTGGCCGCTACGGGAGAGCCCGTGCGAGAACTCGCCGCGGCCTTCGGAATTGGACGCGCTACCGCTTACCGCTACCTCAGTTTCACAGCTCCACTCCCCCTAACGGAAGGCATATGAAATATGACGCCCAAGTCTGCCCCAAATCCTCGTGATCACAGCCTCGGCGGGTGTGAGCAGGCGAAAAAGCCCGGCTGCATCTGCGGGTGCCACGGAGCGTCGCATCAGTCCACGGTGCTGCGTGAAGCTGTCCGCACCGAGAACGATGTACCCGATCGGGACAGAACAGAACCGCTGACCAAGGCCGAATTCGATGATCTCCTCACCAGGGTGTTCGGACAACGATTCACCTCACTCGACGCTCCGACAGATGGCCAGATTTCCCGCCGCACATGGAATCCTGACGCGCAAACCGGCGGCCAGCGCAGCCAACGCGAACAGCGCATCGTCGATGTCACACTGCGCGACGTCCTGGCAATCACTTTTGACCTACCCGATGAGGCCAAACAATCATGGCTGACCATCCTGGACGCGCTCACTCTCAAAACCGGATGGGACAAGTTCGCCGCGCAGCTCGATAACCTCGGGCTCGAAACCACCCCCCAGAGCGGATACTTCTGGTCCGCGCTGCTGGCTGCCCTTTCGGCGACCGCACCGCACATCACACTGACCGAGTTTCACCCCGACCTCCCCGGTTCCGAAGGTGTTGCGGATGCGATCCGCCGAGTCGTCACCGATGGGAAAGACCATGGCGGACAAGAGATCCGCGGGTATGACGTGTTCGGGATGTGGTGCATGCCTCGCCATGGCAAACCGACGCCGATCCGCGAAACCGCACACCCCGAAGCGGTCCACATCGGGGCAGACCTGATTGGCGACGCCGCCAACCTCGCCGCAGGCAAGGGACTGGCCCAAGGCGAATTTCTGCTGCTCACGCAGATCGTCGGCGCCGCCGTCTCTGCGGACCTGTGGCATCAGCCCGCTTCGGTGCGCTACCTGCTCACCGCCGCCGTCACAGGCCTGCGGGCCGCCGCCGGCCAACACCGCGCGGATGGCGTCCGGTTCAGTCTCGACGGCCAGACCCCCGACACCGACGACATCAAAAAGAAGAAGACCAAGAAGAAAAAAGCCGACAAGACCGAGACCGCCGCCAGCCCTGGCCGCGGCGAGAACCTACCCGTCGAACGGCTCATCGCCGAAGAACTCGGCGCGCGCTGGCGGACCCGCCAACACTGGGGGCCACGCGGGCCCGACCAAGACCGAGGCTAACGGCCCAACAACTGCCCTGCTTGCCAAGTTCGCGGGCCCCGGCCTCGGGGCGTTCGTCTGCTTGTTGCGCTAGCTGCGTCGGTGCGCTTGCCTAATTTCCCATGACGACAACCTCACCGCGCACTCTGATATCGATGTGACCGCGCGCCATATCTACATTGACGAAACAAAAGAGCGCGGCTACGTCCTAGTTGCCAGCGTCCACATCGCCGACAACCTCAGCGACCTACGCAGAACCATGCGCGGCTTCGTCCTGCGCGGCCAGACCCGTGTCCACATGGCTAAGGAAAGCGACCCGCGGCGGCGCGCAATATGCGCCGCGATCTGTGCCGCCGGCGTCAATGCCACCATCTACGACGCCGGCCAGCGTTATCGAGACCCCCTGGATGCCCGCAGGGCCTGTCTGCAAGCCGTCATCAGCGACACCACCGCCGGCGAGGAAACCCTTATCGTCCTTGAGCAAGACGATTCGATCATCCACTGGGACCGCCAGCGGCTCATCGAACTCACGCGAGCCGAAGGTCGACGCCACAACCTTCGATACGAGCACCGCCGCGCCAAAACCGAGCTGCTCCTCACAGTGCCCGACGCCATCGCTTGGTGCTGGGCGCGCGGAGGTCACTGGAAACGGCGCATCGAGCCCGTCATCACCACCGTTAAGCAGGTCTAAAACGTCCCCCGATGCGCGAAACCCGGCCCGCCCACCGTCCGGAAGGCTGCCGGGTTCACTTCCTGAAGCTCAGCGCAACAGGCACCAATCACTATATCCCAAAACTGGGTGGGGAAGCCCCGCCCCCCGGATCAGATGGGCTTTGTAGCTGCGGCAACACCATCTACCTACATGTAAGTAAACATGCTTACTTACATGTAGCCCTGAATGTAGGTATACATGCTTGTGAGTTTGATATGCTGTCACCTATGAATGTTCCCGCAGATGAGCGGCCTGAAATCGTGGCAGTGGCACTGCAAAAAGGGGGCGTGGGCAAGACCACCACGACCATTAATCTCGCCGCAAACCTTGCCGCGATGGGCTTCCGTGTCCTGGTGATCGACATGGATCAGCAAGCCCACAGCACCAAAGGGCTCGGCATCGAGCTCGGCGCCGACGATGCGTCTATGTACGAGGCACTGCACCCCGACCGGGCGATGCGCGTTCCGCTACCGAAGGTCATCCGGCCAAGCCAGTTCGGGATAGACGTCGCGCCAGGCCACCTCGCGCTCAAAGAACTCGAGCGCACGGGCCTCGGGTCAGGTGGCCAGCTGCGCCTAGCGCGCCAACTCGACGATATCGAGGGCTACGACTTCGTGCTCATGGACTGCCCGCCCGCACTCGGTGAGTTAACCACCGCGGCGCTGGCGGCCGCCGACTACGTCCTGGCGGTCCTCAAGGCCGGGCCCGATGAAGTCGACGGCCTGGTCGAACTGGGCAACTCGATTCTCGACGTACAGGAGACGCTCAACCCGGACGTACAAATCCGATATGTGCTGCTGGCCGATTTCGACGGTAATCCCAAGGCCAGCAAGGACGTACGCAAGCAACTGCGCACCGACTGGGGCGAGTGGGACGCCGGCGGGGCCTATCTGGGCGAAATTCCACACACCGTGCGAGTCGTGGAAGCCAAGGGCAAGCGCGTTCCCGTCCATGTCCACGCCCCGACCAGCACAGCCGCAGTGGCCTACCGAGAGGTCGCCGAACGCATCGCGGCCAGGCGGCAAGCAGCATGAACGCAGCCAAGCCCAGCGGCCTACAGATCGGCTCGACCAGACCCCTATCTCGCGCGGAGCGCCGGGCCGCGGCCGCACGAGTCACAGCCGACGAAGCTCCCCCCGAACCGGCACCAGTCAGCCGACCACCCCAGGACGACGACGTTCCGTCGGCGGATCCGGTGATGGCCCCCGACCAGGCAAACGAAGCCCCCGAGCCGCCGGTGCGATTGAAAGCCCGACAGCGCAAGGCGAAAAACCCGTTCGCCACGCAGCTGCACTCAGGAACGCTGGCCCGGCTCGAATGGATCAAGGCCCGCGGATACGCCATCACCGACACCGTCGACGAAGCCATCAACGCCTACCTCGACAAAGCCGGCATCCCCAGACCAGACCACAACGACCGCATGCCCAGCTGAGTCTTAGGTGCCATGTCCTTCCTCGCCGCCAATTGTGGCGAACGTGGTGGTGCTGGCTGTCAAGGCCACGCCGCTACGCGGTCGACCACGGTCGAGCCTTGACAGCCAGCACCACCACGCACAACAGCGGCCACTACGAGGAAGGGCATGCCGCGAAGGAAACCCAACGAATGTCAGTAAGGAGTCATACCGTGGAAATCATGAACGCGCCGCGCGCCGCCAGGCCACCGCAACCGGGTTCCGCCGAGCACTGGGCAGCATGGCTGGACAGATACGGCGACGACTACGCCACCGACGACGAACGCCGCGCCGCCTACCAGGACTTTCAGGCCAACCTCGCCACGATGCAGACCGTCTTTCACCTCGACGCGGCCCCGCAGTAGCTGATTCCAAACACCACGACTACCCGATGGTCGCGGCGGGTCGCCGTGCTGCGCGACCCCAGATACGCGCGAAGCCCGAGCGCCGCGGTCGTCCGGCCGGGTCTCGGGCTCACTTCCTGCAGCTATTGCCGCAGACACACCAAATCGTAGCCCGCACCCGTCCCTTGCACGGGGCGGGCTTTTCGGACGGGCAGCCCGCGATGAGTCTGTTACTTTGGAATTACCAAACTTCCAGAACCCAAAAGGTAACTCGCCGTCATGCCCCAAGCTCACGACCCGCCGCCGGGTCAATGGGTGCGCTACGACCAACTCGAACGCAAAGAGACCCGCCTACGGCCCGATCAGTACAGCCGCCTGAGCGGTATTAGCCGCGCCCTCAACCGGGCCCGCGCCGGCAAAGGCGAGCGGATCACCGAAAATACCCTTATCCGAGTGGCTATCGACCTACTGCTCCAGCGCGACACAGAGCTGGCCGGTGCCACCGAAGCCGAACTACGCCAATCGGTAGGCCTATAAGTTCGTAACTCTGTTACTCTGTAAGTATGGCTACGGTAGACCAGTTCCTCCTCGCCGCGGTTGCCAATGTCCGCGCCTTTAACAGCGCAACAGCGGTGACCCAGCTAGCCGATCGCGCTCTCTCCGCCGACCAGGCCTACAGCCTCCTTGACGCAGCAGAAGTACTCACCCAGCTCATGCCGCAAACCTTCATCAGACTCGGCCTAGCCGTAGGACAGCCGCTCACCACCCGCGGCGACCCCGCCAACATCGACCTGGTGATCACCGCAGCCGCAGCCCACATGGCCGAAGCCGCCCAACTCATCTCAGACGCGAGCGAGAAAATCGCCCCACTGCTCGACCACAGCGACGTCGAGGATGCGCGCCGCCGCCGGCGGCCGATGGTCGAGGGTATTCGCCGCTGGGTTTCGAAGGCCGCCTAAAACCCGGTCACGAAAACATCACGGACAGACGGCGTGTCGGTACCAGGTACCTGCCCGATTCGGGCGAGGATCACGGTATGGCCCAACCGCACAAAGGTGATCGCGAACAGATCAAAGTCCGCGCCGCGGCGGTCGTCTACGCCCGGCTACGCGAAATGGCCGTCCAGCGCGGCACGAGTGTTAGCCAACTCGCCGCCGACCTCCTCGCGATCGCGGTGGGTCACCCGGAGGCCGTTCTTGAACTCGGCAAGGAGGTTTTGCCCCTGGCCATGTGAGATCACAAGCCCGGGCACGTTTCTCGTCTTGAGGCCGATATTTGGCCGGGGCAGATGACAGCTCAATAGCTGGGTGCGAAATGACCCGCTGACATGACAGAAGCCCCGCCGAAGCGGGGCTCATGTCTGAAGTTTTGAGCCGAGCGCCAACTCGGTTCTGGGTCTCCACCCAAAATCCCCGAAGGGATCATGACTTGACCGTCAGATCTCACGGTAGCGCATACCTGAATCAGGTACCAGATGGCGCGCTCCGTGACATTTCAGAATCAGAAATTGCCCCGCCGTCGTACCGCGGGTGCACACGCTTGTCCCCGCGGCGCGGAACGGCCCGCACGGGCCCGCGCGCACAAGCCTTGTTGGCGGCCAACTGCCGGGCGATCGCGGCGGCCATCGTGCTCGAGCTCGGCCCCGCGCCCTACGCCGGCGTGCCCTGCTGGACCGGCGCACAGCGGTGGGCCCAGTGGACCGTTCCAGTGGCCTACGACCTCCGGTATGACACGGACGTGCGCCCGCACATGGGTGCCAACCAAATCAGCCGGCGCGCGCTGCTGCGCATCGCTGAGGCCCGCGCCCGCTATGCCAGCTACGCCACCGGGCGCGACTGCCGGCCCACCAACGACCGGCTGGCCACCGACACCGGCTACGACGTACGCACCATCCAACGCGCCAACACGGTGCTGCGACTGCTCGGCGTGGCCACCGAGGTGCTACGCGGGCGCCAACGCACCCGCACCGAACGCCTGGCCTCCTGGCGCGTCGGGGACCGCGGCCGCGGCTGGGCCTCCGTGTGGGCGCTGCACGACCACCGGCTGCTTAATCAGGTGATCCACACGATGCAGAGAGTGCTGTCACCCCATCCACGAAGTGGTCCCGTAAGGGATCAACACGTCCGTCAGGACGTAGTTACTACCCGCGACCGTCGCCGTACCGGCGCCGGCAACCGCGGCGCAACGCGCCGCGCACGCCCCGATGGCAGCGGGCTGGCCCTGGCCAAGACCTGGCGCGCGCATCCGCAGGCCCCCCCATGGTGTCACCGGCATAGTCCCACCGCCTGGGCAGCCATACTTGCCGCGCCGGCCGCCGCCGGCTGGACCCCGCGCGACCTCAACCAGCTCATCACCGACTGGCTCGGCGTAGGGCACTGGATTCCCGACACCCCGCACAAGCCAATCGGGCTGCTGGGCGCCATCCTAGCCTGGCACGGTGCTGACAACCTGGGCGATCGACCGGCTGCCCTCGACGAGGCCCGCGAAGCGCAAGCCCGCGCCGCCGACGAACAACTGCGCCGCGCCGAGAGTGCGACATCACACCGCGCACATCTGGCCGGCCGCGCCGCGGCCCAGGCCGCACAGTCTGGCCCCGGCCGCGCTGAAGCCTTCGCCGCCCTCGCGGCCGCGCGCCACCGCAGCGCCCAACGGCGAACTGCGCAAGCTGCCGCCGAGCAAGCACGCATCGACGCACTCATCGAACGCGCCCGCACCCCGCGCCGCTAGCCAACCAATGCACCCCACCCGCCACCACACGCCAACCAAGCGCCACCACGGCCCGGCGCCTTCCCCCTCGGAGGACGAGTCAGGCCGGAACACTCGGACCGCTTGTGTGGTGGTTGCGACCCGCCGCGCCGCCCAGCGCCACTTGACCACTTGCTCGCCACCCGCCATCCGTGTCCGCCGTGTCCGCGCGCGCACGTCAACAGCTCGCCATTTCGAAAGGGGCTGCACCCCGTGTTTGCCCGTTGTGATCGTGTTGACTCGGTAATCTTTCGACGATGGAGGAGGCGCTCCTGCGGTTGCTGGTCGCGCGTGATCCCATTCCGCCTGCCGTGCTGTCCTGGATCGTCACCGGAACCTGGCCGCACGAACTCACGCAGCCCCGCTATGACGTGTCTTTCCCGCACCTGAGTAGCCCCCAGCCCTTCTAACCGCCAACCGGCACACAACGCCCCCTGCCTGTCTGCCCACGGGCAACACAGCATTCCCGCTCGCCGGGGCACCACGCCGCTCGCCGTAGCGGCCGAAGACGACGTGCTGGGACCGTTTGGGCCAGGCCCCAGCACGTGCGGACGATCAACACCGCCTCATTCGTCGTTCCACCCCTTGCACACTCAGCTCCCCCCTTCCCTCTCGTCCCCGCCTTCTCCCGACTACGCTTGCCCCACAACAGTTTTCTCGCCAATTCTCGCCATTTCATCCTTTATCGATAACCACTCCACCGACACCGCCTGCCCCACACAGCAATTCATACAAACTCACCGACTTCCGCTATGGCACATTGGCACAAGGGGGTGCAAGCATGGGCTGTGGCGAACCTTCGGTGCGCCACAGCCAGCCCCGGCGTGCGGGGTCGGTCACCGTGGACAGGGTGGGGCGTTGCTTTCGATTTCGAAGCCGATGAAGCGGCATTCGGTGCTCTACTACAACGACACTGCGCGCGCGGCGATCTCGGCATCGGCCGATCGGCAGCGC
>NZ_LQPH01000031.1 GCF_002102255.1 Mycobacterium nebraskense
TACCGGGCCACTGCGATGGCTCGGCGACGGTGGTCTCTCACCTCCGTTCGGTTGAACAGCGCCTCACGGCGCTCGATATCCGAGGACCACACCGCGTCGAGTCGGCCCTTATCAAAGCGCTGGCCGATCAGATCCGGCGGAAACGAGGCCGGATCGACCACCGTGGTGGTCTTAAACCTCCGCGGACTGATCCCCTTGATGCCGAGCTCGGCCATGATTTTGGCGCGGCCAGCCCGGGCTGCGCCAGATAGCCCAGAGCTTTTCACGCTGAAGTGCTTATCGTGCGGTCGAGAAATCCGGCGACGGCTGCGGTGAAGGCATCGTTGTCGTCGCCTGCGACCATGTGGCCGGTGCCGGAGACGTCCACCGCTTGGGCGTGCGGTACGACCTTGAGGAATTCGTCGACCGACTGCTGCGATGTCACATCTGAAAGGACGCCGCGCACCAGAAGAGTGGGTGCCTGCACGCGGCGGGCCCCTTCAACAAGCAGTTCGCTGATCGCGTCGAACTTTTCGGCACCAGTCGCGGGGTCACCTTGCAGAAACTGGAAGTTGGAAGTGATGAAGGCCGGATCCCATCGCCAGATCCACCGACCATCGTCGCGTTGCCGCAAGACTTTACGGAGTCCGTCCGGGTTCTTGGGCCGAGTGCGATGTCTGTTGTATTCGGCAATGACGTCCGCGGCGTCGTCGAGCGTGCTGAACCCGTCAGGATGGGCGGCCATGAACGACACGACGCGGCGTGCTCCGTGAAACTCCATTCGCGGAGTGATGTCGACCAGGACGACGGCTCCCCACAGGTCGGCGGGCGCCAGCAAGTGCGTGCCCAGGACGGTCATGCCGCCCAAGGATGCGCCGACGACGGCCGGCGGGCGGTCGGTGCTCGCGTGTTCACGCACGGCCAGCAGATCGGACGCTAGCCGTCCGAGGTCGTATCTTCCGGTAGGGTCCCACGCGCTGTCGCCGTGACCTCGGGCGTCATACGCGACGACCGTGTACCCACGAGCGTGCAAGCGGCGCGCTGTGGTCGCCCAGGCGTGTCGGTTTTGACCACCGCCGTGCAGGAGCAGCACAACGGCGCGGGCAGCGTCGTGCCGGTAGCAATCCGCCGTGAGGGTGACGCCGTCTGTGGTGCGGAATCGCTCGAGCGTAACGGTCATCGGGTGCGCTCGCCGTTGTGAAGTCGGACGACAATACCATCGGTCCTTTTCATCACGAGGAATTCCCCCTAGGGCTAACGACGGTCACTGTTCCTTGGGCGGCACATACCGCGCGCCCGTCGTTGGTGATGTCGATTCTGGCGACACCGCTGCGCTTGCCCAGCGCGATGATCTCGGTGACGGCGACGCATACTCCGCTTGACACGGGCTGCAGCAAGTTCAGCTTGAATTCGGTTGTGGCGACCCACGATCCAGCGGGGATCACCGGGTAAAACACCACGCCCAAGCAGTGGTCGACCATTGCTGACAGGCATCCGCCGTGCAGATTGCCGAACGGAGTCAAAAGGTCGTCCCGAGCATCCATCTGCACAACCAGCCGCCCGGCGGCGAACTCGGTGTGGCGAAAATCCAGGTATTTGGAGAGTCCTCCCGTGGTTGCCGCCGCGTTCTGCAATTCCTTGGCGATCTGCTGATTGAACTGCGCGAACTCCATGGTTAGCGCCCCTTCTCATCCACGGATATCGATGCGATGGTTTGAGACACTACTCTGCACTTGTTGCATCGACGCAAGGCTGGGTGTTGGTGAGCAGAGCTGGAAGCAGGAATCGGCGTAAAAAGGCATCGAGGCCTTCGGGGCTGCGGTGTCTGGGGCCGCGGACCGACAGCAGGCTGAGGACGGTTCGCAGGATCCATTCGGCGGCATCGTCGACCGACACCCCGGGCTCGAGTTGGTCCCAGTGCGCAGCGAAGACAGGTCGAAGGAACTCGGCCACGAGTTCAAACAAAGCCACCGACGTTCCCTTGGCCAACCCCACGCCGGCGAGTTCCTCGTCACTGCCGAACAGCAATCCGATTGTCGGCTCGCGATGAGCGGCGCGTACCGTGACCTCGACGAAATCGAGTATTGCCGTGCCCAAATCGCGATGTACTGCGATCCGTCGACGCATGCGGTCTAGGTAGCGTTCGGCCGCACGCAGGATGACACCGGAAACGACGGATTCACGACTTGGAAAGTAGCGGTACACCGTGGCGCGCGACACCCCCGCCTGTCTGGCGATGTCCTCCATGGTGGTGCCCGGCAGCCCCTTGCCCTCCAGGCACGCTTCGGCGGCATCGAGCAGGAGGTCTCGGGCGACGTCGCGGGTCGTGGGAGGTGCCGTGCCCCAGCGCAACGATTTCTTCGTCACGAAGCAAGTATGCAGCCTCGGACCGATCGTGAATTAACGACCCAACCGGTTGTCGCATGGCTACTTATGTGACAATATCGCAAATATGTCGCAACAAAGGTGCCGACGATGAACGTGACCTGACCGTTGGCGATTCCGCCCCGCACTCCCGTTGTCGTCGCGGTCGGTGAGATCACGCACCGCGGCGACAGCGTCGTCGATCCCATCGATTTGGCTTGCGAAGCCGCGCGTCGAGCATTGCAAGACGCGGGCGCTGCGATCGGGCATCGGATCGATACGGTGGCGACACCGGGCATTCTGATGATTCCGCGTGACAATCCCGCGTCGAGAATTGCCGAAGCGGTTGGGCTGGCGCCCCGGCGTCGCATCAGCTGCCCGATTGGCGGCAATACACCGCAATACCTCGTCGAGGTCCTTGGTGGGGACATTGTGCGCGGTATCAGCGATGCGGTGCTGGTCGTCGGAGCCGAGACCGGCGAGTCCGCCCGCAGAGTCAAATCGGGTCATGCGCTCCGCGATCCGAAACCCGTTGATGCACAGGATGAGTCACTTGGCGACACACGTCCCGGATTGAGCCCAGCCGAGATGTGTGCTACCTCACCGACTTTGACTCCCGCCAGTTTAGCGATCGCAGTGAGGCTTTCACCGCGGCCTTGCATCCGGGCCAACGCTGTCGCGCCGGCCTGGCGGTGTTCGTGACGGCGCCGCTCTCCCTCTGCGTGTATCTCGAGGATACGGTTGCGCTCCCACTCGTCGACGGCGGCCAGCCGCCCAAGCTCGACGAGGAACGACGCAGCGTCATCGACATTTTGACGCTCACGCTCCAGACGTGCCTCGTTGGCCTTGTTCTGCGCCTCCCGGACACGCTTGCGCGCTGCCGATTTCGAATTGATGTTCACCACGTGGGAACCATAGGACGCACCCATCGTCGTGCTCTACCATCCTGACCAACATCATCTGTGTCCCCATTTGTCCGCACCCTTTGTCGCCAAATCGACTGCCTACCAATGCAACACATCCGCACCGATCCGCACCACTCACCACAACCACCTGTCCGATCCGGGAAACGGTCGGGTGCGCTCGTTCACGCGCTACGACACACTTATGCCAACGAGACCCGTACCACAGCAGCCTGAAACCCGCTATCTGCACTGGTCGGCACGCGGTGGTTTCGCTTGGTGTGCGATGGCGCTATATGACCAGCTCAGACACCCCTTCTGGACCTCAACCAGAAGGGCTTGACCGCTCTCCTAAAGCCGGTCTCGCAGATTCGACCCCCTGACCGCACTCGACGGTGCATTTCCGATCGAATGTCGCACTGCTGGTAGCGGGAATCGAAAACTATGCCTCATGATCTCGGTATGACCTGCCGGCCAGTACCAACGGCGGGAGACGGGGTTGGGGTCAAGTCCAGGGACGTGGTGTACGACGTCGTCGTGTGATTCTTCGACTTGGTGGTTTAGGCGGTCAGTGCCGCTC
>NZ_LQPH01000032.1 GCF_002102255.1 Mycobacterium nebraskense
GCCCCGATGAGGCCGCCGCCCCGCCCTGCCCTACCGCGGCGCCGGCCGAACCATCGGCACCGGCGGTGTTATCTAACTCCTGAGTCGACTGGCCACCGCTGAGCCGATAACCCGACCCTGCACTTCCCCACCACACATTCTGCGACTCCCCCACCCCGGAACTCACCCGCACGCCAGCACCCAACAACGCCGGCGTCGAGCTAAACCCCGCACCGAAGGCAGCCGGACCAAACAACGCCCGCGCCCGGCCCAACGCCTCACCCGATTCAGCGACCAGGCCATCCAGCGACATAACCGGCCACCGTAGCGCCACACCCACCCCGGCGCCCACACCCCAGAATTCACATTTCTTGGCGCACAAGGGCGCGCGGGGGTGACGGCATGCTAGACGCGGGCTTGGTGGTGATGCCAGGGCCGGCGTCTAGCATGCGCGTGGACGCCGGGGATGTGAGGGGCTTAGCTGTAATCTCCAGCTGGCGGGCGCAGACCCACGGTCCGCTGTCGCTCCACCCGGTTGGCTCAGATAGCTTGCCTTGCTTGGCAATTCATGACGGCCACCGCCACGGCCCGCCCTGATGAGGCGGCGGTTTACCGCGGTAAACCGCCGCTGCGCAACTTATTGTCTGGTCAGCTTGCGTAGCTGACTGGCCAGTGTTTTAACACCGGCTTCGCCCAGCTCATCCAGCAACGCCCGCGCCAAGCCCTGCGGATCGCTCTCAAATTTTCGTAGCGCTCTGGTGACCGATCTCAGCGAGTGCTGGGCACCTGACCGGTCTGACGACGATGCACCACTCCCCCGGTTCGCATCGGGCTCGTCTTTGAGGTTGCGCGCAGTATTCCATCGGGCAACCTGTTGTTCCAGCGGGACTCGAGCCAGCGATCGCGCGTCGCGGATCGCGAGATCACCGCGCCGCAAGGCCTCTTGCAGCTCCGGGCTCAGCCCCAAAAGGGCGCGACGCTGGGACACCCAACCCTTGCTTTTCGCCAGGTAACCGGCTGCCTGGTCACCGCTGCCCAGCTCGCTCGCCAGGTCGTCAACTGCCCGGGCCTCCTCAATGACGTCAAAGCCCTTGCGGTCGACATTCTCGCTAATGATTGCGGCCTTCAAGGTTGGCCGGTCTTTGACGAGTTCGTCCTTGATGACGATGTCGAGTTCGGCGCGGCCGTATTTCTGAGCCGCCGCAAGTCGCCGGTTGCCGATGATGACGACCCAGCGCGCGGTGATCTTGGTGTCGGGGTAGATGCGGTTGAACGCGCCTCGTGTTACCACCACGACGGGCTGAAGTTGAACGTCGGCGATCGAGGCCAGATCCTCTAAATCGCCCAGTGAGGTTCGCGGATTGTGGGGATTGCCCACCAATTCGCGCAGGGCGACCGAACGCGACAGACCCGAACGCGGGGGCACGACGCCGGTCTGTGCTTGCCCGTCGACTGAGGAGTTGTCGCCCACCGCATCGACGAGATTGTCGAAGGTGGTCACGCCGCCGCGGCCCATCAGTGCGCACCGTTCATGTTCAGCTCTTCCGCGAGTTTGTAGAAGTCCGCGGCCGCATTGACAGACGACCCGAACTTCTTGTACTGGGTGACGACGACACCCTCGTTAGAGGCGTTGGTGTGCGCCTTGTAGTGACGGATCACGGTCTCGGCCAGTGGCCAGCCCTGGGCTTTGACGAAGTTGCGCGTCGCGTCGAGCCAGGCTGCTCCGTCGCGGGCGTCCCAGCCGTTAATGAAGACGCGGTAAGGGATATCGCGGGGTTGGAGAAGTTTACGGATGGTTCGGGCTGTGGGGTCGAAGCACAGCGGCTGGGGGAGGATCGGCACGAGCGCCTCGGAGGTGACATCGAGCACGGTCCGCAGGGCGTCGGCGGAATATCCATCGCCGAGACCATCACCGGAAGCGTCTGGGTCGATGTCGAACCAGCCGGCTGTATCGACGTAGACCTCGTCAATTCTCGGCAGGTCGTTGAGCTGACGCAACCAGTCCAGCGGATCGTCGTGGGCCTGGACGAGGTGGAACGGCAAGGACGAAACTCGGTTAGCCCACCATTTCGCCGAACCTTGGGGATCGATCGACACAGCGGCCACGGGAGGGAAGGCGTCAGCTCCGAGGTGAGCGGTCAGTGACTGTGCGCGTACTGCGGCAAGGTTCACCGTCGTGGTGCTTTTGCCGACGCCGCCTTTCTGATTCAAAACAGTGATCACTCTGGTCATGGGAGGGCGCCTTTGGATTCGTCGGTCACGTCTGTGGCCTGGCGGGAAGCGGATACCGAAAAGGGTACGACGCGGACCTGAAAGTTCGCGCGATGACACGCTGAATTTTGAGTGAAACAAGGTCAGTTTACCGCGGTAAACCGACCACCGCGCGCGACCCGCCATTGGGTAGGTCCCCACAGAGTCCGGACAGGAACAAAATAGCAAAACGCCGTCTAGCTGCAGATATGCTTGCGACGAGAGAGCGGTTTACCGCGGTAAACCGCACATCGCGGACGGGTTCAGCGCGCGCACCCGGCCTCAAGCTCGGCACCGTCAGGCGCAGCGCGGGCGGACAGTTCACGCCAATAAGACCGGGCCCAGGGGTCGGTAACTTTGCCCGACCCTGACGGCGCGGTGGGCTAAGCGTTGAAAGGGTCTTGAGATTGGGTCACGGTCAAATGGCGCGAATCGGGTGGAATCGGGGAGGACCTCGACCGTTTGGGAAGCGCACAGCCCGTCGACAAGTTCGCGTGAACTCCCCGATCAGGGTCGAGTCGACGTTGGGTGGCTGCCACACACCGGGCGATGATCAGCGGGCCAGAAGAATTCCGGCGGTTGGCGAATGAAATAGCTCTCGTGAAACCCAGCGCCCGATCTCCGCAGCCGCATCGACGTGGCCCTTAAACGGGTAGGGCGGGGAGGCGGTGCGAGAGCCAAACACCGCCTGCCGCTGTCGCAACCCAGCTACCGGTGCGAACACTGCGGACACGTCGCACCCACTCGACATAAACTCCGCGTACGTCACGCTCAACCGGCCGGGTTTTAACCCGGGTGGTGCCTGGTCGCTCGGCGCGCGCTCAGGCCTTACGCCCTCGACGCAAGCCTGAGCTAGGAGAGTCCCGATCGTTCACGATCGGGAGGATTCATGGCCCCCGCTGCGTCTTTGCGATTTCGGTGAGGGTGGCGATGGTGTCGAGTAGCTTGTTGCGATCGGCGGTGAGTTGCTCATTGGCTGCTGTGAGGGCTTGGTTGTCCGCTTCAAGCGATGCTATTTGGCGCCGGGCGGCCTCGAGGTCGGCGCCTTGGAGTTGGAACAGCTGTTGCCACTGCGTGCTGACGCCGGGGGGTTGAGGAGGCCATCGTTGCAGCGCCTGAAGGTAGCGTTCGAAGCTGTCGGCGATCAGGAACCAGGCTTCTGCGCCTTGGCGGCCGGGGATGCGCCCGCGTTCGCTTTCTACCGGGTGGCCGGCGCGCGCTAGTTCGGTAGCCCAGCGTGGCGTGCGGCCGGCGAGTTCGGCAGCCTGGGCGGCCAGGTAGGCGCGCTTGCCGGTGGGGCTTACGACCTCGCCGTATTCGCCGGACGGCCAGGTGTTGCCGGCAGCAGCGTCCACGTAAGGATCGTACTCTTCTTCCGGAAATAGGCTCGCATTTTCTGTTGGATTTCCGGAAATTGCGGATCTCCGCCGCGTTGAAAACACGCGCTCCGTAATGTTTCTGGAAACTCCGCATAGCGGCTAAGCTGGCTGCAGCAGTTAAAACAGCAGTTCAGCGATACGTGAGCGAATCGTCACCATCGTTGGCCGTCGTTCTAGTTTCCGGAATAGTTCTGCGGAAGGTCGCACTGATGAAGAAGCCGCAACGCAAGGTGTACGGGCCTACGGGCATCAAACATGGGTCTGAGGATCGGCAACTGCGCAAGTACGTCGGAAAGCGGATCAGCGAGGCCGACCACGAACTGTTGACTCAGTACGCGGCCAGTCTCAACGTGGATGTGGCGACGTTGTTGGCACCGCATGTTGAGAGTCTTTTGACTAGGGCGCGCCAGCATCGCCCGAATCTCGCAGTCGCTCAGTAGACGCTGCGCCTGGGGCGCTAGCTAGCCCTGGGGTTGTCCGAAATTGATGTGGGCGGTGCAGCGTTGCAGGCCGTGCTCGGTTTCGATCAGGCCGTCTTCTTCGCAGAGCGCGCAACCGTGGATTGCGGCGCGGATCGCTGCGGCGTGGGCGGCCCGGGCGCGCTCGGCGGCTCCGGGTGGGTCGATGCCGTGCCAGCGCAGCACCGCCCCGAGCAGTCCGATTGGGCGATGCGGGGCCTCGGGCAGATAGTTGCCGCCAACGGATCGCCATTCACGGATGGCCTGGTTGATATCGGATGGGGTCCAACCGTGTGCGGCTGGACGGGCCAGTAGCTGCGCCCAGCCGCGTGGGGTGTGTCGGCGTGCCCAGGCCGGTGTTTGGCCATCTGCACGCCATCGAAGTGCCAGTAATCGGCCGGCGTCGTCGACGGGGGAGTACTGCTGGTGACGGCGGTGTTGTTGTCGGGGTGGGTGGCGCGTAGCGCCGCCGTTGGTGTGCGGGCGAATGCCCGCCTGGCCTGGTTTGTGCACAAGCTGGTCGGTAGGTAATAAGCAGCTAAAAGAGACATGATCAACTGATAGGGACCCCCTACGGGGATGGGTGGACAGGATGGTCGACGGTGGCCGCCATAGACCCTTTGAGCTGCGTGAGTTATCCACAACCGGGCGTGGTTGGTGCAATGCCCACACTGACGCCCAACCTCGTTGGCGGCTGCCCAGCCTCCAGCTGGCCAGTCGCTCCCGTTTGGTGCGTTGCCTGCCTCGCAGGATCTCGGTGGCGCAGCCCATGGCGGCCAGCCAGCGGGTAGCGCGACGGACGGTGCGAGCGTCTAGTCCGGTCAGCGTCGCCAAAGTGCGGTTGCAGGGACGGCAGTGCCGTCCGCTGCGTCCGTCGGCGTAGCGAGCGCGGGCATCGGCCACTTTGACGAGGGTTTTCAGCGACACGGTGTCGTGAGGCATGGCAGCGCGTAGCCGGTCGCGATGGGTGGCATAGGCGATCGGGACCGTCACACGAGCCCATCGTTGGGCACCCGACCACACTGGCACCCCGCAGTAGGCGTCCCCGCCGGGTGCGAGGGCGAGAAACTCTTCGAGGACCGCAGCAATCCCGGCGGCGGAGCCGCCAAAAAGCGTGCCCTGGGTGTCTTCTCGCGGATGACGCGCGAGCAGGACAGATGAGCGCGGCGCGTTACCGCGGTGGGGGCGTCGACGTCGATGGACGTAGGCGTTACCGCGGCGGGGGCGAGCGGGGGAGGACCCGGTCGGCCGGTGCAGTTGGGGTGAGACACGGTGCGCCGTGTCTGGTGCTGGACGCAGACATGCGTTACCATCGGAAATGCCTGTCACAGCAATTCCCTTCGGGGATGGGGCGTTTGCCGCCTCACCAAAGCCCTCCGGTTGGCTCCGGGGGGCTTTGAACTTTCAGCGGCGCAATGCGCCCGTGATCGATATTGAGTTAGTCCGCCGCAGATGCCGGCGGCCGCTCAGATGCGCAGGTGCTGTACCTCCCGTTCCAAGATGTCGGGTGCTAGGCGGCACGGGTGTGCCGTGGATTAACGGGTCGGCCCGTCTTCGCGGGGCGCCCGGGCTGATCGAGGTATCTGGTTGGCGCATTAGGTATTTCACGGCGCGGGTGCCGCTAAAGGCGGTACGGTGGGTGTGCCTCCTGGTGCCGTTGTTGTGGGGGAGTCTGGCATGCACCGCTGCGGTTTGACCGCAACGACACGCTGTTCAGCCAGTTAATCTGGCGGTCTTGACGGCGTTGGACACAGCCCGGCGCCGAGCGGGTTGGCGTCGTTCACAGCTGTGCGAGCCTGTTGCTCACGGGGACAGTGTTACCGGCTGCGGGTGTATGTCGCGGATGTGAGCGCGGTGTGTCTCAAAGTCAACAAAAGTCAACAGCGGTGGTCGATTTCGGGTGACTTATGTTGCGGGGGAGCGGGTTTGAAGAATATTGCCCGCGGTGGTGGGCGAAGCCAGTGATACGCGGTTACGGTGAGCCTGCATGCGCATATGGGCGGGCGATCTGTTTACCGAACTGGTCTCGTGTGTCGACGATCTGAAGATCAGGCCACCGAAAAATGGCGGTGCTGAAAGCAGCCGGGGGGCTGGTGATGCAGGTTATGCCCGGCCTGTTTCGCTCGATAAGGAGCCCCACCGATGATCGCGGCAGGTTCGTATTACGGCGTTGCGCCCGCCATCGCCGGCACGCAACGTGATGGCGTGAACGCGACTGCGGCGGAAGGAGTGCGGCGTGTCCGGCGATGATCCTGCGGTGCCACCGACCCCGCCACCGCGCTCACCTGAGTTAGCGCTTGCTCCTCTTGATACCGACGGCGTTCCGCCGCCCCCTCCGCCGGCGCCGCAGATCGGCCCGTTCCCGGTCCCGGACAAGGTTGCCGCATCAGCACCCACAGCGCCGCCACCTCCCGGCAAAGTACCGCCCGTGCCGCCACACGCCTCAACCCCGTCGACGGGCAATGATGAGATGTCAGGTCAGGCGGGGGAGGCGGCCAAGAAGCTCGATTCGGCGCTGGAGAAAAACCACTCCCAGCTCAACGACGCCGACGTGCAGCTCACCGATGCGATCCTGTCGGCCTCAGCGTCAGATGATCAGGGCAAAGGGGAACTCGACGGTCTCAAGCAGTCCATCATCGACGAAGTAAACCGGATCGGCCCCGACGCGGTGGGGACCCGTGCGGGTATGTCCGAGCTGGCGGAATTCTTGAAAGGCAAAACGTCCGACATTGTGCGCGTGGCGCATTCCCAGCACGTGGACTCAGATTCGAAATCGAAAGTCCTCGATGCGTTGGCGGCGCGGTTCGACGCTTTGGACAAAACAGGACAAGGCGACCGCAGCGATCCCGCCGGGCCCGCGGCCAACGGCGCACCCCCGGCAGGTGGGCCCGGCGCCCCCGGGGGACCCGCCGGCGCGGGCGCGCCGGGCGGTGGGCTCGCCGGCGACCCAGGCATGTTGGGCAACGACCCTCTGCTGTCGGGCCCGCTGCCCTCAGATGGCCTGCTGGGCGGGCTGCCCGGCGCACTGGGGCCTGCGTTGGGATCCGCGGCCGGTATCCCTGCCGCGCTGGGATCGGCCATTCCTGGGCTCGGGGGTGGCGGGCTCGGGGGCTTGGGTGACAGCTTGGGTTCGGCGTTGCGGGAATCCCGCGGATCTGATCGAGGCGACGAGCACTCCTCGGATCTCAAAGATCAGCACGGCGGCCCCGACACCAAGGGCGGGGCACAAGGGTCCAACAATGCCCCGGGCACCCTGGCAGATCAGCATCAAAATCAAGGCAACGGTGCTGGGGGTGGCGGTCAACCGCCGACCGCCGCGGCGGCCGGTCCGGGTCAGCCACCGGTGGGACCGCCTGCACCGGACCTCAACGTCGACGTCAAAGGCTTGGGTCCGGTGAAAGTCGATAATGCGGCGTTGGCGACCGCCAGCCGCCAGGTGCTGGCAGGAGGGAACTTGCACGACGAGTACAACAAGAACAACATTGCCGTGCCTCCTCCGGGTACCCCGGTCGAGGCCCCAGTCTCACCAGGCAAAACGGTGTTCGGCGACGTCGGCCAATACATGGGCAAGCAGATCATGGCGTTGGGCAACCAGAAGGCATGGATCGACGGTCAGGGGGCGGTCGATTTCGACAAAATCGATTTCGGCACCGACTTTCTCGGCTGGCTGCATCCGTCTTTGCCCACCGTGCCCACCGCGGCCGCAATCCCGGTAGCGGCCGCTCCAACAGCCGCGCCGGCCCCGACCCTGGCAGCCGGATTACCCGGCACCACCTCATAGTTGTCCACCGCGAAATACCTCAAGAACGGAGTAACGTCGATGACTGTGCAACGCATCGAGGTCGATCCGGCCGACCTGCAACGGTGGGCGGCCAACCACGACCACGCCGCCGAGAAGGCTGAGGCCGCCCGCGCCGACGGAGCCAAAGTCCTGCAGGCCGCCGAGTCATGGGGGCCGCTGTTTCATGAGGCGCGCCGGGCCGCCCAAGAGGTCGTCGCAGCACGTGACGCCGCCTTGGCGAGCCAGGCCGCCCGCCATCGCGCGATGGCTGCCCAGCTGCGCAGCGGCGGACAGGCTTTCGCCGTCTCCAACGAGCAAAACGCCGCCAACATCGGCAATATCGCGACCTAGCATCGGGTGCCTGGGATGTTCGAAGCCGCCAGCCGCGATGCCACGATCATCGTGACCGCCGATCTGAACGGTTCAACCACACATGTGCAGATCGAACCGGACGCGATGCGGCTCACCGAGGCCGAATTGTGCAATCGGCTTATCCGCTTAGCGACACTGGCGTTTCTGCGCTCGCAGCTAGAACTGCGGCTCAAATGGGAGGCCAACAACAAGACGGTCCTAACGAATCTGCCGACCGAAGCCCAAGTCGCGCGTTTTGCAGCGACAATCGATTTCTGACACCGAGACGAGAGGACTGCCCGTGGCCAGGCTGGAGGTACACAGCGCCGCATTAGCGGGCGTGGCCGCCCAGCTCGACGCGGCCGCTGCCGCATTAGCGGGCGCGGCGGCCAGCCCGCTGGCACACCCGCCGTTCGCCGCCGATGAGGTCTCAGCCAGTGCGGCGGCCCGCCTCTCGGCGCATGGGCAGCTGCTGTCGTCACGGGCCCGTGACGGTGCGGCGGTGCTGGCTTCAGCAGCTGATGCGGTTCGACAATCTCTGGGCGCCTACACCCAAACCGACCTGTCCAACGCCGCCGGTGTCGCTCTGCGGGGCGGCTCGGCCGCGGCGAGGCCGGCGTTCACTGCGTCCGCCGCCGCCAACGCGCCGACGCCGCTGGTTCCGATCGCTCCGGTCGCCCCGCGCGACGGCAAAAGCATCGCCGCGCTCATCGAGGCCGGAAATGCAAGCGCCGGTGCAGGTTTCGTCGCCGGATGCCACACCATGGCGGGGGTGTTCCGCGGTGCCGCGACCACGGTGCAGGACGCCCAAAGCGCCGTGCAGGGCGCGCTAACCGGCCAGGGTGGCACCAAACTTGCTGGGGCGCTGGGCCGTTTCGGGGAATGGGCGCAAACGATGGCCCAGCATTCCGACGCTATCGGTAACGCCGGGCGCAACCACCGCGACCGATTCACACGCACCCAACACAGCACCCCGCGCACCCACGAATTCACCAACACCGAACGTCAACTCGCAGCCGCCCAAGCACTCAACACTCAACCAGGCACAGCCGGCAGATACACTGCGGCGGTCAATCACTACCAAACCGAACTCGCCGGCCTGCACGGCAAAGCCAACGTGTCGATGACGGGCTACCAGCTCGGCGAGCTGCCCGCCGCACCACCGGGCCCGCCGCCTGTAACCCCGGTGGTTTCCCCTGGCGGTTCTGCGAGCGGGCAACCGGCACCGCCCGGGGACAATCTGGGTGATCAGCCTGGCGCACAAGGCAAACCCGCGAACACACCTGTCGGTGAGTCAATCGGCGAGGATCCCCTGTTGGGAGACGAAGCACTCGACGACGACCACGTCCCTGGGCCGGTGCCGGCGCAGGCGGGCAGCCAACCGCTGGCCGCCATGATGTCTCTGATTCCCGGGCTCCTGGGCGCCGGTATCGGTGCCGCCACCGCGATACCGGCCGCGCTGGCTCAACAGGGCCAGCAGTTGATATCCCAGGGAATGGAAGCGGTATCGGGTTTGACCAGCGACATGACGAAACCGGATCTTGACACCGGTGAAGGCGGCTCCGACATCGGCGGATTCGCCGGTTCCAGCGGTGCAGGCTCGGGCGGCGGTGCAGGTGGCGGACAAACTCAGCCCGCCGCCGGAGCCGGGCGGCTGAGCCCGTCGACGGGAACGGGCATCATGTCGGTGGCGGGGCCGCCCACACCGCCTCCGGTAGCCGGGCCGATCGCAGGATCAGCCGCCCCGCCTGACGCTGGGGGCATGGGCGGAGCGCCGATGATGATGCCGCCCATGGCAGGTATGGGCGGCGGTGCAGGCGCAGGTGGTGGTGCGCGTCAACCACGGCCCGCTGATAAGGAAGTTCACCTCGCGCAGATCCCCAACGGGGAGCCGGTACGCGGCGAAGTGGTGCGCCGCAGCGCGCGGGCCAGCATCGCCGATCCCCCGCGACCTACCCCCAGTGCGATCGAGGATGACGTCGTTGTCACCTCTGCGCGCACGGGCAAACGTGTGATCCTCGACGAGGACAACCAGCATGATTGACATCGACGGATACAACCGCGACCAAGAGCATTGCCGCAGCGTGCAAAAACGCCTCGACCGCGTCATCGACAAACTCGAAGCCTGGAAGCGTGCCTGCAACGAGGTCAGCATCACCGCCAGCGCCGCCGGCGGTGATGTGAAAGTGACGGTCGCGGCCAACGGACGCATGACGGGCATCGAAATCGTGGAGGGCACGATGGCCGCCTACACCCATCAGGGCCTGGAAGAACGGATCAACCAGGCGCTCAAGGGCGCGCAGAAAGCCGCACGACACGAGGTCGCCGAGATCGACGACATGATCGGCACCGGAGATTTCGTCGCTGCCTTCGACCAAGGCGTCGAGGCCGCAGGCACCTGACCGCCACATCGGGAGATCACTGTTGAGCTGGGAATTCGTGTCCAGAGTCGACGGACGCCGGCATGTGGCGACCGCGGTGGCCGTCCTGGCCGGTGGTGAGCATCGCGACGTTGGAGATCCCGACGCACTCGAGAGCGTGTCCATACCGGTGGCCGACATTTCCGGGTGGAAAGTCAGGTGCAGTTGCCAGTGGAGCAGCGACGGTGTCGAGCGCCGAACCGGCTTAGGCTCAGCAGAATTCGGGCCGCTGCTCAGCCAGTGGGAAATGCACCTCCGTCCGGCGACCGTGTTAGCGCGTCTTCGTGACCTCAGCGACCAACTCGCTCGCCTGGACAGCGAGCGCGACCGTCTGGCTGGCTACGCACACGCGATTGGGGTCAACTGGGGCGATGTTGCACAGGCCAGTCGGTTGAGTCTCGACGAGGCCGAGCAGCGGTGGGCGAGCAGCCCCCGCAATGGCGAATACGTCAGCGATGCCGCCGATGGTGCAACGTGGCCGCGCATCTGTATTTCCGAGGTCCAAGTCGGCGACCGCGTGCCAGTCGATGACGACGACGGTGGCCAGCCTCCCCATCACAAATGGTGCCGGGTGTCTCAGGTCGTCCACCGCGCCGATGGCTACGTCCAACTGGAGTTCGATGACGACGACGGGATGACCGTCGCCGACAACGAGTTGTGGACCACGCCAGTACATCCGCACTGGCTGTAGCGGGCCGCCGGTCGGTCAGCGATCAAGCGCCCTGATCAGCAGGTCTTTGATCTCGGATTGGCCCTCTTCCAAGGACCTGACCCGCTCGTTGGTGTCGTCGGACTTGGTCGCGAGCAGGTCGACTTTGCCCTCTATGTGGTCGAGTCGTGCGGTGTGGTCACGTACGGTTGTCCCGATTTCTCGCTGGTTGGCGCCGAGCGCGTTCACCGCTGCGAGCACCGCTTTGTAGTCGGCCTGATTGGCTTCCAGCGCGGCAACCCGGGCCTCGAGGTCTTCCAACGTCGCCACCGAATAATCCTATCGCTGCGCCGGGACTCTGGTCAGCGCGTCACACGTAAAGCCGCGCTCCAGACTGGCAGAATTGCGGTCATGGCGAGCTACAAGTTTTCTATCGGTCGCGTGCACGGGAAATCCCTGGAGGGAATCGTGCCCGGCGAGATTCTTGTCGATACTGTTGCGCTTGCGCTGCGCGATGTCTACCCAGATGTGCTGGAGCGGCGTGAAAAGTGGCTGCGTGGTGCTGTGGCCCAATTCCTGGTCGACGACGCCGAGAAAATACAATATCCGGTGTTCTGGCTTCAAGAGGACGACAACACGATCTTGGCGTCAATGACGGTGTGGCGGGTCGTCGAACCGGTGATGTCAATTGCGGCAGGAGCGCAGGCAGCGGTCGAGCCGGCCGACGACAGCGAGTCAGCGGCGAGTTAACAGTTGACGCGTAATTGGGTCATGTGGCGCCAAGCAGCTTGGGTGCTGGCTGTTTTCGGCTGGTCCCGTGACGACCTCTCGGGCGCCCAGATTTCATTCGATCCAAACCTTGAAGTCTTCGCGCCAAACGGTTGGTTTGGTGCGGATGAGGTCGATGACCGCGCCAAGGGGTTGGGCTTGGCTGCCGGCTGTTGCACCGCGGTCGGCTTCGTCGCCGCTGGAGGCGATCCCGATCAGTGTTGGCCCGCTGGTGTACCAGGGGCAGCCGGAGTCGCCGGAGATTTGGACCATGTCCGAGGAGATCAGTGCCAGGTCAGGGCGCGCGGCGGCGCTGACTTCGGTGATGTGACCGCGGGTTTTTCCGGTGCGTTCGCCGAACTTGGAGACTGAGTCACCGACAGCGACCGATCGGCTTGTGTCGGTGAAGAAACGTTGCAGCGAGAGCCGCTTGTAGACCAGGAACAGTGTGTAGCCGCGTGATCCGGTGAGGCGACCATGTCCGTCCTCGTTGTCGGGCAGGCGTGAGACCACTTCACCGATTTTCGTGCCGCTCTCGCTGGTCACGTACTGGTCCACCGAATCCGAGCAATGTCCGGCGGTCACCGCGAGACGGTCACCGCGCCGGTTGTAGCCAAAAAAGCCCAGTGAGCAGCGGTGCTTGCCGATTTGGATGGGCATTCCGACCGCAAGGTCCACACTCGCTGCAGCCGAAGGGGGTGCGGCGATACCGGGCCCGGCGATCGCCGCGGCCGCTGTCATGACGGCGACGGCAGCGGTCGCGAGCAGACGGTGCTGGGCCTTCTTCATGGAGATAACTGTAGGAAATACGACCGACAGCGGACCACCATCCAGCGCTGCGAAAATAATGGTTCGTTGTCGGTGGTGGGCATTTGTCGGCCGGTGCCGCTACGGTCCGGTTCGTGCGGACAAATACAATTCCTCGCGATTGCGGTAGCCGTGACCTCGTGTGCGGCGATACCGTAGATGTTGTGAGTTCTGAGATGCCGACTGATGCGGCGGTGTGGGCGCGCCCGGGTAGCACACCGGCGCAGCCGAGCGCTGCGGTTGCGGCACCTAGCGTCGCGGTTCCGCCAAGTACACCGGCGCCGTATCCAGGTCCGCACGCTCCAGCAGCTGCGCCGGAGGCGATCGCCGCGGATGCAGATCCGGCACCACCGCGTGATCGGCTGGTGTGGGGGATCCTTGCGGTTGCGGCGATCTTCGCAATCGCCGCAATTGTGCTCACCGCGGTGAAGTGGATGATGCCGCCGCGCGAAGTCACTACGACGGTGACCGCCGGCCCGCCCGCGTACACGAGTGACCAAATCGCGGCAGCCAAAAAGCAGGCGTGCGATGCCAGCATGCGGATCGATGATCCGATTACCGATGCTGATCGTGCACTTGTCGCGATCCCGGATCGGAGCTCGCCCGAGGCGCAGGCCGCTCTGGCGAATTTCCAGAACGTCATCATGGTCGAAACGGAGTATCTGAAGACGCAGACCACGCCGGCGGCACCAGAAGCGGTACGAAACGCCGTCAAAGGCTATGTCGATGCGTTGTTGTCTCAGGCCGACGCCGAAACACGGCTGCTGGCAGACGGGGAAGTCAATATACGAGCGCGCGCGACACGGGCTGCGGGCAGCACGCTCGGAAAGGTCTGCAAGGAGTAGAAGTTATGGGTGCGGGGCGAATTGATGTAGTGGCCGATGCCGCGCAAGCCGCGAACGCCGTTGCGAGCGGGTCGGATACGGCGGGAGCTGTTGAGGTGCCTGACGTTCCCTCGTCGTTGGCACCGGGAATTTTTGCTGGTATGACACCGGGGCATGTCGCGCACGGTGCCGCGCTGATCGGTAGTCATGTCGCGATGGGCGGCCACGCCAGTGCGGTGGATGAACAGAACAGCGATGCCGTCGCGGCGTACATAATCGGCAACGCTGACAACGAGCAGGCGCTGTCATCGATCGTGGGGATCTAGTAATGACTACCTATGCAGATCGCCCAGCAGTCGACTACCCCGAGCGCTTTCAGCCAGCTCGGCACCGCCCCCCAGCGCAACGCCGCCGGAGGCGTAGTGGCGCGCTGGTGCCCTCCGCAATAGTTGTTCTGGCAGTTGCCATCGCGGCCGCGGTCTACGCTGGCGCAGCCCTCGGCAGCGCCCAACCCGCGGTCCGCCGCACCGCTGTCATGGTGCCGCCACCAGCTCCGGTCTATTCGACAGACACCATCCAGGCAGCGAAAGCCAAAGCCTGCGACGCTTGGAACACCGGGGGCATAGCCATTGCGAACGCAAGCAGGGAAGTTGCTGCGGCTCCGGCAGACTGGAACGATCCGGTCACGCGAGGCGCCGTTGCGAACGAAGCTAGGACAGTGCTCGTTGAGAGCGCCCTCATCAAAGCAAGTATCGGGCCCGCGACACCTCCAGAAACCAGGGCCCTCCTTTCCGAATATCTGGAACGCGGCATTCTGATCGAGGATGCAGACTTACGTCATCTCGGTAAGACGCATGACGCGTTGGTGAGGGAGCAAGTAAGCAGCGGCCTGTCAAAGCGGATTGAAAGCGCTTGCGGCCTGGAGTAGCTCAGGAGCTCTCGTACCTGAAAGGATGGTGGGCGCGCAGTGCCGTATGTGGGGACGGGCGCATTTTCGGCGCGGATTATCACCCCGGAGATGTTGACTCCGGACCCTTTTGGCATTGATGAGGAGGCTGCGGCGCATCGCGCCACGGCGGCGCGGCTGAATGCGTGGGCTGATACGCGGGCGAGCGCGAACCTTGAACGTGAGGGAGCTATTCAATCTCCAGGCTCTGAGGCGATGCACGCTGTGAATCGCCAAGTGGTGGTTGATATTCGGGCTTTAGCCGACTCGTATTCCGCCACCGCGAAGATGTATGAGCAGGAGGCGCAGATTGTCCGCGATGTGGATCGCGACCAGGGCAATATCGACCGGGAGGCGCACGAAAAGATCAGTGCTGCTAAAGATCCCGCCGAGATTGAAGAGATTATCGACGCCCACCACGCCTCCGCGGAGGCGATGTCCGTACGGGCAGCGGATGTGATTTACGGCCAGCACGCGCGGTGGGACAAAACGCACGGTGCGCAACTTCTGGACTTGCAAACGCGGCTCGGCAAACCGCTCGCCCCTATATCGCTGGGGCCACCACCTCTAGCGCCACCACCTGTACAACCCCCCGCGGCCCCGGCGGGTCCCGTTAACTCGCACGATCCAGTCGAGAACAGTAAATCGGAGACTCCACAGCCGGGTTCGAATTCGCCGGTGGATCAGGGTGGGGGGCCGGGGTCTGGGAG
>NZ_LQPH01000033.1 GCF_002102255.1 Mycobacterium nebraskense
GCCAAAGCCGCCGCCGAGAACGCGCTGCACTACCTCGGTAAGACGGACCGCATCGGCGCCCTATCGGGACGCGGGTACTGCTATGTCGACACCGGGACACACGCCTCCGCCCTAGGCGAAGGCGACTTCTTCACCCTCCCGCACCCCGCCATCCACCTCAGCGCGCCATCCGAGGAACTGCACCACGCCAAGCAACACGAAGAACAAGACTGGCGGGCGCACTGGGAATACGAAGCCCGCGCCACGCGATGAACCGCGCACCAACGCCAACACCGCTCCTTTCCTGGCGACACACCCGGGGCGCAGGCGAGGGTGTGGTTGCGGTGAAGTCTGGTTCGAGGCGGGAGATGGTGTTGGGGCCGCATGCAAGTGTTGGCCGGCGGCGGTGTTGGTGCCGTGGCCAGGATCGTCTGACGTAGAGGCATTGCGCCACGGAGGTTATTGAATTGTGCCTGACCCGCCACCGATACCTTTCAACTCAGCTGCGGCAGTGCCGGAGACGACCGAGTTCACCGTTGCGGCGTTTCACGCTTCGTGGTGGGTCCAAGCCAACTCGAGCACTCGCCGACCGGTGTGCGCTATCGTCGACTGCGCCTAACTCAATGCATGAAGCCTGGTAGGCCGGGAATTCCCGGGATCCCGAAACCCCCACCGCCGTGGCCTTCACCTCCGTGGCCTTCACCTCCGTGGCCGCCACCGCCGTGGCCGCCACCCCCATGCCCTGGAGGACCGAAGATCGGTGGCAGTGGGATAACGATCGGCGGCGCGGGCGGGGGTGGCGGAACTGCGGGAGCCACAGGCACCGGAGCGGGAACCGGAGCCACAGGCACCGGACGGGGAGCCGGAGCCGCGGGGACCCGAACCTCAGGAGCCGGAGCCGGGGCAGGAGCCGCGGGGGCCGGCGCCGGGACTGCCGGGACTTGCGGCGCCTGCTTCGTAGGGATGACCATGTTCTGGCCGGGGCTGGGCTGCTGATGGACCGTCGGCCGGATGCTGGTCGCCAGCGCTACCACCAGCGCCACGACCCCGACAACGAAGACCGCCATGAAGGCGCTACCAGGCAGCCATAACGATCTGCGTCCTTGCTCCTCGCGATCGGCGCTCGGTTCGGCGAATGCGCCGGTCAGGAAGTCTCTCTCGTCCCCGGCAGCCGTATAGGTGTCGGCGTTGTCGTCCGCGAGCACGCTGTAGGCGACGCCCCCGTCGCCCGTGCCCGCGGTGCGCGGAATCGGACCGTACACGGGAACAATCGCATCCGGCTCCAGCACACCGGTATCGGGATCCTGAGCATAGGCCAGCGCTGCAGTGGACGACGCGAACAACGGCGCGTTCGCCGAAGCCAGCGCCGCGCCGCGCGCAAGCGCCGTCTCCGGTTCCTCGGGTGCGTTCACCGGAAGTGATGCGCGGTCTCCAGCGCCGGTTTGATCAGCGGGACATCCACTCCAGAGCCGACGACGAACACACCATCCGGGTGTGTGTTCAGCCCCTCAGCACCCGAAACCAGCCGAACCAGCTCGGCCATGGCCTCGTCATCGCCTTCGGGCAGCGGTCGTCGGTGCACATCGGCTATCGAACCGTCGGCGCTGTCGACCACGGCCAAGGTCGCGGTATCGGGCTCCACGAACAGCAGTGCGGTATGCGCGTAGCCGGTCGCGTTGCCAACCGTCTGTGCCAATGCGGCCGCGGCCAGAAACGCCGAGACCAGCATGACGTTCTCGATCTTGCGACTAGCCAGCGCATCGCGCAGCGCCGCGGCCTCGAGTTGGTCGCTATAGGTCACCCCGGTCGACAGCAACTGATAGCCACTCTCGGCGGCGCCGGTCGTGTCCCTGCCGCGGTGTAAAAGAATCCGGACGTAGGTTCCCTCGAAGACCGGCAAGTCTGATGGAAGGAGCA
>NZ_LQPH01000034.1 GCF_002102255.1 Mycobacterium nebraskense
GCCACCGCATAGGATCATCAACGCAAGCGAGCGGAACCTATGTCAGACCACTTTTACACCGCTCCTGGGACGCCACCCGGCCCCGGCGGCGCCGCGGCTCACTCGGCGTGAACTTGAGGTCCTGATCGTCTTGTGTCGCCCCTTGGTGTCAGACGATCCGTTTCCAGAGGCCGCTTCAGTTCGCCGGATGGCCCGTGAGTTGTCCGTTACGGAGGCAGCCATCAAACAACATCTTCAAAATCTGTACGACAAGTTCGCTATCCCTGCCGAGGGTGATCGCCGGGTCCGTCTGGCCAATGAGGCCCTCCGGCGCGGGGCGGTCACGCTCGCGATGCTGCGCGATGACGGTACTCGAGACGAGTAACTGCGGCGCCAAAAAGCAGAGATTTCGGGTGCGGTCGTCTGACGACTTCAGGGCGGGCGCCTCAACCGACGCGCTGGTTGCACTCGATCACGCGAATGCTTGCTGAATGGATAGGAAACTCTATCCCTAGAGACAGCCCAATCTGGCTTCCCGGTCATTCCGGAAGCAGTGCTTTGTCCATGACCATTTCCTTCATGAATCGTCATGAACTAGGCAACGACAATGCACATGACCGAAAGGAAGTCAACGAGGAGAATGCCATGACCGCCAGTAACATCCACCAGTCGACTGCCGTCGACCAGCAGAACCCTCTCCGGTCGGCGCTCTCCAGGAGCTTCCGGGTCGCCTTCATCGTGACCGTGACTCTGGGCACCTTGGCTGGGACCGGGCTGGTCCTGTGGCTGTTGAAAGCGCTCGCGACGAGCAGGTACGGCGTCTACTTCGGGGTCTAGCCCGAAGTGATCTCAGCATCTTGAGGAGGTCCCATGTTGAAGTCGGATATCGCGGTTGTGCTCGCCCTGTGCGCCGCGCTGGCATCCGCGATCGGCGCGGTGAGCCGTCAACAGTCCGCGCATGAGGTCACCGACGAACCAGTCGGCCACTGGGAGTTGTTCCGCATGTCGTTGCGCGACACCCGGTGGTGGCTTGGCGGCGGGGGAGCCGTTGCCAACTACAGCCTGCAAGCCGCCGCGCTGGGGGTCGGGTCGGTGACGTTGGTGACGGCGCTGCAGGTGACGGCGCTGCTATTCGCCCTGCCGGTCAATGCGCGGCTGACCCATCAGCGGGTGACCCGCTGGCAGTGGATGTGGGCGACGGTGCTCGCCGTCGCTTTGGCGGTGGTCGTCACGGTTGGCGACCCGAAGGCCGGGCAGTCGCAGGGGTCGCTGACAACCTGGACTGTGGTGGCCCTGGTGTTGGGTCCGCTACTGGTGTTCTGTGTCCTGGGTGCGCGCATTTGGCCCGGTCCGCGTGCGGCTGTACTGCTGGCGGTGGTGGCCGGTTCGTCGCTGGCCCTGTTCGCGGTGCTAACCAAAGCCGTCGTCGCGGCGGCCGGACATGGTTTCGGGGCGCTGCTGTGCGCGCCGGAGTTCTATGTCTGGATACTGGCGGCGTTGGCAGGGATGATCTTTCAGCAGTCATCGTTTCGCGCTGGTGCGCTGACCGCCTCAATGCCATCGGTGACCGTGGCCAAACCAGCGGTGGCATCGGTTCTGGGCATCGTGGTGCTCGGCGAGACCCTCAACGCCGATGGCGTGGGCATGATCGTCCTGGCGTCGGCGGTGATAGTGGTGATTGTCGCGATAGTGGCTCTAGCCCGCGGCGAGGCCCATACGGCGGCGCTCAGTAGCGAGCAAAACGCGGAAACCTCTGATCAGGCTACGGTGCCCGAGACGCTAACCCGGCCGCGCGTTAACGTTGGGTCCGCGGTGCCATCGACACCTATTCTTGGTGAGCGCAGTTGCTCGTGCCGCATGAGCGTTCCTACGCGCTGACGGTTCGGGGACAAATTGCTGCCCGAACCACATTGGGCGACAACTAGGTTGAGCCGATCACCGAGCGGACTAAAACTGCTGCCGACGGACTGCGGACGGACGGGCCTATCCAAGGGCGTCGCCGCAGGCCAGGGCATTAGCCGGCCTATACGCCGAAGTACGGAGCGAATCGCATGCTGGGTGTTTGAACCGCTTAGCTGTGACGGTTGTGCCGGGAAAGTCGTCTAGGTCTTCCTCGGTTGGATTGCCTGCATCGAATTGCTCGTAGAGCGGCGGAATCTCATCCGCTACAACGGCGGCGACAACAGCCGCGTCGATCGCCTCCTGGAGCCAAAATCGCCACATGGCGGTGTGTAGCGAGAGGGTCACCTGTCCGCTGCCCAACCTTGGTGTCCCATCAGTGCGGGACATGCAAAGCCTCGTGAACTTCGCTCCCCCGAACCACTTCGAGAACCTAGCGACGGCGGACACCAGCTGGGTCTTCGACGCGACAGCTTTGGTCTGACTCTCGTCCCCCGACAACCGCCCGGACCCGGCACTAATCCCTTTGCACTGCAACGTTTTCGCCGATGCCGGCCCGAACCGCCTGGATGGTCACCCCTCGTACGTCGATCATCCCGGCGTCGGCATCACCAACCGCTACAAGTACTGCTGGACGCCGCCGTGGCCGTGGCACGTGCCGCTGGCATGAGGGTGTTCGCTGAAAGACCAGCTTCCGTCCGCACATTGAGCGGTGGCGCCCTGGGGCTGCGAGCCGCCGTGTTGCGGGTACGGCACGCAGTCACCGGAACTGGCGGTGTAGCACCCGGGCGACGAGTAGGCCGGTGCCGCCAGACCACCGGCGGTGGCGGCGATGACCGCGGCGACGAGAGTTGCTCGGAGCAACATGCTCCCAAACTCCTTCTTCTCGATGTTTGGTGACGTTGCCCGATCCGTCGATCGGAGCGTATGCCGCGCGGCGGTTGATCACACGCGTAATTGGAAAAATTGCCCGGACGCGCCCCGGAACTCGGACGAGCGGCATGGCCCGCGCCTTTGGGCTACGACTCGGCCAGCTCCCTGAGGCGTTTCAACGTTTCCGCGAGCCTGCGTCCCACCTGGCGTACGGCGACCCGGTCGGCGATGTACCCGACGATTCCCCCGGGCGCCTGATACGACAGCCGGAACGTCACCTTCGTGCAGCCGTCGCCGGCGTCGCGCAACCGTATCCGCCCACGCAGCGTGACGCCGGTGATGCCCACCCAGGCCAGGTCGCGGCCGTCGTCGAACTCGACCACCTCGATGAGCCCGCCTACGGGTACCGAGCCGATCTTCCAGTGGACGGTGTAACGCGCGCCGACGCCGGGCGGCTTGTCGTTCGACGATTCCCATCGCTCCAGGTTCGTCATGAACGACGGGTAGCAGTCCGGGTCGCTGACGATCTTCCACACCGCGGAACGGTCGGCGTTGATGACGCAACGGCGTTCGACGCGCATCAGCCGATCACCGGGAATCGCCGTTCGGCGGCCAGCCGGTCGACACCGCCCTGCAGGCTCGCCATCACCTTGTCATGCACCGCCTGGTCGTCACCATCGACCTCGATCGGGTCTTGGACCTCGATCACGATCTTGCTGGGCAATGGGATGTGGCCCGCCAGGTCGCTGATGTTGAGGCCCCAGGGCAGCGCAAGCGATATGGGGATGCTCTTGAGACGGAGCAACTTGTCGGCCATCAGCAACTTGGCCAGCCACTGCCCGCGGTTGAGGAACAACGCGCTTTCCTGCCCGCCGATGCTGGCGACGGGGACGATCGGCACCCCGGCCTCACGGGCCAGCTTCACGTAGCCCATGCGCCCGCCGAAGTCGACCTTGTGCCGCTCCCACGACGGCCGGAACACCTCGTAGTCGCCGCCGGGGTAGACCAGCAGCGCGGCGCCGGAATCCAATGCGAGACGGGCATTCTCGGGGTTGGCGGCGACCGTGCCGAATTTACGCAGCCAGCCCAGCGGCGGTGCGGACACGACGAGGTTGTGGGCCAACTGGTAGAAGGGCCGCTCGACGCCGAAATAGGAGCAGAAGGCGAGCGTGAACACGAAGGTGTCGGGTGGCACGTTGCCGCCGCTGTGGTTGCCGACCAGCAACACCGGCCCCTCGGCTGGAATGCGACTCAGCCCCCGCACGTCCGCCCGGAAATAGAACGACGCCAGCAGCCACGTACCTGGGAGCTGGTCGCGGATGTAGTCCGGGTCCCGCTGGTCGAGGTCGGCCTTGGGCACCCACGACACGACTTTGTTGCGGGCCCAATCCAAGACGCCCTTCGGGGTCGTCATAACCGCCCGTATACCCCGGTGTCACCGGGGGTCAAACGCGGTAGATGCCGGCGGCGTTGTCGTGAGCGATCAGGCCGACCACCCGAATGGCGTCGCCCTCGCTCCAGTCGTCATTGGCCACGAATTCGCGGAGAATACGGTGAATACCCTTGCGCCACAGGGCCGCACCGAGGAAGTGGAGTTCCGCGGGGCCGAACCCGTCCGATGAGTAGAGGATCTTGTGGAAGGGCGCCAGCTCCAGCAGCCGGGCGATGAACGACGGTGACCGCGCCCCCAAATGGTTCACGCTCAACCCGCCGTCGAGATAGACGTTGTTGAAGGCCTGCGCCAGGTATCCGGCCTCACGCTCGTAGGGGTAGCAGTGCAACAGCACGATCGGGGTGTCCGCGGAATGCCGCAGGAAGTCGAGCAGCAGGAGCGGGTTGGTCTTGTGCAGATCGCAGTCCCGGTCGCCCAAGCCGACGTGCAATTGCAGCGGCTTGCCCAGCTGCAGCGCCTGATGAAGCCCGAAACGCAGCAGCACGCGATTCTGTAACCGGGTACCGCCGCTGTCGCGCCACCGGCTGGCCGCGTCGGCCACCTGCGACGGTGACGGCTCACTCAGGTCGCCGTCGAACCCGCCCCGGTAGGCCAGGATCGACTTGGTGCCGACCGCCGTCGCCGCGCGCCGGCGGAGGATGTCCTCGAATGCCGTCGCGTAGTCGCCCGGCGCCTGCGCGGCCTGCTCGGCGACCTCCTCGAGGCGAACCACCTCGTAGGCGCGGCTGCCGGACAGGTCGGCCATGTCGGCCGGGCCGGCGGTGTCGGCGCCGATGCCGGTGTCCACCAGCCAGTCGCTCACTCCGGCGGCCGGCAGGAACATGCGGGCCAGTTCGGCCTCGCTGAACTGGCAGCGACGTTCCCAATAAAGCTGCGGCTCAACATGTTTAGGCAGACCCAGGACCGGCGCGCAGTGGGCGCGCACAGCGAAGCCGAGTTGAGAGTCCAAACCCGAGCCCACGATGGGCTCGGTGTTGGCCTCGTTGAGCGCGTTTTCGAACCGCTGCCGATCCCCCGCCGCCACCCAGCAACCGTGGACGTGTTGATCGATCAGTGTCACTTCGCCGATGTGCTCGGCCAGGGCGCCGGACGTCATCGCGAGCCCCGTCACAGGCTCCAGGCCATGCGGAACTTGTCCGCCAGCTGCTCGGTGTCGAGGTCGCCGTACCGCTCGTGCTCCAGACGGCGGACCGCGACCACCATGTCGACCGCGGGATCGCCGAGAATTCCCCGCAGCAGCTCCGAATGATCCAGTGCGGCAATCACTTCGGCCTGTCCCCTGTGCAGGCTCACTATTTCGTCGCGCTCGCGGTCGGAATCGGGCATTGTCGCCGGGTCGATGGTGATCTCCGGTGGCAGCGCCGCTTGGCGTTTGATCCCGTCCAGCGCCAGCCCCAGGATCGCCGCCGACGCCAGGTACGGGTTCGCGGAGGGGTCCACGATCTTCACCTCGACGTTCCCGCCACGAGGATTTCCTGGCCCGCCCGTGATGAACCGCACCGCCGCCTCGCGGTTCTCGGTTCCCCAGCACGCGAATGCGCCCGCCCAATTGCCGGGCCGCATCCGTAAGCCGGACACGATCGACCCGCACAGCACGCCCTGCGCCTCCGGCAGTCCGCCAACCACACCCGCCACCGCGCTCTCCCCCGCTGCCGTCATGCCCCGGGCGCCCGCGCCGCCGGAAAACAGAGGTCCCTCCGGCATGGTCAACGAAAAATGTTGATGGGCACCGGATCCGACGCCATCGGCAAAGGCTGCAGGTGACAGGCTGATGCGAAGCCCGTGACGGCGGGCCACCCGCCCGATGACGAGCCGCAACAGCACCAGCTGGTCGGCGGCGGCCACCGGAGGTTGTGGCGCCAGGGAGAGCTCGAACTGGTTGGCCCCGTACTCGGGGTGAAACTGCTCGATTGCGATGCCTGCCGCCGCCGCCGACCGGGTGACGTCGCGGACGAACGCTTCATGCTCGAGGACCCCGGCAAGACCGTACTGCGCCCACAACGTCGACGGGAGGCGGCCCCCGTCGGGGGTGACCAGGAGGAATTCGACCTCATGTCCGATCACCGCCTCGACCCCGGCTTCGGCGAGCGCGGCTTCGACCCGGCTCAGCGTGCCGCGCGAGCAGGCGGGAACCGGTGCGCCGTCCTGCTCGAAAAATGCGGCGGGCGCCCACGCCAGTCCGTCGCCGACCATGCGCAGGGCCGACAGGTCGATGCGGAGGCGTTGGTCCCCGATCACCCCGACATCGGGGGTAAAGGCGATGCCGCTCTGGTCGATCGCGAAGGCGTGCCAGGAGGGGCTGGCGCCGAGGCCGGGATCCGCGAACGTGTTCGTCCGTCGGATCGGAACCGTCTTGGCCAGCGTGAGCCCGGCGGGATTCACGACGGTGCCGATGACGGTGTCGATGCCCTCGGCCTCCAGCTGGGCGATCGCCGCGGCGGCAAGCGGTGTGCCGGTCATGGCAGTCATTGTGCAGGCTGGAGATGGCTCGGCTCGCGAATTCAGTTCTGCCGGCCGGTCAGCTCGGTGACGAACCGGTCGAGGAAGTCGTCCAAGGGCGCGCCACCCGCCGGCCGGATGACGAATTTCGTCAGGCCCGCGTCGATGTAGGCATCGAGTCGTCGTTGCAGCTGATCCCATCCGGCGGCGATCAGCTCGGCAGGGTCAACGTCCGGGCGGCGCTTGCGGGCCGCTGCGGCCAGCTCCGCGGGCAATTCCCCGTCGACCCCGTCCACTACGGCCAATGAGATCCCGAAGTGATCGGGGTCAATCTGCCGGCCCGCGTTCGCGGCTGCGCGTTCGATCGCCTCGCGGCCTGCCCGCGCCTCCGCCGGGGTCAGGAAATTACCCAACCAGCCGTCGGCCAGCGCGCCGATGCGCCGGAACGCTGCCGGCGCCGAGCCACCCAACCAGATGTCCAGTGGCGGCACCGGCCGCGGCATCACCGCGGCCCCATTGACCGTGAAATACCGGCCGGTGTAGCTGGCCGAATCCTCGACCAGCGCCGAGCGCAGCACCCGCAGCGACTCGTCGAACACCGCGGCCCGCTCTCCGTCGGGGACCACAAACACCTCGCGCTCGGCCGGAATCGCCGACCGTAGGCCGAAGACGGGAAGGACGCGCTTCGGCGCCAGGGCCGCCAACGACGCCAATTGTTTGGCGACCAATACCGGATGCCGCCCCGGAAGCACGGCCACCGAGGTGCCGACCTTCAACCGGGTCGTCCTGGCCAGTGCGTAGGCCATCCCGACCACCGGATCGACCGCCGGGGAGTAAACCAGCTCGGAGAACCACAGCGAGTCCACACCGCCGGCCTCCAGATGATCGACGATGGGCGCCAACCGATCTGGTGCGGTGTCCGCGCCCAGTCCGACGCCGAAGCGAATCTTCACGGGCGGCCCCTGCCTGTCTGTCAGCGCTAGCGCACATGGCAACGCGGCGACGCGGCCATTTGTGCCCGCGAAACATAAACCGTTGAGACGTCTTCCGGGGTGGATTCATACGGTCAGTGCAACATCCGGTCAGGCGGCTTGTTCGAGGAGTTGGGCGAGTCGTTGGGCGGGAGTGTCGAGGTTGAGT
>NZ_LQPH01000035.1 GCF_002102255.1 Mycobacterium nebraskense
ATCAGCCCAGAACTCAGTCGATCCCCGGAAGCCGTCAGCCAGCCCGACGAGCTCCATGCGGCCATCAGCACGGACCCCGATCATTACCAGCAAACAGAGTTTCTCCACCTCAAGGCGCACCTTGAGGTGGATGCCATCCACCCACAAATACAGGTAATCGGTGCTGGATAAGTCACGCTTGCCGAAGGCTTTGGCCTCGTCCTGCCGCTGCGCGGTCAGCCGAGTAATCTCGGTCGCCGAGAGCGCCGCGCCCGTGCCGAGGAAATGCTCCGGCGCCGGGCCGAAATCCCCGCTGGACAGCCCGTGCAGGCACAGCAGCGGCAACACCTCGGTCATCTGCGGCGACTTGCGCGCCCACGCCGGCAAAATCGGGGAGGAAAACCGGCACCGCTCACCGGTGTCAGCGTCGATGCGCTTGTCGTTGACCCGCGGGGCCTTGACCGGCACCGCCCCAGCGGCCGTCAACACGGTCCGCTCCTCGTGGTAGCCGTTGCGCACCACTAGGCGATGCCCATTCTCGTCAACCTGATCGGTGAACTGCGCGATATAGGCCGACTTCGGCCTCCAGCGCCGCCGCAAGCATTTGCCGGGCGCCATCGCGGACGACCTCATCGAGTAACGAGCGACCCGAACCGGTGTTGTCGTTGGACTCGTCGACGTCGTGAACTACCGTGAGCATGGGCGTACCTTCCCAACCAGCGCGCCAACGCCGGTCCTTGATCAGACAAACCGAATTCAGAGCACCCTCGGGAAGGCGGCGCCCCTTCAGGCTGCCTCACCGAGGCTCATGTCGGGTAGGACCGCCGCATTGCTGCGGCGGTCCCCCCTCAGAACCGTACGTGCCAGTCGTCCCGGCATACGGCTCAAGCAAGCCCCGAGGACGTTGCGGGAACTGCGTAATTCGTTGGGCTCCCGCGCAACTTAGCCCGAAGGCTGCGATGGCAGGAGGCGTGTACCAGGTGGGTCTCGTCCAACCGGGCCAGCCGCCCGTGGTGGGTGAGATGCTCGGCGGCGATGGCTCGCTTGACAACTCCTAACCACCACCGTTCCCATTCGGAGGGCGACTGCGGGGGTTGATCGACGGTCAACAAATGATCGCCACACAGCGGGCACCGTCCGTCCTGCTTGGCGAGCAGGCGCAGGTTGTAGCTGTCCAGCGCGGGTTTGACCTTGCGCCGTCGTTCGGCCCAGTAGCTGGCCAATTCCGGGGCGTCGGGAGACGCCCGGCCCGCGACTAGCGTGTGTCGGACGATGTGAGTCCAGGAGAATTTGACCAGACACGCGATGTTTTCACGGCGGTCATCCAACGGCCGTTCGGGATCGCCGAACACCCACTGATCGTTCCTGAACTTGTTGAACCGACCCCAGTGGCGGCGTGCGATCCACTTTTTCGGCTTCTTCGGATGCGGTCGGCGCGCCCGCCCGGAGGTGAGCCGCCACATATAGTGGTCCAGCGAGCTGAAAACCTTGCTGGACACCGCACCTCGATAGTAGGCGGACCATCCCCGGATAATCGGGTTCATCCGGGCGATCACCGCCCTGGCGTTGGAGCCGCGCAGCCTGCGCATCTCCTCGGCCAACCGTTTGCGGATACGCTCGATCGCCTCCGGGCTCGGCTTGATCAACAACTTGCCCGGCCGTCTACCGTGGCGGTAGCAGCGGATGTTGAATCCGAGGAAGCTGAATCCCTCTTCGAGGTGGACGATGCGCGTCTTATCCTCGTTGAAGACCAGACCCCTCGGAGCCAGCCACCGGGCAAGCTGCGCCTTGACGTGTTCGGCCTGCTCACGTGAATGGCAGCAGGCGACCATATCGTCGGCATATCTCACCAGAACCGGGTTGCCCGCTATCGCCGCGCCGGCGTAAACACCGGTCGAACTGCGGTAACGAACTCCCGCGGCCTCCTCCAGGCCATGCAGTGCCACGTTCATCAGCAACGGGCTGATCACCCCGCCCTGCGGAGAACCCTCCTCGGTCGGCGCGAACCCGCCGTTCTCGATCACCCCGGCTTTCAGCCACTTTCGGATCATTTCCTTGGCCGGGAACGACCCCAGCTTGTCGAGTAGCCGAGGATGGTCGATTCTGTCGAACGCGGCCGACAAATCGGCGTCCAGAATCCATGCCCGTTGGGCTCGTGGCCCTTTGAGCGTGAGGAAAAGGGACTGGATCGCATCGGCACAGCTACGGCCCGGGCGAAACCCGTAGGAACGGGCCTCGAACCGAGCCTCCCACTCGGGCTCCAGCGCGTTGCGTACCCGCGCCTGATGACAGCGGTCCATCACCACGGGGATACCGAGCGGACGCTGATTTCCGTTGGCCTTCGGAATATACACACGCCGAACCGGCAAGGGCTCCCACGACGACCGCGAATCATGCACTCGCACCGCAATATTCGCTCTCGCCTCGGGCGACAGGGCAACCTCCCCATCGATCCCGGCCGTTCGACGCCCAGCATTGCGCTGAGTCACCTGTCGCACACTGACCAACGTGTTCGACCAGGAACCCAGCATCAGTTTCTGCAGCGACCGGACCGAGGCCCAGTCCTGCTCCCGCGTCGCCTTGAAGATCCTGCGCCGCAACCTCGCTACGTTTTCCTCATGGACACGCCAATCCACGACGGTCCAATCGAAAACGCCCTCCGGTCCGTTCACCTCTACGGTGTCCAACTTGCCCTTCCGGTTCGCAAGGCCCTCGGTCTCGGTATTTCAAAGGCTCACCTGCCCACGTCAGCGCCCTTTCGAGCCCAGCCACCACGCTGGTATCCGACCGGTTCCCCATGATCGCCGCCCAGGAGGAGCGGCGGCACCACGACCACAGGTCCCGCTGCCTTTCGGCCATCGGCATTCGCTTCTTGAGCATCCTGTTCCCGCCGAGGGATTCCGCCCCTCTCACGATCGGCCTACCGGCCCGAAGGCCGGACCCGACGGGGTTTCCACGTTCCGCGCATACGAGATACGGCCGGGGAGGGCGCCCTCTATACCCCGAGACCAGCGGTGTTCGCACGACCGGCCTGTGGCCTCCGGTCGCCGCTTGCCGCCACTGCCAGCGGCCGGGTCCTATCACCCGGGTTCTCAACCCGTCTTCCCGGGCTTCAAATAACGAGGCGTCATCAAGGGTTCATTCGCATTCGCCCGTCCGGCCTTCCCTCGCCCGGTCGTTCCCCCAGACGGAACGGGGGCCCTTGGGCTTCTTCCCTGAGCTTCGCACGCCCACGGGCAGGACCCGTCGACGCACGTCAGGGCGGGGATCGGTCACGAACACCAACCGAGAACTACGCGACCGGCATCGCCGACCTCCACTCCACGAGCTCACTCACATGCGCGACATCGCGTCGCACCCACAGACCTCCGATCTTGTTAACAGTCAAGCGGCGGCTCGTGTGGGGTGCGTCGGGGGTGGTCGGTATGCCTTGATTGGGTCGTAGGTTTGGCTGGTTTGCAGGCAGTGGTAGAGCTGGCCGAGCATGCGGTTGTAGAGGTGGCGCAGGGCTGCGGGGTGGCGGTCGCCGTGGTCGCGGCGTGTCAGGTAGTGAGCGCGGGTGGGTCCTTCGCAGCCGGCCGCGATGAACGCCCAGACGAATCCGACGGCGGCAAGTCGGTTGTTCTTCACGTGCCGGTGAGTGATGCGGATGCTGCGCCCAGAGGCTTTGGTGACGGGCGCCGACCCGGCGAACGCCTTCAATGCTCGGGCGTCGGCGAATCGTGTTCGGTCGTCGCCGATTTCGGCGAGCAGGCGGGCACCGGTAAGGTCGCCGACCCCCACAAATGAGGTGATGATCCTGTGGTCGGCGTGCTGGGCAAAGGTGGCGGCGGTGGCCTCGCCCAGCCGGTCGACGTTGGCGCACTCAGCGTCGAGGGTGGCCAGCAATGCGACTGCTTGGATACCGAAGGCGTCTTCGACCGGGGCGGGGTGTCGCAGCTGCGGCAGCCGCAGCTGCTGGTGGATTGTCGCCGCGAGCGTGGTCAGGCCGCGTTGGCGTCCGGCGCGGCGCAGGGCGGCGGTGATCTGCGGCTTTGACAGCCGCGCCGCCTTGGCCGGGGTGGCAGCGATGGCGAGCACCGCACGAGCTTCGGGTGCGGTGATTCCGCCGGGACGGTCGGCGAAGGCGTGCAGGAAACCCGGGAAATATTCCCGCAGCAGCGACCGCAGTTCGTTGCCGGCCCGGTTACGCCGCCAGGTGGCGTCCTGGTGGGCACGGGCCAGCACGGTGATCGATTGCGCCAGTTCGGTGTCGGCGGGTAACCGACGATGCTGGTCGATGTCGGTACGCAGGATGTTGGCCAGCGTGACCGCATCGCCGTGGTCAGACTTCTTGCCCGACATCGACGTCCGTTCCCGATAGCGGGCCACCGACATCGGGTTGATCGGGTAGATCGGTCGACCGCTGGCCCGCAACACGGCGACCAGCAACCCGCGCGGGGTCTCGATCGCGACCGGGATCGGATCCTCAGGGTCGTCGTCGGCATCGGCCAGCATGGCGGTCAGTTCGGCGAATCCGGCGACCGACTCGGGGATGCGCCGTCTGGCGACCAGCCGACCGTCGGCATCCACCAGCGCGACGTCATGATGATCCTGGGCCCAGTCGATCCCACACGTGACCATGGACAAATTTACCTCCTTGGTTGTCGAAATGTGTTGGGTGCGTGACCCTTTGTGAGAACGCGCGGCGCCCTAATAGCAAGGCTCTGATGGCCTGACCTCCGATTGAGCCGTTCGCGACCCCAGCAACCCGCACGACCCCCAGTCTTTGTCAGAGCTCAACGGCTCCCCGTCGATGAGGTGTCGATCGTGCAGGCGGGCTCGAACCACGTTCCCCACCCCAACCCCTTCCGAGGAGCAGCCGGTCACGACACGCCGACCTCGCCGTTCTCCCGGCAGGTCTAGCCGACCCCGGTATCGGTCAGGCGTTCCGTCGACACTCGCTGGCCGACCGCTCACTCGGAAGGTCGCAGAGCAGCCGGCGTTCCCGCCTGTGGAAGGGGGTCTAGCCCCGAGTTCTGATCAGGAATCGTCCAGTGCCCTACAAAGCTATTAGGTTCCTGATCATTGCTCCACCGCAGCGCCGTCGGGCGGGTATCACGCTGTCTGGCCAGGCGGTCAAATTCGAGGACCAGGTCCTCGCCGGTGATGCCGCGCGCCACCCGACCGTCGACGCATTTGCGGGTGTGTTCGTCGATGATCGAGACGATCTTTGATCTGGCGGCGGTCAGTGGTGCCATCGAAATGGAAGTCAACAGCCACACCCGCTTCAGGCGCATCTGCGTACCCCGGGCATGGCGCTTTCTGCGCCCGCGTCTCCCCAAGCGAGCGAGCGGGACATTTGACTTGTAGCACCACGTCTACACCCGATACTATCGGTATCCGAAACTGGATGTTCGAGGAAGGGCAGCCTGTCATGGTCGACGGAGACATAGGACAAGGGGCAGTGACCACTGCAAGTGCGGCAAGTGTGGGGTCTCGGTATCCGAGAACCCGGCGGATACGTTTCCCCTTTGGCGAGGGCAGCAAGTATTTCTTCGATGACGACATCATCTTCAGCCACCTGTGGGCGAACTTGTCGGGGTCGTTCCCGCCGGGGGAGGAGTTGTTCATTCGGTCGGTGCGCCGGTTTGCCGATGAGATCGCCGATCCTGGGTTGAAGAAGCGGGTGGCCGGGTTTATCGGTCAGGAATCGGTGCATGGCCAGCAGCATCGGGCGCTCAATGACAAGCTCGTTGACATGGGGTATCCGATTGGGTGGTGGGATTCCGAAAAGTTTGTTGATTGGGTGAAACGCATCGAGGAGGTGCTGCCGGCCCGGATTCCGCTGGCGGTGACAGCAGCCGCAGAACACTTCACCGCGATACTTGCTGAGCGGCTGCTCGGCGATGAGGACTTCCGGGCGATCCCGGGTGATGCGGAGGTGTGGAATCTCCTGAAGTGGCATGCGCTGGAGGAACTTGAGCACAAGTCGGTTGCCTTTGACGTATTCCGCTCGGTGGGGGGTACCGAGCGGGTGCGTCGACGTGTGATGGCGGTAATGATCCCCCTTCTGCTCCTCCTCATGAGTGGCACGCTGGCGTATTCGGTGGCGCGGGATCCCGAAGCGTGCCGTCAGCCAGTGCGACTGGTGCGTGAGACCTATCGGGTCTACCGCGGTCCGATATTTCGGGGTTTGATCCCAGAGCTCAGGCAATACTTGCGACCGGGATTTCATCCCGACGACATCGACACCAACGCGTTGCTCGAGCAATGGCAGGAGGAACTCTTCGGCACCAAGGGGGCCCTGGTCGGCTACCTGAAGTGACCGAATTTCACCGAGACCGTCGCCAAGAAGGGAGCAAGCAGTTTTATGTCCGAATCCTTTGACGTTGTGATTGTGGGTGCGGGTATTTCCGGTATCAGCGCTGCCTGGCATCTGCAGGAGCGCTGTCCCAACAAGAGTTATGTAGTTCTAGAGCGCAGAGCTGATCTGGGTGGTACATGGGACCTGTTCAAGTATCCGGGCATCCGATCGGACTCCGACATGTGCACCTTCGGGTTCCGTTTCAAGCCGTGGCACTCGCCGCGCTTTACCGTTGATGGCGCCACGATCAAGGATTATCTCTGGGAAGCTGCCGCCGAGAGCGGCATCGACAACCACATCCGGTTTGGTAGCCAGGTATTGTCTGCGGACTGGTCGGACGCCGACAGGCGCTGGACGATCAAGGTGGCTGGGGACCGCCAAAAGACGACCGAGATCACGGCCGCGTTCCTGTTTGCGTGCAGCGGCTACTACGACTACGACCAGGGGTATCGTCCAGAATTCCGGGGCGAGAAGGATTTCGAAGGAATTATTGTTCACCCGCAGAACTGGCCCGAAGACCTCGATTATGCGGGTAAGAACGTCATCGTCATCGGCAGCGGTGCTACCGCAGTGACCCTTATTCCGTCCCTCGTGGATTCAGGCGCTGGCCAGGTAACGATGCTGCAGCGTTCACCGACTTACATCGGATCGCTGCCAAACATCGACCCCATTGCCGTGCAGCTCATCAAGTGGTTACCGACAAGGAGCGCGGACTTCGTCAACCGCTGGAAGAACATCCTGTTAGCTGTGGCGCAGTACAGACTGGCGCGTCGCTTTCCCCGTTCCATGCGAAAAGCGCTGATCGCTTGGGCTAAGCACCAGCTGCCCGCAGGCTATGACGTGGATAAGCATTTCGGGCCGAAGTACAACCCGTGGGATGAACGGATATGCCTGGCCCCTAACGGCGACCTTTTTAAGGCCATTCGGGACGGCAAGGCCGATGTAGTCACCGATACTATCGACCACATCACCAGGACCGGGATCAAGCTTTCCTCGGGTCAGGAGTTGACGGCCGACATCATTGTCGCCGCGACCGGTTTGAACATGCGGCTGTTCGGCGGCGCCAAGATTACCCGTAACGGCCAGGTCGTCGACGTCGCGAAGTCGATGACCTATAAGGCCATGATGCTATCCGACGTCCCGAGCATGGCGTTCACTATCGGTTACATCAACGCGTCCTGGACACTGAAAGCAGACCTGGTGTCTGAATACGTCTGTCGCTTACTCAACTACATGGATGCGCACGGCTACGACACCGTCGTAGCTCCCCACCCTGGCGAGGATGTCGAGGAACTGCCGTTCACGGATTTTGCGCCCGGCTACTTCCAACGCGCGATGGATCAACTCCCTAAGTCTGGATCCCGCGGTCCATGGAAAGCAAAGCAGAATTACCTCTTCGATGTCCGTCAAATACGCCGCGGCAAGATCGATGACGGTCTGCGCTTCACGACCAAAGCATCCCGGCCGGCAACTCTGCCGGCCTCGACATCACACCAAAGCACTTCCGAAATGGCTTCTGGCTCAAACCGAGGAAACGGTGAGCACCGCACAAATCCGCTCATCGCCGGATAATCCAACGGGGACTGTCTCGGTGAGTCCGGAGACTTTCTGATGTGAGAGCTCAGCTGGCGGCTGCTCTCTCGCGTTGAGCGTAATAGGCGGCCTCGAGTTCGGCTGGCGGAACATCGCCGCAGTATTCATACAGGCGGCGGTGGTTGAACCAGTCGATCCGCCGTGCGGTGGCCAGCTCGTTCGACCACCACGCCTCCACCTGAGGGGCTGTTGGCGCAGATGACCAAGGCGGTGCTCCAACGCGCTTTGGATGTCGAGATCGCTGATCACCTGGGCTATGAGTACGGCGATCCGGCTGGTTATGGCTCGGGCAACTCCCGCAACGGGCGCGGCCGCAAAACCGTGCTCACCACGGCCGGAGCGGTCGACCCGACTTTATCAAACTAGCTTCTCGGGCGCGCTTCGCTCTCACCGTGGTGATCGAAAATTCCGCGAGCCAGTTGCGGTTCCGAACGGGGCCTGCGCTGGGTTCAGCGTCCAGGCGGCCGACGGTTCATGCTGGAAGGTGTTTCGGTTGACCCCGGTTGCACTATGTTGCCTGTGAGCCCGCAAATTAGCCTGAGGGTGGAGAGCCCCCCATCCACGGGGACCGTGGAATGTTGCCGTCGAGCACGAGTGTCAGAATTCTGTTTCATCCCGCTCTCCTGTCAACGGCGACACGGGGTCAGTTTTCAGACGACGCCGACATCTCCCCGGAACACGCCCCTTTGTCAATCCTGTTGGGAGGCGGTGAGTTCGATGGATGTGGTGCACCCGCGGTGCGCGGGAATCGATTGCTCGAAGAAAGACGCGAAGGTCTGTGTGCGGATTCAGGGCCATGGACGCAGAGGAGCGTCGTCGACAGTGACGACATGGGGTGCCATGACATCACAGATCCTGGCGTTGCGTGAGCATCTTATCGCGCAGAAGGTCACGTGTGTGGTGATCGAGTCCACCAGCGACTACTGGAAACCGTTCTACTACCTGCTCGACGATGAGCTGAACATGATGCTGATCAATGCGTCGCGGGTGCGCAATGTGCCCGGCCGCAAGACCGATGTGTCTGATGCTGCGTGGCTGGCCGATCTCGGGGCTCACGGGCTGGTGACGGCGTCGTTGGTGCCGCCGCCGCCGATTCGTGTCGGCGGCAAGTGAATACTGACCAGTGCTTGCCGACTCCTGATCAGTTTTCGATTGCCGTTGACAATTCGCGCGCTGCGGGATCTGACCCACGCACGCACGCACATCACCCGGGAATGCTCGCGCGAGGTAATGCGGTTGGAGAAGCTGCTCGAAGACGCCGGGATCAAACTCACCTCGGTGGCCACCGACATCACCGGAGTGTCCGGACGAGCGATGCTCGAGGCGCTGATCGCCGGCCAGAACGATCCAGCCATGATTGCCGATCTGGCCAAGCGGACGCTGCGCCGCAAGATCCCGGCGTTGACCGAGGCGTTGATCGGCCGGTTCAGTGAGCATCACGCGTTTATGTCCCGGTTGTTCCTTGACCGCATCGATGCTCACACCGCCGATATCGGTCGCCTCGATGAGCGCATCGAGGAAGCGATGGCGCCCTTTCGCCTCACCCGGGAACTGCTGATGAGCATTCCGGGATTCTCCGGCAAGACTGCCGAGGTGTGAATCGCCCTGGAAATCCCGGAGGCTCCTGACCTTGGAAACGAGGATGCAGGTATGCCGAAGGAACAGTCGTCTGGGAAGCCCACGGCGCGTCGTTACAGCCCGGAGGAGAAGGCCGCTGCAGTGCGGATGGTGCGGGCACTGCGTGCCGAGTTGGGCACCGAGCAGGGAACGGTGTCACGGGTAGCCCGCCAGCTCGGCTACGGGGTCGAGTCGGTGCGCTCCTGGGTGCGTCAGGCCGATATCGACGACGGGTATGCACCTGGGGTGTCCACTGCGGAGTCACAGCGGGTCAAAGAGCTCGAGCAAGAGATACGAGAACTGAAGCGGGCCAATGTTATCTTGCGTCGGTTCGGTCGTTCGGCAGCGTGAGCAGGGTGTTCTCGTTGTGGACGGTGTCTGCGACAGGTGGC
>NZ_LQPH01000036.1 GCF_002102255.1 Mycobacterium nebraskense
ACCGTTCCGACGATGACCGCGGCGGCAATCACGCTTCGGGTGACGATCATCATGATGATCAGAATGAGACTGATCGCCGCCACTCCGGCGATCAGCAGATCGTAGACGGCGCCCTCTTGAATATCGCGGTAGGTCGAAGCGGTGCCGCCCATGGAGATCGCGGCGCCCTGCAAAGGCGTTCCCTTGATGGCCTCTTTGGCCGCCTGCTGGATCGGCTCGACGCGAGCGATGCCCTCGGGCGTCGACGGATCTCCCTCCAGGCCAATGATGAAGCGGGCCGCCTTGCCGTCCGGAGACAAGAACATCTTCAGGCCGCGCTTGAAATCTGGATTGTCAAAGGCCGACTGCGGCAGATAGAACGAATCATCGACCTGGGCGGCGTCAAAGACCCGGCCCATGGCGCCGGGGTCTTTGGTGTTCATCTCCTGCTCTTTGTAGAAGGACACGAGCGTGCCGTGCCAGACCACCAGCATGTCGCGCATGATGGTCATCGTCGAAATCATCGGCAGCATTTGCGCCCGCATCTCCGGCAAGAGTCGGATGAGGACATCCAAATCCTTGACGAGACCCCTCAATTTCTCGGCCAGCTGGTCGACGTTATCGAACGTGTCGAATACCGACCTTATAGCCCAGCAGGCTGGAATATCGTAACAATGTCTCTCCCAGTAGAAATAGCTGCCGATCGGTCGAAGGAAATCCGAGAGATCCGCGAGGTGGTCTCTAATTGTGTCGGTGGTGTCCGACATGTCGTGGGTGAGGTGATCCATGTCGACGGTATTGTCGACGATTTGTCCCATCAGGTCATACATGTGCTTCATCGTGGCGATCGACACGTCCATGGCCTGCTGCTGGATCACCATGTCGTCCAGTCGGTCCTTCATGAATTCCATGTTTTCGGCATTTGAGACGCCTTGCATGCTGATGATAAAAGGAATCGAAGTGTGCTTGATGGACGTTCCCAGCGGTCTGGTTATTGATTTTACCTGCGCGATTCCAGGGCTGTGAAAAATATTTTTCGCGACCTTGTCCAAGATCAGCATGTCAACGGGAGTGCGCATATCATGATCGGTCTCGATCAATAGCACATCAGGGTTCAGCAGAGCTTGCGAAAAGTGTCGACCCGCGGCTCTGTCCCCGACAAGGGACGGCATGCTGGCCGGCATGAATTTGCGCAGATCGTAAGTCGTCCGGTAACTGGGCAAGGCCAGTAGTCCAATGAACGCCACCGCGCAGGTCGCCGCGAGCACCGGGCCGGGCCAGCGAACGATTGCGGTTCCCACCCGCCGCCACCGCCGAGTGGCCATCCTCCGCCTGGGGTCGAAGAACGTGAAGAAGCTGCCAAGGGTCAGCACCGCCGGTCCGAGTGTGAGCGCGGCGAGGACCGCAACCAGCATGCCTACCGCGCAGGGCGGGCCGAGCGACTTGAAGTACGGCAGTCGGGCAAAGCTGAGGCAATACATGGCGCCGGCGATGGTCAAGCCCGAGCCCAGAATCACATGGGCGGTCCCGTGAAACATGGCAAAGAACGCGGATTCTCGATCCCTGCCCGCGTAGCGCGCCTCGTGGTAACGGCCGAGCATGAATATCGCGTAGTCCGTGCTGGCGGCGATGGCCAGCAGGGTGAGCAAGTTCGTTGCGAAGGTCGAAAGACCGAAAACGTTGTGAGAAGCCAGAAAACTGACGACTCCGCGAATCGCGCCCAGCTCGATCCCGACCAGCACGAGGACCAGGATCGTGGTGACGAGAGACCGGTAGATGAAGAGCAACATCAGCGCGATCACCACCCCGGTGATCAGGGTGACCCTTGCGATACTTTTGTCGCCGGCCTCCGATTGATCGGCGATCAGCGCCGTCGAGCCGGTCACATATGCCTTGAGCCCACGCGGCGCCGGGGTGGTTTCCACGATATGCCGCACGGCGTAGACCGAATTGTATGCGGCCGTCTCGCTTTTGCCGGCGAGGTACACCACGACGTACGCGGCCTTGTCGTCCGGGCTTTGCGATCCCCCCGCGGTCAGCGGATCACTCCAGAAGTCCTGGATGTGCGCGACGTGTTGGGTATCGGCCGAAAGCCGTTGCAACAGCTCGTTATAGAAGCGGTGCGCGTCATCGCCGAGTGGTTTGTTGTCTTCCAGCACTATCGTGGCCGCGTTATCGGAACCGGTCTCCCCGAAGACGTGACCCACGCGCTTCAGCGCCTGAATCGACGCGCCACCCGCGGGGCTCATCGAAACCGAGTGCGCTTTGCCGACCACTTCCAGCTGCGGGATGGCGATATTGAGGATCGCGGTGAGCCCCAGCCATAACAGGACGATCGGCACCGCAAACCGGCGGATCAGTTGTGGCAAAAACGGCGGACTGGAAACCTCGGCTGTTTCGCTCATCCGGCGTTCACCTGGCAGAAGGTCAACGCTTTCGGACCGGTTTCGGACCTTTCGTCCTCAGTCTTGCCGTTCACCAGGATTCGGCAGCCGATCTCGCTGCCGTTGCTCTGCGCCAAAAGGTTGACGGTGACCGAAGTCAGCGTCGTCGTCACCGTTTGCGACCACGGCAGGGGAATATTTTCCAGCCGTTGCACGCGCGCGTCGGGGTCCAAATAGGCGATCTTTGCGGTCGCGGCGGGGCCGAAGACTTCATAGGTCACGCGTTTCGCGTCGAACAAAGGATCTTCGAGATCGGCCTTGACCCTGACAACGGGATGTCCGTGGACTCCGAACATGCTATGGAGCCGATAGATACCCAACCCCGCGACACCGGCGATGGCGATGATGGCCAGCAGCAACCACATTCGCTTCACGACTCTGGTAAACGGCACCATTTTTACCCTCGCGCGAACGTATATCTTCCGCCAATTTCCGACGTGCTCAACAATTTGATATCTCGTGCGTTAGCGACGTAGACGCTACCGTCGATGGACTGGCGCATCCTGGGTTTCAGCTAATCGTTATGTGGTTTCCCGGGCGAGTCTTGGGCTACTGTCCCGATCCGCCGTCAACGGTGTTGCGGCCGGCGGTTCATCGAGCGAGCCACCATGATCAAACTGAACACGATGATCGTCCCGATGACAGCGACGCCCACCCGGATCGGCAGCGCGTCCGCCGAGGGCATCAGCCCCGCGGCCTGCGCGCCGTTGCCCTGCCGGTCGGCGGCGCTGTCGCGCTTGGCGGGCGCCAGCGAGGGGTCGGGTTCGATCAGGTTGCCGACCTGGGTGCCCTGCGGCGTGCTGAATCCGTAGTCCAGCAGGTGCGCCGCCTGCTCCCACGGGGCGATCGGCTGCCGCGTCCCGTGCAGCAGCACCGCCATCAAGCGCCGCCCATTGTGGTTGGCCGCGCCGACGAAGGTCTGGCCGGCGTCGTCGGTGTAACCGGTCTTGCCGCCCAGGGCGCCCGGATACTTGTAAAGCAGCTGGTTGTCGTTTTCCAGTTCGTAGCCGGGACTGTCGCCGTGGCCGGGGAAGTTGAACGTCCGCGTCGCGACGATGTCGGCGAAAGTCGGGTTCTGCCAGGCGTAGCGGTAGAACAGCCCGATGTCGTAGGCCGACGTGCTCATCCCGGGCCCGTCCAGCCCGGACGGCGTCGCCACCCGGGTGTCCTTGCCGCCGAGCTTGGCGGCCAGCACGTTGATCTTCTCCACCGCCTGCTGCATCCCGCCGAGCTGCATCGCCAGCGCGTGCGCGGCGTCGTTGCCGGAGTGCATCAGCAGGCCATGCAGCAGCTGGTTGACGGTGAACACCCCGCCGTCCTCGACGCCGACCTTGGTGCCCTCGGCGGCCGCGTCGTCGGCGGTGCCGGGCACCGACTTGTTCAGGTTCAGCGCGTTGATGGACGCCATGGCGACCAGCACCTTGATGATGCTGGCGGGGCGGTGACGACCGTGCGGATCCTTGGCCGCGATCACCGCGCCGCTGTCCAAGTCCGCCACCAACCACGCGTCGGCGGAGACGTCGGTGGGCAGCGCCGACGTATCGGGGGCGGCGACGACGCCGCAGCTGCCCAGCGCCTCGCCGCCGACCGGCTTCGCAGGCACCGCCAGCGGGATCGGCGGGTCACCGGCCTGGGGAACCTCCGACGAATCCACCGCGGGCGGGGTGTTCACCTTGAAGGGGCAGTTCGCGGGGGCGGCGTTGGGTCCGGCGCCGGGCTCGGCTCTAGCGGCGGGCGCGGCCAGCGTCATCGGAGCGGCGACCAGGAAAATGGCCGCTGCCAGGCATGATGCGGGGCGTAGGAAGTTCATTGCTTGTGCAGACTAGGCGATTGCGGGCCCGATTCGGGGGAGCCGCGCTGTGACTGGTGGGACGGAAGTTAAGGATTGGCTGCCACCCGATCGGAGGACAGCAATTTCGCAAAATCGTATCCGGCCGAAGTGCGGTTCTCGCAGCTCAGAGCCCGGTATTGTGACCCGCCATGCGCGTACCGTTGGCGCCCGACGCCTCGGCACCGACCAACCCGTTTTGGCGACTGCTGTCCCAGGGCACGATCCACACCGCCGGGATGCAGCTGAGCAACGGTGCTGTGGTGCTGCCATTCATTGCCGCCCACCACGGCCTCACCTGGGCGGCCGCGATGCTTTTTCCGGCGTACAGCATCGGCTCGATCGTAGGACACTCGATGTCGCCGGCGGCCCTGCAGCGTGCAGGCCAGATGCGGCATTTGCTGCTGGCGGTGTCAGCGGCGGCCTCCGCCGCGCTGATCGTGTGCGACGCGGCAATCGCCTGGACCGGACTTTTCGCCACGGCGGTGTTTGTGCTGGTGTCCGCGGGCGGTGGCGTCGTCGTCGCGGTCTCTCGCGTTGCCTACCTCGACCTGATCTCCAGCAAGCTATCCGACTTTCGGCGGGGCGAGCTGCTACTGGTCAAGGGGGCCATCGGGTCGGTGCTGGCCACCGTCGTCGCTCTTACCTTTGTGCCGTTGCTGGCCCATGGCAGCACGATGGCGTATCACCGCAATCTGCTGTGGCTGGGCGCAGCCGGACTAGCCGCATCCGGAATCGCGGCGCTGTTCCTGGGCCCGGTACGGTCGATTTCGCTCACCCCACAGCTGTCGTTTCGGGACACCTACCGGCAGGGCTTCGCGGTCGCCCGGTCTGAGCCGTGGTTTCGCCGGTATGTGATCACGTCCCTGTTGTTCGCCCCGGTCAGCCTGGGCGCCACTTTCTATGCGTTGCGGACCGCCCATCAGGGCGGCGGTTTGCATGTGCTGGTCATCGTTTCCAGCATCGGACTGGTACTCGGTTCGCCGCTGTGGTCCAAGGTGTACCGGGGATTCGGAGTGCGCGGCATGCTGGTGGGCAGTGCCATCCTCAGCGCCGTCGCCGCCGCGATGTGCATCCTGGCTGAGATGTCCGGCCAGTGGTTGCGCGTATGGGCGTACGGCACGGTGTTCTTACTGGCGACGGTGGCCGGTGCGGCTGTCGTCGCTGCCGGGATCTCGTGGATCAGCGCGGTCGCTGCCGAACAGCACCGCGGGACACTGATCGGCTTTTGCTCGACGTTGGTTGCTGTCGTGTCCACAGTGCTAGGGGCCGCGCTCGGCGGAATCGCCCAAAAGCACACCACCATCTGGCCGGTTGTCGTTGTGTTCGTGCTGTCAGCCGTCGCCGCGCTCGTGTCCCTGGGTGCACCTCAGTCGGGAACACGGCGTGTAATCGATCGTCGCGAGCCCAGCGAGGCCTAGCGGCGCGGTTCGCGCCCGAAGCCGTCGATGGTCGCCTCCAACCCCTACACTGGCGGCTATTCCAAACGGTCGGTTGTGGTCTCGCTTGCGGGGTTCCCGCGATGGTGCCGGCGCGTCGGGCCCACGACCACTGAAGCACCTGCTCAAACAGGTCGAGAAGGCGACGCAGGTTCGGCGCTCGGGGCTCGACCAGGCGTTGGTGGAGTTGAAGCAGCATCGTGACGCCACACCCGATGCCGAGATGCGTTCTGCGCTCGTCTGGCTCTGCAACGCCGTGTCGCGGTTCTTGAAGGAGCCGACCACCCCGCGAGCTCGGGAGGTGGCGTTGGCCGTCGACGCCGTCAAGCGACTTCCCGCCGCCGGTTAAGCCGCCGCCGGCTTCGGTGAGCACGCCGCGCTGTGACTGATGGGACAGAAGTTCAGAATCGGGTCTGGCCGTTCCCCCAATCGGGGGACATGCAATTCGTCCGGTGGTATCCGATCGGAGGATAGTTCTGCCTGATCAGCGCCCATATTGTCGGTGTCATGGCCGTATTACTGGAGCAGGGTTCAGCACAAACGAACCCGTTTCCGCGCCTGCCTTCTCAGGGCGCGTTCTACACGGCCGGTATGCAGTTCAGCAATGGCGCCGTGGTGCTGCCGTTCATCTGCGCACACCTGGGCCTCACCTGGCTGGCCGCGCTGCTGTTTCCGGCGTACGGCCTCGGCTCCATCGTGGGAAATTCGGTGTCGCCGGCGGTGCTGCGGCGCGTAGGCCAGATGCGGCACCTGCTGCTGGCGGCGATGGCGGCGGGTGCGGCCGCGCTGATCTTGTGTGACTCGGTGATCCCCTGGAATGGCCTGCTCGCGGCGGCGGTATTTCTACTGACGAGCGCTGGGGGCGGAGTCATCGTCGCGGTCTCCAACGTCGCCTACCCCGACATGGTCTCCGGCAAGCTGTCCGCGTTGAAGCTGCTGTTGGTCCAGGGGACCATCGCGTCGGTGGTGGCCACCATTGCCGCGCTGTTGGTCGTGCCGGGGCTGGCCACCGGCGACAAGATGGCGTTGCACCGCGATCTGCTGTGTCTGGGCGCATTCGGACTGGCTGCCTCCGGCTTCGCGGCACTGTTCGTCGGCCCGGCGCGGTCCACTTCGATCGCCCCAAGGATGTCCGTGCGCGACACCTGCCGGCAGGGCTTCGGGGTCGCCCGCACCCAGCCGTGGTTTCGCCGGTATGTGATCACGTGCCTGTTGTTCGCCCCGCTCACCCTGGGCACCACCTTCTATGCCCTGCGTACCGCGCACCAGAGCGGCACTTTGCATGTGCTGGTGTTCCTGTCCAGCATCGGACTTGTCATGGGTTCCGCGCTGTGGCGCAAGGTCTACCAGCTATTCGGGGTGCGCGGCATGCTGCTTGGCAGTGCCCTGCTCAGCGCGGCCGCCGGCGTGCTGTCCATCGCGGCCGAGTCGTGCGGCCAGTGGTTTCACATGTGGGCCTACGGCACCGTGTTCTTAATGGCGACGGTGGCCGCCCTGGCCGTCTTCGCCGCGGCGATATCGTGGATCGGCGTGGTCGCCGCCGAACCCCACCGCGGGACGCTGATCGGCTTTTGCTCGACGCTGCTTGCCATCGAAACCACGGCGCTGGGAGGCGCTCTCGGCGGCATCGCACAAAACCACTCCACGATCTGGCCGGTCGTCGTCGTACTGATCCTGGCCGTCGCCGCCGCCGTTGCGGCACTGGGCGCACCCGCGTCGGAGCCGCGGTGTGCGGCGGTGCCCGCCTAGGGCGGGGCCGTCTGCGAAGAATGATCGGCGGGTGTCAGCAACAGGGCGCGCACCAAACGGCGGGGCCCGGAGGGCCGAAGCATCTGGCTGGCCGGGCGCGGGCGCACGCGTTGGGGCCACCAGAA
>NZ_LQPH01000037.1 GCF_002102255.1 Mycobacterium nebraskense
CGTCTGGCGGGGGCGCAGCGGCGGGCGGGGGAGCCAGCGGTGCCGGCTGACCGTTGATCCCGGGCGCATCGAGCGGAGCGTCCAGGCCGGCCGGCGCCGGAACCTCGCGCGGCGTCGGGCCCGACAGGGGGCCACCGCACACAGGCCACGCGCCGCGGCCCTGAGTGGCCAGCACGCGCTCGGCGACGGCGATCTGCTGGTCCCTGGTGGCCAATTCGGCGGACGGGGCGTACTGGCCGCCGCCGTGCGAGGCCCAGGTGCTCGAGCTGAATTGCACGCCGCCGTGGTAGCCGTTGCCGGTGTTGATTCCCCAGTTGCCGCCCGACTCGCAACGGGCTACCTGGTCCCATTCGCCGTCGGTGGCCGCGGCCGCTTGGGCGGCCAGGGCGATGCTGCCGCCACCGAGGACCGCGCCGGTGACGGCGATCTTGGCGACGCTGATGTTTGACGTGCTGGGCTTACGGTGACGTCCAGTCATAGGCCGTAAAAAATCCTCTCTCGTCACGCGCCTGCGAGGTCAGCTGTCGGGTTCGGGTTGGAGAGGCCACCCGGCCGTCATCGAACCACTGCGTATCCGCTGTGAAACGACGTCGGCTTCACCCCAAGGGGCCGCACGCGGCCCCAGTCCGATCACGGTGGACCGGTGGGTCCCCCGTCTCCATCCACGGAGGTCGGTGGGCCCCTGCCTATTGGATGGAGCTCGGCGCGATAGGGAGGGGAGGTCCGCCAATTCGGTTGTCTTGGCGAGCCTTCGGAGAAACCTAGCGGTTTATGTTGGTCCCGTCACGTTCTGCGAAACCCGGCGTTTCCCTCGCGGCCATCTGCGAAAAGGCGTGGAACACGCGGCATTCACGCAGGTCATAGCACCCGATATCGGAGCGTGATTGCGTCGTTATCATTCCGTTACGTGAGATATTTCACAGTTTCAGCCGCCGGCAAAGGGGGGTAGAACGTCGATCGTGTTGCCGGTGCGTAAAGGTGCGGTCTCGTCGCGCACCGCGACCCCGTCACACAGGTAGGAACATCTGCCCAACACCGTGGCGAGTCGAGAGCCCCGTGCGGCGATGCGGTCGACCAGCTCGGCCACCGTGGTGCCGGGGCGCACCACCACCGTCTCCGACTCCGCTCCTGCCGCCGCCCGCGCGGCCGCGAAGTAGCGCACCGTCACCTGAATCCCGTCCTGTTGGACGGAGGCCTGGCTCATGGGGCTAGCCACCGATCGCGCTCATCGGACGGTCGGGCTGGATGAAGCTCGGGTCGTTGATGCCGTGACCGGCCGGCTTGCCCCACATCGCGATGCGCCATGCGGTTTCGATCGCGTCGTCGGACGCGCCGGTGCGCAGCAGGGTCCGAAGGTCGGTCTCCTCGACCGAAAACAGGCAGCTGCGGACTTGGCCGTCGGCGGTTAGGCGCGTGCGATCACAGGCCGAACAGAAAGCGTGCGAGACCGACGCGATGACACCGAACTTGCCGCTCGGCGTGCCCGGGCCCGTGTCGACCAGCCAGAGCTCGGCGGGCGCCGATCCGCGCGGCGCCGGGTCCGGACGTAGCCGGAAGTGGGGGCGCAGGGTGTCGAGCACATCGTCGGCACTCAGCGCCGTGCCCCGGCGCCATTGGTGCCCGGCATCCAGCGGCATCTGCTCGATGACCCGCAATTGGTGACCGTGTTCGAGGCAGAACCGCAGCAGCTCGACGACGTCCTCGCGCCCGGTGACGGGGTCGAGCACGGCGTTCACCTTGACCGGCGTCAAGCCCGCGTCGTGGGCGGCGGCCAAGCCGGCGAGCACGTCGTCGAGCCGGTCCCGGCGCGTGATCGCCGCGAAGTGGTCGCGATCCACGCTGTCCATGGACACGTTGACACGGTTCAGCCCTGCCTGGGCGAGGGCGGCGGCGCGCCGCGCCAGTCCGATGCCATTGGTGGTCAGCGAGATCTCCGGACGCGGCCGCAGGCCCGCCGCCGCCGCGACCACCTCTTCGAGGTGCCGCGCCAGCAGGGGCTCGCCACCGGTGAACCGCACGCTGGTGACACCCAGCCGGGTGACGGCGATGTGCATCAGCCGTGCCAGCTCATCGGGACGGAGCAGTTGCTCGCCGGGCAGCCAATCCAACCCCTCGGCGGGCATGCAGTAATTGCACCGCAGGTTGCAGCGGTCGGTCAGTGAGACGCGCAGGTCTGTGGCGACCCGCCCGTAGGTGTCCACCAAGGGGCCCGTTGTCGGCGCGTTCTGCGAGGCGCCGCCGTCGGTGCGGCCCGGCACCGTCGGCAGACCCAGCGCGGTCAGCGTCATGCGGCCATCCCTGAGTAGTGCGACGGCGAACTGACCGGAACGATCTCCTTGCCCAGCGGCATCAACGACACCGGGATGAGTTTGAGGTTGGCCAGCGCCAACGGGATGCCGACGATGGTGATCGCCATCGCCAGCGCGCTGACTAGGTGACCGATCGCGAGCCAGATCCCGAACAGCAGCACCCAGATGATATTTCCGATGAGGGCGCCCGTCCCGGCAGTCGGCTTGTCGACGATCGTGCGGCCGAACGGCCACAACGCGTACGAGGCGATGCGCAGCGACGCGAAGCCAAAGGGGATGGTGATGATCAGCAAGAAGCTGATGAGCGCCGCGACCACGTATCCGGCGGCCATCCACAGGCCGCCGAACACGAGCCAGATGATGTTCAGGATCAGGCGCATATCTCCTCCACCGATGTTGCCCAGCGTACCGAGTAGGGAATAACGGGGGTGCTCGTTAGGCAAGCATCCGAGTAGGATCAAGGACCAAACGGCGTCCTGCGCAGGCGGGACGCCTATTGTGTTGGCCATTCTATTGATCCGTTAGACAAGCAGGTGAGACCAGTGCCGACCGGCAAGGTTAAGTGGTACGACGCCGACAAGGGGTTTGGCTTCCTGTCGCAAGAGGACGGCGAAGACGTGTACGTCCGCTCGTCGGCGTTGCCCGCTGGGGTCGAGGGGCTCAAAGCCGGCCAGCGCGTGGAGTTCGGCATCGCCTCCGGGCGGCGCGGGCCTCAGGCGCTGAGCCTCAAGCTGATTGAGCCACCGCCCAGCCTCACCAAGGCGCGCCGCGAGACGCCCGCCGAGCACAAGCACAGCCCCGACGAGCTGCACGGCATGGTCGAGGACATGATCACGTTGCTGGAGAGCGCCGTGCAGCCCGAGTTGCGCAAGGGGCGCTACCCGGACCGCAAGACGGCTCGACGGGTTTCCGAGGTCGTTCGGGCGGTCGCCCGCGAGCTCGACGCCTAGTTCGTCGGCACACCCGGCGCCCGTCGGGCCACTTGCGCGGTGAAGGTGAGGAAGTGCCGGTCACGGGGTACTCCCACCTCGCCACAGTCGTCGAGCAAGGAGGCTGCGATGGCACAGCAAGCGCACGTCACCGAGGAGCAAGCCAGGGCACTCGCCGAGGAGTCTCGCGAAACCGGTTGGGATAAACCGTCGTTCGCAAAGGAGCTTTTTCTCGGTCGTTTTCCGTTGGAGCTCATCCACCCGTTTCCCAAACCCTCGGCCGCCGACGAGGTGCGCACCCGCGCGTTTCTCGACAAATTGCGCGAATTCCTTCGCGGCGTTGATGGCAGCGTCATCGAACGCGACGCGCAAATTCCCGATGAATATGTGAAGGGTCTGGCCGAACTCGGCTGTTTCGGCATGAAAATTCCATCGGAATACGGCGGCCTGAACATGTCGCAAGTGGCCTACAACCGGGCTCTGATGATGATTTCCTCCGTTCATCCCAGCCTCGGCGCGCTGCTGTCGGCGCATCAGTCGATCGGCGTGCCGGAGCCGCTCAAACTCGCCGGAACCCCGGAGCAGAAGCAGAAGTTCTTGCCCCGGTGTGCCGCGGGCGCCATATCGGCGTTTCTGCTGACGGAACCCGACGTGGGCTCCGATCCGGCCCGACTGGCCTCGACGGCAACACCCGTCGAAGACGGGACGGCCTACGAACTCGACGGCGTGAAGTTGTGGACGACCAACGGCGTGGTCGCCGAATTGCTGGTCGTCATGGCCCGGGTGCCCCGTAGCGATGGGCACCGCGGCGGCATCAGCGCCTTCGTCGTCGAGGCCGATTCGCCCGGGATCACCGTGGAGCGTCGCAACAAATTCATGGGGCTGCGCGGCATCGAGAACGGGGTGACCAGGCTGCACCGCGTCCGGGTGCCCAACGAAAACCTGATCGGCCGCGAGGGCGACGGTTTGAAGATAGCGCTGACCACGCTCAACGCCGGGCGGCTGTCGATTCCCGCGATCGCGACGGGTTCATCGAAGTGGGGGCTGAAGGTGGCGCGCGAGTGGTCCGGGGAGCGTGTGCAGTGGGGCAAGCCGCTGGCCGAGCACGAAGCGGTGGCCCGCAAGATCTCGTTCATCGCCGCGACCAACTATGCGCTCGACGCGGTGCTCGAGCTGTCCGGGCAGATGGCCGACGAAGGGCGCAACGACATCCGGATCGAGGCGGCGTTGGCAAAGCTTTGGTCCAGCGAGATGGCCTGCATCATCGCCGACGAGGTCATGCAGATCCGCGGTGGTCGGGGCTATGAGACGGCGGAGTCCCTGGCCGCGCGCGGCGAACGCGCGGTGCCGGTCGAACAGGTATCGCGTGACCTGCGGATCAATCGCATCTTCGAAGGATCCAGCGAGATCATGAGGCTGCTGATCGCCCGAGAGGCGGTCGATGCCCACCTGTCTGCGGCCGGTGACCTCGCGAAGCCTGACGCTGGTTTGCGGCAGAAGGCCGCCGCGGCGATCGGTGCAAGCGGATTCTACGCAAAGTGGTTGCCGCAACTCGTTTTTGGAGAAGGTCAGCGGCCCAGGGCTTACAGCGAATTCGGCCTGCTGGCCTCACACCTGCGGTTGGTCGAACGCTCCAGCCGCAAGCTGGCCCGCAACACCTTCTACGGGATGGCGCGCTGGCAGGCCAAGCTGGAGCAGCGCCAGGGATTCCTCGGGCGCATCGTCGACATCGGCGCCGAGCTGTTCGCGATGTCCGCGACCTGTGTGCGGGCCGAGGCCCAGCGCGCAGCGGACCCGACGGCCGGTCAACAGGTCTACGAGTTGGCCGATACGTTCTGCCGGCAAGCATCCCTGCGGGTCGAGGCGCTGTTCGAAGCGTTGTGGACCAATACCGACAGCTGCGATGTCCGGCTGACCCGCGAGGTGATGCGGGGCCGTTACGTCTGGCTCGAGGGTGGGATCATCGACCAGTCGGAGGGCACCGGACCGTGGATCTCCCACTGGGAGCAGGGCGCGTCGACCGAGACCAACCTGGCTCGGCGCTTTCTGAGTTCCTAGCCGATGCTGAGCGAAGTATGGGAGATATGGCCACCTATGTTGCCGGGACGGGTGAATTCACTCGCGACACCAACTACATCACCACCCGCATCACCGCGGACGGGCGAGACGGCTATCCCGTAGAGCCCGGCCGGTATCGGCTGATTGTCGCCCGAGCGTGCCCCTGGGCCAACCGCGCCATCATCGTGCGACGACTGCTGGGGTTGGAACACGTTCTCTCCATTGGGTTTTGCGGGCCCACCCATGACGAACGCAGTTGGACGTTCGATCTGGATCCGGGGGGCGTCGACCCTGTGCTGCAGATCCCGCGGCTTCAGGACGCGTACTTCAAACGGTTCCCCGGCTACCCGAAAGGCATCACGGTTCCGGCGCTTGTCGATGTCCCCTCCGGCGCGGTCGTCACCAATGATTTCGCGCAGATGACCCAGGACTTCTCGACGGAATGGACCGCCTACCATCGCGCCGGTGCGCCCGAGCTATACCCCGAGCGACTGCGCGCCGAGATCGACGAGGTGAACAAGCGGGTCTACACCGAGATTAACAACGGGGTGTATCGGTGCGGCTTCGCCGGCTCGCAACAGGCGTACGAGGCGGCCTACGATCGGCTGTTCGCAGCCTTGGACTGGGTGAGCGACCGCCTGGCCAATCAGCGATATCTGGTGGGCGACACCGTAACCGAGGCCGACGTACGGCTGTTCACCACGCTGGCCCGCTTCGACCCGGTCTACCACGGGCATTTCAAGTGCAACCGAAGCAAGCTGAGCGAGATGCCGGTGTTGTGGGCGTATGCGCGTGACCTGTTCCAGACGCCGGGGTTCGGCGACACCGTCGACTTCGTCCAGATCAAGCAGCACTACTACATCGTGCACGCCGACATCAACCCCACCGGCATCGTGCCCAAGGGACCCGACCTGACGGGCTGGCTGTCACCGCATGGCCGGGAGGCGTTGGGCGGCAAGCCTTTCGGAGAGGGGACACCTCCCGGTCCGCCGGTCGAAGGGGAGCGCGTGCCCGCCGGGCACGGCGCCTAATCTCTTCGTGCCCGCATCGGGCCGGCGCGCTCAATAGGTAAGGCGCACTGACCATTCCGCGTGCGGGACATCGCGCAGTTCGCCGCCGGGGTCCATCACGAGCGTCAGCAACTGCACGACTATCCCGACCATGCGTCCACGGTGTGGGTCGACCGGGGGGATGGTGACCGCGAACCGGGTGTTGGGCCGAAAGATGGTGCTGGTGGTGTTGGTCGGGTCCTCGTACACCTGCAGCAGCCGCCACGGTGCCCGGTAGATTGCGTCGGGCACCGAGAGCTGCACCGGATAGCGCTCGCTGACCTTCAGCTCGCCCTGGGCTTGGGGCGTGTCACAGTCGTCGAGGTTGAGCACGCTGCAGTACAGGTAGGGTCCCACCCTCGCGAGGTGGCCGTGCGAGTACGCGCTGATCTCGGGGCGCTGCGGACCGGACGGGCGCACCAGCAGCCAGGTGCCGACCCCGACGGCCACGCACAACAGCATCATCAAGCCCGCGAGCAGCAGGGCCACACCGCGTTTCACTCGGGCACCACCGCCGGCCTGCCGCGACGCGTGCCCTCCTGCTCGACCATCACGGGCCGGTTACCTCCGAGGCCGGGGATCAGCGAGTTCCCTTGGAAGCTGACGAGCGTCTGCGCCAACCCGAGAATTAGTAGGGCCGTGACCGCGGTGAAGCCGACCCACAGGTCGGTGTAGACCAAGACGCCCACCGCGCCACCCAGCACCCAGGCCAGCTGCAGTGTCGACTCCGAGCGTCCGAATCCCGAGGCGCGTGATTCCTCGGGCAGATCGTCCTGCAACGAGGCGTCCAGCGAGGCCTTCGCGATAGCACTGGAGCCCGCCGTGACCAGGGTGGCAATCACGGCCGCCACGAGGGTGCCCGCCACCGAGGCCGCCAACGCGACCGCCGAGACCGCCAGCGTGCAGCGCACCACCAGCACGGCCGGCCGGCCGAGCTGCAGGCGTGCGGCGGCGAAGTTGCCGGCGAAGTTGCCGATGCCGGCCGCCGCGCCGATCATTCCGAGCATGCCCAGCTGAACCCAACCGTTGGCTTGGTGCGCCTTGGCGACAAACGCCGGGTACAAGAACAGGAAGCCGACCATGACCTTGATGGTGCAGTTGCCCCACAACGAGGTAATGATGTTGCGGCCCAGCGGTTGTCGCAGCGTTCCACCGACCTTCTTGACTGCTTGTGGCCAATGTCGCCGCAGTGGTTCGCTGTCCTGGCGGTAGCTCAAGGTCGCCGGCACCTCGCCCGCCGTCACCTCGACCCAGCGCGGGATCCGCATCGACAGTGAGGCACCGACGATCGTGACCGCGATGACGACGAACAACGCGCCGGGCAGCTTGAACAGGTGGGTGCAGACGAACTCGACGCCCGCCGCGATGGCCCCGCCGGCGATGGTGCCGCCGAGCAGACCGAACACGGTCAGCCGGGAGTTCACCCGCACCAGGTCGATGGTCGGCGGCATGACCCGCGGCGTCACGGCGCTGCGCAGCACGCTGAAGGACTTGGAGAACACCATCATGGCCAGCGCGCACGGGTAGAGCACCCACGACGGGTAGCTCCCGGTGGCGCCGTCGTAGTTCATGATCAGCACCAGCGCCAGTGCCGTCCGCAAAACGAACGATGCGGCGAGGGCGACCCGCCGGCCGTGCTGCAACCGGTCCAGCGCCGGGCCGATGAGCGGCGCGATGACCGCGAACGGCGCGATGGTGATGAGCAGATACAACGCCACCCGGCCCTTGCTCTCTCCGGTTGCCGCGGCAAAGAACAATGTGTTGGCCAGCGCCACGGCCATCGCGGCGTCCACCGCGAAGTTCGCCACCACCGGCCACGTCAGCGCCGTCAGACCGGACTTGTCGGCGCCGTCGGCGGTGGCGGCGCGTTGCACCATCCAATACATCCGCGAGCCCATCTCGCGGCTTCGCTGTGCGGCGGCGCGGGTGACGGTGATCCGTTCACCGGCGGCGGCACTAGGCGGGGGTGCGCTGTCGCTTCGATCCGGCTCCGACTGCTGGCCGATGGGCGGTAGGTAGCGATTGGCGCTCGGCATCGGCGGTGGCCGGCGCGGCCGGCGGTTGGCGGCATCATCGGCGGGGTAATTGGCCGTGCCCGGATGTTGATTGGTAGCTCCATTACGGGGCCGGCGACCCGGAGTGGAGGCCACGCGGCCCGGATCGTCACGCCACCGTCCAGACACGTTCCGATTCTCCCCTATGCCGACGACATGCGTCTGCAGGTAACGGGGCGTGGCTCGCCAACCTAGTATTGGAACCGCAATGCAGGAAGGGGACATCGTGACCGGGCCCATCGAGGAATCCGCCGTGGCGATCGTGGCCGACTGGCCAGAGGGGCTGGCGGCCGTGCTCACGGGCGCAATGGAGCAGGCCAGGGCCGCCGTCGTGGAGTTCAGCGGCGCGGAGGCGGTCGGCGATTACCTGGGCGTCAGCTACGAGGATCCGGCCGCCGCCACTCACCGGTTCCTGGCGCATTTGCCCGGTTATCAGGGCTGGCAATGGGCCGTCGTCGTCGCCGCGCATCCCGGCGCCGACCACGCCACCGTCAGCGAAGTGGTGCTGATCCCGGGTCCGACGGCGTTGCTGGCGCCCGAGTGGGTCCCGTGGGATCGGCGGGTGCGGCCGGGGGACTTGAGCCCCGGAGACCTGCTGGCCCCGGCCGCAGACGATCCGCGGTTGGTTCCCGGCTATGCAGCCAGCGGTGACGCACAGGTCGACGAGACCGCCGATGAAGTCGGACTGGGCCGCCGCTGGGTGATGAGCGCCTGGGGCCGCGCGGAGGCAGCCGAGCGATGGCACACCGGAGAGCACGGTCCCGACTCGCCGATGGCGCGCTCGACCAAACGGGTGTGCCGCGACTGCGGGTTCTTCCTCCCGTTGGCGGGATCGCTCGGCGCGATGTTCGGCGTCTGCGGCAACGAACTGTCGGCCGACGGGCAGATCGTCGACAAGCAGTACGGTTGCGGCGCGCATTCGGATACCCAGGCGCAGGCGGGTACCGGTTCGCCCATGTACGAGCCATACGACGATGGCGTGCTCGACGTCGTGGAGGCGCCGCCTGAGCCGGCCGAGACATCCGAGGCGCAGCCGGAGGCTCCCGAGTCGCCGACCGAGCCACCCGAATCCCACACCCAGGACGTCCAGCCAGACGGCAGCCCGGAGGAGTCGGCATCAGCGCCCGAGACGCCGGAGCCGCGGTCAGAGGTGCCGCAGTCAGAAGCGCCGGAGTCGCAGCCCGAGCAGCTCGAGGCGGATTAGCCCTTTTCGGCGGCGGCCTTGATCTTGGCCAACGAGGTGTTCATTCCCTCGAGCAATTCGCGTTCGAAGTTGGTGGTCCCACCCAAGAGCGCATTCACCGTCAGGTTCGAGACCGCGGTCACGCCGTTCTCGGCGTGACGGCTTTCAATCAGCCGGGTGCCCTCGCCGGTGGGTTGGAGCTCGTAACTCCAGATCGTGTGGTTGGCGTCGACTCGGAACGCAAGCTTGGTCTCGGGGATGACCTCGACGACCGTGGACGTGGTCGGCCAGAACATTCGGTTACGGCGATTGATGTTGATGCTGCGCATGCCCTGGCGCAGCGGACCGAAGGTCTTCATCCAACGGCATTGTGGGCTCCATTCCGGCATCCGCCGAAGATCGGATATCAACCCCCACACCGTGGAAACCGGTGCGTCGATATCGATTTGCGCTTGCAGTAGTGGAGCTACCATCGGTCCTCCCGGGTCCGTGATGGGTGCGAAACCTAGCCGTGGTCGAGATAGTTTTCGAGTCCGTCTTGCGCGCCGCGTGCGCCTCGACGGGCCTCCGCGAGTTGTAACACGAAGATGCTCGTGCCGAGCACTCCCACTCCGAGCCCCGCCAGGGTCACCGGGCGCCAGCACTGGAGGGCCGGCACGAGAAATGCGGCGGCCGCCGCGACCAGCCAGCCGAGCGCGCCAAGGGCGATGAAGGGCCACGCGTTGAGCAGTGCGGGCGGCAGCGGCGGCGCCTCGCGGTTCTGGCCGGGTTCGACAGACATCGCGATTAACATAGCCGCCGGTGCGGTCCGCCGGTACACCCACGTGCGCGGCGGGGACCAACCGAAAAGGCCTGGGCAGCCGGGTTTACGCGCCCACGCAAGCGGTTCGGCGATATTCGGGGCGCACAGCGCTGCGGATGAGCCCGTCGTTCACCGGTTCGTATCCCTATTCCTTGAGGTTCCGTGTAACCTCGCGCCATGCCTGACAGCGATGCGCGGCTGGCCAGCGACCTGTCGCTGGCGGTCATGCGGCTGGCCCGCCAACTCCGGTTCCGAAACCCGTCATCGCCGGTGTCGTTGTCCCAGCTGTCGGCGCTGGCCACGCTGGCCAACGAGGGCCCGATGACGCCCGGCGCGCTCGCGATCCGCGAACGGGTCCGTCCGCCGTCGATGACCCGCGTGATTGCCTCACTGGCCGACATGGGCCTGGTGGACCGTGCCCCGCATCCGATCGACGGCCGGCAGGTGCTGGTCTCGGTTTCCCAATCCGGTGCCGAGTTGGTCAAGGCGACCCGGCGCGCCCGTCAGGAGTGGCTGGCCAAACGGCTGGCGACGCTCGACAGCGAGCAACGTGACACCCTGCGCAACGCGGCCGACTTGATGTTGGCCTTGGTCGACGAAGGCCCGTGAGCGACGGAACCGATGGCCTGAACGTTCAGGACGTTGACGATCCCGAGGACCCGCGGCTCGACGATTTCCGCGACCTCAACAGTGTCGATCGTCGTCCTGATCTGCCCTCCGGCAAAGGCCTGGTGATCGCGGAAGGCGTGCTGGTCGTCCAGCGCATGCTGGCCTCCCGATTCACCCCGCATGCCCTGCTGGGGACCGAGCGCCGGCTCGCCGAGCTCGCCGACGACCTGGCGGGCAGCGCCGTGCCGTTCTACCGGGCCTCCGCCGACGTGATGGCGCAAGTGGTGGGCTTTCACCTCAATCGTGGCGTGCTGGCGGCCGCCCGCAGGGTGCCGGAACCCAGCGTGGCCGAGCTGGTCGAGCGCGCCCGGACCGTCGCGGTGCTCGAGGGCGTCAACGATCACGAGAACCTGGGCTCGATCTTTCGCAACGCGGCCGGGCTGGGCGTGGACGCGGTGGTGTTCGGCAGCGGCTGCGCCGACCCGCTGTACCGTCGCGCCGTGCGGGTCTCCATGGGCCACGCCTTGCTGGTCCCGTACGCCCGAGCGACGGACTGGCCCGCCGAGCTGGCAGTGCTGAAAGAGAACGGATTTCGGCTGCTGGCGATGACCCCGCACAGCAAGGCCTGCGCCCTGCCGGAGGCCATGGCGGCCGTGCGTGACGAACGCGTCGCGGTGGTGGTGGGCGCCGAGGGACCGGGCCTCACGCCGGCGACGCTGCGCGCGAGCGACGTGCGTGTGCGCATCCCGATGTCGCGCGGCACCGACTCGCTCAATGTCGCCACTGCGGCCGCTTTGGCGTTCTACGAACGGGCTAGGCTCGGCTCGTGACCGACGATTCCGTGCCCTGGGCAACGGGTTTGACGGTCGCCGGGTTCGTCGCCGCAGTCACCGGCGCCGCCATTGTGGTGCTCAGTCTGGGACTGATCCGGGTGCATCCACTGCTGGCGGTCGGGCTCAACGTCGTCGCGGCCGGCGGGCTGGCGCCGACGCTGTGGGGTTGGCGGCACAAGCTGGTGCTGCGCTGGTTCCTACTGGGCGCGGGAATCGGGGTCGCGGGAGCGTGGCTGACGCTGCTCGCGCTGACGGTGGCGCGGTAGCGGCTAGCGCTGTCCGCCCGAGCGCACGCCGAGCAGCACGTCCTCCCAAGCCGGAATGACCGGCTTACCCCGTCGGGTGTGCACCGGTTGCTCTTGCGGAGCGGGCTGCTCTTGCGCAGCGGGGGCGGCGGGCTTCACCGGCTCCTCGAAGTCGACGTGGGACACCCGCGCGAGCGGCCGCAGCGGACGCTCGAAGTTCGGGTCGATCAGCTCCTTGGCCCCATCATCGATTGCGGCGACCGTTCCGCCGTGCGCGCCGGGTGCGAAACAGAAGTGCGCGATGTTGTCGGAGCGGCCAGCCTTCCACGCAAGCTGCACTGTCCAGCGGCTGTCTTCGTTGCGCCAGGCATCCCAGCTGAGCCTGTCGGGTTCCAGACCGCGCGTCACCAGGGCGGCGCTCACGGTTTCCAGCAGGGTGAGCACCGCGGGGCCATCCGCGAGCACCGGATGCGCGGCCGTTGCCAGCTCCGCGGCGCGAGCACGTTCCAGCAGCACCGGGTGAGCGAACCGGCGGACCCGCGAGATGTCGGAGCCCGACGCCGCGGCCACTTGCTCGACGGAGGCGCCGGCCCGGATCTTGGCCTGAATCTCTTTGGGGCTCAGCATGTTGGTGACCTGGATGTCGAGCTGCGGTTGCTCCGGCGGCGCGGCGTCGCCGCGCACGGCGGCCTTCAGCTGATCGTCGACCGCGAGCTTGAACGGTTCGCCAGGATCGTCGGCCTCACAGATGATGTGTTTGCCGTCGGCATCGACCCCTACCATTTTGAGTTCCCGCATGGTTTCTCCTCGCAGGCTCCGTGCAGGTCGACGGACCCGTCTCGTGCGCACTCTAGTGCAGCTAACGCCCACAACCTGTGCTGACACGCTGGGCGGTTGCGTGCTGATTGCGAGACGGTTACAGCCGCTCGACGACCCAGTCGACGCATTGCGTCAGGGCGCTGACGTCGTCGGGGTCGACCGCCGGGAACATCCCGACCCGCAATTGGTTGCGGCCGAGTTTGCGGTACGGCTCGACGTCGACGATGCCGTTTGCCCGCAAAATCTTTGCGACGGCCGCGGCGTCGACGTCGTCGACGAAATCGATGGTGCCGACCACCTGGGAACGCAAGGCGGGGTCGGCGACGAACGGCGTGGTGTACGGCCGCTCCTGGGCCCAGGAGTACAACCGCTGCGACGAGTCGGCCGTGCGCTTGACGGCCCAGTCCAGTCCGCCGTTGCCCAGCATCCAGTCGATCTGCTCGGCCATCAGCGCCAGGGTGCCGATCGCCGGGGTGTTGTACGTCTGGTTCTTCAGGCTGTTGTCCACCGCGATGGGCAGCGACAGGAAGTCGGGAACCCAGCGGCCGGACCCGGCGATGGACTCGACCCGCGCCAGCGCTGCCGGGCTCATGATGGCCAGCCACAGGCCGCCATCGCTGGCGAAATTCTTCTGTGGCGAGAAGTAGTAGGCATCGGTCTCGGTGATCTCGACCGGAAGGCCACCGGCGCCCGAGGTGGCGTCGATGACGACCAGCGCGTCGCCCGAGTCGGCGGGACGGCGGATGGGCACCGCCACCCCGGTCGACGTCTCGTTGTGCGCCCAGGCGATCACATCGACCGAGGGATCGCTCTGCGGCTCGGGTGCGCTGCCGGCATCCGCCTTGATGACGATGGGATCGCCGATGAAGGGGTTGTTGGCGACCGCCGAGGCGAACTTCGCGCTGAACTCGCCGAAGGACAGGTGCAGCGAGCGCTTGTCGATCAACCCGAACGCCGCGGCGTCCCAGAACGCCGTCGCGCCGCCGTTGCCGAGGATGACCTCGTAACCGTCTGGCACCGAGAACAGCTCGGCCACCCCCGACCGGACTCGGCCAACGAGATTCTTGACGGGCGCCTGGCGGTGCGACGTGCCGAACAGCGAGGCCGCGGTGGTCGTCAGCGCCTGCAACTGTTCGGGCCGGACCTTGGAAGGGCCGCATCCGAAGCGGCCGTCGCGGGGTTTGATGTCAGCGGGAACCTCGAGCGAGTCAGCCATGCCCATCAGGGTAGTGAGCGCATGTGACCGGCGGCGCGGCGGTCCGATTGCCGGCGCCCGGGCCCCGTGCAAAACGCCTGGCCGCGCCGCGCGCGGTGTTTGACCCGCTGTGAGGCAGGGCACACCAAAACCCTGACCACTGGTCAGCCCACAGGACCCGCAAGGGGTCTAGAAGATATCCGGTACCTGCGGTACTGTCTGGACACAGCACGTCCAAATGTAAACCTCTTTGGGGAGGCGTGGATATGGCCAGGACACGTATGGTTCGGCGCTGGCGCCGCAACATGGAAGTGCGCGACGACACCGAATACGTCGACATGCTCGCTACCCTGTCCGAGGGGTCGGTGCGGCGAAACTTCAACCCCTACACCGACATCGACTGGGACTCAGCGGAATTCGCCGTCACTGAGAACGATCCTCGATGGATCCTGCCGACGACCGATCCGTTGGGGCGCCACCCCTGGTACCTGGCGCAGTCCGACGAACGCAAGATCAAGATCGGCATGTGGCGCCAGGCCAACGTCGCCAAGGTCGGGCTGCACTTCGAATCGATCCTGATCCGCGGCCTGATGAACTACACGTTCTGGGTGCCGAACGGATCCCCCGAATACCGGTACTGCTTGCACGAATCGGTCGAAGAGTGCAACCACACCATGATGTTTCAGGAGATGGTCAACCGCGTCGGCGCCGATGTCCCCGGCATGCCGCGGCTGCTTAGGTGGCTCTCGCCGTTGGTTCCGCTGGTGGCCGGCCCCTTGCCGGTGGCGTTCTTCATCGGGGTGCTCGCCGGGGAGGAGCCGATCGACCACACGCAGAAAAACGTTCTCCGCGAGGGCAAGTCGTTACACCCGATCATGGAGCGGGTGATGGCCATTCACGTGGCTGAGGAAGCGCGCCACATTTCCTTTGCCCACGAGTTCCTGCGCAGGCGCGTGCCGCAATTGACGCGCCGACAGCGGTTTTGGACGGCGCTGTACCTGCCGCTGACAATGAAGGCCTTGTGCCGGGCAATCGTGGTGCCGCCCAAGGCGTTCTGGCAGGAGTTCGATATCCCGCGCGAGGTGAAGAAGGAGCTCTTCTTCCGGTCGCCGGAATCGCGAAAGTGGCTGAGCGACATGTTCGGTGACGTCCGGATGCTGGCCCACGACACCGGCCTGATGGAGACGCGCTCCGCGCGCCTCATGTGGCGGGTCTGCAAAATCGACGGCAAGCCGTCGCGCTACCGCAGCGAGCCGCAGCGCCAGCAGTTGGCCGCGTAGGACCGCACGGGTAATCGTCTATGCCGCACGTTATTACCCAGTCGTGCTGTAACGACGGGTCCTGCGTCTTCGCGTGTCCGGTGAACTGCATTCACCCCACGCCAGACGAGCCCGGCTTCGCCACCTCGGAGATGCTCTACATCGATCCGGTGGCCTGTGTGGACTGCGGCGCGTGCGTGAGCGCGTGCCCCGTCGGCGCGATCGCGCCGGACACCCGGCTGGACGCCAAGCAGCTGCCGTTCGTCGAGATCAACGCATCCTTCTACCCGGAGCGGCCCGAGGGTGAGAAGTTGCCGCCGACGTCGAAGCTGGCCCCGGTGATTCCGGCTGCCCAGGTGCGTGCCCGCCGCCAGCCGCTGACCGTGGCAATCGTGGGGTCCGGGCCGGCTGCGATGTATGCCGCCGACGAACTGCTCACCCAGCATGGCGTGCGGGTCAACGTCTTTGAGAAGCTGCCCACCCCCTACGGGCTGGTGCGCGCCGGTGTGGCGCCCGATCACCAGAACACCAAACGGGTCACCCGGCTGTTCGACCGAGTCGCCGGTGATCGCCGCTTCCGGTTCTACCTCAACGTTGAGGTCGGCAGGCACCTGAGTCACGCCGATCTTCTGGCTCACCACCACGCCGTGGTGTACGCCGTCGGGGCCCCTGACGACCGTCGCCTGGACATCCAGGGCATGGGCCTGCCTGGCACCGGAACCGCTACCGAATTGGTTGCCTGGATCAACGGGCACCCCGACTTGGCGGATCTGCCAGTCGATCTCAGCCACGAGCGGGTGGTGATCGTCGGCAACGGAAACGTCGCCCTCGACGTGGCCCGTGTGCTCACCGCGAATCCTGACGACCTGGCCCGCACCGACATCTCCGATCGTGCGTTGGCGGCGCTTCGCGCTTCCGCGGTCCGCGAAGTGGTGGTCGCCGCCCGGCGCGGCCCCGCCCAGTCGGCGTTCACGCTGCCCGAACTGATCGGGCTCACGGAGTCGTCCGACGTTGTGCTCAGCGCGGCCGACCAGGAGCTGGTGGCGGCCGATCTCGCGACCGGGACGGACCATGTGACGAAGCGCAAGCTGGAAGTCCTGAACAATCTCCGTGACGATTCGGCGCCGGCCCAAGAGCTCGGGCGTCCCCGAATCCGGCTGGCCTATCAGCTCACCCCGAAGCGCGTACTGGGTGATCAACGCGCCACCGGCGTGGAGTTCGCCGTCACCGGCACCGACGAGCTCCGCCAACAGGACGCGGGCCTGGTGCTGACGTCAATTGGCTACCGCGGCAAACCGATTCGCGATCTGCCGTTTGACCAGTCGGCGGCCGTTGTTCCCAACGACAGCGGTCGTGTCGTTGATCCCGGCTCCGGCGCACCGGTTGGCGGAGCGTATGTCGCGGGCTGGATCAAGCGGGGTCCGAGCGGGTTCATCGGCACGAACAAATCGTGTTCCTTGCAGACCGTTGGGGCCCTGGTAGCCGACTTCAACGCCGGCAGGCTGAGCGATCCGGTGGCCGACGCAGAGGCGCTGGCCAAGTTGGTACAGGCCCGGCAGCCCGACGCCGTCGATGCCCGCGGCTGGCGAGCCATCAACGCCGCCGAGATCGCGCGCGGCGGCGCCGACGGCCGGCCGCGGAGCAAATTCACTGAGGTCGCCGACATGCTCGCCGCCGCCGCCGCCGCCGAGCCGGCGCCACCGCCGCGGCGCCGGCTGCTGGACCGGCTGCTTGGCTAGCTGGTGCCCTGCCCGGACATCGCGGCCTGGATCTCGTCGTAGCCGACCTCGCGGACCGGCTGCCCCAACGACCAGTGGTGGCCGAACGGGTCGGCGACCACGCCGTAGCGGTCACCCCAGAACTGATCGTCCAACGGAGCGACCACGGTGGCGCCCGCGTCCAGCGCCCGCTGGAATTTGGCGTCGACGTCGGTGACGGTCAGGTGGATGGTGACCGGGGTGCCGCCCAATGACTTGGGCGTCATCGACTTGCCACCACACATCTCGGGGAAATCGTCGTTGAGCATGACCAAAAAGCCGTTGATGCGCACCGCGGCGTGGACGAGTTTTCCGTCTGGACGAGGCACGCGCCCCAGCTCTTCAGCGCTGAAAGCCTTGACGTAGAAGTCGATTGCGGCGGCGGCGTCGTCCACCACCAGGTGGGGGGACAGGGCGGGTTCGATGTTGAGCGCCATTGTGATTCTCCTTGCTGTCGGTTCCCAGGCCGGCCCGGGACGGGCAGGCTCGCGAGTTATGACCGCGCCCGCGACGCAAACTCATCGCGGCGACACTCATTCAATCGCCGGGCACCGACAACCCGGTCCGCCTCAGGCGTTGGTGAGGCTGCGGTCCCAACCTTCGACCGATTCCGGGCTGCGCGGGGCCGGCCCCACATAGATGGCCGACGGGCGCACCAGCTTGCCGAGCCGTTTCTGCTCGAGGATGTGCGCGCACCAGCCCGCGGTGCGCCCGCAGGTGAACATCGCCGGCATCATGTTGGCCGGTACCTGCGCGAAGTCCAGGATCACCGCTGCCCAGAACTCGACGTTGGTCTCGATGGCGCGGTCCGGGCGGCGCTCGCGCAACTCGGTCAGGGCGGCCTGCTCCAGCGCGACCGCAACCTCGTGGCGCGGCGCGCCCAGCCGCTCGGCGGTCGCGCGCAGCACCCGCGCCCGCGGGTCCTCCGCGCGGTAGACCCGGTGTCCGAAGCCCATCAGCTTGTCGCCGCTATCCAAGATCCTCTTGACCAGGCCGCGGGCGTCGCCGGTGCGCTCGACCTCTTCGATCATCGGCAGGACCCGCGCCGGCGCTCCGCCGTGCAGCGGCCCGCTCATGGCCCCGATCGCCCCGGACAACGCTGCGGCCACGTCGGCGCCGGTCGAGGCGATCACCCGCGCGGTGAACGTGGAGGCGTTCATGCCGTGTTCGGCGGCCGAGACCCAGTAGGCGTCAATCGCCTCGACGTGCCGCGGGTCCGGCTCGCCCTGCCAGCGCGTCATGAAACGGGCTGTGACAGTTGAGCATTCGTCGATGACGCGCTGAGGTACCGCGGGCTGGTAGATGCCACGCGCCGACTGCGCGACGTAGGACAGCGCCATCACCGATGCCCGGGCCAGTTGGTCGCGGGCGGTGGCGTCGTCGGTGTCGAGCAGGGGCCGGTAGCCCCAGATCGGCGCCAGCATCGCCAGGCCCGCCTGCACGTCGACGCGCACGTCGCCGGTGTGGATGGGTAGCGGGAAGGGCTCGGCGGGGGGCAAACCGTGGCCGAACTTGCCGTCGACCAGCAGGCCCCACACGTCGCCGAAGGTGACCTGCTGATTCACCAGGTCTTGTATGTCGACGCCGCGGTAGCGCAGCGCACCGCCGTCTTTATCCGGTTCGGCGATCTCGGTGGTGAAGGCCACCACACCTTCGAGGCCGGGGACAAAGTCTTCGGGGACCACAGTCATACGAAAATTCTCGCACCCCACCTTCGGGCCGACGCTACCGGCCGGTAGGCAGCCCCGGTAGCGTTGGCGCGATGGCAGGACCAGACAGTGAGCACCTGCAGCGGATGCGTGTGGAATACGGATCGGCGGAAAAGGACGGCAGTCCCGATCTCGACGCGGATTGGCTCGACGACGGTTGGGTTGCCTTGCTGCGCAAATGGATCGACGATGCCGAGCGGTCCGGCGTCGCCGAGCCCAACGCCATGGTGCTGGCCACCGTGGCCGACGGCTGGCCAACGAGCCGATCGGTGTTGTGCAAGAGCGTGGACGAGTCCGGGATCACATTTTTCACCAACTATGACTCGGCCAAGGGCGCCGACCTGGCGGCGACGCCGTACGCGTCGGTGACGTTTCCCTGGTACCAGCTGGGGCGGCAGGTCCACCTCCGCGGGCCGGTGAGCAAGGTCACCCCGGAGGTCACCGAGGACTACTGGTCCAAACGGCCGCGCGGCTCGCAGCTGGGCGCGTGGGCATCGCACCAGTCCCGCCCGATCGCGTCGCGCGCGGTGCTGCTCGACCAGCTGGCAGAGGTGAGCGCGCGCTTCGCCGACCGGGAGCAGGTTCCACTGCCACCGGGCTGGGGCGGCTATCTGCTTGCTCCGGAGTCGGTCGAATTTTGGCAGGGCCGGGAGAACCGGTTGCATAACCGGATCCGGGTCACCGGCGCTCTGGTCGAGCGCCTCCAGCCCTAGCCCGCTCCGAGGGTCGGTACGACGCAACCGACCCGACCCCGGGCAGGCACGCGAACGCGACAACGACTACCTTCACCTATAAGCACCAAGTCAGGGCAGCCATACCAGCCAGAGCGCAAAGGGGTTCTCGTGGCCGACACCGACGACACCGCAACTCTGAAGTACCCGGGGGGCGAGATCAATCTGGAGATCGTTCGCGCCACCGAAGGTGCTGACGGGATTGCGCTCGGTTCCCTGTTGTCCAAAACCGGGCACACCACGTTCGACAACGGCTTCGTCAACACCGCCGCGTGCAAGAGCTCCATCACCTACATCGACGGCGACGCCGGAATTCTGCGTTACCGCGGCTACCCGATCGAGCAGCTCGCCGAGAAGTCGACCTTCATCGAGGTGAGCTACCTACTGATCTACGGCGAGCTGCCCAACAAGGACCAGCTCGCGGAATTCACCAAGCGGATCCAGCTGCACACCATGCTGCACGAGGACCTGAAGCGCTTCTTCGACGGTTTCCCGCGTAATGCGCACCCCATGCCGGTGTTGTCCAGCGTGGTGAACGCGTTGAGCGCCTACTATCCCGACGCGCTCGACCCGATGGACAACAACCAGGTCGAGCTGTCGACCATCCGCCTGCTCGCAAAATTGCCCACCATCGCCGCGTACGCCTACAAGAAGTCCGTCGGCCAGCCGTTCCTCTACCCGGACAACAAGCTGTCGTTGGTGGAGAACTTCCTGCGGATGACGTTCGGGTTGCCGGCCGAGCCCTATCAGGCCGATCCCGAGGTGGTCCGGGCGCTGGACATGCTGCTCATCCTGCACGCCGACCACGAGCAGAACTGCTCGACGTCGACGGTGCGGCTGGTCGGGTCGTCGCGCGCCAACCTGTTCACCTCGATCTCCGGCGGCATCAACGCGCTGTGGGGGCCGCTGCACGGCGGCGCCAACCAGGCGGTGCTCGAGATGCTCGACCAGATCCGCGAAAGTGGCGATGACGTCAGCGAGTTCGTCCGCAAGGTGAAGAACCGCGAAGAGGGCGTCAAGCTGATGGGCTTCGGCCACCGCGTCTACAAGAACTACGACCCGCGCGCCCGGATCGTCAAGGAACAGGCCGACAAGATCCTGGCGAAGCTCGGCGGCGACCCGCTACTGGACATCGCCAAGGAACTGGAAGAGGCGGCGCTGACCGACGACTACTTCATCGAGCGCAAGCTGTACCCGAACGTCGACTTCTACACGGGGCTGATCTACCGGGCCCTCGGCTTCCCGGTCCGGATGTTCACCGTGCTGTTCGCGTTGGGCCGGCTGCCCGGCTGGGTTGCGCACTGGCGCGAGATGCACGACGAGGGTGACAGCAAGATCGGCCGTCCGCGCCAGATCTACACCGGTTACACCGAGCGCGACTACACCACCATCGACGCTCGGTAGTGGCGATCGCGAGCGCGGCGTAGCCGGGTGAAGCGGGTCGCCACCATCACGTAGTGGCGATCGCGAGCGCGGCGTAGCCGGGTGAAGCGGGTCGCCAGCATCAGGTAGTGGCGATCGCGAGCGCGGCGTAGCCGGGTGAAGCGGGTCGCCACCGTCAGGTAGTCACAGCGTGGCCAGCACCGCCATGGCGGCGTTGTGCCCGCCGACGCCCGACACCGCACCGCCGCGGCGGGCGCCGGAGCCGCACAGCATGATCCGCTCGTGCTCGGTGGCCACCCCCCATTGCCGCGCCGGGGTGTCCAGCGGGTCGTCGTCGTCCGCGAACGGCCACGACAGTCCGCCGTGGAAGATGTTGCCGGCAGTCATCCGCAGTGTGCGATGCAAGTCAAGGGTGGTCGTCGTCTCGATGCAGGGGCGGTCCTTTGCGTCGCTCATCAATACTTCCTGAATCGGCTCGGCCAGAACGGAATTCAGTGACGCCAGTACCGACTGGGTCAGCCGGTCACGCAGGGCGCCGGAGTAGGTGCCGTCGTACAGCGAGTGCGGGGTGTGCAGGCCGAACACCGTCATCGTGTGGGCGCCCGACGCGCGCAGGTCGGCCGACAAGATGGTCGGGTCGGTCAGCGAATGGCAATAGGCTTCGCAGGGCAGCGGATTCGGGATATGCCCGGTGGCCGCGCGCGAATACCCGCTGTCCAGTTGGGTCCAGGTCTCGTTCACATGGAACGTCCCGGCGAAGGCCTGTTCGGGTGTAACGCCGTCGTCGCGCAACCGAGGCAGGCGCCGCAGCACCATGTTCACCTTGACTTGTGCGCCCTGGGCGGGGGTCGGCGGTCGTTCGCCGAGCAGGCCGGCCAGTACCGTCGGTGTGACTCCCGCAAGGACGAACCGGGCCCGGATCAGCCGCTCCTTGTCGCCGGTGCGGTATCGCACCACGCCGTCGGGCTCGACGGCGTAAACCTCTGCGCCGGTGATGATTTGGGCACCGTGGCCGACGGCGGCTGCCGCCAGGGCATCGGTCAGCGCGCCCATCCCGCCGACGGGGACATCCCAGTCCCCGGTCCCACCGCCGAGCACGTGATACAGGAAGCAGACATTCTGGATCAGCGACGGGTCACCGAGGCGCGCGAACGTTCCGATCAGCGCGTCGGTCGCGATCACGCCGCGGACCACGTCGTTGCCGACGGCGGAAGTGATGGCATGGCCGATAGGCTCGTCGACCAAGGCGCGCCACGCGCCCGCCGCCTCGTGATCACCGCCTTTCAGGACGTGCCGCCGGGCCTGCTCGCGGGTGCGCAGCGGTTCGAGCAGCGTCGGCCAGAGCCGTTCGGTCACCAGCCTGCAGCGTTGATAGAAGGCGGCGAACCCGTGCTCATCGGGGCCGGCGCCGATCGCGGCGAACGTCTCACCGGCCGACCCGATCAATAGCCCCCTGCGGCCGTCGGTGCCAGGGTCGGGCGTGTACGAGGAATACCGCCGCCGGGCCAGCCGCACCGCGGCGCCCAGGTCGTCGACGATGCGGGGCGGTAACAAGCTGACCAGGTAGGAGTACCGCGACAGCCGAACCCCCAGACCGTCGAAGGCCTCCGCAGAGACGGCGGCTCCGCCGATGTGTCCCAGCCGCTCCAGCAACCGCACCCGAAGACCGGCTCGAGCCAGGTAAGCCGCCGCGACCAGGGCGTTGTGACCGCCACCTACGACGACGACGTCGACATCTGCCGCGTGTTGGCTCAGCTCAGGTAACCCTCGACCTCGTCGGGAGGACGCACCTCGGCCTCGCGCGGGTCCCCGCCGCTTTCACGCAGCGCCCGACGCTGCCGCAGCAGGTCCCAACACTGGTCGAGCTCGACCTCGAGGCGCCGCAGGCGATCATGCTCGTCCGATTCGGAGATGTCGCGCTGTTGCAGCTGTGCCCGCAGGGCTTTCTCCTCGGCGACCAGATCGCGGATGCGTGCCAGGGTTTCGTTGTCGGTCGGTTTCTTGCCGTCGGCCATCGCTCCAGTGTGCCCGACCCGGCAAAGGCCGACTCCGCAGACGCCAGAGGCGCTAGCTCGGCCCGGGGAGGCGCAGCACCAGCCGCGCGCCGCCCAGCGGGCTGCTTTCCAGTGCAGCGGTCCCGCCGTGCAGGTGGGCCTGTTGGGCCACCAACGCCAGCCCCAGCCCCGACCCCGAATGCGAGGCGGTCGACCCGCGGGAGAACCGCTCGAACACCACGTTGCGTTCGTCTTCGGGCACGCCGCTGCCGTTGTCGTCGATGGCGATTTCGACCCCGGCGCGCGAGCTGACCGCCGAGAGCCGGACCCGGGTCGCGCCACCATGCTTGACGGCATTGGCGATCGCGTTGTCCACCGCCAGGCGCAGTCCGGCCGGCAATCCGACGATGATGCACGTCGGGGATGGCACCAGTGACACGTCGAGGTCGGGGTAGATCCGCATCGCGTCGTGGGCGGCGCGGTCGAGCAGCTCGGTGATGTCGACGGGCACGTGATCGTCGGATGTCGACAGTTCGCCCTGGGCCAACCGCTCGAGGGCGCTCAGGGTGGCCTCGATCCGCGACTGGGTGCGGATGACGTCGTTGATCACCTCTTTGCGTTGGTCGTCGGGCATGTCCAGGGTGGACAGCACCTCGAGGTTGGTGCGCATCGCGGTCAAGGGAGTGCGCAGCTCGTGCGACGACACGGCGGCGAAGTCGCGGGCCGAAGCCAGCGCCTCCTTGGTCCGGTTCTGCTCGTTCCAGATGCGCTGCAGCATGCCCCGCATGGCTTCGGCGATCTCGACGGCCTCAGTGGCGCCGTGCACTTCCACCCGCGGTGCCTCGTCGCCGGCGTCGATCGATCGGGTCTGCTGCGCAAGCTGTTTGAACGGGCGCACCGCGAACGCGGCCAGCAACCAGGCGAATACGGCCGCCGCGCCGATGGCGAAGCCACAGATCAGCAGCACCCGCCGGTGCAGGTTGTTGGTTTCGGCGAGGGTCGCGTCATAGGTTGCGCCCACGGCCAGCGAGGTGGGCTCCGGTGCGGGAATCTCCACCGTCCGCACCCGGTAGCGCACGCCTTTGACGTAAGCGTCGGCGTAGTCGACGTCCAGCTTGGGCAGCGTCACGTTGGAGTTCGACTTGACCTGGTCGCCGCGGCGGACCGTCATGATGGCGTCGTTGTCGTTGGGGGAGCGCGGAATTTCGCCGAGACCGCGCGGCAGGAAAGGGATCGCGAAGCCGGCGGCCTCGTCGAGGCGGCGGTCCAGCCGCTCCTTGCGGTCGTTGGTGATGCCCACCCAGACGACGATGCCGACGATGAGCACGGGGATCGCCGCGCCGATGACCGTCGCGACCACAACCCGGGCGCGTAGCGACGGCGTACGGGTCAGGATTCGGGACAGAAAATTCATTGGTCGCTCGACCTGGTTACTGCATGCGCAGCACGAACCCTACTCCGCGGACGGTGTGCAGCAGCCGGGGACCGCCATTGGCCTCCAGCTTGCGGCGCAGATACCCGATGAACACGTCGACGACGTTGGTGTCGGCGGCGAAGTCGTAACCCCACACCAGTTCCAGCAGTTGCGCGCGGGACAGCACCGCGGTCTTGTGCTCGGCCAACACCGCCAGCAGGTCGAACTCCCGCTTGGTGAGGTCGACGTCGACGCCGTTGACGCGGGCGCGCCGGCCGGGGATGTCCACCTCCAGCGGGCCCACCGTGATGGTTTCGGAGGAGGAGGTCGCGGTCGCGCCACGGCGGCGCAGCAGCGCCTTCACCCGCGCGACAAGCTCGGCCAACACGAACGGTTTGACCAAGTAATCGTCGGCACCGGCCTCGAGCCCGGCGACCCGGTCGTCGACCGAGCTGCGGGCGGACAGCACGCAGACCGGGACGTCGTTGTCCATCGCCCTGAGCGCCGTGACGACGCTGACGCCGTCCAGCACGGGCATGTTGATGTCGAGCACGATCGCGTCCGGCCGGGTCTCGGTGGCGCTGCGCAAGGCTTCCGCGCCGTCGACCGCGGTCGACACCTCGAATCCGGACAGCCGCAGGCCGCGTTCCAGCGAGGCGAGCACATCAGAGTCGTCGTCGACGACCAAGACGCGGGGCGAGGTCCCACCAGTGTCCATGCCGCCCATCTTGCCTGATTGTTGATCGCGGCGGTGCGCTGGCTGGGCCGCTGATGTCCAAAAGGTTACGTTTTCGACGCTGCGCCGCAACTACTCGTTGATATCGACGTGCCAGTGACGAAATCTGTTGGCGAGCTTCGGTATTCGCTCCCTGGGTGACGGGTGTCTAGTTGGGGGCGAGGTCAGCGGCCGAGCGATTTATGTTGGCGCCGTGGGAGTTTCGATCACTCCGCTGAGAGCCCGCTCAGCTGCACCGCTAGCTGCCGTCGCACCGCCGGAACCCCTGCGGCCAGGCGCATTCCGGTGTTGCGCAGTGGGCGCAACGGGCGCGGCAGCGTCGCCACCCGGGTCAGCCGACCCGTCAGTTTCAGCACCCGCTCGGCGCGTCGGCGCTGCGCGGTGCTGTAGGCATCCAGCGCGGCGTCCGAGCCGCCCGCCAGGACCTCGGCGAGCGCCCCGGCCAGCGCCACCGCGTCGGTGATCCCGAGGTTCATGCCCTGGCCCCCGGCCGGGCTGTGCACATGGGCAGCGTCACCGGCCAGCAACAACCGGCCGGCCCGGTAGCTGTCCGCGACGCGGTGATGGATGTGGAACCGCGACCCCCACACCAGCTCGGTGACGATCGTTTGCCGCGGCCCGAAGCCCCGGGCGTCCAACAGCGCCTGCACAAACTCTGCCGACGGCAGCTGCGGCGCGTCGGTGGTCGGCGCGACGACGCGGAAGATGTCACCGGGCAGCGGCGCCAGCACCGTCAGGCCGTCTTTGGCGTAGAACAGGATCACCTCGTTGCGGGGCGCTTCACCGGTCACTCGCACGTCGGCGAGCGCGAAGGACTCGGCGAATTCCCCACCGGCGAAGCCGATTCCGGCTTGCGCGCGAACCGTGCTATGCATGCCGTCGGTCCCGACGGCGTAGCCGGCGCTGATCGTGTCGCCGTCGTCGAACGTGGCCGTGACGCCGTTCGCGTCCTGGGTAATTGCGCCCAGCGCCTTGGGACGGACCACGTCACCGCCGAGTTCGTGGAGTCGCTCGAGCAGCAGCCGCTCGGTGTCGGCCTGGGACAGCATCAGGGTGTACGGATGTTCCGTCGGTAGCTCGCTGAAGTCGACGGGGATCAAAATGCGCCGGCCCTGCCGCATGGTGAATCGCGGCGCGATCAGGCCGGCCTTGACCATTCGCCGGGCCACGTCGAGCTCCTCGAGCACCTCGAGGGTGCGGGCGTTGACGGCGGCGGCTCGGGACGTGTTTGCGCCCGCCGCCAATTTGTCGACCACCGCCACCCGAATCCCGCGGCTGATCAGTGCGGCGGCGAGCGTGAGGCCGGTGGGGCCTGCGCCTACCACCAGGACATCGGTGTCTTTCATGGCCCGCTCCTCTCCCTAGTGAGTTAGTCAACGCTTGTTGGCATAACCCAATGCTGGCGCGTCGATGGCGCTATGTCAACAGTTGTTGGCCTACACTTGTTGGCATGAGACGGTCGTCGGACGAGACCAAGGCGGTGATCCTGGCGGCGGCCCGCGAGCGGTTCGGCGCGGTCGGATTTCAGGGCGCGACGATTCGGGCCATTGCCGCCGACGCAGGGATCGATCCCGCGATGGTCATGCGGTACTACGGGAGCAAAGACAAGCTGTTCGCGGCGGCGGCCGAGTTCGACTTGCGGTTTCCCGACTTCGCGACGGGTGACCCGGCGCAGGTCGGGCGGTCGCTGGTTCGGCACTTTCTCGAACGCTGGGAGGGCGACGAGGCGCTGGTGATCTTGCTGCGGTCCAGCGCCACCAACGGCGAAGCGGCGCAACGGATGCAGGAGATTTTCGTAACCCAGATCCGGCCGCTGGTGGCCTCCTTCGTACCGCAGTCAGATGCCGGTGTGCGGGCCGGACTGATCGCAACCCAGATCCTGGGGATGGCGTTGTGCCGGTTCGTTTTACGGCTGCCCCCGGTCGTTGAGATGAGCCGAGACGAGATCGTCGACTGGCTCGGCCCGACCATTCAGCGCTACCTCGGGCTGCCGGAAGGATGACTCGCGAGACCTAAACCACGTTTGGCGGCGTGTCGTCGCAACGGGTTATGTGTCGCGAGTCGTGGGTGTCTCGCTGGGCAATCCAATGCGGCGGTAGCGCTGCAATCGGCTGGCCAGCCGCTCGCCGGCGGGTAGCGCGCGCAGCCCGTGCACCTCGGCGGCGATGGCGCGGGAGAGTCGCTCGCAGAACTCGACCGGCTCGTCGGCGGCGTCGGGATGTTCCGGCACGACGGCGTCGACAATGCCCGACGCCAGTAGATCGGTCGACCGGATACCTTGCACCGCAGCAAGTTCGGAGGCGTGGGCGGTGTCGCGGAAGACGATCGCACTGGCGCCTTCGGGCGGGAGCGGCGCCAGCCAGCCGTGCAACGCGGACAACACCCGATCGGCGGGCACCATCGCCAACGCCGGCCCGCCGCTGCCCTGACCAAGCAGCACCGACACCGTCGGGGTATCGAGAGTCACCAGCTCGGCCAGGCACTGGGCGATCTGGCCCGCCAGCCCGCCCTGCTCGGCCTCGGCCGACAGCGCGGGACCGGCGGTGTCGATCACCAGCACCAGCGGCAGGCGCAGCTCGGCGGCCAGTGCCATACCGCGCCGAGCCTCGCGCAGCGACGCGGGCCCCACCATCCCGCCCGTCACCCGCTGCTGCCCGAGCACCACCGCGGGCTGACCGGCGAAGCGCGCGAGCGCCAACAGCGTCGTCGCCGCTTCTCCCTGCCCGGTGCCCGACAGCAACACCCGATCGGTGGCGCCGTGGCGCAACAGCAGCCCGACACCCGGCCGGTCCGGGCGACGGGACGCCACCACCGAGTCCCACGCCGGCACGTCGGGTATCGGTTCGGGCGGCGGCGCCGCCGGCAGGGGCCCGGGTGGGTCGGCGATGACGGTCAGCGCGCGGTCCAGCGTCCGGCGCAGCTGGCCAACCGCGACGACGCCGTCGATCACGCCGTGGCGCTGCAGGTTCTCCGCCGTCTGGACGCCTTCGGGGAACGGTTCGCCGTAGAGCAGCTGGTACACCCGGGGCCCCAGGAAGCCGATCAGGGCCCCCGGCTCGGCGACCGTGACGTGCCCCAGCGAACCCCACGACGCGAACACCCCGCCGGTGGTCGGGTTGCGCAGGTAGACCAGGTACGGCAGGTGGGCCTGCTTGTGCAGGCGGACGGCGGCGGCGATCTTCACCATCTGCAGAAAGGCGACCGTGCCCTCCTGCATGCGGGTGCCGCCGGAGCTCGGCGAGGCCAGCAGCGGTAGGCCCTCGGCGGTCGCCCGCTGCACCGCGGCGGTGATCCGTTCGGCCGCCGCCACCCCGATCGAGCCGCCGAGGAAGCCGAACTCGCAAACCACGACCGCCACTCTGCGCCCGAAGATGCGGCCTTCACCGGTCAGCACCGATTCGTCCAGACCGGTGGCCGCCCGCGCGTCGGCCAGTTCCCGCGAATACGCCTGGCTGACCGGCACGGCGAGCGGCTCGCTGTCCCAGCGGATGAAGGAACCCTCGTCCAGCACCGCGTCGCGCAGCTGAGCAGCCGTGATACGACTCACGACACGAGGCTATATAGGGTGGCTGCCATGATCGGTGTTACCCAGGCCGAAGCCGTGCTGACCATTGAGCTGCAGCGGCCCGAGCGCCGCAATGCCCTCAATTCACAGCTCGTTGAGGAGCTGCGGGAAGCCTTCCAAAAGGCGAGCGACGGCTCCGTCCGGGCCATCGTGCTGACTGGCCAGGGCACGGCGTTCTGCGCGGGCGCTGACCTGAGCGGCGACGCGTTCGCCGCCGACTATCCCGACCGGCTCATCGAGCTGCACAAGGTGATGGACACAACGCTGATCCCGGTCATCGGTGCCATCAACGGGCCCGCCATCGGCGCGGGCCTGCAGCTGGCCATGCAATGCGATCTGCGGGTCGTCGCACCGGAGGCGTTCTTCCAGTTCCCGACGTCGAAATATGGCCTCGCGCTTGATAACTGGAGTATCCGTCGGCTGTCTTCGCTGGTCGGTCATGGGCGGGCCCGCGCGATGCTGCTGGCGGCGGAGAAGCTGACCGCCGACGTGGCGCTGCAGACCGGGATGGCCAACCGCATCGGGACACTGGCCGACGCCCAGGCCTGGGCCGCCGAGATCGCCGGCCTGGCACCGCTGGCGATCCAGCACGCCAAGCGGGTGCTGAACGACGACGGTGCCATCGAGGAGGCCGGGCCGATGCACAAGGAGCTCTTCGACAAAGCGTGGGGGAGCCAGGACGTCATAGAAGCCCAGGTCGCCCGCATCGAGAAGCGGCCGCCTAAGTTCCAGGGGGCCTGACCGTCATGTTGCGGGGGGCGCTGCGGCTGGTCGCCGGTACGGCGTCGCTGGCGGCCGGCAGCTGGTTGGTGCGGGCGCTGCATGGCGCACCGGCAGCCCTCGGCGCCCACCCCGCTGCGATCAGGGCGGTGGCGCAGGGGTCACCGAACTACCGAGACGGCGTATTCGTCAACCTCGACCCCGCCTCCAATTTCACGATGGATCGCGAAGAACTGCGGCTGATCGCGTGGGAGCTGATCGGTAACCGGGGGGTGAGCAGGCCGGCTGCACCGATCCCGTTGGCCGCGCCGGCGACCTCCGATGGTGATCCCGGCCGGCTGGCCGTCAGCTGGTTCGGTCACTCGACGGCGCTGCTGGAGATCGACGGTTACCGGGTGCTCACCGACCCGGTGTGGAGCGACCGGTGCTCACCGTCGGACATCGTCGGACCGCAGCGGCTGCATCCGCCGCCGGTGCAACTGGAAGGGCTGCCCGCCGTCGACGTGGTGGTGATCAGCCATGACCACTATGACCACCTCGATATCGACACGGTGATGGGCTTGGCCCGCACGCAGCGGGCCCCGTTCTTCGTGCCGCTCGGTGTCGGCGCCCACCTGCGCGCGTGGGGAATACCGGAGCACCGCATCGTCGAGCTCGACTGGCATCAGAGCGCCCTCGTCGACCAACTCACCGTGACTTGCATGCCTGCGCGGCACTTTTCGGGCCGCTTCCTGGACCGCAACACCACGCTGTGGGCGTCGTGGGCGTTCACCGGGCCGAACCATCGCGCGTATTTCGGGGGAGACACCGGATACACCAAGAGCTTCGAGCGGATCGGCGCCGACCACGGGCCGTTCGACCTGACCCTGCTGCCCATCGGCGCCTACAACACCGCATGGCCGGACGTCCACATGAACCCCGAGGAGGCGGTCCGGGCGCATCTGGACCTCACCGACGATGGACTGCTCGTGCCGATCCACTGGGGCACGTTCCGGCTGGCCCCCCACCCCTGGGCTGAGCCGGTTGAGCGCCTGCTCACCGCCGCGGGACCGGAACAGGTCAAAGTGGCGGTTCCCGCCCCGGGCCAGCGCATCGATCCCGCCGCGCCGGCGAAATCCAACCCCTGGTGGCGGCTTTGATTCGGAGGCCCGGCAACCTCCCCACGCTACAGTTCCGCCATGACGAAACGCGCGGCCGCGGCCGCTGTCACGGTGCTGCTCGGCATGACCGGATGTGGACCCGCGCAACCGGTATCCAGCCCGCCCGCACTTTCTGACGCACCGCCCAACGAGGTGTCCGGTCTCGCGATCCCCGCCGGCCGCATCGACGACGCCGTCGCAAAGGTCGACGGCCTCGTCGGCGACTTGATGAAGAACACCGGCGTCCCGGGAATGGCAGTGGCCGTCGTTCACGGTGGAAAAGTGCTGTACGCCAAGGGATTCGGCGTCAAGGATGTGAGTAAGGGGCAGGGACAAGACAACAAGGTGGACGCCGACACGGTCTTCCAGTTGGCCTCGGTGTCCAAATCGGTGGGCTCTACGGTGGTCGCGCACGAAGTCAGCGACAACGTGGTCGCCTGGGACACCACGGTGGCGTCCAAGCTGCCCTGGTTCACGTTGAGCGATCCCTACGTCACCAGCCATGCGACCGTCGCCGATCTGTATTCGCACCGTTCCGGGCTGCCCGACCACGCCGGTGACAAACTTGAAGACCTGGGCTACGACCGTCGACAGACCCTCGAACGGCTGAAGTACCTGCCGCTGGCCCCGTTTCGAATCAGCTACGCCTACACCAACTACGGAGTGACCGCCGCCGCCGAGGCGGTGGCCGCCGCGGCGGGCAAGTCATGGGAGGACCTGTCCGACGAGGCGCTCTACCGCCCCCTGGGAATGACGTCGACCAGCTCGCGCTTCGCCGACTTCATCGCAAGGCCCAATCATGCGGTCAACCACATCAAGATCGCCGACAAGTGGGAGGCCCGCTTTCAGCGGGACCCCGATGCTCAGTCGCCCGCGGGTGGGGTGAGTTCATCGGTCAACGACATGGCCCGCTGGCTGACGATGTTGCTGGGCAACGGAACTTACAACGGTCAGCGGATCACATCGCCGGAAGCCTTGCTGCCCGCGACCAGTCCGCAGATGGTTTCGGCGCCCGCGAAGACGCCCAAGGCGCGCTCCGGGTTCTACGGATACGGCTTCAACGCCTCGGTTGATTCCTCGGGGCGCACCGAATACAGCCATTCCGGGGCTTTCGATCTGGGAGCGGCGACAAACTTCGTGGTGATGCCCGCGGAGGACTTGGGCATCGTCGCGCTGACGAATGGCGCGCCCTACGGCATTCCGGAAACGCTGACCGCCGAATTCATGGATCTCGTTCAATACGGCCAAATCCGCGAGGATTGGGGAGCGCTGTACAAGAAGGCAATCGGCTGGCTGAACAATCCGGAAGGGTCGTTGGTCGGCAAGCAGCCACCGGCCAACCCCGCCCCGGCCAGACCGCTCAGCGACTACGCCGGCGTCTACGCCAGCGACTACTGGGGCCCGGCCGTCGTCACCGAACACGACGGCGCCCTGCAACTGGCGATGGGGCCGAAGAACCGGATGGTCACCCTGACGCACTGGGACGGTGACACCTTCACCTTCCCATTGACCAACGAAAACGCCCCGCCCGGAACGCTTTCCAAAGCGGTGTTCTCCGGCAACACACTCAACCTGGAGTACTACGACTCGGACAAGCTGGGAACGTTTACCCGATGATTGCCGGCCTGACCGATGCCGAGGTGGCGCAGCGGGTCGCCGACGGCAAGAGCAACGCGGTCCGGGAACGCGCCACCCGCAGCATCACGGACATCGTCCGGGCCAACGTCTTCACCCGTATCAACGCGATCCTGGGGGTGTTGCTGCTGATCGTGCTGGCGACGGGCTCGCTGATCAACGGAATGTTCGGCCTGCTCATCGTCGCCAACAGCGTCGTCGGCATGGTCCAGGAAATCCGGGCCAAGCAGACGCTGGACACTCTGGCCATCGTCGGGCAGGCGAAACCGTTGGTGCGCAGGAAATCCGGGACCCGTACCCTGCTGCCCGCCGAGGTGGTGCTCGACGACATCATCGAACTCGGACCTGGCGACCAAGTCGTCGTCGACGGCCAGATCGTCGAAGAGGCGAACCTGGAGGTCGATGAGTCGCTGCTGACCGGGGAGGCTGATCCGATTGGCAAGGCCACCGGCGACGCGGTGATGTCGGGCAGCTTCGTGGTCGCCGGAGCGGGCGCCTACCGCGCCACGAAGGTCGGGCCGGAGGCCTACGCCGCCAAGCTCGCCGAGGAGGCCAGCAAGTTCACCTTGGTCAAATCCGAACTGCGCAACGGCATTAACCGGATCCTGCAGTTCATCACCTACCTGTTGGTGCCGGCCGGCCTGCTGACGATCTATACCCAGATGTTCACCACCCATGCGAGCTGGCGGCAGTCCGTGCTGCGGACGGTCGGCGCGCTGGTGCCGATGGTGCCCGAAGGCCTGGTCCTGCTGACGTCGGTCGCGTTTGCCGTCGGGGTGATCCGGCTCGGCCAGCGCCGCTGCCTGGTGCAGGAGCTGCCCGCCATCGAGGGGCTCGCCCGGGTCGACGTGGTCTGCGCGGACAAGACGGGCACCCTGACCGAAAACGGCATGCGCGTCGCAGGGGTCGAGGGGCTTGGTGAATCCCAGGAGCGAGATCAGGTCGCGGACGCACTCGCGGCGTTGGCCGCCGCCGACCCGCGCCCCAACGCCAGCATGCAGGCGATCGCCGAGACCTATCAACGGCCACCCGACTGGATCGTTACGGCGACTGCGCCTTTCAAGTCCGCCACCAAGTGGAGCGGGGTGTCCTACGCTGACCATGGGAATTGGGTGATCGGGGCGCCGGATGTGCTGCTCGATCCGGCATCGGCGGCGGCCGAGCAGGCCGAACGGATCGGCGCGCAGGGGTTGCGGGTGCTGCTCGTCGGCACCGGCGACGTGGCCGTCGACCATCCGGACGCGCCGGGCTGCGTCACCCCCGTCGCGCTGGTGGTTCTCGAGCAGAGGGTGCGCCCGGACGCCGCGGAGACGTTGGATTATTTTGCTGAGCAAGGCGTTTCGGTCAAGGTGATTTCCGGCGACAACGCGGTGTCGGTCGGTGCCGTGGCCGACAAGCTCGGGCTGCGCGGTGAGACGGTGGACGCGCGCCGCCTACCGTCGGAACCCGCGCAATTGGCCGACACGCTGGACACGTACACCACGTTCGGGCGGGTGCGGCCCGACCAGAAGCGGGCGATGGTGCACGCCCTGCAATCGCACGGACACACCGTCGCGATGACCGGTGACGGCGTCAACGACGTGCTGGCCCTCAAGGATGCCGACATCGGCGTCGCGATGGGCGCCGGCAGCCCGGCATCGCGAGCGGTCGCACAGATCGTGTTGCTGGACAACAGGTTTGCCACCCTGCCGTATGTCGTCGGTGAGGGCCGGCGGGTGATCGGCAACGTCGAGCGCGTCGCCAACCTGTTCTTGACCAAGACCGTCTACTCGGTGCTGCTGGCGCTGCTGGTCGGGATCGAATGCCTGTTCTCCAAAGCGCTCAAAGCCGATCCCTTGCTGTACCCGTTTCAGCCCATCCACGTCACCGTCGCGGCGTGGTTCACCATCGGAATCCCGTCGTTCATCCTGTCGCTCGCCCCCAACAACGAACGCGCCTACCCGGGCTTCGTGCGGCGGGTGCTGACTTCGGCGCTGCCGTCCGGGCTGATCGTCGGCACCGCGACGTTCGCGTCTTACCTGGTGGCGTACCACGGCCGGCACGCGACGTTCCAGCAACAGGAGCAGGCATCGACCGCGGCCCTGATCACGCTGCTGATGACGGCGCTGTGGGTCCTCGCGGTGGTGGCGCGCCCCTACCAGTGGTGGCGGGTCGCGCTGGTCGTCGGCTCCGGCCTGGCCTACGTGGTGATCTTCAGCATTCCGCTGGCCCGCAAGACGTTCCTGCTCGATCCGTCGGATGTCGTGGTGACGTCGACCGCCGTGGGGATCGGTGTACTCGGCGCCGCCGCCGTCGAGGCGATGTGGTGGATTCGGGCCCGGATGCTGGGCGTACAGCCGAGGTTGTGGCACTAACCACCCCGACGCCCCCAAGTACGGTTCCACCGGGCAAGTAGGATTTCGGCGGGGAAAGGACGGGTACATGGGATTCCTGGACAAAGCCAAAGACCTGCTGTCGCAGAACGCCGACAAGGTCGAGACGGCGATCGACAAGGCCGGCGAATTCGTCGACGACAAGACACAGGGCAAGTACTCGGACACCATTCACAAAGTGCAAGAAGAGGCCAAGAAGGCGGCCGAGGCCGCGGCAAAAGGCGATAACCAGAACTGAGCTCATGGCGAAACTCTCCGGATCCATCGACGTCCCGCTGCCACCCGAGGTGGCCTGGAAGCATGCCTCCGACCTGTCCCGGTTCAAGGACTGGCTGACCATCCACCGGGTGTGGCGCAGCAAACTGCCCGACGACATCGACAAGGGCACGGTCGTGGAGTCGATCGTCGAAGTCAAGGGCATGTACAACCGCATCAAGTGGACGGTCGTGCGGTACAAGCCGCCGGAGGGCATGACGCTCAACGGCGATGGCGTCGGCGGCGTCAAGGTCAAGCTGATGGCCAAAGTTCAGGCGGCGGAAGAGGGCTCCATCGTCAGCTTCGACGTCCACCTCGGTGGCCCGGCGCTGTTCGGGCCGATCGGCATGATCGTCGCTGCGGCGCTGCGGGGCGACATCAACACGTCGCTGCACAACTTCGTCACGGTGTTCACCAGGCCCGACCCCGGCATGAACGGAGCCGGCGGCGGTCATCGCTGACGTTCGGGGGCGATGAGTTTTCTCGGCCGCGGCGGTCTATAGGTCTGAACCCCGGTTTCGGGGGCGGACTACGAGGAGGTCAACGTGCCCATCCGTGACGACGCGCCGCTTGGCGCCCCCTGCTGGATCGACCTGACGACGTCGGACCTCGACGGTGCCCGGGACTTCTATGGCCGGGTTTTCGGCTGGACGTTCGAGTCCGCCGGGCCGGACTATGGCGGATACGTCAACGCCGCCAAGGACGGCCGAAGCGTCGCCGGCCTGATGGCTAATCGGCCCGAATCTCAGTCTCCGGACAATTGGGCCACCTACTTCCGGACCGCCGACGTCGAGGCGACGATGTCGGCGGTCACGGCGGCGGAGGGTTCAGTGTGCATGGGACCGATGGAGGTGCCCGCCAAGGGATTCATGGGCCTGTGCGCCGACCGGTCGGGCGCCGTCTTCGGGCTCTGGCAGCCACTGGAGCACCACGGCTTTGAGATCGTCGGGGAGGCCGGCTCACCGGTGTGGCATCAACTGACCACCCGCGACCATCGTGCCGCGGTGGACTTCTACCGTGAGGTCTTCGGCTGGCGCACCGAGCAGACGGCCGACACCGACGAGTTCCGCTACACCACAGCATGTTCGGCGACCAGCAATTGCTCGGTGTGATGGACGGTTCCACGTGCCTGCCCGACGGCGTCCCGTCGAACTGGACCGTCTTCTTCGGGTCCGACGACGTCGATACGACCCTCCGGGTCATCGGGGAAAGCGGAGGCGCGGTGGTGCGTGACGCCGAGGGCACCCCGTACGGACGATTGGCCGCGGCGACCGATCCGACCGGCGTCATCTTCAACCTGTCGTCCCTGCAGCATTAGCGAACGGGCGCCACGCTAGCGTGACGTCCACGGGGCCGGTCCCCAGTCGGCTAATCTCGCTAGCATGACTCGCCGGCTGCGCCCTGGTTGGCTGGTGGCGCTTTTCGCGTTGGTGATTTCAGCCAGCGCGTGGCTGCCATGGCTGACGACGGCGGTCAACGGCGGGGGCTGGGCCAACGCGATCGGAGGCGCGCACGGGAACCTGGAACTCCCGCGGGGGTTCGGTGCGGGCCAGCTCATCGTGCTGCTGTCCTCGGCGCTGCTGGTGACCGGGGCGATGGTCGGCCGCGGCCTGTCGGTGCGGCTCGCTTCGCTTGGTGCGCTGGTGATTTCGCTGCTGATCGTCGCGCTCACGGCCTGGTACTACAAGCTCAACGTCAACCCGCCGGTATCGGCCCAGTACGGCCTTTATGTTGGTGCGGTAGCGGCGGTCTGTGCGGTGGTGTGTTCGATTGCGGCCGTCATCGCGGCCTTGGCTTCCGGCCGGTCCGGCCGCTGAGGTTTCAGTCCGTCGGGAATTCGTGCGTCCCCGAGGCGGAGCTGTCGCTCGGCTCGTTGACGCCGAATACGAAGGGCGCGAACACGATTTCGCGGCCGTCCGGGTCGCGGTAGGTGACCGCGTCCGTCGCCTCCCAGTACGGATGCTGTTCGACGGGTTCGATGCCCGCCGCTCGCAGGCGGGCGATCGCCGCGTGCTGCGCCTGTTGGTCCGGGAAGTACAGGCACAGCTGTTCGTGGTGGTCCACCGCGACGGGCTCGACGGATTCCACGATCTCCAGGGTCAGGTTCCAGCTGGGCAGGCCGAAGATCGCGCCGTTGCTGCCGTAACTCTCACCAAACGTCTCAAATAGGGGCAACCCCACCAGCTCGCGGTAAAACCGCACCGCTTCTTGAAAGTTCGACGAGCGGCGCGCGAAACGAAGGCCGCCGATCGACGCCAGCTGTATCGGCCAGTGCGTGGTGCGGCGGGGCTTGTCGGCGGCCATCACAGCCCAACGGCGCTTGCCGCCGACTCCGCGGTATCCCAGCGCCGCAGCTGTTCACCGGGCGCCCACGTCGAATGGGTGCCGCTGGAAATACGCTCCGGCAGTTGGAGTTTGCACACCGGGCCATCGCCCATGCGGCCGGCGTCGAAGACTACGCAATAGGAGGCGTCGGTGTTCATGTCGGTGGTGAGGGTGATCAGGTAGCCGTCGTCCTCACCGGTGGCACCGACTCGGGGCGCCATGGCCGTTTCGCTTCCGTAGACGCCTTCGCCGAAGGAGAATTCCTGCTGGCTTCCGGTGCGCAGGTCGTGTTTGACCAGCCCGTCGAACAAGAACCAGCCCGGCTTGCCGGTGGCGGCATAGGCGTAGCGGTAGTTGCCGGCAGCGTAATCCTGGTTGATGGTGCCGAACTCGGTGATGGACTCCGACAGCCGCTCCTCCCGCACGGCGCCGGTGGTCAGGTTGAAACGCCACCGGTGCAGCCGGGACTGCAGACGATCGAGCGCCAGGAAGCGGAACATCTTGTCCCACTTCGATCCACCGGTGTCAGCCGGGGAGGGATCGCCCTCGAAGAAGCCGTCCAGCACGATCTCGTCACCGTCCTCGTAGGCGTTGACGAAGTGCAGCACGAACGTCGGGTCCGCCTCGAACCATCGAATGTCGTCGGTTCCGCCGCGGCGGGGGAGGATCGCGAAGCGCGACGGAATATCGGGATAGAAGCGCGGCAGGTGCACGTCGTGCTCGAGCAGGGTGGGGTCCCAGAACAACGGAAAGTCGTTGAGAATCACATAGTTTTCGGTGAACGCCATATCGTGCGGTAGCCGGGGCCCGGGCAGCGGGATGTCGACATAGTGGACCAGCTCGCTGTCCTCGTCGACTACGCCGTACCGCATGTACGGGTCCCGCTTGCTGTAGTTGAAGAACAGCAGTTCACCGGTTTTGCTGTCGACCTTCGGATGCGCGGACACGCCCCAATCGGCCGGGAAGCGCCCGTTCCAGCTCTCCTTGCCCAGCGTTTCACCCGAGTACGGATTAACCCGGTACAGGTCGCCGCACTGGTAGAAGCTGGTCAGCGCGACGCCCCGGTGCACGATGACGTCGGTGCTCGACGCGTCCTTCATCCGGGTGCGAGCGCCCCAGCCGTCCTCGCGCTTGGCCAACTGCACCGGCTCGGTGAGCCCCGGCCAGAGCGGCTCGCCGGCTTCGTTCTCGGCCAGGAAGCCATCGGTGCGGATAAAGCGGTTGCGGTAGAAGGCTTTTCCATCACGGAAGCCAACCAAGTGCAGCATGCCATCCCCGTCGAATGGGTGATAGGCCTTCAGCGCCGGGTGCAGCGGGTTTTCGGTGTTGCGCAAGTAGATGCCATCCAGGTCGCGTGGTATCTCCCCTTCCACGGCGGTGAGGTCGTCGGCGTCCCACTCGGTGGTCTGGGGACGCCACGGTCCGGTCCGGTACGGGTGATCGTCGTCTTCGGGAAGTGTGGACAGGAACTTGCCGACGATCTCAACATCCATGTCACGCACCTTCTGCTGTGCTGACAACGAAACTCACGGTGGTGGCGGTGCTGCCGCCGAAATTGAGGGTGCCGAACGTCTTGGCCCCCTCGACCTGATACTCGCCGGCCGCCCCGCTGACCTGTTTAGCCGCGTCGAGCAGCATGCGCACGCCCGAGGCGCCGACCGGGTGGCCGCCGCCGATCAGCCCCCCACTGGGGTTGATCGGCAGCCGGCCGCCGATTTCGATCTCGCCGTTTTCGATGGCCTTCCATGACTCACCGGGGCCGGTCAACCCGATGTGGTCGATGGCCAGATACTCGCTGGGGGTGAAGCAATCGTGCACCTCGTAGCCGTCGAGGTGGTCGAGGGTCAGCCGAGCGCGCGCCAATGCGTCGTGCACCGCGGCCCGCACATGCGGCAGCACGTACGGGTCGTCCGCCGCGCGGTCCAGCTTCTGTCGCAGACCCAGCCCTACCGTGCGGTGCCCCCAACCCTCGATGCGGCCGATCGGGCGCGCGTCGGGATGCCCGCGCAGATAAGCGTCGCCGACCAGAATCAATCCCGCGGCGCCGTCGGTCATTTGGCTGCAGTCGAAGCGCCGCAACCGACCCTCGGTGATGGGGTTGGTCGCGTCGTCGTCCGTGATGGGGTCGGGGACCGTCCATGCGCGCGTCTGCGCGTTGGGGTTCCTCCGCGCGTTGGCGAAGTTCAGCTGCGCGATGGCCCGCAGGTGTGCGTTGTCCAAGCCGTAGCGCCGGTCGTACTCGTCGGCGACTTGAGCGAACATCGACGGCCACAGGTAACGCGCGTCGGCCCCCTCATGCCCTGTCCACGCGGCCGCACCGAGGTGCTGGGCAGCGGTGTCACCGGGCACCGTCTTCTCGAGCTCGATCCCCACCACCAGTGCGGTGTAATAGGAGCCCGACCGCAGATCGGCCATCGCCGACAGCGCCGCGATGCTGCCCGACGCGCACGCCGCCTCATGCCGGGAGGCGGGGGTGTCCCAGAGGTCGGCGCAGACCGTGGCCGGCATCGCCCCGAGGTGGCCCTGGCTGGCGAACATTTCACCGAAGGCATTCGCAACGTGGACCACTTCGATGTCGGCGGCGTTCACGTTGGCCGAGGCGAGCGTGCCCTCGACGACCTCGGCGGTCAGGGCGGCGAAGTCGCGGCCCTCTTTGGTGAGGTTGCGGGCGAAATCGGTTTGCCAGCCGCCCAGGATCCACACATTCGCCGAGCCATCCATACGCCGCACGGTACTCCTGGATGGCCTCGTCGTTGAGGTGTATCCGCGAGCGGTCGTGGTTAACCAGGTGACCAAAAAAGGGCGGCCCCGTCGGCTCTCGGGCTGAACCGACGGGACCTAGGCGGACGCGAAGGCCGGCCGACGCGTGCGCCTCTTAAGGAACATTGCCCCGTACGGCGGCAGACAAACATGCGGCTTGTGTGTGACAGTCGCCGCGCGCGGGTTTAGACGGCGCCCTCTACGAGCTCGGTGGGCCCGGGCCCCTCCGATACGACCCGCCGATTGCGGGCGTCGGCCAGGTCGATTGCCGCCAAGTCGATGCCCTTTGTCTCAGCGGCGGCGAGAACGGCTATGGCGCTTACCGCGGCGGTGGCCGCAAGGTACCAGGAGATGGGCACCGCGGATTTGTAGGTCTCGAGCAAGCGAACCGCGATGATCGGTGCGAGCGAGCCGGCCACGATCGAGGTGACCTGGTAGCCCAGGGACACCCCCGAATACCGCATCCGGGTGGGGAACATTTCGGCCATGGCCGCCGGTTGGACCGCGTACATGAGGCCGTGGATGACCAGGCCGATGACGATCGCCGACAAGATGATCGCATTGCGGCCGCTGTTCATCATCGGGAACGCGAAGAAGCCCCACGTGCAGGCGCTGATCGCACCGATGAAATAGATTGGGCGCCTGCCAAATCGGTCACTGAGATGCCCGGCCAGCGGAATGACCACGAAGTGCACGGCATGCGCGACCAGCAGCCACCACAGGATGGTCTTGGTGTCGGCGTGCACGTGGACTTTCAAATAGGTGATGGAGAAGGTGACGACAAGGTAGTACAGGGTGTTCTCGCCGAGCCGCATGCCCATGGCGGTGAAAACGCCACGTGGATAACGCTTTATCACCTCGACAACACCTATCCGGGTGGTATTGATCTGCTCGGACTGTTGCTGCGCTTCGTAGAAGATCGGTGCGTCCGTCACCTTGGTGCGGATGTAGTAACCGATCAAAACGACGACTGCGGACAGCCAGAAGCCGACGCGCCAGCCCCAGCTCAGGAATGCCGCATCCGAGAGCGTCGAGGTGAGAACCAGCAGCACCACGGTGGCCAACATGTTCCCGCCGGGCACGCCGGCCTGCGGCCAGCTGGCCCAAAAGCCGCGACTGGACTTTGGGCTGTGCTCGGCAACCAGCAGGATCGCCCCGCCCCACTCGCCGCCGACGGCGAAGCCCTGCACGAACCGCAGCATGACCAGCAACGCGGGGGCCCAGTAACCGATCTGGGGGTAGGTGGGTAGACAGCCCATCGCGAAGGTGGAGATGCCGACCAGTAGCAGGCTGAGCTGCAGCAGCTTTTTGCGGCCGTATCGGTCGCCGAGTTGGCCGAAGACGACGCCGCCGACCGGGCGGGCGGCAAAGCCCACGGCGTAGGTCACGAAGGCGGCGAGGATTGCGTCGAGTTCGTTACCGCCGCGGGGAAAGAACACCTTGCTGAAGACCAGGGTTGCCGCGGTGCCGTAGAGGAAGAATTCGTACCATTCCACGACCGTGCCGGCCATGGACGCGGCGACCACGCGGCGGAGATAAGCCTGGCTTCGGGACAGGTTGCCGCGCAGGTCGTTACGCAGACTCATCGGTCGCCCCTCCTTGGCGGGCCGCCCACCCCTCTCCGCCAGACCGCGGCGATGGTGGGTGTGTTGGCGGATGGCAGCGTACCTGGCTCGAGCGACCCGTGCACGGTGTCCCCGCCTGTGCTCCACGGGGGCTGGCCGCGGCCGATAGGCCCAGGCGCCCAGCCGTCACGGCGAACGGGCACACGCGGCCGTGGCCGCCTCACAGCGACAACTTGGGGTTCGTGGGCATCGCGGCGTTCGAAACCCGGCGAGCAAAGGCACCCTAGGCGCGAACTATCGGAAACGGGCCCAGTGCAAGGCGCCCATGCTGTTGCCTAGCCGGGGTAGAGCAAACCCGCGAGGCGCGGGATCGGGCTGGGTTTCGACACGATCACGGATACATACCTATCGTCGCATCACTAGTCACAACAGCCGCGCTGATCACTATCGTCACATGAGCCAACTGCGGACGTCCACGCGGTGTCCCGCTGCTCGAAAGGTGTTACATGTCGGCGATTCTTCGAAGTGTGTCGCTCTCGATGGCGTCGGCGGCCGCGGTCGGACTCGTCTACGTGGTCGGCCCCGCGCCGTCGGCCAATGCCACCCCGTGCGGGGCACCGGAAGCGAACGTGGAGCCGCCGGCCGCGCAGCCGGCGATGCCCGCACCCCAGCCGGTTGTCCAACCACCCACCGGTCGCAGGCCCACCCATACGAATGACCAGGCGCCGCTGCCCAGGCTGGGACCGCTGATCTCCTCTTTCCTCAAGCCGACGGTCCCTCGGGCTGCCCCGATGAGACCGCAAGCGGAGGTACTTCCGCCCGGGCCGAATCCTCCTGTTCCCGGCCTCCCGCAGCCGCCGAACGCTGGTCAGTTGCAGCCCAACGCCGCCCCGGTCCCGCCGCCGCAGCCGGCGCCGGCGCCACCGCCCTCGATCGCGGGGGCGCCGACGTCGCTCGTCGACTGGGTGACCGGACCCGACGGCCCGAACAAGACCCTGCAGCGTTTCAGCATCTCGGGTACCGACCTCGGGATCGCCTGGGACAACGGCGATCCCATGAACCGTCAGGTCCTGATGGCCTTTGGCGACACCTTCGGCTATTGCAAAGTCAAGGGCCAACAGTGGCGCTACAACACGCTCTTCCGCAGCTCGGACCATGATCTGTCGCACGGAATCCACATAGCGGATGGCATCCCCAACGACCGGTATTCCGGTTCGCCGGTGTGGGCGACGAGCCTTTCCAAGCAGGTCGTCAACACCATTCACAAGGCAGCGCACGAGACGGGCATCATTCCGACCGCCGGCATCTCGCTCGGCAGGACGCAGTACATGAGCTACATGTCCATCCGGCAGTGGGGCCGCGACGGCGAATGGTCGACGAACTACTCGGCGATCGCGCGGTCCAATGACAACGGCCAGAATTGGGGGATTTTTCCCACCTCGATCCGCACGGCCTCCGCGGACGTCATCCCGGGAGCCGGGTTCACCCCCGGCAATGAGAACTTCCAGATGGGTGCGTTCATGAAGGGCAACGACGGTTACCTCTATCAGTTCGGCACCCCGTCGGGACGCGGTGGTGCGGCATTCCTGTCCCGAGTCCCACCGGGTCAGTTGCCCGACCTCACCAAGTACCAGTACTGGAACGGCGACAACGGCGGCCGCTGGGTTCCCAACAACCCGGGTGCGGCGACGCCGATCTTCCCGGGCCCGGTCGGCGAAATGTCGGCCCAATACAACAGCTACCTCAAGCAATACCTGGTGCTCTACACCAACGGCGGCAGCAATGACGTGGTCGCGCGCACCGCGCCGGCCCCGCAGGGGCCGTGGAGCCCCGAGCAACCGCTCGTGTCGTCATTCCAGATGCCCGGCGGCATCTACGCGCCGATGATCCATCCCTGGTCGTCGGGCCGAGACCTGTACTTCAACCTGTCGCTGTGGTCGGCATACGACGTGATGCTGATGCACACCGTCTTGCCCTAATCGTGATCGTGTCGCACCCCGAATAGTCGGTAAACCAGGCGCACCCTGGATAAAGCGGGGGCGTAGTGAGAGAGGAGATCGGCGATGATCACCTTCGAGAACCCGGCAACGTCGACCGCCAGTAAGCCACGGCGGCCAGACATCGAGGTGCGCATCGAGGGCGTGCGCCGCAGGGACGGCGCCCTCAGGCTGGGCATCATGCTCGACGGGCGGATGGCGACATAGCCGAACGCGTCGGCGCCGGCTGCAATGGCCCGGGCAATATATAGGCGTGAGTTGGGCGAAGCGGGAAGCAAAGGCGCTCGCGGATACGACTCTGACAGGCGACGCGTTACTCGCCGAGCTGGAAGACTATGTCCGCGCGCATAATCCGCAACTGACGGACGTGCGGCTGGAGCGGGCAACCGCGACCGAGGAGTACGACACCGGCGCTCAACCGCCTCGACGCTGGTACGTAGTCGCCTACTTGGCTGACGACGGCGAAGGCTACGGGGTTAGACCGTGAGCCACGGCACCCGAATTAGTGCCCCCGGCAGGATTCGACCTGACGGATAGTTCCGGCGTGGCTGGTTTCTCTACGTGCGGTCTTTGCGCTTTACCTGTGGTTTCGGCGCTACCACAGCGGAACTCACGCACCGACTCGGGCACACCACACCGCAGATGGCATTGCGGTATCAGCACGTCGCCGAAGGCCGTGACGCCGAAATAGCCGAACGGCTGTCAAAACTCGTCAAGAGGGGCCGATGAACTCAGACGCGATCATCAACCAGTACAAGGCGTTCTCCGATACGGACCTACGTAAAGTCCTACTCGTCGAATACCGTTGCGCCCGAGGGTGTTTACTCCACACGTCTACGCATCCCCGGCCGGTCCACTGTATTACCGCCCCCCGGTGCGCATCTCAAAGAAGATGCAATTACGGACCGGCAGCGCGCTAGTGGGTATCGTGCCGGAGGCGGCCAGGCGATCTGGTGAGGGAGTTGTGGGTCTTGTCCCGAGCCCATGAGTTCGCCGGGCGATGAGCGCCGAGCGTGACGCGCTGGCCGCCGACATCGCGGTGTGCCGCCGCTGCCCCGACCTCAACCACCCTGGGCCGCACCGGCTCGCCCGGCTACGGGTCCGAGACCTCGCCGGTAATGATCGTCGGACAGTCCCTCTGCAAGTTGTGCATGAAGTACGGCGAGCCGTTCCGCGGCGGGTCCGGATGGTTCCCGACAAAACGTTCTTGGCCGTCCTCTACCAATGGCCACGTCCATGTCCGGGCCAATGTCCGGGTACTGGTCCACCATGGCCGGGCGGCGGAAAGGGAAACCGTCCAGGTGGGAATGGGCCTGGGACCCATGGGTCCCATGGATCCCACCAATCGTCAGTAGGCATACCCGCAGCCCAATCGTCGGAAGCCATACCCGCAGCCCAATCGTCAGTAGGCATACCCGCAGCCCAATCGTCGGTAGCCATACCCGGAGCCCAATCGTCGGTAGCCGCCCCCGCACACCAATCGTCGGTAGCCATACCCGCACCTAATGCACCGGTAAGCCCTATTACGCCGGTAACCGCAACCGCCGCCGCGGCAATCGTTAGCTTCACTTTCGCCCCTCCGAGGGGTCTCGACCGTTGCCTCCAATGTGTGCCTTTGGTCCGGCGACGAACAGGGACTTTCGACCTGCGAGCGCAGTGCCGTAATACCCGAGATTCCCGGCCAGCCACGGCTCGGCTAGCTGAGGGACTCGACTGGGCTCCGCTGGGATTAGAGGGGTGCTGCCGGAGGCCGCAATGGCAGTGCGCCGGTTTCCGATGCGTGGCGCCCCGGCGTCGGCGGTGGTGAGCCTCAGTTGCACGAATCTCGCACGGACTTGTATCTACGCTGGTCAGATAGTGCCCCTGTGCAGAGCCGGTTGATGGTTGACAGATTTATGTCGGTTGATCCTTGACACTCTGTGTTGTGGTTTAGGTGCCTGCGCTGGTGCGCATGGCCCGTTTGATTCGTACCTCGCCGTTGGTGCGGCGGGGGGCGGTTTTGACGAGGTTGTCGCCAATCCAAAACCGCAGGAGGTCGCCGTCGACGTGGACATCACAGCGTTGTCCGGCGTAGTAGCGGCCGATGCTGACTTGCTGCCAGGACACGCACACCACGCCGTTGGTGGTGACTCGACGGCTGATCCAGTCATCGCCGCTGCGGTCGGGACTGGCGTGGGCCACCGCGGAGGCGCCGGCCGCGACGGTGGTGCCCGCGGCGAACCGCTGGGCTGGTGTGGCCATCTTCAGTGATTGGTGCGGCCGGTTGGTGTTGTAGTCGTCGACCCACTCATCGAGGGCCTGCTGAGCCGTTTTCAGATTGGTGAAAGGCGTTCGGCTACTGAGGAACTCGGCGCGCAGGCTGCGGTGGAACCGCTCGATCTTGCCGGTGGTGGTGGGGCTTCTGGGTTGGGTCAACAGGTGCTCGATGCCGTGTTCACGGCAGATCGCCTCGAAAAGCACCTCGGTGGGCGGATGGTTGAACCGACCCGTGAACACCTTGCCGTTATCGGTCAGAATCTGCTCGGGCACCCCATAGGCCGCTAGGGCGCCGCGCAGACCGCCCGGGTGCGCTCGCGGGCCATCAACCGCGCACAGACACACATCCTGGAGTGGTCATCGATTCCCGTCAACGCCTTGGCGCTGGTGCCATCCGCCAAAGGAAAACCGCCCACCACATCCATCTGCCACAACTCCATCGGCGCTCCACGCTCCCAGCGTTTCCACTTCCGAGAGCGCCGATCCCGCACCGTCGGGTCGACCATCCCCGCCCGCAGCAGCGCCCGATACACCGCCGAGGCCGACGGCACCGGCGACACCTGCCGCTTGATCAATTCGAACACCAGCCGCCGCGGCCCCCAATACGGCCGCGACCGCCGCAGCTCCAACACCGCCGCTTCCACCGCTGCGGGCATCTGATGCGGACAACTCACCGGCCGATGCGACCGGTCCACCAACCCCTCGAGGCCCTCGGACTCATACCGGGCTAACCACGAGTGCAGCGTCTGACGCGACACTCCCACCTTCTGGGCGACCTGCGAAATCGACAACCCGTCACTGATCACCGCCAACACGGCCTGATACCGCTGCTCGGCCACGCTCAACTCCCTCATCGAAGGAGTGTCAAGGATCAGCCGAAACCACTGTCAAGCATCAGCCGAAACACTGTCAGGCATCACCCGGAACTGAAATGTCAAACATCAGCCGAGGTCATACATCATAAGAGTGCCCCCGGCAGGATTCGAACCTGCGACACCGGCTTTAGGAGAGCCGTGCTCTATCCCCTGAGCTACGAGGGCGAGGGACGTCTTTGAATGCCTGACTAAAACCTAGCTGGGCGGGGTTTCAGTGGCGTTCGCGGCGTCCTTGGTGCCATTCGGACGATTGGCCTGGTCGTGGTGATGTGGCGGGTGTGAGTGTAGCTGGTATGGCGATAACCACGTGACGCCTGGGCTCCGCGGCCAGCGACGGCGAGCCTCGTCGTGGTGGCTGGCGTTAAGCAGCTCGCTCTGCGGGGTGTCGTCGTCGGTATGGGTAGGCCGCTATTGCGTTGCGGCCCAAGACTGAATCCGAGCATGACGGTCAGCTGCCTAACAGCAGCGTTGGCGATCGTGCAGCCCCCGTAGGAGGTGTTGTCGGCGCGCTGCCGTTGTCGGCACGTGCCGCGTTAGGGTTGGCCATGGCCGTAAGCGAGGAACCGGTGACCGTCCTCGGTGAGGATGAGAGCTGGGAGCTGCTGTCCGGCGCGGCGTTGGGCCGATTGGTGACATGCGCGGGCTCGCGCCCCGAAATCTTTCCCGTTAACTTCGTCGCCCAGCGCCCCACCGTGCTGTTTCGGACCGCCGAAGGCACCAAGCTGTTGAGCGTGCTCATCGACAAACACGTGGCGTTCGAAGCCGACAGCCACTCACTGGAAGAAGGCTGGAGCGTCATAATCCAGGGCACCGCCGAAGTGTTGTCGAGCAGCGCGGAGATCACTGAGGCGGATCGTGCCGGGCTGCGGCCCTGGGTTGCAACGCTCAAACTTCGTTATGTTCGTATACACGCCGCAAGCATTAGTGGCCGACGATTCCGTTTCGGCCCCGAACCCGATCGCGACGACACCTTCGCCTGACCATCTCGAGTCCCACACGGCAATCATGGGCCTGCTGGTTGAACGACGTCCCCACCGGAATCCGCTCCGGTGAGGCCGCGCGTGATGGTGCGGCCGCGGAAGAAACCCGGGGCTATCGCCCACCAGACCACCATCAGGATCAATCCGAGCACCAGCGCGCCGATCCCGACCGCCGCGACGGCACCGAACCCGAGGATCGTGATGTTGTTGCCATCGTCATCGGTCAGCCAGTCGGGCCTGGCGTACTGGATGAGCCCGTAGATGAGAACGAGCAGTAAGCCCACGCCGCCCAGCAACGGGAAGACGCCGCGCATCACAAAATCCCGCACCGATGCCGTAAGGGTATGGCGGTAGTACCAGGCGCACGCAAACCCGGTAAGCCCGTAGTAGAACGCGATCATCAACCCGACCGATCCGATCAGCGCGGCCAGCAGGTTCTGGCTGATGAGCGTGAACAGGACGTAGAAGAGAATGGAGACTACGCCGACAGCGATCGTGGATGTGGTCGGTGTCAGGTAGCGACCGTGGGTCTTCGCGAACGAGTCAGGCAGCGCCTTGTACGTCCCCATCGACAGGGTGGTGCGCGTTGTCTTCAAGATCGTCGTCTGCGTCGACGCGGAGGCAGACGTCAGGATCGATGCCGCCAGGAACAGCAATGCAATCTTTCCGAGGACGCCGTTGCCGAACAATTCCGGGCCGATGGATGCAAAAACGTCTTTCGAGTTGTGCGGGTTGCCCAGTCCGATGCCCGCCGTCCCGACACCGGCGAACGCCACGGCCGACACGGTCACCAGGGTGAAGGTCGCCAGCAGCAGGAAAGTCGAGATGACGGCGGCGCGGCCCGGCGTGCGGCTGGGGTCGTTGGACTCCTCGTTGCACGACACAGCGGTGTCCCAGCCCCAGTACATGAAGATGGCCATGAGGATTGCTGGGGCGGTGGTCGTCCCGAAATCAAGACCGCCCGGCCAGAACCAGGACAGCGACGGATGCAGCGAAAAAGCTTGGGCGCTACGGGTATACGTCTTGACCAGCGCGACGATCGAAAAGGCAATCAGTACCACGATTTGAATGGACAGCAGAGCGTACAGCAGTCTGGCCGAGACCGCGATGCCGCGATAACAGACACACGTCATCACGACAATCCAGAAGACGCCCGCGACCGTCGACCAGAACCTGCTGTTGGCCAGGTCCGCGACCGAATGCCAACCCATCTCGCCGACGAGCCTGAACGAGTACTTCCCGGCGATATCGACCAGGTTGGCCATCACAATCACTTCTGCGGCGATGATGCCCCAGCCGCCGAGCCATCCGGCGACGGGTCCAAATGCCCGCGCCGCCCACTTGAACGTGGTGCCACAGTCCGGTTCGGCCTCGTTCAGTTCCCGGTAGGCGACGGCGATCAGGTACATCGGGATGAATGAAATGAGCACGACCGCCGGGGCTTTGACGCCGGAGAGCTGCCCACCACCACTGGCCACGATGAGACCCAAAGTCGCGGCAAGGCTGTAGGCGGGCGCCATTGACGCCAAGCCGACCACGACGCCGGAGAGCAGGCCGAGTGCGCCGGCCCTGAGGCCTTTGCTGTTGGCGGTCGTCGCCGCGGCATCGCCATCCGGACCGGCCGTGACCCCACCTTTGCTCATCGCACCCCTCTGCTTGGGCATTATCTAAGCGAAGACGTCGTTGAGGGTCACGGTTTGCAGGTTGCGGCTGTGGACGATGTCGAGCAGCTGGGGGAAACAGTGGGTGACGGTGGGGCGGTTGGCGTGGCCCAGCACAATTTGTTGGGGCCACAACGATTTTTGCGCCGCAGCGATCAGGCCGGCGTCGCTGATGGGCACGTCATCGCCCATGCTGCCGCTCCACAGCGTGATGGTGGCGTAGCCTTCATCGGCCGCTATCCGGTCGGTGGCGGGTGTGTGCCGCCCGTAGGGCGGCCGGAAATAGGGGGTTCCGTCAACCCCATAGGTGTTGCGTAAGAAATCAGCGTTGCGACGGATCTGGCTGGCGACTGCGGCTGAACTGATGCGGGTGATGTCGGGATGCGACCAGGTGTGGTTTCCCATCTGGATTTGACCGGAATCGACCATCGGCCGCAGTGCGGGTGCATTCACCGACCAGGAACTGTTGGCGCCGTTGACGAAGAACGTCAACCGGATCCCACTGTCGCGACAAAAGTCAGCGAACGCACCCACCACCTGTACGCTGACGCCGTCGTCGATAGTCAGCGCCAACCGGTTATCGTCCCCAGGCAGCCGGGTGAGCACACCGACAGGGTGCGGCACTTTCTGGGTCGGAAATCCTCGGGAAGCCGGGGACCGACTGGCCATCGCCAGCAAGACGATCGCGGTGCCGCACAGCACTGTGCGGCGATCCATGTTCTTCATGTGCCAACGCTATTGCCTGCGACAAAACAGGGGAAGATGCTTGAACTGACGCCAATGTCGCCGGGTGACAAGCGACCATCGCGCTGCGGCGATCATTGCCATCTGAGATCTTCGTCGAGTCGTTGGGCTCGTTCGTCGGGTTCAGCCGCGGGGCCGGTATCAATCGTGACCTCTTGCCAGTACGCCGGACTGTAGAGGTGAATATCGGTGCCGCTATTGACCTTCAGCACGCCGCCCGTGAGTACTTCATAGGTGGCGCCGTCCGGATATTCGTCATCCTCATCCTGGCCGTCAATTTGGATCCACATTTTCATGCTGAAAAATCCTCCGCGTCGGCCGATCGAATTCTTGAGGCTACCGCCGCGACGGCGCGCCGGGGAGTCGGCGGTCCTGGGAGCGACTACGGAAGTTCGTCGCCAAGGGGCGTCGCTGATGGCCGTCGGACTCGCCGGTTCAGTCAGTCTTCGTCCTCGATGATGTGCATGGCGGCTTCCTCGGCGGATGCTGCGCCTCCGCCAATTCCGACGTCTGTAGCGAACAACTCCTCGTCAGCATCTTCGCCAAATCCCATGTCCGGCGCGATAAGCCGGCCGGCTCGGGCGCCACCAACCTCACGCCGCTGGGGGAATTCGGACTCGCGCTCAGATGCATCGGAGCGTTGCTGCTCGGCTTCGTCGAGCAGGACATTTATGCGTGCTGCGGGATCCGGCTCTTCCTCCGCGAGCATCTGATCCATGCTCTCGGCCGGGCCGAATGCGCCGGGCCCGTAAAGCTGCTCGGGCGGTGAATACCCCTCGTCGAGCATGTCGTCCACACCGCGATCGATCAGGGTGTCCTCTTGCTGAAGCTGGTTCTCGTCCTCGACGCTGTATTCGCCTGCCGCAGGGCCGGACTCATAGTGTGGGCTCATAATTCTCCTGCCAGATTCTCGCCGTTACCGGCCGTGGTCATTGTTCGCTGCGAACGTGTTGCGTTGCATAGGTTAGGCGCTCGATCTCGTCGGCCGCGTCGGTCAGTGCCGCCGCGAGTTCACGCGCCGTCGGCGCGTCCAGCGCGTCCAGGTGGCGTGTCTGCACGCTGATCCACCGCCGTGTCGAGCCGTCGACCTGCTGCCGGCCGTAGATTTGAACGCGGACGCGCCCGACTCGGCGCGAGGTGCCCTCGAAGTCGCGGAACCAGTTGCTGTCGAGCTGCCAATCGAATGTGCGAACGGAACCATCGGGCGGCGCGACGGCGTCGAACGGCATCCCAGCGGTCACATTCTTGGCTGCCCACTGTCGTGCCATTTCCAGCAGCGTCTGCGGTTCGTCATGTTCGAGGCGCTCGAGCTGAGCGATCTGCGCAGCAGTGAGCCGGTCGGCCACGTCGCGCCAGGTTCGGGCGGTGTCGTCAGATGTGCTCATGGTAGACAGTCTGTGCCCCCGAGCCACCGATGGTGAGAGTCGAAAGTCATGTCTTTGAATCCGTTCGTTGATGAAAGCTGCTGTGGCACCGCGGTCACCGAGACTCAGCGCGGCGTCTGACAACCGCTGCGCCAAAGCCATTGCCGCACTATGGCTTCGGGGTGACATCTACCGGGCTCATATGGTCGATGAACCAGTCGCGGGCCAGGGCCGCGACCCGCTCGAGTGTCCCAGGTTCTTCGAAGAGATGGGTGGCGCCGGGCACGACGGTGAGGTCGCACTTGCCGGGGATTGCCGCTCGCGCCTGTCGATTCAATTCCAGCACCACGTCGTCATTGCCGCCCACTATGAGCAGCGTCGGCGCGTGGACCCTGGCCAAGAACGGACCTGCAAGATCCGGCCGCCCGCCGCGGGACACCACCGCCGCGACGTTTACGCGCGGGTCGGAGGCGGCGACCAGGGCCGCGCCCGCGCCGGTGCTGGCACCGAAGTAGCCGACCGGCAGCGCGGCCGTGTCTTGCTGGCGGCCCAGCCAGCCGGTGACGTCGACCAGCCGTCGCGCCAACAGCTCAATGTCGAACACGTTGGCGCGGTTTCGTTCCTCCGCCGGGGTGAGGAGGTCGAACAGCAGCGTGGCGAGACCGGCGCCGTTCAGCACGTCGGCCACGTAGCGGTTGCGGGGGCTGTGCCGGCTGCTCCCACTACCGTGTGCGAACACCACCACGCCGACTGGATGCTCGGGGATCGTCAGATGCCCTGCTACCGACACTGAACCGGCGCTGACCCTGACTTCCTCGTCGCGCAACGGCGGGTCGGCCGAGGCGGCATCGGCCGACGGCTCGCGAGAACCGTTTCGGGCGCGATCGAGGAGCGCGACCACTTCGTCGTCGGAAGTCTGGGTGAAGTTGCGGTAACCCTGGCCGACGGCGAAGAAGAACTCGGGACTGTGCAAGCAGACCACTTCGTCGGCGTACCCGGCGAATCTTGCAAAGACGTCGCTTCCGCCGATCGGAACGGCCAACACGACCCTGCTCGCGCCCTGGGCTCGGGCCACCTGGCAGGCGGCTTTCGCCGTCGCGCCGGTCGCGAGGCCGTCATCGACGATCACCGCGGTCCGTCCCGCCAGGGGGATCGGGTCATGCCCACTGCGGAACCTTTCCGAGCGACGAGCCAACTCGGCCCGCTGCTTCGTCTCGACGGCGGCCATTTCGTCGGCGGACAGGTGGGCTTCACGCACCACGGCGTCGTTGATCACTCGTGCCCCGCCCTCACCGATCGCACCGAAGGCCAATTCGGGCTGAAACGGGACCCCGAGCTTGCGTACCACCAATACATCGAGCGGGGCCTGCAGTGCCTTGGCGACCTCGAAGGCCACCGGCACCCCGCCGCGCGGTAGGCCCAGCACCACAACGTCTTGGCCGCGCAAGGATTCCAGGCTCTCGGCCAGATGTCGTCCGGCGTCAACACGATCGTCGAACAGCCTCGGGTCGCCGCGCAACGAAGCCAGCCGTTGCACCAGCGGCCTCCCGTAATCACCACCGCGGTCCATCTGTGCCATCTCCTGAGTGTGTCGCGACCCGCCGGCGCACCGAAGGGCCGGAAGGCCACTCCCGCGGGGACCAACGCCTCCTGACTGGCGACTTCCGGCCACCTAGCGTCGGCGCAGTGGAGACGGACCACTCACCGGGCTCCTCGCGTAACTCCGGCGCGGTGACGGTGCTATTGGGTGGTGACGTCATGCTCGGGCGAGGCGTCGATCAGATCCTGCCCCATCCCGGTGATCCGGAATTGCGCGAGCGGTATTTGCGCGATGCCGGGGGGTATGTCCGGCTGGCCGAGCGAGCCAATGGGCCGATTCCACGTCCGGTCGATTGGCGTTGGCCCTGGGGCGAGGTGCTGACGCTCCTCGACGAGGCCGCTCCGGACATTCGGCTGATCAACCTGGAGACAACGATCACCGGCTGTGGCGAATTCGCCGACGGCAAAGCGGTTTGCTATCGAATGCACCCGGACAACCTGCCGGCGCTGACGGCGTTGCGGCCGGACGTTTGCGCACTGGCCAACAACCACATTCTCGATTTCGGTTACCAGGGGCTGGCCGAGACCGTATCGGCCCTCGCTGGGGTGGGAATCCACGGCGTTGGAGCCGGCGCCGACTTGCTTACCGCACGCCAACCGGCGGTGGTCGACGTTCGCGACGAATACCGGGTAACGGTGGGCTCGGTGGCGATGCAGTCGGCAGGCGTTCCTGCGTCGTGGGCGGCGCACCACGATAAGCCCGGGGTGTGGCTGATTCGGGATGCCCCGGTGCGGGACGTCGCCGACGAGGTGGCGGCGGAGGTGCTGGCCCAGAAACGCGACGGCGATGTCGCCATCGTTTCGGTGCACTGGGGATCCAATTGGGGTTACGGGATAGGGCAAAGTGAAATCGCCTTCGCGCACCGGCTGATCGATGCCGGCGTCGACATCGTGCACGGTCACTCCTCGCACCACGCCAGGCCGATCGAGATCTACCGCGGCAGACCCATCCTGTATGGCTGCGGCGACGTCATCGACGACTACGAAGGCATCGGCGGGCACGAGTCATTCCGCGGCGAACTCAGGCTTCTCTATTTGACTCGGACGGATCCCGCCAACGGTGAACTGGTCTCGTTGACGATGATTCCGTTGCGCGTGCGCCAGATGCGACTCGAGCGTGCATCCCATAATGACGCCGCATGGCTCCGCTCAACGATCGAGCACGCCAGCCGCCGGTTTGGGATTCGTGTTGTTGCGCGGGCAGATGACTTTCTCGAGATCGACTTGGCCGGCAATCATCGCCGGATGATTGGGACCGGCTGAGCTCGCCGACGTCAGAGCGACGCTGCAGCGAGTCGATCAGCGCAGCTCCGCGATGACCTTCGCGAAGTTGCCGATGTGGTTGTCCTGGACGGTAATGAACGTCACGCCGTACTTCTCGCGGTACTCCGACAGCGTGTCGGCCATTTCACGGGGTGACCCGGTCAGCACGGAGTGCATGGCCAGGATTTCCTCGTCGGACAATCCCGGCGCGTACCTACGGGTCATCGTCAGGTCGGGCAGGCTCTGGCCCTCGGTGGGCACCGCCGTGATCGCGAGGTTCAATTCGAGCGCATCGAATCGGTCGCCGGCAGCGTTGCGGACGAACTCGACGCGTTCGGTCAGCGGGTCGTCGGCCTCTTTCACCCTCGAACCCGTCAGCCCGATGATGTCGGCGTGCTGGGCGGCGATGGTCAGCACCCGGTCGCCGTTGCCGGCTATGAGGATCGGTGTCGTCGGGTGATGTTCTTTCAGGTAGTTCGTCATGTGGTTGAGGTAGTCGACCCGGGCGCCGGCGCTGGGGTAGGGGAGCTCGGCGGCATCGAACTCTTCCTTGACGTAGCCAGTGCCGAGCCCGATCTCGAGACGGCCGTCACTGAGCTTGTCGAGGTCGCCCAGGTCCCGGCTGAGGAGGGCCGGCTTGTAGAAGGCGGCGTTGAGCACATACATGCTCAGCTTGAGCTTGTCGGTAACCATGGCGGCCGCCGTCAGTGCCGGAATAGGGGCCACTGCGCCGAGATGGTCTGGCACGCACAGAACATCGAATCCGATATCTTCCGCCTGCTTCACCTTGTCGACGAATGCTGCGCGCGATTTGATGAAGCGCATGCTCATTCCGAAGCGAAAATCCTTGGCCACCAACAACTCCATTCAACAGATCAGGACAATTACCAGGTACGAGCCGCGGCCACCAGGCCGTGCACAAGGGCGCTGGTGACCGGTGACAGGCCGTCGTCGCCGGGCAGCGGGCTGCGCGGGCTGATGCCGCGCACGCGGGGGGACAGCTCCAGCTGGGTCCCGCCGCCGCGCACGCGGTTCACTGGGTTGCCCGGATGTAGACCCCGCAGCTCCGGCGGGATGTCCTCGAGGTCGGTGATCACCCGATAGCCGGTCAACCGAATGTGCCGGGCCAGGTGCGTGGCCAAAGCGCGGTTGCGGCCGCCGGCCAGCAGTTGCGTGCTGCGCCCGATGCGGCCGTAGCCGTGTAGCGACACGGCAACGTCGACATGGTCGAGGAATTCGGCGAGCCGCGGCGACTCGGCCGGGTCGAACAATGCCGACGGTAGATGGTGCGGGTACTGGTCGGGATGACGCAGCACATACAGCGACGCGTTGGCGGCGTCGGCGGCGCGTTCGGCGATCACGTCGGTCATCTCTTCCAGCCCGCCGCCGTGGATGGCGAGAAAGCCGAAACGCGAACGCAATTGGCTGGCCTCGGTCACCCCGGGCTCGCTCAGCAACGCTGATAGCGATTGCGGTGCTGGCCCCGACGCCGACGCCGACGCCGACGTCCGCCGTGGCCAGCGGGAGGGATCCCAGCGCCGCAAGAAGTCGATCCAGCGCTGCGGCAACCCGTGCTGCACGGCGCCGTCGATGATCTTGGGCAGGTAGCCCGGTCGGGGCGGACCCGGTGTCACCCGATGATCGATGTAGACCCAGGCCGGCGACGGCCCGTCGTCGGTGTGCACGGTCAGCCGGTCGCGCCGGTAGCGGACCGGCACGCCCTCGGCGCTATCGAGGGTGGCCAGGTCGCCATCGGAGATCTGCCAGACCACGCCATGCACCTGATTACCGGCCCACGGTTCGACCGTGGCCACGCCGCGCTGGTTGATCAGCCAGTCGTGATCCGACAGCACCGCCGGCCGCGGGTCGGCGGCCTCGGGACACCGCAACGCCATCTGCCTGACGCACAGGTTCGACCCATATGCGAAGTAGGCGTGCCGGCGGGCCGGCATTTAGCCAGTCACCGTCAGCCAGATGAGCACCATGTTAAGCAGACTAATCATTACGCCGACGGCCCAGCCAATAATCGTCGTGACGGGATGATTGGTGTCGCTGCCCATCAGTTCGCGGTCACTGGTCAGCTTCACCAGCGGAAGGACCGCGAACGGTATCCCGAACGACAGCACAACCTGGGAGAGCACCAGCGCGCGGGTGGGGTCGAACCCGACCGCAAGGATCACCAGCGCGGGGCACACGGTGATCAAGCGGCGCATCAGCATCGGAATCCTGCGGTGCAACAGCCCCTGCATGATCATGGCACCGGCGTAGGCGCCCACCGAGGACGATGCCAGCCCGGAGGCCAGCAACCCGATGGCGAACAGCACCGCGATGGTCGCGCCCAGTGTGTTGTGAATCGCGGCGTAGGCGCCCTCGATGGACGCGCTGATGTCGCGGTGCTGCAGGTTGATCGCGGCGACCAGGAGCATCGCGGCGTTCACGGTTCCCGCGACGGCCATCGCCAGCACGACATCCAACCGGGTGACCCGCAGCAACAGGCGTCGAGGTGGGCCCTCGACGGGATGCCCGTGTCGATCGAGGACCAACCCGGAATGCATGTACACCGCGTGGGGCATCACGGTGGCGCCCAGGATGGCGGCGGCAAGCAGCACGCTTTCGGTGCCGCGGAATCGCGGCACCAGCCCGCCGAGCACCGCATCGGGCGGCGGCGTCTTCACGAAGAAGCTGGCCGCGAAGCCGATGGCGATGACGAGCAGCAGGCCGGTGATGACGCGCTCGAAGATGATCTGCCCGCGCCGGTCCTGGATGCCCAGCAGCAGCAGGGACACCAGCCCGGTGATGATCCCCCCAAGCAACAGCGGCAAATCGAACAGGATCCGCAAGGCGATTGCGCCGCCGACGATTTCGGCCATGTCGGTTGCGATCGCCACCAGTTCGGCCTGGACCCAGTAGACCAGCCGGACCGGACGGCTCATCCGCTTGCCGATGGCCGCGGGCAACGAGCGTCCGGTCACCAGGCCGAGCTTGGCCGACAGGTACTGCACCAGGCCGGCCAGCGCATTGGCCACCACGATGACCCACAGCAGCAGGTACCCGAATTGCGCGCCGGAGCTGACGTTGGCGGCGACGTTGCCCGGATCGACATAGGCGATCGCGGCGACGAAGGCAGGCCCGAGCAGATACCAGCTGCTTTTGAGCGAGTCCTGGCTGCTCTGCGTCAACGTGTCGCCCTCGATTCACACGGCCGAATAAGAAAGTGAGGCTAGCCGAAGACTCCGGGCAAACGGGAAGGCCGCCCGGGATTCGGTCACGTATATCTATAGCGTCGGCTACGCGGCGGTGATCACCCGGGCAGGTAGAGCCCCTTGCCGGTGATCAGGGGCAGGTCAAGCGTCGTCACGATTCCCGGCGCGGCGGCCACCACCGCGGGGATCGCGTTGACCACACGCATCGCGGTGGCGACCAACCCGGCGTGGTTGTGGTCGCCCTTGCGGCTGCTCAGGCAGATGTCCATGGCGTAGGACGGTTCGCCGGTGACCTCGATGCGGTAGGACCCGCCGTGCTGGGCGGGCTGCGGCCACTCGGGGCACAGGTCCTCGCGCAGCCGCGTGACGTGCTCGAGGACGACGACGGGGTCGCCGTTGACCATGCCGAACACCTCGAAGCGCAGTGCGGCGGCGCTGCCCTTGGGGATATGCCCCGACGCGATGTCGAAGTCCTCCGGCGCCGGCACGCGCACGTACTCCTGCGTGACCGAGTCGAGCGAAATGCCCAGGCCGGCCGCCAGTTGCCGAACCACCGACCCCCACGCCAGGCTGAGCACGCCGGGCTGCAGCAGCATGGGAATATCGTCAAGCGGCTTCCCGAAGCCCATCACGTCGAACATGACCGCGGCGCTGTCATAGGTGGCGTAGTCGACGATCTCCATGCAGCGAATTTGCTGGATGTTCTGACAGGTGCCGGCCAGCGCCATCGGCAGCAGGTCGTTGGCGAAGCCGGGATCGATCCCGTTGACGTAGACGCTTGAATTCCCTTCGCGCGCAGCGTCTTCGATGGGCTTGATGAGTTCCTCGGGAATCACCTGCCACGGATATTGCAGGAAGACCGGGCCGCTACCGACGATGTTGATTCCGGCCGCCAGGACCCGCCGGTAGTCCTCCAACGCCTCGGGTAACCGGTTGTCTGCCAGTGCGTTGTAGACGGCGCATTGCGGTCCGGTGGCAAGCACGGCGTCCAGGTCGGTGCTGGCCAGCACGCCGGTCGAATCGGGAAGTCCGGCAAGCTCTGCCGCGTCCTTGCCGGCCTTGGCGTCCGATGACACCCAGACGCCGGTGAGCTCGAACTCCGGGTTGGTGATGAGCGCTCGCAGCGCGTGGACGCCGACATTGCCGGTGCCCAATTGAACGACGGGTATGGGCATGACGGGCTCCTTAGCGGTCGGGGGTCACAGGTCCGGGACGGGGATGTCGAGATTGGGGTAGGTGAGGCCACCGTCGACCTCCAGCGTCTTACCGGTCAGGAAGCTACCCGCCGGAGACGCCAAATACACTGCGGCGGCGGCGATGTCGACGGGATCGCCGAGGCGGCGCATGGGCGTAACCTTCTCCATCGGCGCGCGCAGCTCGTCGTTGGACGCGACCACGTCCAGCGCGGAGGTGAGGATCGACCCAGGCGCGATCGCGTTGACCCGGATGCGCGGGCACAGGTCCAGCGCGGTCAGCCTGGTGTAGTGGGACAGCGCGGCCTTGGCCGTGCCGTAGGCGGCGAAGCCGCGTCCGGCCAGCCGGCCCATGGTGGACGTGATGTTGATGATGCTGCCGCCGCCCGAGTGCTCGAGCATCAGGGGCACCGCCGCGACGGTCAGCGCGTGGGCGGTGGCGACGTTGAAGGTGAATGCGTCCTTGAGGTCCTTGGTCGAGGTGGTCAGCAGCGTGTTGGGCATGGTCCCGCCGACGTTGTTGACGACGATGTCTAGTTTCCCGAAGGCGTCGACGGCCTGGCCGGCCAACTCGGCGGTCGCCTCGGGGTGGGCCAGGTCGGCGGCGACGATGTGGGCGCGTCGACCGGCGGCGCGGACCTGTTCGGCGACGCCTTCTAGTTGTGATTCCGTTCGCGAGGCGATGAGGACATCGGCGCCCGCCTCGGCGAAAGCCAGCGCGATGGCCGCCCCGAGGCCGCGACCGGCACCGGTGATGACGGCGACTTTGTCGTCGAGACGAAATCTGTCAAGGATCATTGCGGCCTCTCTTCGCCCAAGTTGTCAGCCGACACGGTAGCAAGCACCGCCGTCTCGGATGCGGCATTTCTGGAACAGGTTCTACTTTTGCATATGGACGGGCCAATGTAACGCCCCGCGCCCCACTCCCTACCCATCCGAACCGGGCCGGTCGAAATTCTGGTCGGACGCCGTGACCCGACGGTCTCGCCGCGTCTCGCGTCCCCTGCGAGAACATTCGTCCGGCGTTAGCCTTAGTGCTGACAGTTTGGCCGGCGCGCAGCGGCTATTGAATGGTGGCGAGCATGCTTGATCTTCCCCGTTGGGGATCTCATTGGGACTGAACCGATCTAGCGCTGCGCTGAGTGTTCTGGCCGTGGTTGCTCTGGTGCTGTCGGGCTGCGGGACTAATGACAACGCGGCGGGGGAGGGTTCCGGGCCGGGCACATCGCCCGTCAAAGTGAGCTGTGGCGGGACGAAGGCGCTGAAGGCCAGCGGGTCGACCGCCCAGGCCAACGCGATGACCCGCTTCATCAACGCGTTCGAGCAGGCCTGCCCGGGCCAGACGCTGAACTACACGCCCAACGGGTCCGGGGCGGGGATTGACGAATTCACCGGGAATCAAACGGATTTCGCGGGATCGGACTCGCCGCTGGCTCCCATCGAATACTTTGCGGCGCGGCAGCGCTGCGGTTCGCCGGCGTGGAATTTGCCGGTGGTGTTCGGTCCGATCGCCATTACCTACAACGTCACCGGCGTGACTTCGTTGAATCTGGATGGTCCTACGGCCGCGAAAGTGTTCAAGGGTGCCATCACGGCCTGGAACGATCCGGCGATTCGGGCGTTGAATCCGGGCGTCGCGTTTCCCGCCGAGCCGATTCGGGTGATCTTTCGCAACGATCAGTCCGGTACAACAGACAATTTTCAGAAATACCTGGACTCCGCGGCCAACGGCGTCTGGGACAAAGGCATCGGGAAGTCATTCAATGGCGGTGTCGGTGAGGGGGTCAGGGGCAACGACGGCGCGTCGGCGGCGGTCAGGGCTACCGAGGGGTCGATCAGCTATAACGAGTGGTCGTTCGCCCAGGCGCAAAAACTCAACATGGCCAAGATCATCACATCGGCCGGCCCGGACGCGGTGGCGATCAGCGCCGACTCGGTCGGCAAAACGATCTCCGGCGCCACCTTCAGCGAAGAGGGCAACGACTTGGTCGTCGACACCTTCTCCTTCTACGAGCCGACCCGGCCCGGGTCCTACCCGATCGTGCTCGCGACCTACGAGATCGTCTGCTCGAAATACCCAGATCCCCAGGTCGCTGCGGCCGTCAAGGCGTTCCTGCGGAGCACCATCGGGGCAGGGCAGAACGGCTTGGTGGGCAACGGCTACATTCCCGTTCCCGACTCGTTCAAGCCCCGTTTGTCGGCGGCGATCGACGCCATTTCGTGAGCCTCCTCTCAATGGCGTGCGGCCCCCCGCCAAGCCGTCTTGGCCAGCGACAATCGGCCGACAGTTATTTGCCCAACGTTAACCTTCTTGCTGTTAGCTTCGTTGCTGCGAGAGACGGCTGGTCGCCGGACAGCGGCTAGGAGAACGTCGGCAATCATGTTTCATCCCTACCGTTAGGAAGTGACTTGAAACTCAACCGATTCGGTGCCGCGCTGAGCGTCGTGACCGCTGGTGCGCTGGCGTTGTCAGGGTGCGGAAGTGACAACAATGCCAGTGGCGGAAGCGCGACGAGCGGCTCGTCGTCGGGCAAGGTTAGCTGTGGCGGGAAGAAGACGTTGAAGGCCAGCGGGTCGACTGCCCAGGCCAACGCGATGACGCGCTTCGTGAACGCCTTCGAACAGGCTTGCCCCGGCCAGACGTTGAATTACACGGCCAACGGCTCGGGCGCGGGAATTAGTGAATTCAACGGCAACCAAACCGATTTCGGCGGCTCGGACTCCCCGCTTGCTGCCAAGGAATACGCTGCGGCGCAGCAGCGTTGCGGTTCGCCGGCGTGGAATTTGCCGGTGGTGTTCGGTCCGATCGCGATTACCTACAACGTCAAGGGCGTGGGTTCGCTGAGCCTTGACGGTCCCACAGCGGCGAAAATCTTCAACGGCGCCATCACGACCTGGAATGACCCGGCCGTTGCGGCGCTGAACTCCGGTGTCACGTTGCCCGCCGAGCCCATTCATGTGGTGTTCCGCAACGACGAATCCGGCACCACGGACAATTTTCAGAAGTACCTCGACGCCGCCTCCGATGGCGCGTGGGGCAAGGGCGCCGGGAAGACCTTCAAGGGCGGAGTCGGCGAGGGGGCCAAGGGTAACGACGGTACGTCGGCGGCGATCAAGGCTACCGAGGGGTCGATCACCTACAACGAATGGTCGTTCGCTCAGGCACAGAAATTGAACATGGCCAAGGTCGTCACCCCGGCCGGTCCGGACGCCGTGGCGATCAGCGCTGACTCGGTCGGCAAAACGATTTCTGGGGCCAAGATCAGCGGGCAGGGCAACGACCTGGTGCTCGACACGCTCTCCTTCTACAAGCCGACCCAACCCGGGTCCTACCCGATCGTGCTGGCGACGTACGAGATCGTGTGCTCGAAGTATCCCGATTCCCAGGTCGGCACGGCGGTCAAAGCGTTCCTGGAAAGTACCATCGGTGCGGGGCAGAGTGGCCTGGCCGACAATGGGTACATTCCCATCCCGGATTCGTTCAAGTCGAGACTGTCGGCTTCGATCAACGCCATCACGTGATTTGAGGTGGTCGTGACCCGAGGAGCGGTAGTCAGCCCGTCGGCCCCGCAAAAAACCGGGCTGAAGGCGCTTAGTTCGCCGTCAGCCCGGCGCGGCGATCGACTGTTCAAGCTGACGGCTGCCGCTGCCGGTTCGACGATCGTGGTCGCGATCCTGCTGATCGCGGTGTTCCTGTTGATTCGTGCCGTCCCGTCGTTGCGGGTCAACCACGCGAATTTCTTCACCAGCGCCCAGTTCAGCACGACCGACCCGGGGAAGCTCGCCTTCGGCATCCGCGACCTGTTGATGGTCACGGTGCTGAGTTCGCTCACCGCGCTTGTGCTGGCGGTGCCGGTGGCGGTCGGGATCGCGGTGTTTCTCACCCAATATGCGCCCAAGCGGCTGGCTCGCCCGTTCGGGGCGATCGTCGACCTGTTGGCCGCGGTGCCCTCGATCATCTTCGGGTTGTGGGGCATCTTCGTGCTGGCGCCCAAGATCGAGCCCGTCGCGGAGTTCCTCAATCGCAACCTGGGCTGGTTGTTCCTGTTCAAGCAGGGCAACGTGTCGCTGGCCGGTGGCGGCACCATCTTCACCGCGGGCATCGTGCTTTCGGCGATGATCCTGCCGATCATCACGTCGGTCTCGCGTGAAGTGTTCCGGCAGACCCCGCACATCCAGATGGAAGCGGCGCAAGCGCTGGGTGCCACCAAGTGGGAGGTGGTACGGATGACCGTGCTGCCGTTCGGCCGCAGCGGTGTCATCGCGGCGTCGATGTTGGGGTTGGGCCGCGCGCTCGGCGAGACCGTGGCGGTGCTGATCATTTTGCGCTCCGCCGCACGCCCGGGGAATTGGTCGCTGTTCGACGGCGGTTACACGTTCGCCTCGAAGATCGCCTCCGCGGCAGCCGAATTCAGTGAACCGCTGCCCACCGGGGCCTACATCGCGGCGGGATTCGCGTTGTTCGTCTTGACGTTCGTCGTCAACGCATTGGCTCGTGCGATCGCCGGCGGGAAGGTCAACGGATGACCCGCGCCGCCGACGATGCAGTGGGGGTACCGCCCGCTCGCGGGGCACGAAGCGATGGGGAGGAGCTGCGCTCATGACCTCCGCGGTCGAAGCGTTTGACCGGCCGGTCAAAACCCAGGCCTTCCGGCCCGTCAGCATCCGGCGCCGGATCACCAACAATGCCGCGACCATCTTCTTCATCGCCTCGTTCCTCATCGCGCTGGTGCCGCTGGCCTGGGTGCTGTCGGTCGTGGTGGCCCGGGGTTGGTACGCGGTAACCCGGACGGGTTGGTGGACCCACTCGCTGCGCGGGATCTTGCCGGAGCAGTTCGCCGGCGGCATCTATCACGCGCTGTACGGAACCGTGGTACAGGCCGGGGTGGCCGCCCTGCTGTCCGTGCCGCTGGGATTGATGACCGCGGTCTTCCTGGTGGAATACGGTTCCAGCCGGCTGGTGCGGCTGACGACGTTCATGGTCGACGTGCTCGCCGGGGTGCCCTCCATCGTGGCGGCGCTGTTCGTCTTCAGCCTCTGGATCGCCACCCTGGGATTCCAGCAGAGCTCGTTCGCCGTCTCGCTGGCGCTGGTCTTGCTGATGCTGCCGGTGGTGGTGCGGTCCGCCGAGGAGATGCTCAGGTTGGTGCCCGACGATCTGCGCGAAGCCAGCTACGCGCTCGGCGTTCCCAAGTGGAAGACCATCGTGCGGATCGTGTTCCCGATCGCGATGCCCGGCATCGTCTCCGGAGTCTTGTTGTCGGTCGCGCGGGTGATCGGCGAAACCGCCCCAGTGCTGGTGCTGGTCGGATACAGCCGCTCGATCAACGTCGACATCTTCCACGGCAACATGGCCTCGCTGCCGCTGCTGATCTACACCGAACTCACCAATCCCGAGCACGCCGGCTTCCTGCGCATCTGGGGTGCGGCGCTGAGCCTGATCATCATGGTCGCCGTGATCAACCTGATCGCGGGTGCTACCCGGTTCCTGGCGACCCGCCGGCGCTGAGCCCCCACTGGGCCCGCGTCAGGATTTCGACGCGACCTTCTTGGCCGGTGCCTTCTTCGCCGTGGTCTTCTTGGCGGCCGTTTTCTTCGCCGGTGCCTTCTTGGCGGGAGCCTTTCCGTCACCGGAGCGCGCCTTCACGCTGGCTTCCAGCTTGGCCAACAGGTCGGCGACGTCCTCGGTCTCATCGAGTTCCTTCGGTTGCTCCTCGGTGGTAAAGGCTTCGCCGCCTTCGAGTTTCGCCTCGATCAGCTCTTGCAGCTGCTCTTGGTAGGTGTCGTGATAGCGGTCGGGGTTGAAGTCTTCGGCCATCGACTCCACCACTTGACCGGCCATCTTGAGTTCGGCGGGCTTGATCTCGACCTTCTTGTCGAGAACCGGGAAGTCCGGATCGCGGATTTCGTCGGGCCACAACAAGGTGTGCACCACCATCACGTCACGCTTGCCGAAGTCCTTGACGCGCAACGCCGCCAGCCGGGTCTTGTTGCGCAGCGTGAAGTGGACGATCGCCATCCGGTCCGTCTCCGCCAGCGTCCTGGCGAGCAGCACATAGGATTTCGACGACTTGGAATCGGGCTCCAGGAAGTAACTGCGGTCGAACAACATCGGGTCGACCTCGCTGGCCGGCACGAACTCGAGCACCTCGATCTCGCGGCTGCGTTCTTCGGGCAAGGTGGAGATGTCGTCGTCGGTGATGATGACCGTCTGACCGTCATCGGATTCGAAGGCCCGCGCGATGTCACGGTATTCGACGACCTCGCCGTCCACCTCGCACACGCGTTGGTACCGGATGCGGCCATTGTCCTTGGCGTGCACCTGATGGAACTTGATGTCGTGGTCCTGGGTGGCGCTGTACACCTTGACCGGGACGTTGACCAGCCCGAATGCGATCGAGCCCTTCCAGATGGAGCGCATGTAAGTCAGTATGCCCATACTGTTCGCCGGCCAACAGGACGCGGGGCCATTGCGCCGCAGCTTGTGACCGCATCGAAGCCTGCCGAGCAGCTAGCGCCAGTTTGCTTGTGCCCACAGCTCGGGCCACAACTCACGTCAGACGACGTACGTTGACACTATGAGTGCGACGGCGGGCCCCCGGGTGCGGCTGACCAACGCCGACAAGGTGCTCTACCCCGCCACCGGAACCACGAAGCGCGACGTCTTCGACTATTACACCCGGATCGCCGAAGTGATGATCCCGCACATCGCGGGACGCCCGGCCACCCGCAAGCGCTGGCCCAACGGCGTCGAGCAGGATTCGTTCTTCGAGAAGCAGCTGGCCTCGTCGGCGCCGGATTGGCTGCCACGCGCCAGCGTCACGCACCGGTCCGGAACCACGACGTATCCAATCATCGACAGCCCCGAGGGGCTGGCCTGGATCGCGCAGCAGGCCGCGCTGGAAGTGCACGTGCCGCAGTGGCGGTTCGCCGCCGAGTGGACCCGAAGCAAGGCGGAAGTGCTCAAACCCGGGCCGGCCACCAGATTGGTGTTCGACCTCGACCCCGGTGAAGGCGTGACCATGGCTCAGCTGGCCGAGGTGGCCCACGCCGTGCGCGATCTCATCGCCGGGATCGGGCTGACCCTGTTCCCGCTCACCAGCGGCAGCAAGGGCCTGCACCTCTACGCACCGCTGGTCGAGCCGGTGAGCACCAAGGGCGCGACGGTGTTGGCGAAACGGGTTGCCCAGCAACTGGAAAAGTCAATGCCCAAGCTGGTCACGTCGGCCATGACCCGCAGCTTGCGGGCGGGAAAGGTGTTCCTCGACTGGAGCCAGAACAACGGCACCAAAACGACCATCGCACCGTATTCGTTGCGCGGACGCGAACATCCGACGGTCGCGGCGCCGCGCACCTGGGACGAGATCGGCGCCCCGGCGTCGCTGCGCCAATTGCGCTACGACGAGGTGTTGGCCCGGGTCACGCGCGACGGCGATCTACTGGAGGCGCTGGACAGCGACGTCGCCGTCTCGGACAAATTGACCAAGTACCGCAGCATGCGGGACGCGTCGAAGACCCCAGAACCGGTTCCGCGGACGAAACCGACCACGGGCCAAGGCAATTCCTTCGTCATCCAGGAACACCACGCCCGCCGGCTGCACTACGACTTCCGGCTCGAGCGCGACGGCGTGCTGGTGTCGTGGGCCGTGCCGAAGAACCTGCCCGAAACCACCTCGGTGAACCACCTGGCGGTACACACCGAGGATCATCCGCTGGAATACGCCACCTTCGAGGGCAACATCCCCAAAGGGGAGTACGGCGCCGGGAAGGTGATCATCTGGGACTCCGGAACCTACGAGGCGGAGAAGTTTCGCGACGATGAGGTCATCGTCAACCTGCGCGGCAGCAAGGTCTCCGGCCGCTATGCGCTGATCCAGACCAGCGGTAACCAGTGGCTGGCGCACCGGATGAAGGACCAGCAGGTCTTCGACTTCGACGGGATAGCGCCCATGCTTGCCACCCACGGCTCGGTCGCGGCGTGCAAGGCGAGTCAGTGGGCCTTCGAAGGCAAATGGGACGGCTACCGCCTGCTGGTCGAAATCGACCACGGCGCCCTGCGGGTACGGTCCCGCCGCGGCCGCGAGGTCACCAGCGAATACCCCCAAATGCGTGCGCTGGCAGCCGATCTCGCCGACCATCACGTGGTGCTCGACGGCGAGGCCGTCGTCCTGGACGCCTCCGGGGTGCCCAGTTTCCACGCGATGCAGAACCGGGGCCGCGGCAGCCGCGTGGAATTCTGGGCGTTCGACGTGCTGTATCTCGACGGCCGTTCGCTGCTGCGGGCCCGCTACCAGGACCGCCGAAAGTTGTTGGAAACACTGGCCAGTGGCAGCGACCTCATCGTCCCCGAGTTGTTGCCGGGCGACGGGAAACAGGCGCTGGAGCACTCCGGCAAGCATGGCTGGGAGGGCGTGGTCGCCAAGAAACGCGACTCCACCTACCAGCCGGGCCGGCGCTCGGCATCCTGGATCAAGGACAAGCACTGGAACACCCAGGAAATCGTCATCGGCGGCTGGAAGGCCGGGGAGGGCGGACGCAGCAGCGGCATCGGCTCACTGCTGATGGGCATCCCGACCGATGGCGGCCTGCATTTCGCCGGGCGGGTCGGTACCGGGTTCACCGATCGTGACCTGGCGAGCCTGAAGAAAACCCTGGCACCGCTGCACACCGACCAATCACCCTTCACCCCACCGCTTCCCCGCAGCGAGGCCAGGGGCGTGACGTACGTCGAGCCGGTGCTGGTGGGGGAAGTGCGCTACAGCGAGTGGACCCCCGATGACCGGTTGCGCCAGTCGAGTTGGCGTGGGCTGCGGCCGGACAAAGAACCGAGTGAGGTGGTGCGCGAATGAAATGGGTGACCTACCTTGACGCCGATGGTGAACGCACCGGGGTGCTCTCCGGCGACGCCATCTACGCGATGCCCGCGGGCGTGACGCTGCTCGACCTAATCGGCCGCGGCGCCGACGGGTTGCGCGCGGCCGGCGAGGACGCGCTGCGTGCCCCGGCGGCGACAGTGCCCCTGGGTGCGGTGCGGCTCTTGGCGCCGATCCCGCGCCCGCCGTCCATTCGCGACTCGCTGTGCTTTCTGGATCACATGCGCAACTGCCAGGCCGCGCTGGGTGCCGGGCGCATGCTCGCCGACACGTGGTATCGCATACCGGCGTTTTATTTCGCCTGCCCGGCAACGGTTTTGGGTCCCTACGACGACGCCCCCACCGCACCCGGAAGCGCTTGGCAGGACTTCGAATTGGAGATCGCCGCGGTCATCGGAGCCGGCGGGCGGAACCTTTCGGTCGACGAAGCCGAACGGGCCATCATCGGCTATACGATCTTCAACGACTGGTCCGCGCGCGACCTGCAGCAGATGGAAAGCCAGCTGGGGATCGGGCAGGGCAAGGGTAAAGACAGCGGCGTCACTCTGGGCCCGTACCTGGTGACCCCCGACGAGCTCGAGCCGTATCGCCGGGACGGCAGGCTTGACCTGCGGGTGACCGCCCTGGTCAACGACGCGGTGATCGGGTCGGGGTCGACCGCCCAAATGGATTGGAGTTTCGGCGAAGTCATCTCCTACGCCTCGCGCGGCGTGACGCTCGCCCCCGGCGACGTCATCGGCTCCGGCACCGTGCCAACCTGCACGCTGGTCGAGCACCTGAACCCGACGGCGCTGGACTCGTTTCCCGGCTGGCTGCACGACGGCGACGTCGTCACACTCCAGGTCGAGGGACTCGGGGAGACCCGGCAAACAGTGCGCGCCAGCGCCGCACCGCAGCCGTTGGCGCCCCGGCCCAATCCGGACGCCGCGCCCAGCGCTCGGCGGGTGAACCGGGCGCCCGCCAAGGTGCCCTACACCCGCGGCCTGCACGAGGTCGCCGACCGGGTGTGGGCGTGGACGCTGCCGGACGGGGGCTACGGGTGGAGCAACGCCGGGCTGGTCGCCGGCGACGGGGCGTCCCTGCTCGTCGACACCCTGTTCGATCTGGCGTTGACCCGCGAAATGCTCACCGCCATGCGGGATATCACCTCGTTGGCACCCATCACCGACGCGCTGATCACCCACTCCAACGGCGACCACACCCACGGCAACCAACTGCTCGACGCCTCGGTGCGGATCATCGCCGCGCAGGGCACCGCCGAGGAGATCGCGCACGGGATGGCACCAGAGATGCTGGCGATGGCGCAGACCGCGAACCTCGGCCCGGTCGCGACCCCCTACACGCGAGACCGCTTCGGGCACTTCGACTTCAGCGGCATCACGGTGCGCAACGCCGGTCAGACCTTTGACCGCGAGCTGACCATCGAGGTGGGTGGGCGGCGCGTCGACCTATTGAACCTGGGGCCCGCGCACACCGCCGCGGATTCCGTGGTACACGTGCCCGACGCGGGAGTGCTCTTCGGCGGCGACCTGCTGTTCATCGGCTGCACCCCCATCGTGTGGGCCGGCCCGATCGCCAACTGGATCGCCGCGTGCGACGCGATGATCGCGCTCGACGCGCCGACCGTGGTGCCCGGCCATGGGCCCGTCAGCGATCCGGACGGAATCCGCGCGGTCCGTGGGTATCTCGCGCATGTCTCCGAACAGGCCGAGGCCGCCTACCGCCGGGGGCTGACGTGGTCCGAGGCGGCCGACACCATCGACCTCGGCGAGTATGCGACCTGGCTGGATGCGGAGCGCGTCGTCGTCAACGTCTATCAGCGTTACCGCGAACTCGACCCCGACACCCCGCAGCTGGAGGTCATGGCCCTACTGGTGATGCAGGCCGAGTGGCTGGCCAAGCGGGGCGCCGAGTGTGGGCCCTAAGGATGATTGGTGCCGTGGGCATAGGCCCCACGCTCGGTGGCTGAGAGCGGGCTAAAGCCGTACGGCCCGCACGAACCTGATGGTGGTGGCCGGAACCTGTTGCGCGGCCTGCCCCAACTCCGGCAGCCCCGCGGCGGAGAACAGATCGGTGAGCCGGGATTCGGTGGTATGCCAACCGTTTTCGTGCAGATGCGCGGCGACGTCGGTGTGCTCGCCGGGGTACGTCAAGCTGGTGAGGTCCATCTCGAGGCCCTGCCGTCGCCACCCCTCGGTCATGAGCCGGGCCTGTTCCTGGGCCTCCGGCGAGGCCCCGATCACCGTTCCGTAGTCGGCGGCGAACCGGCTGCCCTCGGCGGACAGCGGGATGATGGAGTCCAACAGCCGAACCTCGGCCTCCGGCGGGAGCCACCCGATGAGCACCCCCTCGGCGAGCCACGCCGTGGGATGAGCCGGATCGAAGCCCGCTGCCTGTAGCGCCGCCGGCCAATCCTCGCGTAGATCGATTCCCACCGTGCGAAGCTCGGCGGTGGGCGCCGCCCCGATCGCCGACATCGTCGCCGTCTTGAACGCGATCACCTCGGGCTGATCGATCTCGTACACCGTCGTCCCGATCGGCCAGCGCAGCCGGTAGGCGCGGGAATCCAGCCCCGACGCCACGATCACCACCTGGAGCAGCCCGGCCAGGCCGGCTGCGGCGAAGTAGTCGTCGAAATACCGGGCGCGGGCGGCAAACGTGTCGACCATCCGGTGAAAACCGACGGCCTTCTCGAGGTCGTCGGGATCCAGTTCGCCGCTGGCCAGCTTGGTGAACACGTCCAATCCGACGGCACGCACCAGTGGCTCGGCGAAGTCGTCCGTGACGACCGGCTGCGGACGCTTGCTCGCGGCGGCCCGGGCGGCGGCGACCATGGTGGCCGTCGCTCCCACGCTATTGGCCAGGTCCCAGCTGTCACCTTCGGTTCGTGCCATGGTTTCTCCTTCGATGTGGCGGCCAAACCACGGTATGCCCCGTCGGTGGACATCCGCGTCGCCTACGGTTCCTCCTATGCCCGCAGTGGAATTGGAAACCCTCGAAGACGACATCGCCCGCATCACCCTGAACCGGCCCGAGCGCCTCAATGCCATCGACGGATCGCTGATCGACGGCGTGGACCATGCCCTGGACGTGCTCAGCGGCGGCGAGTTCAGGGCCGCGATCCTGACTGGCGCCGGGCGTGGATTTTGCGCCGGGGCCGATTTGAGTGGCACCGGCGAGCCGTGGACCAAGCCCAGGCCGTCAACCCCGCCGTTCAAAGTCAACTACGACTCCCAGGTTCGCCTGGCCGACCTGTTCACCCGGATCTACGAGCTGCCCATTCCGGTGGTTGCCGCGGTCAACGGCGTGGCCGTCGGCGGAGGGCTGGCGTTCGCGCTGGTCTCCGATATCCGCGTCGCCTCCGAGCAGGCCCGGTTCGGGTCGGCGTTCATCAAGGCGGGCTTCTCGTCGATGGACATGGGCACCAGCTACCTGCTGCCGAAAATCGTCGGCGCGGGCGTGGCGCGCGAACTCATGCTGACCGGCCGCATCATCGACGCGGCCGAGGCCTACCGCATCAAGCTGGTGCACGAGGTCGTCGCACCGGATGACCTGATGTCGACCGCCCTGCGCAAAGCCCGCGAGATCGCCGAGAATAACGCCTACGGCGTGTGGCAGACCAAGATCGGCCTCAACGCGGCGCTGGACGCGCCCAGTTTGCGGCACGCCATCGAGATCGAGAACCGCACCCAGATCCTCAGCGGTTTCACCAACAATCCGGCCGAGGCGGCCCGGGCACACCGGGAGAAGCGGGCTCCGAAGTGGGATCCGCTGTGACGCCGCGCTTGCGACCGCCGCTTAGACCTTCGCGATCACGTTCTCGGCGAACATCTCTAGGTTGCGGATCTTGTTCTCCAGCGGCTCGGTGTCCTTGCCCTTGATGTAGGGGATGCGGAAGCCGACGATGGCGTCGGTGACGCCCTTGTCTTCGAGCCGTTTGATGCCGTCCACCGTGTAGGCGTCGGTCGAGATGACGTGAATCTGGAACGGTCCGGTCTTGCCGGCTTCTTCGCGATACCGCTTGAGCTTGGCGATGAGTCCGTCGAGTTCTTCGGGGTCGCCGCCGCCGTGCATCCAGCCGTCCAGCCGGGCCGCGCGGCGCAGCGCCGCGTCGGCATGCCCGCCGATCAAGACCGGGATCGGTTGGGTGGGAGCCGGTGTCATCTTGGTCTTGGGGATGTCATAGAACTCGCCGTGGAATTCGAAGTAGTCGCCGCTGGTGAGCCCCTGGATGATTTCGATGCATTCGTCCATGCGCTTGCCGCGCTTGGCGAATGGGACGCCCAGCAGTTCGTAGTCCTCCGGCCACGGGCTGGTGCCGACGCCGAAGCCCACCCGGTTGTTGGTCAGCGCGGCCAACGAACCGATCTGCTTGGCCACCAGCGCTGGCGGCCGGATGGGCAGCTTGAGGACGAAGAAGTTGAAGTGCAGCTTCGTCGTCACTGCGCCCAATGCCGCTGTCAGCACGAAGGTTTCGATGAACTCCTTGCCGTCCAGGAACTCGCGGTCGCCGTCGGGCGTGTAGGGGTACTTCGAGTCGGACTCAAAGGGGTAGGCGATGCTGTCGGCGATCGTCATGGCGTGGTATCCCGCCGCTTCGGCCGCCTGGGCCAGCGGGATGTAGTACCGATGGTCGGTCATCGCCTCCGCGTAGGTGAACCGCACGTCATCTGCCTTCCTGGAAACCGGACGTCACACGAGATTAGAACGTGTTCTAGTTCTACCCGTCCTTGGGTTCCCAGCACAACAAGGCGTCAGAGCTGGTTCTCGGGCCCGATGACCGCCCACACCGTCTTGCCGGCCGAGGTGGGAGTGCTGCCCCAGGTGCGTGACAGCGCGTCGACGATCGCCAGGCCGGAGACGTCGATGCCGGCCGCCGGCGACGGCAGCCGCAGCGCCGGGGCGTGGCTGCTGTCGGACACCGCGATGGTCGCCGTCGCGCCATGGCTCTCGATCCGCATCACGGGAACGCTCGCGGTGTGTTCCAGCACGTTCTCGACGAAGACGTTGACCACCACCAGCGCGACTGGGATGAGCGTGGATTGTGACCAGGCGGTGAGCCACTCGCGGACCAGGCGGCGTGACTCGCGCAGGCTGGTCAGGTCGGCGGGCAGCGGTGCGTCGGCGCGACGCACGGCGCGCCGGCTCTGCTGACTGAGCGCCTTCATCGCCGCCTTCTCGGTCGAGTACACCGGCATGAAGTAGGCGACGCCGCTGCGGGTGATCGCCTCGCGTGTCCCGCGGTGCGCGCAGACCAACACGATCGGAACGTTGGGATTGCTGCGAACCTGCCAGTGCGCGCCGATGAAGGTCGACCACGCCAATTCGGCGAGCACCTTCAGCGCGGAAATGTTGACGATGACGGCGGCGGGCTCGTCCAGCGTGGCCTGCAAGATGTGGTCGCGGAGCGCCGCTGAGTTGGTGGTGTCGAGAACACCGTCGACGGTCAGGATCGTCACCTGTTGATCCGTCCGCGTCTCGACGGCCAGCGAGCTGGGGGACTCAGCTACCGAACTCGCCACGGCGACCCTTTCCCTTCAGGGGCCTATCGTGTCGGGGTGCCCGGATACCACCCGGCGGGGTCGAACACGGAGGGGACGCCGCAATCCGGAGTCCCGGCCGATTCCTGTCGTCCGGTTCCATCACCGCTCCTCGAATTACCGCCGGGCCAACTGCTTGAGTATCCGCTCTCAGCGGCAAAAGTCTAATTCGGAAAGCGCAGCCCACAGGGGTCATGTCCCCGGCGCACACCAAAGGCGGCGCGGTATGAGTGAGGCGCGTGCCAGTCCCCACCCGTTCGAGGCCCCCGCCTCTACCGCGCCGAACATAATGTTCGAATCCGCTGCGCAGCACGCGCACCCCCCGGGGTTACCACGTTCCGGGCACCCCCAAACAGCTCGTGGAGGCGGAGTCGTTCGCCAGCACGGATGCATCGGCGTCGGTTGCACCTGTCGATGGAAGGAAGGAGAGTGGGTGGATGACCGGCGAACACAACGAGCTGCGTGATCAGGTCCGGGCGAGCTACGCCGCCGCGGCCGCCGCGGCGCGTAGCGGTGACACCAACAGCGACGTCCTCACCGCGGCGAGCTGCGGCGGGTCAAGCGATTCGGCCGATACTGGCACCGTCTTCGGCGCCGGGATGTACGGCGCCGACGAGCAATCCGAGATTCCCGCCCAAGCGCTCGCGGCCAGCCTCGGCTGCGGCAACCCGACCGCGGTCGCTGATCTGCATCCGGGTGAACGTGTGCTTGACCTGGGTTCTGGCGGCGGCATCGACGTGCTGCTGTCGGCGCGCCGGGTCGGCCCGCAGGGGTTTGCTTACGGCGTCGACATGACCGACGAGATGCTGGCCCTGGCCGAGGAGAACAAAGCCAAGGCCGGTGTCACCAACGTCGAGTTCCGCAAGGGCGCCATCGAGGACATCCCGCTGCCCGACGCCGCCGTTGACGTCGTGATCTCCAACTGTGTGATCAACCTGTCGGCCGACAAACCGGCGGTGCTCGCCGAGATGTTCCGCGTCCTGGTCCCCGGTGGACGCATCGGGATCTCCGACGTTGTCGCCGAAGGCCACCTCAGCGCGGCCGAGCGCGTCGAACGCGGCTCCTACGTCGGCTGCATCGCCGGAGCGTTGTCTAAGCAGGAGTACCTCGACGGGCTGGCCGCAGCCGGATTCACCGATGCGTCAATCATGTTCACCCACGAAGTCGCCGACGGAATGCACGGAGCGATCATCCGCGCGACTAAACCGAGCACATCCTTCCAACCAGTCGGGTAACACACGCCGCTCGCTTAGCGAGTCTGAGCTGGGGGCTTGTCGGTGAAAGTAGTTACGTCTAGTAATTTCCTAGGCACCTCCGCGAGCCAGGGCCGTTGGGCCTTGGACTCGCAGGCGATGCCGTCGTTGTCCCGGTCCAGCTTGGGCCGGTAGGCGTGGTCGCCCTTCGGAAATGTCGGACCGGCCGTCCTTGCCTCCGGTTGAACGGCCTTCAAGCTCGGCGGCTAACGCACGAAATAGGGCGGGGCAGCACAGCAGTCAGCCCGGCAGCGGAGTAGGGTGGCGGCCGCGGTTGGGAGACGCTAAAAACCACCCCCAGGTGCATCGCGGATAGACAGCTGGACGGCATCAGATTTCAAGCCTGGCTGTACGAGAAGTCCGAGCGTCTCAGTCAATCCCTGCCACAGGAAGAAATCATGCCCACCGTTGAGGCGCAGCTCCGCCAGGACTTGCGCACCTACGCCGCCGAGTTACGGCAACTTGCCTACACCCTGCCCGACGGTGTGGGCGAGCACGATCTGCTTCGATTGTCTGGTCGGATGCGCGCTAGTGCCGATCACGTGGAGCGTCAGCGGAGCGTTAATCATGGCTGATCGCGTCATGAGAGGCAGTCGCCTCGGGTCCGTGAGCTACGAGACTGACCGCAACCACGACCTAGCGCCACGTCAGGTCGCGCGGTATCGGACCGCGAACGGCGGGGAGTTCGAGGTCCCCTTTGCCGACGACGCTGAGATCCCCGGCACCTGGCTGTGCCGCAACGGGATGGAGGGCACCCTGATCGAGGGTGGTCACCCGGCCGAACCCAAGAAGGTCAAGGTGCCGCGCACGCACTGGGACATGCTGCGGGAACGCCGCTCGATCGAGGAACTCGACGAACTGCTCAAGGAACGCCTCGAGATCATCAAGTCACGCCGCCGCGGCAGCTAGCTTAGCTACCGGCCGGGGTCACGAACCTCGGGCCCCAAGCCAACGGGGTGGAGTTGTCAACCGCCGATTCACAATGATGCCGGGGGAGTTTCCAGTTAGGGCTTGACGAGGCACCTGGAATGCGCGGGAAAAGCAGCGCGATGAGCAGGGGGAAGGTGACGGTCAGGCGGGCGCGTACGGCGGGGTGCCCACTCCGGCCACCGTGTGCGTGCCCCACGGCGTTTGTTCGACGATGCGCGCGGCGGCGCTGCGACCACCCACCGTCAACGTCGCGGTCCGCGCCTGCCTGAGCGCCTCGTCCGGCAGCGGCCGCAACGGCGAACCGAAAACCGTTCCCTGCCAGTGGTAGCGGCCGTCGATCGGGTCGAGGTGGCCGGCGAGCCGGACCCGAACCGGATGGCTGGCGCCGGCGATTTCCAGCGTCGCCGCGCCGTCATAGGTGTCCTCGCGTTCGGGTGCGCTGGACGACAGGTCGAAGGCGGATGCCACCGGAGGAGCCTGCTCGGGTTGCAGCTGGGCGCGCTCGTTGAACACCCGCAGGCTGCTGGCGCGCACCTCGATGCGGCTGCTGGCCGTGCGCTCCAGCAGCCGCAGACACTCTGCGACGTAGCGCGCCTGCGCGCCGGCGTCGGGCCCGGTGATGAAGAAATAATTGGGAAAACCGTGAACCGCCACTCCGTAGAACGGCTCCATGCCGTCGTGCCAGGCCTGCCGGATGGTCAGCCCGCCGGCACCGACGAGCGTCCCATCGGCCAGCTCTTTGGGGATCGAGAACCCGGTGCCGTAGACGATGGCGTCGATGCGATGCTCGACGCCGTCGCGGGTGCGGAGGCCCGACGCGGTCACCGCCGCGATCGCTGACCCGGCCAGTTTGACCGAAGGGGGCTCGGCGGCCGGTCGGATGCGGCGGCGCAGCCAGCGTTTGGCGCGGGAGGACCACAGCGGGACCTCGGTGACCACGCGACGCGGTGAGCGGGCGAAGACGGTGACCGACGCGCCGGCCTCGATGAGCCGGCCGATGTGGTGGCCGGCCGTGGCGTCGGTGCCCACGACCGCGATGCGTTTGCCGGACGGTTCGAAGTCGGGGTCCCAGGCGGCCACGTGAAACGACGCGCCGAGGAAGTCGTCGCGGCCCTCGATGTCCGGCAGCCAGGGGACGAGGGGCGGCCCGTCGGCGGCGATGACGGCCCGTGCCTGAACGTCCTCGCCGCCGGCCCTCGTCAGCCGCCAGGTATCGGTGGCGTCGTCGAACCTCGACTGGACTGCTGAGGCCGGCCCGTCCAGGACCACAAGGTCGGTGACGCCGGCGGCCCGCAATGCCGACTGAGTTCCTGCGTGCGCGCCGAGGATGGCTATCGGGTGGCGGTGCTCGCCCAGGGCGCGCGGCCGCGTCACAGAAACCTGCTGCGCTTCCAGCCGCGGCGGGCAATGGGGCCCAGCAGGCCCACCTCGGTCAGGAACGCCGCCAGCGGCGCGAATCCGGCGACCTGCATGTCGCGGCGATGCGGGCTGGTCCGCGCGATCCGTCGCGCCCGTTTCGGGTCCAGACCGGTGCGCGCATACGGGATCGGATTGCTGAACAGGTAATTGAAGAAGTACCCGCCCAGCCCGTTGATGTTGGCCATGAACCAGCGGTTGAACCGCGGCATCTCGGCGACCCGCTTGCGCGCGCCATCGCGGGCGAACTGGATGTGGCGCGCTTCCTCGGTGACGTGAATTCGCATAAGCCGCTGAATGATTGGTTGCAACTGTGGGTCGTCCATCATCTGCCGCTGCAGCGAGTCGAAGATCTCTTCACCGATGAGCGCGGCCACCCACAGCATCGAGCCGCGCTGAAACGCCAGCGGAAGCGCGTTGATGATCATCCGGTGAAACAGCCTCGGCCGCACCGGCTTTGCGCCGATGCGCTCGATGGCCTTGCCGAACATGACCATATGGCGGGTCTCGTCGCCCAGCTCGGTCAGCTTGTAATGGGTCGACCGGCTGGTGGGGTCCTCGTGCAGGATCGTCCGCAGCAGCGACTGGTTGAGCATGTTCTCGAACCAGATGCCGGCCGAGAGCGTGTTGACCAGCTCCTGGCGCGACAGCTCGATCTGTTGCTCGCGGGTCATCTCGTCCCACATCGGCGTCCCGTAGAGCGACACCAGCCGCGGCGGCAAATAGAACTTGTCCGGGTCCAGCGGTGCGTCCCAGTCGATGTCGACGACCGGCTCGTAAGACTTCTTCACCGAGCCCCGCAGCAGACGCTCCGAGAACTCTTCACGATTCGGCCCACCTGGTCTCACCGCAGTCGTCATGGCGCCGGCGTCCCTTCATCGGGTGCTTCGGACGGTACCCATGGTACTGGGTACTTTTGGTCCCGACTAGGCCCTTTAGGTTTCGATTCGGCAATCTGAGTGGAGCAGCTCGGGGCAGGAGAGTGTATTGAGCCGGCATATTCACGTCATCGGCATCGGTGCCGGCGACCCCGACTACCTGACCGTCCAGGCGATCCAGGCGCTCAACGACACCCAGGTGTTCTTCGCGATGGACAAGGGCGAGGCGAAGAGCGACCTGGTGGCGCTGCGACGACAGATCTGCGCCCGGTTCATCCGCGAGCCGGGCTACCGCTTCGTCGAGCTGCCCGATCCCAAACGGTCGACCGACTTGGGGTTCGGGGGGGATTACTGCGAGGCCGTTTCGGACTGGCATGCGGCGCGGGCGCGCGTGTGGGCGGCGGCCATCGCCGCCGAGCTGGGCCCCGACGGCGTCGGCGCCTTCCTGGCCTGGGGTGACCCGTCGTTGTACGACAGCACGCTGCGCATCCTGGACGCCATCAAGGCCGAAGCCGCCGAGCTCGACTTCACCTTCGATGTCATCCCCGGCATCACCGCGGTGCAGGCGCTGACGGCCCGGCACCGCGTCCCGCTCAACGAGGTCGGTGAACCGGTCCTCATCACCACCGGCCGAAAGCTGCGCGCGCACGGGCTGCACGGGTCCGCGGTCGTCATGCTCGACGCCGAATGCTCCTTCCAGGTCTGCCCGCCGGACACCCAGATCTGGTGGGGCGCCTACCTGGGCACCGCCGACGAGCTGCTGGTGGCGGGCGCCGTCGGCGAGGTCGGGGCACGCATCGCGGCGGTGCGGGCCGAGGCCCGCGCGCGGCACGGCTGGATCATGGACACCTATTTACTCAGACCGGCAGACTGAAGGGCGTGCCCGAACTGCCCGAGGTCGAAGCGCTGGCCGACCATCTACGCCGCCATGCTGTCGGCTTGACGATCGGTCGCGTCGATGTCGGCGCGCTGTCCGTGCTGAAAACCTTCGACCCGCCGCCCACCGCGCTGCACGGCCGGCCGGTGACCGGGGCCCAGCGCTGGGGCAAGTATCTCGGGCTGCAGGCGGGAGAGCTGTTCCTGATCACCCACCTTTCGCGGGCGGGCTGGCTGCGCTGGTCCGACAAGCTGGCCGCGGCGCCGCTGCGGCCGGGCAAGGGCCCGATCGCGCTGCGGGTGCACCTCGGCAAGCCCGGCGAGGCGCCGGGCTTCGACCTCACCGAGGCCGGCACCCAGAAGCGGCTGGCCGTGTGGCTCGTCGACGATCCGCAACTGGTGCCCGGGATCGCCGCCCTCGGCCCCGACGCCCTCGAGCTCAGCGCCGACGATCTCGCCGGATTGCTGGCCGGCAATACCGGGCGGATCAAGACGGTCATCACCGACCAGAAAGTGATCGCCGGCATCGGCAACGCCTACAGCGACGAGATCCTGCACGTGGCCAAGATCTCGCCGTTCGCGACCGCGGGCAAGCTGACCGACGAGCAGCTCACCACCCTGCACGACGCGATGGTGTCCGTCCTGCGGGACGCGGTGAGCCGATCCGTGGGCCAGGGGGCGGCCACGCTCAAAGGGGAGAAGCGCTCCGGGCTGCGGGTGCATGCCCGCACCGGCCTGCCCTGCCCGGTGTGTGGGGACACCGTGCGTGAAGTTGCGTTCGCCGACAAGTCTTTTCAGTACTGTCCGACGTGCCAGACGGGTGGCAAGGTGCTGGCTGACCGGCGGATGTCGCGGCTGCTCAAGTAGGCGACGACGGCGGTAGATATGCTGCCGGGGTGACTCGTCAGAAAATCCTCATCACGGGCGCCAGTTCCGGCCTGGGCGCCGGCATGGCGCGTGCTTTCGCCGCCAAGGGGCGCGACCTGGCGCTGTGCGCCCGGCGCATCGACAGGCTCGACGAGATGAAAGCCGAACTGCTGCAACAGTATCCGGACATCAAGATCGCCGTGGCCGCGCTGGACGTCAACGACCACGAGCAGGTGCCCAAGGTCTTCGGCGAACTGAGCGACGAGCTCGGCGGGATCGATCGGGTCATCGTCAACGCCGGCATCGGCAAGGGCGCGAAGCTCGGCTCGGGCAAGCTGTGGGCCAACAAAGCGACCATCGAGACCAACCTGGTGGCCGCGCTGGTGCAGATCGAGACCGCGCTGGAGATGTTCAACACCAGTGGTTCGGGCCACCTGGTGCTGATCTCATCGGTGCTCGGCAACAAGGGAGTGCCGGGGGTCAAGGCCGCCTACGCCGCAAGCAAGGCCGGGCTGAGCTCGTTGGGTGAATCCCTGCGCGCCGAATACGCCAAGGGTCCCATCAAGGTTTCGGTCATCGAGCCCGGCTACATCGAGTCGGAGATGACGGCCAAGTCGAACAGCACAATGTTGATGGTGGACAACGAAACTGGCGTCAACGCGCTCGTCGCCGCCATGGAACGCGAGCCTGGCCGAGCGGCGGTGCCGTGGTGGCCGTGGGCTCCGCTGGTGCAGGTGATGCGGGTGCTGCCGCCCTCGCTCACCAAGTGGTTCGCCTAGCTAGTGCGGTACTGGCGTGTAATGCGTTGCGTCGGTAGTGAATTCAGGCTTTCCATAAGTCGCTAGCCGCAGCTTGAGCAACCCGATCACATAGGCGTCGGTGATGTCGCGGAGCACGGGAATTCGGCTGGCCTGGCTCACGACGTTGAACCGTCCGATGATGAATGGCGCGGTGAGGGCGACGCGCAGTAGATCCGTCGGCCCCATGGAGACGCCCATGGCCTCGGCGATCTCCCGGTCGCCGTTGCAGAAGGTGCGAACGAACGTGAGCTTGCTGAAGCTCTTTTCAACCGCCTCGGCGCAACGGTCGAACAAGGAGGTGCCGGGGCGCAGGTAGGCCGCCATTGTGCCGCGGACGAGTTCTTGGCAGATGCTGTCGAACCCGTCGCGCAGCAGTGCCGATCGGGCATGCATGACGTGGATGATGTCGGCGGGTTCAGCGGGCAGCAGCTCCTCCGGCAACCCGAGCAGAAAGCAGCGATACCTGGCGAATTCGACGACGGCGCGTTCTGCGGCGGTGAACTTCGACCGGCCCTGTTGACGCGCCCGGCGGGCCAGCAGGTACTGGCCGATCATCCCGGCGGGCATCTGGTCGACCTGGGGTACCGGCATGCCGTAGATCGCCGTATCCCACTTGTCGGATCTCTTGAGGGCGTTGTAGCGGACCATCGAGTGCATCAGCCGAACCATCGCGGCGGCTTCAAAGCCGGGGCCATAGCGGTCCAGCGCGCCGGGCAGTGTGGTGACGGCGAAGAAGCTGGCGGTCTCGTTGACGCGGCGCGCTGCCCGCTTGCCCGAGAGCGCTCCGGTCAGCGCCATCGGCAGCGCGGCGTAGGTGTTGGTGAAAGTCGCGATGAAGGCCCCGCGGGTGATGAATGGGGCCAGCAGCGCCGCGGGGATGCGTTCTTGGCGAGCACCCTCCCGGACCAGGTCGAAGTCGATCCACCCCGGGGTGGCCTCCATGGCGGTGATGAACGCCGCCAGTTCGGGCGGCGCGTCGGCCACCGCCTCGATTCCCTCGCGGCAGGCCGTCTTGAGCATGTCGATCAGGTGCGTGATGCTGTGCGAGTTCATCAGGGCCGCATAGGGATCCGCGACGACGTCGCCGAGCAGGGTGGCCGTGCTCATCAACTCGACGACGCGGTCGTCTTCCAGAATCGGTGCGCGGTCGGCGATCCAGGTGGGCAGGGCGGAGTCGGCGTCGGGCTCGGTGGCCAGGCGATCCGGTCGCCTGTCGAAGTCGAAATCTCCGTAGAGGTCGGGCAGCAGGTCGCGCTGGCTGCGGACCCGCCGCGCGAGTTCGGGGTAGTACGTGACCATCGCTGCCTCCCATTAACTAACAATCTGTGAGCAATCCTCACAAGTCGTTAGTTATGCTGTCAAGCGTGAGTGTGGGCAACCCGAAGCGGCGCATGACCGCCGAAGGCCGGCGCCAGCAGATACTCGATGTCACGCACGCGATCGTCGACGCCGAGGGGTTCCACGCCGCAACACCGAACCGCATCGCCGAGACGGCCGGCATCAATCGGTCGTTGATCTATCAGCTGTTCGGCGACCCGGCGGGACTCTTCGTCGCACTGATCGACCGTGAGGCGGCCCGGGCCGGCGCCCAGTTCGCCGAGGCGGTCTCGGGGTTGGATGCCGTCGCCGAGGACCAGTCACTCGTGGTCGCGTTCGACGGCGTCCTGGCCGCGGTCGACGCCCACCCGGCAACGTGGCGACTGTTCTTGTTCCCGCCGCAGGGCGCTCCACCGGAGTTGTATGCGAGGCTGGCTCAATCGCAGGCCGTCGTGTTGGAGTTCTTCGTCACTGAGCTGCTGCGCACCAATCCCCACGTGCACGACCCCGAATACACCGCGCGGATCCTGCACGCCGCCGGACGCGAACTGCTGCAGCTGCACCTGAGCGAGCCGCAGACCGCGACCGTGGAACGCTTGCGCACCTTCGTGCGGCGATTCGGTTCCGAGCTCGTGGTCCCGGCCGGTTGAGGCCTAGGTTGGCGCTGGTACGCAGGATGCCAGGTGGGCGGTGACTTTGTGGATGCTCGCGCCATCTATTTCGGGATGGCGTTCAGTTCGCCTCGTGCCTGGTCGATCTGGTTGTATGCGTAAGTCGTGACGGCGGCGGCGCTCATTCCCGCACCCTTCCGGTCGAGCGACTCGTAAGTCTGGTCGCCGAGGACCTCGCGCAGGTGTGCGATCACCGCGTTGATCTTGGGAAACGACGCGGCAGTAAGCGGACTGAATGCGAAACCGGCAATGGTGGCCGCCGCCTCGTAGTGTTCGAGCCTGTCGAGGAGGATCGCGAGGTTCGTGAACGGCGAGCGGAGAGTCACCATGTTGCCCGAATCGTGCAAGTGGCGGATCGCCAAACTGATGTGATCGAGCGCTGACAGCGGGTCGCCGTGTTCCACTTCAAGTTGGGCGAGATTGGCGGCTATGTGGGATTCGTCGAAGCGGTTGCCACTGTCGTAAGCGATCGCCAGGCCCCGGTGCATCGCCTCAGCGGCGTGGTTCGGATCGATGTTGCGCCACGCGAAGCCATACGCCAGCAGCGCCAACGCCAGCGCGTGTGGATTGCAAGTGGCCTCCGCAGCTTCGATCAAGCCGTCCGCTGCGGCCGTCGCTTCCTCGTCGCAACCCGCGATGGTGAGCGCCGTAACGACGAATGCTGTGACATTCGGGTGTGCGTCGGGCTCTTGTGCAAGCCGGGCGCGGCACCACTCGACTGACCGATCGGGCTCGCCGATGGCCAGATATGGATTAGCCAGTACGCTCGCCATGCCGAAGGGGACATCCCCGCGGCCAGCACGCATCGCCTTCAGTCCAGCGTCGCTGTACCGGAGGGCCTCCTCGATCCGTCCCACGATCCAGCACTGCGTCGCCATCGTGTACAAGAAGGCGAGCCGTGAGTGATCGACAGCGGCGGCGGCCTCGATCAACTCTTCCGGCCAGGCGATGGGTTCGTAGTTTTCGACCCAGAAGCCGAGGAAAGCCGCGTAGGTGGCGATGGTGGCGGCATCGTCGAGGTTCCCGTTGTCGGCGGCCCACCGAAACGCGGTGCGCAGATTGGCCAGTTCGGTGGTGAACCAGTCATACGCCTTCCGCTGCCGGGGGCTATCCCACAATGCCAGGATCTCGGCCTCTTTTCCGGCGAAGTGGTGGGCGTGCGCGGTACGAACCTCATCCGCCTCGCCGCTTCCGACGAGTTGCTCCTCGGCGAACTGGCGAATGGTCTCCAGCATCGAAAACCTGGTGTGCCCTGAAGACCGGTCGACCACGAGCAGTGATTTACGCACCAATGCATCGAGTCGATCCAGGACCGCGTACTCGTCACGATCGCCGTTTTCAGCTACAGCACAAGCGCTTTGGAGGTCGAACCCGCCGGCGAACACCGAACACCGCTGCAACAGCATCTTCTCTGCGTCGTCGAGTAGGTCATAAGACCATGACACCGCGTGGCGCAACGTTTGATGTCGTTCGAGTTCGCGGCGTGAACCGACCAGCAACCGGAATCGATGATGAAGACGGTCTCGCACTTCACCGGCGGTCATCGACGCCATCCGCGAGGCCGCCAGTTCGATGGCCAACGGAATCCCATCCAGGCGTTGACAAATCTCGGTGACCGCGGCGGCCTCCTCGCCGTCGACCATCGAGAAGCCGGGCGCAATGGCTTGCGCGCGTTCGGCGAACAGACTCACCGCCGAGGAGTCGACTCCAGCGGCGTCGAGGGAGCGCACCGGGCGCACTCGTTCCTGGGCGAGGCCGAGTCCTTCTCGGCTGGTGGCCAAGACCTTCACCGTTGCGGACTGCTTGAGAACGGCTTCGATCAGCTCGGCCGCGGCATCGAGCACATGCTCGCAGTTGTCGAACACCAAAAGGCGGATTCTGCCCTCCAGCGCGGCGGCCACCGACTCGCTTACCGTCTTGCCGGCTTGTTGGTTGATACCCAGCACGGCAGCCGCCGCGTCAGGCACCGCCGCGGGATCGGTGACCGCCGCCAGTTCAAACACCCATACACCGTCGGGGAACTCATCGGCCAACTTCATTGCGGCTTCCCCGGCGAGGCGGGTCTTGCCAACTCCACCTACCCCGGTCAGCGTCACCAACCGGTGGGACCTCACTGCCGCTGTGACCTCGTCGACGTCGGACTCGCGCCCGATCAAGCTGGTGGTCGCCGGCCGCAGATTTCCTGGACTCGTATCCAGCGCCCGCAGCGGCGGAAACTCCGTGCGGAGCCCCGTTGCTCGCAGTTGAAAGATCCCGACCGGCACCGGTACATCCCGCAGCCGCCGCGCCCCTAGATCGGTGAGGTCCACCCCGCTGAGCAGACTCGCCGTCGACTCGGCGAGCAGCACCTGACCGCCATGACCTGCGGCCATCACTCTCGCGGCCCGATTGAGTACCGCACCGAAGTAGTCACCGTCGCGTAGTTCGGCCTCACCGGTCGCAAGGCCCATTCGCACCGGCAACTCAAGAACCAGCTGGGCCTGAACAGCCGCATCGACGGCGGACCGTGGTGACGCGAACGCGGCGACCACACCATCACCGGTATGGCTGAAGACAAATCCACCGTTGTTCTCGATCGCGGAGTGTAAGACCTTGTCATGTGCGGCCAGCGCCGACCGCATGGCGTCCGCATCTTCTTCCCACCGACGGGTCGAACCCTCAATATCGGTGAACAGAAAGGTCACCACCCCCGAAGGAGGCACCCCTGCGGACACCCGCTCAGGATGTCACACAAATCCTAAGCCGAGACGACATCCGCGAACGCATTCAAGATGCTCGTGCCTCGTCTGTTGAAACCAATGCAGCTGCACGAGCAGGCACAAGGGCACCCGCACACGCGGCGTGTCGAGGTGCTTTTGCGCCTGCTCGCGAAACATTAGCTGGCGCGCCCTCTTTCGGTGCGGTAGCGGCGGACCAGCGCGTCGGTCGAGCTGTCCGATTGCGGCACCGGCGAGTTGTCGGACGTGATCACCGGAAGCAACGCTTTCGCCTGCGTTTTGCCCAGCTCCACGCCCCACTGGTCGAACGAGTCGATGCCCCAGATGACGCCCTCGGTGAAGACCTGATGCTCGTAGAGCGCGATCAGCTGGCCCAGCACCGACGGGGTGAGCCGGTCGGCCAAAATCGAGGTCGACGGCCGGTTGCCGGGCATCACCTTGTGCGGCACGATGTCGGCCGGTGTGCCTTCGGCGGCGATCTCCTCGGCGGTCTTACCGAACGCCAGCACTTGGGTCTGGGCGAAGAAGTTGCTCATCAGCAAGTCGTGCATGCTGCCGGTGCCCTCGACGGTGGGCAGGTCGTCGATGGGCTGGCTGAAGCCGATGAAGTCGGCCGGCACCAGCCGGGTGCCCTGATGCAGGAGTTGGTAGAAGGCATGCTGGCCGTTGGTTCCCGGCTCGCCCCAGAAGATTTCGCCGGTGTCGGTGGTCACCGGAGTGCCGTCGGCGCGTGTCGACTTGCCGTTCGATTCCATGGTCAGCTGTTGTAGATAGGCGGCGAATCGCGCCAAGTCGTTGGAATAGGGCAGTACCGCGCGCGATTGGGCGCCCATGAAGTTGGAGTACCACAGCCCGATCAGCCCGAGCAGTGCGGGCGCGTTGGATTCCAGCGGGGCGGTCTTGAAATGCCGGTCCACGATGTGGAATCCGGACAGGAAGTCGGCGAAGGCCTCCTTGCCGATGGCCGCCATGAGCGACAGCCCGATCGCGGAATCGACCGAGTAGCGTCCGCCGACCCAATCCCAGAAGCCGAACATGTTGTCGGTGTTGATGCCGAAGTCGTCGACCAGGCGCTTGTTGGTGGACACCGCCACGAAGTGTTTGGACACCGCGGCGTCGCCGAGCGTGTCGGTCAGCCAGCGGCGCGCGGCGGTCGCGTTGGTCAGGGTCTCCAGCGTGGAGAAGGTCTTCGATGCGACGATGAAAAGTGTTGTGGCAGGCTCTAAGTCGGCCAGGGTGGCGATGAGGTCGGCCGGGTCGACGTTGGAGACGAAACGGGCAGAAATCCCGGCGTCGGCGTAGTGGCGCAGCGCCTGGTAGACCATCACCGGACCCAGATCCGACCCGCCTATGCCGATGTTGACCACGGTGCTGATTCTTTTGCCGGTGGCCCCGGTCCATTCACCGCTGCGTAACCGGTCGGTGAAGTCGCCCATCCGGTCCAGCACGGCGTGCACGTCCTCGACGACGTTGTGGCCGTCGACGATCAGTTCGGCGTCCCGGGGCAGCCGCAGCGCGGTGTGCAATACGGCCCGGTCTTCCGAGACGTTGATGTGCGCGCCTGCGAACATCTGGTCGCGACGCTCTTCGAGGTTAGCCGTGCGCGCCAGATCGACCAGTAGCCGCAGCGTCTCTCGGGTGATGCGGTGTTTGCTGTAGTCGATGTAGAGGTCGCCGACCGAGACGGTGAGCTCGCGGCCGCGGTCGGGATCCTCGTCGAAGAACTGGCGCAGATGCGTCGCGCCGATTTGTTCGTGATTCCCGCGCAGGGCGTCCCACGCTGGGGTGGCGGTGATGTCGGGGAGGCTTTGCACGGAGGTCATAGTTCGACCCTAGTGACGGTCGCAAGCGCGGCGTGGCCGGGCGCTGCGGGCCGTCACCATCGGCCCTAGTGACGGTCGCAAGCGCGGCGTGGCCGGGCGCTGCGGGCCGTCACCATCGGCCCTAGCTGTCGTGACCCGGGAGGTTGTTGACGGCGTGGCTGCTTGAAAGTGGGAGGACCTCCTGACGGAGTGGATGTGTCTGG
>NZ_LQPH01000038.1 GCF_002102255.1 Mycobacterium nebraskense
ATGCCATCGGGCGGCGGGGAGCGATGTGCGAGCGCGCCCAACGAGGTCGCGACGGCGAGTTGGCCGCCCGCCGAATCGCCTGTGTCGGCGGCAAGTGAATACTGACCAGTGCGCGGCCGACTCCTGATCAGTTTTCGATTGCCGTTGACAGCCTGCGATCGCTACCGTGCGGGCTGATGTCGATTCTTCAGAGCCCGCCAACCACCGGTAGGCCCTCAGTGCGTCGTCAGCAGCCGCCGGATACGGGTAACGCGGAGCCAATCGATAGCGGACCGCGAAGACCGGGCGCAGCGACGCGGCAGACAGTTCGCCCAGCAGACCGCGATGGGTTTTGGGAGAGCACATCGAAAATGCGCCGCCGTGAATGTAAAGGATCGGTGGCCCGTCCGGGTTGACGTTCGGTGCGACGACCCAATCTCCCCTCACTCGATCGCCGGCGAAGACGGTGTCGACCAGCCTTACGCGCAGTCCTGGGCGTGGGCGGGACGCGATGAGCGCCGCCCGAAGCACCCGATCCATCACAGCAAGCCCGTACTGGTTGGACGGTAGTGCTTGCGTCAATGGGCGAAGGACCCCGCGTGCGGATGTTGCGATGAGGTAGCTTGTCAGGCTCGGATCCCAATCCGAGGAAACGGATATCACGATAAGCCAGCCAGCTTTTCGTTGGTGCGGCCCCCTGTAGCATCCCAAAGCCCGCGTATAGCGGATCGAGGTCGCTGGCGCGGGGCCACGTCGTCTTTGAAGTGGTGGGTATAAGAAGGAAGCAGGCCTTGTAGGAACCACTGTTACTGATCTACCGGCAGCCTTCAAAGCGACGCGCGCCGTCGTCGCCAGAGCCGCAGAGCTACGCGATCCAGAGCGGGTCGTCCCCCGGTCGAGCTGGCGCAGGAACGTAGGCAACGATGATGCAGCGACGGCTGTCGAAGTTCTCGATTACCGCCGACCGGCCGGCAGTTGCAAGGTCGCCTCACTGGGCACGCATATGCCCTCCTCGCTGGACACTGCCAGTTCCAGGTCGACCAGGCGCATTCCGCGGTCTTGGCGCTTGGCCACCACCCGCCCGGTAAGGGTCGCGGTCTGTCCCGGGTAGATCGACTTGATCATCGATATCTTGCGCCGGCGCAGGAGCGCGTCGGGGCCCGCCCAGTCGGTGAGGCCCCGGTCGATGAAGCCGTGAAAGAACAGCGTCGACAGGTAGATCGTTCGCTGGCCCTGGCTGCGTGCGTACTCCGGATCGTGATGGCCCGGGAACCAGTCCCACGTCGCCGCGGCGTTCATGCAGACCCGCTTGTAGGTGATAGGAATCGACACCGGCGTGATCTCGTCGCCGACAATGACGTCATCGAAGGTAAGGCCTTTGATGTCTGCAGTGCTGATCTTGGTCATGAGCGCCCCCGGGTTTACTGGGCTGTGTCGTAGCGGAACAGGACGTTGGTGTTGCGGGCGATGTTCTCGCCGTGCTGGTCGGTGTAGGTGGTAAGCGATGTGATGAAGACGCCGGTTCCCAGCCGAGTCGTCTTCTCGTCGGATAGCGAGACGATCTCCTCGACTATCCAAACGTGGTCACCGACTCGGGGTCGGCGCTCCAGCTCGGTGGTGGTGGAGGCGTTGATGATGTGGTGGCCGGGCAGGGGAACGTTGAGCGCGAAAAGCCCGTCCTCGCGGTGCAGGTGCGCGGGCGCCCATTGCGGGTTCATGCCCAGGGTCATCAGCAGGCCCGGTGGGCACTCGTCGCCCTCCCAGTACCGTGGGTTGGCGTCCTCAACCAGAGAGCAGTAGTAGAGGATCATCGATCGGTCGATCGGAAACCACGCCTGCTTTGGCTCGGAGCGACGACCGACCCAGGACCGGCCCTCCTCTAGAGTGCCGAACGCCATCCCGAGCCCGGTGACATCGTTGGTGTGGGAGCTCACGGTGTTGCCTTCCCTTCGATGGCGGGTTCGGGCAGGGGCATGCGGGACAGGATCGAACACATCGACTTGCCGGTCTCGTCGAAGCGCAGTGTTGCGGTTGCGCCGCCGCCGAGGGCTCCCCGCATGACGATGTTGAACGCATGCAGGCGAGGCAGCGTGTAGATCGTCACGGTTCCGGTGACCAGACCCTTCATGAAGGAGGTGATGGCCTCCGGCCGCAGTCCGCGTTGCAGCGCGGCAAAAGCCTCGGCGTCGCGGGCGAGCACCACGACGTTGGAGATGTCACCCTTGTCGCCTGAACGCACGAACGCCAACTCGTCAATGGTGGGCATCGAGCATCTCCTTGGCGGCCTGGACACGGACGTGCTGTGGGACGAACTCACGCGGTACCAGGGTCGGCCACAGCGCTATCACCTTGCGCACCGCCAGCGGCGCGCCGAAGGCGGTACCCACCGGACCGGCCGTCGCTGGCAGCAGCATCGCGCGGCGGGCGACCTCGGCCTCGCTGCGGGTGCGGCACTTGGCCACCATCCGGAGCTCGACCTCGTTGGGCTGGGCGTCGGGTGCCGGTCGTGGGGCCACCGGGCCGGCCAGCGCGTCCCAACCGACACGGTCGAAACGCATCTCCTGCGGAATGACACCCAGGTACTTGATGCGGCCGCGCACTAGCCTCTCGCAGAAGTCGGCCTTCTCCAGAGCATCGGGCCAGGGGATCATCGTGCGCCCCTCGGCGAGGTAGCCGTCCTCGTAGCCGATCTGCACCTTGAGCGTGTCCGGCCGTCGGCGGCCGGTCATGCCCGTGAGCTGCACGCGGTCGGGGCCGAGTTCTTTGACCTCGACACCGCCCATGTCGACGACACCGTCGGGCAGCAAATAGCAGAACGGGTCGTGCACTTCGTAAAGCAAATGCTCTTTGATGGTCCACTCGTTGAGCACCCCACCCGAGCCCGGCACCTTACTGATCACAGCGGTGCCGTCAGCCGACATCTCGGCCATCGGGAACCCGAGCCGCCACGGATCACGCGACAGCCGCCACTGCGAGGACATGCCGCCGGTCGCGATGCCCGCACACTCCAGTACATGACCGACGGTAAGCGCGGCGCCGATCAGGTCGGGATTACGCTCAAATATCCACCCGAAGTGGCGCATGAGCGGCCCGCAATAAAGCGCAGAGTCGGCAAGCCTGCCGCCGATCACGACATCGGCGTCGCCGTCAAGTGCGTCAATGATCCCGTCGGAGCCGGTGTACGCCGAGACAGCGACGATCCGGTCGGCGATGCGGTCGATGTCTTCTTCGCCGGACTCAAGGTGCGCGAATTGCCAACCCGAATCCCTGATTTCGGCGATTCTCCCCGTCAAGTCGTCGCCCTCAATGGTTCCGATGCGGGTGTCGGGATATCCGGCGTCACAGGCCACTCGCGCAGCGGCCAGTGCGGCGGCACCCGGGTTCGCTCCGCCCCCATTGGTCACGATGCCGACGTCGTTACGGCGGGCAGCGGGCAGCGCCTGACGCAGAATGGGTTCGACATCGGGCACGTACCCTTTACCCGGGTCACGCATCTTGGCACGGGTAAGGAGCGCAACGGTCAACTCGGCCAGCAGGTCGAAGCAGGCAAACTCGACACCGCCCTGCTCAATGAGTTCCACCGCGGGATCCACCATGTCACCCCAATAGCCGGCACCAGCACCGATCCGCACGCTGGCACTCATGCGCACTCCTGCGCCGCCTCGGCGCTTGCCGCCGCGATGTCGGCACTAGGCGGCGGCGCGCTTGGCGGTATCCCGCCGACTGCCGGATCGACAAAGGGCACGAATGCGGCGCGCCCGGCCAGCCGTCCTTTGCCGGTGACCCCCGCAGCAATCAGCATCGTTCCGGGCATCGTGTTTTCCTCCTCTCTGTCCCCGGCCGTCGACCGCAAAGCTCTTGGCCGCGGGCCTGTTAATTGGCGTTAGCGTACGCTGTCTTGACACCGCTCGGCAGTGACCCGAGGCCCGGCGTCCGGGTCAAGCGAATCGAGCTTCCCGAAGTTGTCGACGTTGCGCCACGCCAGAGGGGCGAGATTGCCTTTCTGCTCATGGGCTGGGGATTAGAACGACTCCGGCTGCTGCCGAGAAATCACGTATCCGGCGTGGCGTAAAGCCGGTCACTGGAAGTCGACGCACTACCGACACGCGGACTTGCGCGTCAATGTTAACGGCCGATAACGTATCACCGGGCGATTACGCTGCTGTCGAGCGGTGACGGAAGCTTCCCTCGAATTCCTCGGTGTGTCGCCTGAAGTTTGTCGTGGCCGGTGCAAACCCGGACCTGCGGGTGATTCAAGGGGTTGAGCGGTATGGAGATATCAGAGAGCCAGGAACGGCGGGATCTGCGGGCGGCGGTTGCGGCCATCGGGAAGTCGTACGGCCACGATTACTACCTGACCAAATCCCTGGGGGGCGAGAAGTCTACGGAACTGTGGCAGGAGGTAGGTAAGCAAGGTTTTCTCGGGGTGAATATTGCCGAGGAGTACGGCGGTGGCGGTGGGGGTATCTACGAACTGCATGCCGTGGGAGAGGAGTTGGCGGCGGCGGGGTGCCCGTTGTTGATGACGGTGGTGTCGCCGGCCATTTGTGGCACCATCATCCAAGCGTTCGGAACCGACGAGCAGAAACGGCGTTGGCTTCCGGGCATTGCGAGCGGCGAGATCATAATGTCGTTTGCGATCACCGAGCCCGACGCGGGCTCAAACTCGCACAACATAGCGACGACCGCCAAGCGGGACGGCGCCGACTGGGTTCTGCGTGGCACCAAGTACTACATCTCGGGAGTGGACGAGGCGCAAGCCATCTTGGTGGTCACCCGAACGGGTACTGACGAGCGTGGGCGCGGCCGGCTGTCGCTGATGGTGGTTCCCACGGACGCTGCCGGCCTGCAGAAGACTCTGATTCCCGTGCAAGCCGTGACACCGGAGAAACAGTTCACCCTGTTCTTCGACGATGTACGTGTTCCCGGTGACAACTTGATCGGCGCTCGGGACGAGGGACTGCGGCAGGTATTCGTTGGTCTGAATCCGGAACGGATAATGGGGGCGGCGCTGGGCAATGGGATCGGCCGGTACGCGTTAAACAAGGCATGTACCTACGCCCGGGAGCGCAGGGTGTGGGACACCCCTATAGGGGCACATCAGGGAGTCGCTCATCCGCTGGCGCACGCCAAAATTCAGGTTGAACTCGCACGCTTGATGACCCAACGGGCGGCCGCCTTACACGATGCCGGCGAGGCAGGGGCCGGCGAGGCGGCGAATATGGCCAAGTACGCGGCAGCTGAAGCCGGAATCCTTGCGCTGGACCAAGCGATTCAGACGCATGGCGGCAACGGTCTGGCTACGGAGTACGGGTTGGCGACGTTGTGGGGACCGGCGCGGTTGATGCGGACGGCACCGATCAGCCGGGAGATGATCCTCAATTATGTTGCGCAGCATAGTCTCGCGCTTCCACGGTCATACTGAACGTCGACTAGGTTTGGGTGGCTGCTTCCATGAGGTCAACGTGAGAACTTGGGCACTTGCCAGCGAGCCGGCTATCGCCGCAGTAGAAGAACTACCGCCAGGAAAGTACGAAGGCCACGACGGCGCGGGCATGCAGGAGTTGGTGCTTCGTCGGTTTCTGCAGAGCCATTCACTTGGTCCCCGCGATGTGGACGGCCTGCTGGTTTGCCCGTCCGGCATGGCCAGCGGTGCGGGTGCCGACATCTTCGTCCACGAGCGCCTCAATGACGTGTTGGGCATCCGGCCGCGCTTTTGTGAGACTGTCAACGTCGGTGGGGCGACCTACACGATCATGCTGTCGCGGGCTGCACTTGCAATCAGCGCCGGCCTTGCAAACGCGGTGCTCTGTATCGGTGCGGGGAAATTCCCCAAGGTGGGGCGGGGAGGCGGCGCCAACGCAATGGCGCGCATGATCAGCCACCCGGACTTTGAGTACCCATACGGCAGCTTCATCCCAGCCCTTTACGCCTTAGCCGCCACGCGGCATATGGCCGAACGCGGAACGAGCCGCGATGCTCTTGCCGCCGTGGCGGTCTCGAGCCGCGAGTGGGCGTTACGGCATCCAGATGCTTTGATGCGCAACGCGGGTCCGCTCACCGTCGAGATGGTTCTGGCTTCACGACCTATCGCGTGGCCGTTCAATTTGCTGGACTGCTCAGTACCGTGTGAAGGTGGCGCCGTGTTCCTAGTGGCCCATGGTGACCGCGCGCGGGAAATCACCGACCAACCGGCCTATGTATTGGGCTTCGGTGAACACCACGATCACGGCAACATCACCCACACCAGCGACTTCGCAACAATGGGTGCCAGCGTGTCAGCGCGTGCCGCGTTCGAAATGGCCGATCTTTCGCCTTCGGACGTGCAGGTGGCCGAACTGTACGATGCCTTCACGATCAACCCGATACTGCTGTTGGAGGAAACGGGGCTGGTGGCGGCAGCTAAAGGTGGCCACTTCTTCCTGGATGGGCGGGGGGCGCCCGGCGGTGACCTTCCGGTGAACACCTACGGGGGTCTGCTGTCATTCGGACACACCGGCGACGCGTCGGGAATGTCGATGCTGATCGAAGCTGCGCGCCAAGTGATGGGGAAGGCTGCGGATCGTCAAGTGTCTGCAGAAATAGCATTGGTACACACTTACGGCGGCATGATGGCAGACCATTCGACCGTACTCTTGGGGAGGACGCCGTGACAACTGCTCCCATGCCCACCGTGACTGACAGCACGGCCGTGTACTGGCAGCAGGCAGCTGTCGGGCGGTTTGTGCTCCCGAAATGTCGGGAGTGCAAGCGATTCCATCATCATCCCCGCCCTTGGTGCCCATACTGCTGGGCTGCGGATCTGGATTGGCAAGAACCTTCGGGAAAAGCGACGATCGTCACCTACACCGTCGTCCGTCAGGCCCCGTCGCCAGCTTTCACCGCTCCTTACGTCTTGGCGATAGTGGAGCTGGAAGAAGGACCTCGAATGATGACCAACGTGATCGAATGCAACGTCGATGAAGTGCGGGTCGGTATGGCTGTCGAGGTGGTCTTCGAATCACGAGGCAACCTGGCACTTCCGCAGTTCCGACGGGTCACGTCAACTGCGTGACGAGCCGACGCGAAAACTCACTTATCCAGCACCGATTACCTGTATTTGTGGGTGGATGGCATCCACCTCAAGGTGCGCCTTGAGGTGGAGAAACTC
>NZ_LQPH01000039.1 GCF_002102255.1 Mycobacterium nebraskense
GGTCAAGTCCAGGGACGTGGTGTACGACGTCGTCGTGTGATTCTTCGACTTGGTGGTTTAGGCGGTCAGTGCCGCCGGGGTGTCCTCCTGTTCTGTTGATGGCGTGTGGTCGGCGCGGGATTTGCTGAGGACGTCGAGGCCGAGGTAGCGGCGGGATTCGGCCCATTCGTCGTGTTGTTCGGCCAGCACCGCGCCGACGAGGCGGATTAGGGCGTTGCGGTCGGGGAAGATTCCGACGACGTCGGTGCGCCGGCGGATTTCCTTGTTGAGTCGTTCTTGTGGGTTGTTGGACCAGATCTGCCGCCAAATTTGTTTGGGGAAGGCGGTGAAGGCGAGCAGGTCGGCGCGGGCGTCTTCGAGGTGGTCGGCGACCTTGGGGAGCTTGTCGGCCAGTGCGTCGATGATGCGGTCATATTGGGCTGCAACGGAACCGGCGTCAGGTTGATCGAAGACCGAATGCAGTAGTGTGCGTACCCACGGCCACGATGATTTCGGAGTGATGGCCATCAGGTTGGTGGCGTAGTGGGTGCGACACCGTTGCCACGATGCCCCAGGCAGGGTGGCGCCGATCGCGGCCACCAGACCGGCGTGGGCGTCGGAAGTGACCAGACGGACCCCTGATAGGCCGCGGGCGGTCAGCGACCGCAGGAAGGTCAGCCAGCCGGCCCCGTCCTCGGCGGTGGTGACGTCGATGCCCAGGATTTCGCGGTAGCCCTCGGCGTTGACCCCGGTGGCGATCAGCGCGTGCACGTTGACCACCCGGCCTGCTTCGCGAACCTTGAGCACCAGGGCGTCAGCAGCCATGAACGTGTACGGGCCTGCATCCAGTGGCCGGGTCCGGAACGCCTCGACCGCGGCGTCGAGCTCTTTGGCCATCACGCTGACCTGGGACTTCGACAAGCTGGTGATGCCCAGAGTCTCGACGAGTTTGTCCATCCGCCGCGTCGAAACGCCCAGCAGGTAGCAGGTAGCCACCACCGTGGTCAGGGCCCGCTCGGCGCGTTTGCGCCGTTCCAGCAGCCAGTCCGGGAAGTACGAACCTTGCCTTAGCTTGGGAATCGCCAGATCCAATGTGCCTGCGCGGGTGTCAAACTCGCGGTGCCGATACCCGTTGCGGGAATTGGTGCGCTCGCTGCTGCGCTGGCCGTAGCCGGCACCGCACACCGCGTCGGCTTCGGCGCCCATCAGGGCGTGAATGAAGGCGGCCAACAACTCGCGCAGCACATCAGGGTGCGTGGTGGTGAGTCGTTCGGCCAGCACGGCAGACAGGTCGATATCGTGGGCAATGGTCATCGCGTTGATTCCTTTGCTCGAGTGACTTTGGTCGGTCCCTCGAAGAATCACGCGATGACCTTCATTCATCCGGCTACGACACGCCGGTCATCACCGGCTCGTACACCACTCTGCTGGACGCAACT
>NZ_LQPH01000040.1 GCF_002102255.1 Mycobacterium nebraskense
GCTCCTTCCATCAGACTTGCCGGTCTTCGAGGGAACCTACGTCCGGATTCTTTTACACCGCGGCAGGGACACGACCCTGACGCTGCTATACCAGCCAAAATTCAGCATGTTGACCGGCTCCGTGAGCGGAGTAGAAGCACTCGTCCGATGGCAGCACCCGCGATTTGGAGAGCTGGGGCCCGACCAATTCTTACCACTAGTCCGCGAACACGGGCTGATACATGCGCTCACCGATCTGGTGCTGTCGCGGGCCGTCGCCGACGCTGCCGCGTGGTACGCGGCAGGCGCCGCGATCCCCGTCGCGATCAACCTGGGGGCGCCCTCCCTCGACAAGGATGCGCTGCCCGATCACATCATGTCCGTGCTCGACTCATACGGGATGCCGCCCAGTTCCCTCACGATTGAGATCACCGAGGATTTGGTGGTGGCGGATTTTGCGAAGGCCCGCACAGTGCTCAATCGTCTCCGTGAGAACGGGATCCGGGTCGCGATTGACGACTTCGGCAGCGGCTATGCCACCCTGACCTATCTGCGCGAGCTACCGGCCGATGAAGTCAAACTCGGCCGTGAATTCATCGCACCGATCGTGCACGACGACCGCGCCGCGACCATTGCACGCTCGGTCATCGAGTTGGCATCTGCGTTCGGCATCGCCACCGTCGCGGAAGGCGTCGAAGACCCCGCAACGGCCCAGCGGCTCAAGGACTACGGTTGCGACGCCGTACAAGGAAACTTCTTCTGCCACCCGTTACCCGCTTCCGAGGTCCCGAGAATCCCTACGAACTCGACGCTCGCAGCGCCTTGACTGATCAGCTCGCGACCGACCGCTCTAGCGTGGCTAGCGACGCGGCGAGGTAGTCCTCACCGAAGATGGGCATCTCGCCAACGCGGTCCCGGAAAGTCTGCGGCGTGCCGCTCCAGTCGTAAGTGAGGGTGACGTCGGTGCGGTCACCGTTCGGTTCGAGGTCGTAACGCCAGAACCAACCGCCGGGAGCGTGGTTGCCCACTTCGTCGAGCACGCCCGGCATCCACCCGATGGCACGGTCCTTTTCGAAGACGTTGACCAGGTTGTGCGTGACGTAGTCGCCACCGGCCCGCGTGAGATACATGTTCATCGTGAACATCTGTCCCGCGCCGGTGATCGGCGCAGTGTCCACCGCGTCGCGGACCCAGTCGGTGGGCTCGGTGTTCTGGTGGCGGGACGGGTCGGCGAGGACGGCGAAAATCTCGGCCGGGGTCGCGGCGATGGTGCGGGTGACGACGTAACGTTCGGCGGCGGCGCTCATGCGTTGTCCTCACTTGTCTGGGGCCCGTAGGCGGCTGCGATATCGGGGGAGTCGAGCCATCCCGAGTATGTGGGCCGCGAGGGCCAACCTTCAGGCGAATCGAGCCATTCCTCTTGGCGGCCCCAGGGCAGGAGGTCGATCAGCGCAAACGTGTGACTGAGCTGCTCGGTGCCGCGCCCGTTGGTATGCCACGTGCGGTACACGATGTCGCCGTCGCGTAGGAACACGTTGACCCCGAAACCGCCGCCGGGCGGTGCGTCCATGTCGGCCGCGAACGGACTCTGCGATGACGAATACCAGTCCATGCGGTTGCCGACCTTGCGCTTGTAGGCGAGCGCTTCCTCGATCGGCCCGTTGGTGACGATGACGAACCGGGCGTCGTAGTTGTCCAGGAACTCCAGTCGGGTGAATTGCGACGTAAAGCCCGTGCACCCGCCGCACTGCCACTCCGCGCCGTCGGACCACATGTGGTGGTAGACGATCAGCTGCGAGCGGCCGTCGAACACGTCGACCAGGCGGATGGGCCCGTCAGCGCCGACCAGGGTGTAGTCGGCCAACTCGACCATCGGCAGACGGCGGCGCTGGGCGGCGATCGCGTCCAGTTCGCGGGTGGCGGCCTTCTCACGCTTGCGCAGTTCGTCGAGCGCGGCGCGCCAGGTCTGCAGATCGACGATTGGCGGCAGGGCCGTGTTCCGGGGCGACATAGGATCCACCTTTGCTCTCAATTTGGTCTTCTGGAAGTACTGACTGGTGGAGTCTCCGGAATTCATCGGAGGGCACCCAAGACCGCGGCACCGAACTGGTCATTGGCAGCGGTTCAGCCTTGACGTCTGCGCCCGCGCTCGGTTCGATGATGTATACGCCGGTAGGGGAGGCCCAATGAAGACGTTCGTTCGCAATGTGGTGTCCGTCGTGATGGTCGCGATGGCGTCAATGGCAGCCGTGACGATTGCAACGCCGGCGGTGAGCAAGGCCGACTGCGCCGTCGGCGAGTGGTGGGATCCGACGGGCAAGGTCTGCCGACCGCTTGGTGTCGGGCCACAACCCTTGGCATGCGACCCGGGTCAGTGGTGGGACCCGACGGCCAATGTGTGCCGGCCGCTCGGTGTCGGGCCGCAACCGCTCGCGTGCGACAACGGCTGGTGGTGGGATCCAGGCGCCAACGAATGCCGTCCGCCGGTGGTACCGCCGGCCGGCTAATGCGGCCGCGTGCTTTCCAAAGATCTGCTTAGTAGACGCTCGCGTTCATTCGCTATGCATAGTATCGTCATAGGAAATAGTAGACGTAAAAGTCTACAATCTACCGGCGAACGAGGCACCATGTATACCGCACCATCGCCCTTTGACGAGCCCACGACGCCGATCGATGTCCAAACTTTGCGGGCATGGTGGGCGCGCCAACGTCCGAAAACGCAAGCGGTCGAGCGACCCAAACCAGAGCGGGGCGCGTTCATCCGTCGGCGTTAGGAGGCGCCACCGGGATGGGGCAGGGGAGCGCATGCCCCGTCACCAAGTGCGTTGTGCAGTGCCGCCGACTAGTGATCCGAGAGCAGGTTTGCACACTGGTCCGGCCGGTAGCCTTACGCGGCATGAACGACTTCGTCGTCGTCAGGGTCAAGCCCGGCAGTCGCAAGGGACCCCTCGTCGAGGTTGACCCAAACGGTGAGCTGACAATCTACGTTCGGGAGCCAGCGGTTGACGGCAAGGCCAACGACGCCGTCACCCGGCTACTGGCAGCCCACCTTCAATTGCCAAGAAGCCGAGTCGAATTGATATCCGGCACGACATCACGGCTCAAACGTTTCCGCGTGAGCCGTTGAGCGTTGCGTGGCGCGGTGTAAGTCAGGTAGCCCGGTCGCGCCGTCGCTCGTCACGTCACATACCGATGTCCTAATCCGTCTAGCGAGGAGGGAGAGAAGCAACCATCCACGGAAGGACGGCACGATGAATCGCTTGAGTAAGCCGGCGCAGATATACCTGATAACGGTGACAGCGGCCGTGGGGACGGTCACCGCGGCGATCGGGATCTGGTGCCTAGTCGATCCGAATTCCTTCGCCGATGCCGTCGGATTTGGCGCGCACCGGCACTTTTTGCATGACGTGGGTGCGTTCCAACTGGGTCTGGGCGTCACCCTGCTACTTGCACTGATCTGGGCGGACGCGTTGGCCACGGCACTCGCCGGATTCGTCGTGGCGAACACCGTGCACACGGTGAACCACGTTGTCGACCTCGACGTGGGTGGCTCGGCCGCGCAAGCGTGGGTGCTCGGTGCGGTGTCAGCGGCACTAGTGCTGGCGTTCGTGCTGCGGTTACGTCAGCTCGGCAATGTTCTGGGCACCGTTGGCACAGCTACCAATCCGACGTTGGCGCCATTCGTGCGGCAGAAAACGATCAGGCTCACCACCTTTCGCAAGGACGGCACTCCAGGATCCAGCCCGGTCAGCATCGTGGTGGAAGGGGACCGCGCCTACTTTCGAAGTTTCGAACGAGCGGTCAAAGTGCGCCGGATTCGGCGTAACCCAAGCGTCGAGTTTGGCCCTTCCACGGCATCGGGAAAGCCGACCGGACCCGCGCTACCTGGCCGCGTGCGTCTGCTCGAGGGGGCTGAATATCAGAAGGCGGCACGTCTGCTGCGGCAGAAATACCCTTTCCTGCATGGCGTGCTGGTGCCGTCGGCGCACCGGCTCATGCGGTCCAAGTTTGGCCGCACGATCCACGCGGAGTTGACTCCGTTGTCGGAATCTTGGAGCTAGCCGGTAACCGCCTGTCAGCCCGACCACCGGTCAAAGCGAATTCCTGGGTTCGCCCAAGCATTGACCGTATGGCCGATACCCAAATGCAGTACCCAAATGAGTTTTGGGCGACCGTGCACTAACAAATGCCCGCCCGCATGTCTCGTGGGTTTACGATGTCGCCGTGGCCGATGTGACGGTGGCAATATTTACGTTCACCAGGAACGAAGCGACCGCCGTAACGGAATTGCTGGCCCGTCTTTACATCGACCTACCGGTGTTCGGAACAACGGTATGGACGCCGACAACGCAGGGGGAAGGGGCTCTGGAGGGCCGCCTGTCTGACGGCCGGACCGCCAGGCTGGAGCACCATCCACTGAGCGCCCAAGGGAATGTCGTTGCAGCGGCCGCCCTCAGCAGGTCGACACGGGAGAACCGGGCCGACTACTACGTCTTCTACGGCTGCTGCGGAACAGTCGACCCGAACCTGGTTGGTCAGGTGTTTCGGGCCGAAAGGGTGTCGTACCTGTCATTGGGTGTGGTGGTCGCCTCGCCCGACGGCGAGGTCGTCAAGCTGAAGAACAAATGGATCGTCCGCACGCACCCTAACGAGCAAGCCCCACTTGACGCGATTGAGTTCCGGGCCGGGTCAGCGGGCGCTCCGGGTTCTGTGTCGGGGCTGGACCTTCCCGACGCCCACGTTCTCGCAACCGACAAGGTCATCAAGGTCTCGCCAGGTATCGCACCAATGCCAATAGAGACGCTGTCCAGCGGTCCCGTCTATGCCAGCGAGGACTGGACGTATTCTCTGGCGCTTGCGCTGTACTCCGGAATGGGGACTCATCCTGTACTCGTCGATATGGAGTCCTTCGGTATCGCTTCCGCGATGCGCTCGCTGGGCCTGTGCGAGCGCGTGCTTGTCCTGCGCGTTGTAACAGATGCCTTGAGCGATAAAGCGGATCAACGCGATGAGGATCAACTCGACTTCCTCAGAGCGGGTTTGCCGGACCTGGCTGCTGCGATATCGACTCTATTGGGAATCCTGATCACGCCGGAGCGGAAACCGCGGACGCTCGAGGACGAGGTGCATAGGTTACGCGCCGGCATTGTCATGGCCGCACCTTCGACGCATAACCCAGAGGAATCCGAGATGGTTCGTGTCGTGTCGGCCGCGTCCCTCGCCTGGGACGGTCAGCTGGACCGGGTCGATCGCTTTTCCCGTCCGCTCCTGCCATCGGGCACTCTGACCGGAGAGCGAGCCAACCCGGGGATGACGGCTCGGCTTTTCTTAGCGCAGGTGGCTTCCGACTATCGACGCGTGGCGTCCGTCGAACTGGACCTCCGCGCGGTCGAAGCACAGCGCACGTCAGGCACGGGCGTGGCGGCCCTGGAGCGCGCCGGCGTGGTGAGCCGACCCGTGGCGCCGCTAGTTGTCGGGCAATACCTTGCGTCCCAGGAACGTGCCGCGGATGCGGACTTGGAGAGTGTGTTGCAGCCATGGATGGTGTCTGCAGACGATGCCGATCTCGAATCGCAATGCGCCGCGGCATTCGGCGAGGTGCTCGGCCCCTTGGTTCGGGTCGCCTTGAACCAGGCTCATGACCACACGTCGATGGTGCTGCCTGACTGGTCTAGCGGCGTGGGAGATCTGTGGTGCAAAGAGTTCCTGGTAGCAGGGGCTGAGATTCTCAAAGATCTGAGTTTGCTCAGCTCGTCAGAAATCCAAGGGGGAGTGACCATCTCGTCTGGAGACGGTCCCACCGATGCTCCGGAAACCATAAACAAAGTTGTTGCACTCGCAGAAGCTTTCCGCCCTGTGGAGGACGTCAGAGTCAGTGGCCCTGGCAACCAACCGAAGATCGACCTTGTCCTGTCGGGCGACAGGCTCGGACCAGACGAGCTCAATCTGTTCCTGCGTAGCGTGCAGGACCTACCCGCAGATGTAATGATCCTGCCGAACGGTCCGGATGACTAGTCGCCGTTGCTGATTCGCAAGGCGAGGTAGGCTCGTCAACCTTTGGGTCCCGCCTTTTCGGGCTTGTCGTACCAGGTGCTACGACGGGGCCCCTCTGGGCGGTGCCTGATCCAATTTGGGTGTGCAGCGGGATCGGGCAGGACAGTACCAGGGGTGGGTTTGCCTGTTTCACGAAGTGCCGCTTCGGTTTTCGGTACGGCGCAGCTTTACCCCGCTGCTACCCCGAGGGGCGGTTCCACACTGGCCGTTGGAACACATCCGCTCGCTGTTACGGCGGTAAATGTGAGGATCGCCGCAGCGACGACCTTCGTGACTAGACGTGACATGACGACTCCGCTCATCCGGCCCCCTGTCAGGACTATAGGTCGAGTGGGCGTTTTTTTCAATCACTGTTGAAATGTCGAAGGTTTGCAGGCATAGTTCTATGCGGACAGGTCGATCGGTCCCACACAGGAGCGCTCAAGTGAACAAGTTCGGCGGCTCTATCGTTGCTGTCTGAGCGCCTGAGAGAAGTCAGCCGCAAACGCGTCCATCGTGGCGAAAATGAACGAGAAGGGGAATCACTTGACGTCTAAGCTTCCGCCGGTCAAGGTCGCGCGAGCCGTTGAGCAGGCCCGCCACCACCTGTCGCGGCTGCACCAACGCACAGCTCCGCCTGCGGCGGTGATGATGGAATTAATCCTGAACGCGTGGGTCGCTCAGGCGATCGCGACCGCAGCGGATCTTGGCGTCGCGGACGCCCTGGCAGATGGCCCTCTGTCCGGCGAGCAGCTGGCAGACCGGGTCGGCGCCGATGCCGACGCTCTGAGGCGCCTCATGCGCGCGTTGATCGGCATCGGGATATTCCGCCAGCGCAGCGACGGGCGTTACGCACTCACCCCGCTCGCGGACGCGCTGCGCACCGGCGCGGCCGTGTCAATGGCCGGCATGGCCCGGTGGGTCGGGTCGCCTCAGCATCGCGAGCACTGGAGCCACCTGACCGACGCGATCCGGACCGGGAATCCCGTGCTCCCAGCGCTTCGCGGCAAACCGGCCTTCGAGGGTCGTGTCCCTGCCGCGGTGTAAAAGAATCCGGACGTAGGTTCCCTCGAAGACCGGCAAGTCTGATGGAAGGAGC
>NZ_LQPH01000041.1 GCF_002102255.1 Mycobacterium nebraskense
CACCGAGCCTACGAGCCAGACACCAGGTGATCAGGATCCAACCACCGCACCACGCGGCAACCTCACCCTGACACTGAGTCGAACCTACCGGTCGCCGAGTGTGGGCCCCGCGCACGGGAACCGCCTCGATTTCGTTCATAGCCCACGCGCTCGGCGCACGCGAAAGAGCCCGGCCCCACAAGGGGACCGGGCTCTTTCGTAAAGGGGACTTTTCGCTGTTGGACTTAGAAGTCCATACCGCCCATGCCGCCGGTCGGGTCGCCCGCGGGAGCGGCCGCCTTCTCCGGCTTGTCGGCGACGACGGCCTCGGTCGTCAGGAACAGCCCGGCAATGGACGCCGCGTTCTGCAGCGCTGAGCGAGTGACCTTGACCGGGTCGGCAACGCCGGCCTTGAGCAGATCCTCGTACTCGTTGGTGGCCGCGTTCAGGCCGGTGCCGGCCTTCGAGTTGCGGACCTTCTCGGCGACAACGCCGGGCTCCAGCCCGGAGTTGAAGGCGATCTGCTTGAGCGGAGCCTCCAGCGCCACCTTGACGATGTTGGCGCCGGTCGCCTCGTCGCCGGACAGCTTCAGCTCGTCCAGGGACGGAGCCGCCTGCAGCAGGGCCACGCCACCACCGGCGACGATGCCCTCCTCGACGGCGGCCTTGGCGTTGCGGACCGCGTCCTCGATGCGGTGCTTGCGCTCCTTGAGCTCCACCTCGGTGGCCGCCCCGGCCTTGATCACCGCGACACCGCCGGCCAGCTTGGCCAGGCGCTCCTGCAGCTTCTCGCGGTCGTAGTCGGAGTCGCTGTTCTCGATCTCCTGGCGGATCTGGGCCACCCGTCCGGCGATGGCGTCGGTGTCACCGGCGCCCTCGACGATGGTGGTCTCGTCCTTGGTGACGACGACCTTGCGGGCCTTACCGAGCAGGGAGATGTCGGCGGTCTCCAGGGAGAGGCCGACCTCCTCGCTGACGACCTGACCACCGGTGAGGATGGCCATGTCCTGCAGCATCGCCTTGCGGCGGTCACCGAAGCCGGGGGCCTTGACCGCCACCGACTTGAAGGTGCCGCGGATCTTGTTGACAACCAGGGTGGACAGCGCCTCGCCCTCGACGTCCTCGGCGATGATCAGCAGCGGCTTGCCGGCCTGGATGACCTTCTCCAGCAGCGGGAGCAGGTCCTTGACGGTCGACACCTTGGAGCTGACCAGCAGGATGTAGGGGTCTTCCAGGACCGCTTCCTGACGCTCGGCGTCGGTGACGAAGTAGCCCGAGATGTAGCCCTTGTCGAACCGCATGCCCTCGGTGAGCTCGAGCTGCAGGCCGAAGGTGTTGGACTCCTCGACGGTGATGACGCCCTCGTTGCCGACCTTGTCCATCGCCTCGGCGATCAGGTCGCCGATCGACTGGTCGCCCGCGGAGATGGCCGCGGTGGCGGCGATCTGCTCCTTGGTCTCGACGTCCTTGGCCGACTTCAGCAGCGTCTCGGTGATCTTCTCGACGGCCTTCTCGATGCCGCGCTTGAGAGCCAACGGGTTGGCACCCGCCGCGACGTTGCGCAGGCCTTCCTTGACCAGGGCCTGGGCCAGCACCGTGGCCGTCGTCGTGCCGTCACCGGCGACGTCGTCGGTCTTCTTGGCGACTTCCTTGACCAGCTCGGCGCCGATCTTCTCGTACGGGTCCTCCAGCTCGATCTCCTTGGCGATGGACACACCATCGTTGGTGATCGTGGGGGCACCCCACTTCTTCTCCAGGACGACGTTGCGGCCCTTGGGGCCCAACGTCACCTTTACCGCGTCGGCGAGGGCATTCAGGCCCCGCTCGAGGCCGCGACGGGCCTCTTCGTCGTACGCAATTATCTTGGACATTGGGAAGTGATTCCTCCGGATCGGGGATGACACCGGGTGACCGCGTGTGGCCACCCCATTACTTACGCTGGCCGGGTGCAGTGCCCGCGACGGACGACCCCAGGTGTCTGCTGGTCTCACCGTCCCGACCTAGCACTCGCCAGTCGCGAGTGCCAACGTCATTCTTAGCACTCGCCTATGCCGAGTGCAAGAACAGTTAGGCCTTATCGCTGCACGCGTAAACCGTCGATGACGACGTTGGTCGCCCGCTCCGCCAGGGCCGCGTCGTAGGCCTGCACCGCCTGGCATCCGACGAGGATTGCCTTGAGATCCCGCATATCGATGTCGCGGCGCGCGGTGCCCGCGTCCTGCGCGGCGCGCAACAGCTCGCCGAGCATGGCCTTGAAGGCGTCTTCGGCCTCGGGCGCCGCGCAGGCGATGTCGATTCCGTACCCGGCCAGGGCGTCGACCAGGCCGCGGTCCGCCGCCCCCCACTGCAGCACCATCGAGCGCAGAAAGGCGAACAGTGCCTCACCGGCGCCCTCGGTTTCCAGCATGGTGTGGCCGTCGTCCACGAGCCGCTGCATCCGGTTTTCGATCACGGCCGCGAAGAGCGCTTCCTTGGTCGGGAAGTGCCGGTAGACCGTGCCGGCCCCGACCCCGGCGCGCCGGGCGACCTCGTCGATCGGCACCGACAGGCCCTCGGCCGCAAAGGTGTCGTAGGCGACCTCCAGCACGCGCGCCCGGTTGCGCGCCGCGTCGGCGCGCAGCGGCCGTGCGGGTTGCGCCATCTGTTCACCTCCGATCGGTTGACAAAGCGGGGCGCGCGTTCCGTATAGTGAAGAACAACCGGAGCGCTCGCCCCGTTTACCTTACTAGCTTAGGAGCTTCCCATGGCCAAGTGGACCGCCGCGGACATCCCCGACCAGACCGGCCGGGTCGCCGTCATCACCGGGGCCAACACCGGCCTCGGCTACGAGACCGCCCTGGCGCTCGCCGACCACGGCGCCCACGTGGTGCTGGCGGTGCGCAACCTCGACAAGGGCAAGGACGCCGCGGCCCGGATCACCGCGAGGAGCCCGCACGCCGACGTCGCGCTGGCCGAGCTCGACCTGACGTCGCTGGAGTCCGTCCGCGCCGCGGCCGAGCAGCTGCGCTCCGCGCACGACCGCATCGACCTGCTGATCAACAACGCGGGCGTGATGTTCACACCGAAGGGCACCACCAAGGACGGCTTCGAGCTGCAGTTCGGCACCAACCACCTCGGCCACTTCGCGCTCACCGGCCTGCTGCTGGACCGACTGTTGCCGGTCGCCGGCTCGCGGGTCGTCACGGTCAGCAGCATGGGCCACCGCTTCGGGCGGATCCGCTTCGATGACCTGCAATGGGAACGCGGCTACAGCCGGGTGGGGGCCTACGGGCAAGCCAAGCTCGCCAACCTGCTGTTCACCTACGAACTGCAGCGGCGGCTCGCGCCACACGGCACGACGATCGCCGTGGCCGCCCACCCCGGCGGCTCGCGGACCGAACTGACCCGCAACCTGCCCGCAGTGGTGGGGGCCCTCACGGCCGTGGTCGAACCACTCTTCCAGGGAGCGGATATGGGCGCCCTTCCGACGCTGCGCGCCGCCACCGACCCCGGCGTGCTCGGGGGCCAGTACTACGGCCCCGACGGGTTCGCCCAACAACGCGGCTACCCCAAGCTCGTGGGGTCCAACGACCGGTCCCACGACGTCGACGTGCAGCGGCGGTTGTGGGCGGTCTCGGAGGAGCTCACTGGCGTCACGTATCCCGTCAGCTGAGGTCGATGGTGCCGACCCGCCGCGCCCGGCGCATGCGCCGCGCTTGCGATCGGCACTAGGGCAAGTCGAGTAGCTGCTCGTAGAAACCGCCGAAGCCGCGGGCCCGATCGGCCAGATGGATCTCCAGGATCCAATGGCACGCGCGTCCCGTCGGGTCAGTGCGCCGCATCGGCTTGTCCGACCCGGGCATGATGTACCACTCGACGCCGGGGCCGGCGATCTTCTTGTGCGGGAACTCACCGACCAGGTGACCGGCGATGGAACTGGCGAACTCGAAGCCCTCGGCGTGCGCCACCCCGACGACGAAGTCGTATAGCTCGGCGCCGGTGACGTCCGGGCGCCGGTCGAAGTACTCGCGGCCGGCCTGCCACACCCGGGGCAGCGCGTCGCGGAGCGATGTTTTGTCCGGGTCGTCGCCCAGCACGAAGGTGCGGCCGAAGTCGGCCTCCCACTCCGCGAAGATCGGTCCGAGGTCGAGGAAGACGATGTCGCCGTCGGCGACCACCCGGTCCGGCGGACGCTCGTTGAAGGGTTGCAGCGTGTTCTCGCCGGCCCGCACGATCCGCCGATGCCAGTGTCGGGTGACTCCGAGCATTTCCGCGGCGAGCTGGTTGATTTCGTCGGACAACTGCTGTTCTGAGATGCCGGGGCGGATCATCGCGCGCCGCTCGATCTCGCCGAACAGCTGCTCCGCCTTCGCCTGGGCGTCGAGCAGCCGTTCCGCCCGAATCTCTTCCTGCGCCGTCCATCCCGCCACCTGGCGATGCTATAGCCGCACACTGGAGGCATGTCCCTCGTCGTGCCGCCCTATCCCCCGCCCCGATACACCGAGGACCAGCCGGAGGTCAGTGCCTGGCTCAAGCCGGCCGGCTCGCCGCCCGATTACGAAACCGGCGGGGTCAAGTACCACTACCTGGCCAACCAACAGGCGACCGACGGCGACTACGGGCTGTACCGGGTCGACATCCCCGCCACCGGCGGCGGGCCGGGGCCGCACTTCCACCGGGCGATGTCCGAGGCGTTCTTCGTGCTGTCCGGGACGATGAAGCTGTACGACGGCACCGAGTGGGCCGAGGGGCACCAAGGCGACTTCCTCTATGTCCCGCCCGGCGGCGTCCATGGCTTCCGCAACGAGGCGGACGAGCCGGCGTCGATCCTGATGCTCTTCGCGCCGGGCGCGCCGCGGGAGGCCTACTTCGAGGGCTTCGCGGCACTGGCCGACATGACCGACGACGAACGCAGGGAGTGGTTCGTTCGCCACGACAACTATTGGGTGCAGTAGTCGGGTTAATGGTGAGCGAACTTTCGGTGCCGGGCACCGATTCGCGGCACGGGTGCGACGTAGGGTTTGGCCGTGCAGGTGAGGTCGAAGCGCGCCGCGGCGTGGTTGCGGATGAAGGTCGAGACGGCGTTCAGCGCCCCGATCCGGACCGCGGAGCGGGTCAAGCGACCGAGCCGCCGCGGCTTGAGCCGCGGGCTGCCCGGTCGGGCCGCCGCGCCCTCGAGGGGCCGCCGCCGGCAGGCGGCGCCGACCGCGTCCGCCAGGGTCCGCGTGCTACGGCGCAGGCCCCCGGCTAACTACCGGTCGAAGCGGTAATCGGCGTCGAAGCGGTAATCGGCGTCGACCAGCTCGCGGGTGCGCTCGAAGAAAGTCCGCCCGCTGTAAGGCAATTGCGTGACCACCTTCCCGCTGGGATGCCGGAAGTAGTTGTTGCAGGCGAGCCAGACCTTGCCCGCCATGGCGGCCTGTATCTCGTCGTTGTAGCGGCGCTGCGCGTCGGGCGTCACCTCCACGGTGTGCGCGCCGCCGCCGTTCATCCGGTCGAGGATGTGGCGGATGAAGGTCGTCTGCGCCTCGTGGATGTAGATGATCGAGTTGACGCCGTTCGTGTTGGGGCCGTACAGCGTGAAGAAGTTCGGGTACCCGGCCACCAGCGTGCCCAGGTACGCCTCGGCGCCGTCGCTCCAGTCGTCGCGCAGCTGCCGGCCGCCGGTTCCGTACACGTCGATGCTGGCCAGATAGTCGGCCGCCTTGAACCCGGTGCCGTAGATGATGGTGTCGACGCGGTGCTCGACGCCGTCGACGGTGCGCACTCCCCGTTCGGTCAGTTCGGCGATGGCGGTCGTCTCCAGGGAGACGTTGGGCAACGCGAACGTGGGGTACCAGTCGCGTGACATCAGCGGCCGCTTGCAGCCGGCGGGATAGTCCGGCGTCAGCTTGGCCCGCAGCTCGGGGTCGGCGACCTTGCGCATGAGGTAACTGCGGGCCAGCTCGGTGGCCTCCCGCGTCTGGGCGGCCTCGACATCGAAGCTGGACGACTCGTAGGCGTCGAAGGCCTCGTCGCGCAGCTTCTGTGCCATGGCGGGCTCGCGTTCGAACAGCTCGTGTTGCTCGGGCGTGAACGGGAAGTCGAACCGGGGCGCGATCCAAATCGGCGTCCGCTGAAACACGGTCAGATGCGCGGTCTCTCGCGCGATCGCGGGCACGTACTGAATCGCGCTGGCGCCCGTCCCGATGGACGCCACCCGCTCCCCGGCCGTCGACTTGCTGTGATCCCAACGCGCCGAATGGAATCGGCGTCCCCGGAACCGCTGTGCCCCGGGGATGTCCGGGATGTGCGGCACGTCGAGCATCCCGACGGCGCTGACCACCACGTCGAACTCGTGCTCGCGAGCATCGTCGTCGGTCAGCGTCCAACGGCGCCGGGAGTCCGACCAGCGCACGGCGGCAATCGAGGTGTTCGCCCGCAGGCGCGCGCCCAGCCCGTGCCCGCCCGCCACCGCCTCGAGGTAGGCCAAGATCTCGGGCTGGTTGGCGTACGTCTTGCTCCACCGCGGGTTGGGCGCAAAGGAATACGAGTACAGGTGCGACGGGACGTCGCATGCCGCCCCCGGAAAGGTGTTGTGGCGCCAGGTCCCGCCGAATCCGTCGGCCCGGTCGAAGATGGTGAACTCGTAGCCGCCCTCGGCCAGCTGGATGCCCATGGCGATGCCGCCGGCGCCCGCGCCGATGATCCCGACGGTCGGCTGCTCACCCATTCAGACCCCATTGCGCGTAGTACGGTCGCTGCGGGCGGCTCTTCTCCACCAGGATGAACACCACACCCCAGGGGTCGACGAACCAGGTGGTGCGGACCCGCGCCACCTCCGCGATTCCGCTGACCAGAAACCGCACGCCCTTGCTCTCCAGCTCCGCCCGGGTGGCGTCGATGTCCTCACAGATCAGCCCGACGTGCGACAGCCCGTGATCGGTGAGGGCGGCACGGCTGCGCTGATCGGAACTTTCCGCGCCGAGGTATTCGATCACCTCGAGCACCCGATCGCCGTCGCCTTCGAATCCCACGATGGCCGCTTTCATGCTGGGATCGCCCACCAGCTCGCCCATGTCGTTGCGAATGGCGTTACCGGTCATGACATACGGCGGCGAGAGCACACGCAGGCCCAACACGTCGCGGTAGAACGCCACGGCGGCCTCGCAATCCGGAACGCACACCCCGATGTGGGCCATTCCGGTAATCACGTTCTTGACTTTACGTCGACAAGCAGTCCCACGACGAGGAGCTGCAGCGTCGGCTCTGGTCCGTGTCCGAACAACTCACCGGGGTCACCTGCGGAATCTGACGGGCCGATAATGGCCGGGTGCGGTCGGTCGAAGAACATCAGCGAGTCGTAGCCGAATTGATCCGTCCCCGGCCCGCGGTCACCGCCGCGCTGGCCGAGGCGCAAGGGCTGGTCCTGGCCGACGACGTGGTCGCGCGGCTGGCGCTGCCGGTCTTCGACAACTCCGCGATGGACGGATACGCGGTGCGCGCCGAGGACACCGCCGGCGCCACACCCGAGGACCCGGTGGTGCTCAAGGTCGCCGAGGACATTCCCGCCGGGCGCACCGACGAGTTGACCCTGCAGCCGAACACGGCGCACCGCATCATGACCGGCGCACCGCTGCCGGCCGGGGCGACGGCCGTCGTGCCGGTCGAAGACACCGACGGTGGTGTGGATGTCGTGTCGATCCGCGCGCCGCGCGAGCCCGGCAGGCACATCCGGCGCGCGGGTGAGGACGTCGCCCCCGGCACCACCGTGTTGCGGCGCGGCCAGGTGGTGACACCCGCCGTGCTCGGCCTGGCCGCGGCACTGGGAATGGCCGAGCTGCCGGTCCTCCCACGCCAACGGGTGCTGGTGATATCGACCGGGTCGGAGCTGGTGCCGCCGGGCCGCCCGCTGCGGCCGGGGCAGATCTACGAGTCCAACTCGATCATGCTGGCCGGGGCGGTTCGCGACGCCGGCGCCGACGTGGTCGAGGTGGCGACCGCCGAAGACGATGTCGCACAGTTCAGCTCGCTCATCGACCGGTACGCCGACCAGGTAGACCTGATCATCACCAGCGGCGGGGTCAGCGCCGGCGCCTACGAGGTCGTCAAGGACGCCTTCGGCCGCGAAGGCGACCAGGGTGTGGAGTTCGTCAAGGTGGCGATGCAGCCGGGGATGCCGCAAGGCATCGGCCGGGTGGCAGGCGCGACGATCGTCACGCTGCCCGGCAACCCGGTCAGCGCCCTGGTGTCATTCGAGGTCTTCATCCGGCCCGCGCTGCGCAAAGCCATGGGCCTGCCCGACCCGGAACGCCCGCACCGGGCCGCCGTGCTCACCGAGTCGTTGACCTCGCCGCGCGGCAAGCGGCAATTCCGCCGCGCGGTGCTGGACCGCGACACCGGCACCGTCACCAGTTACGGCCCGCCGGCCTCGCATCACCTGCGGTGGCTCGCGTCGGCGAACGTGCTGCTGGACATCCCCGAGGACGTCGTGGAGGTGTCGGCCGGGACCGAGCTGCAGGTCTGGGACCTCGCTTGATTCAGGCCGGCGACGATGCAGCCCGCGCAGCGGGGTGTTGAGGAGGCGGGCAATCAGACTTAGGCCGCGGGGCGGTGACGGCGATCTTGGCGCGGCGCAGCTGCGGTGCCCACTCGTCGTTCGGATGCACATCGAAGGTGGGCGTTCCCCCTGCGGGCGAGAACCAACCAGCCACACCTTTCGTAAGATGGCCGCGTGGCACGACGCCCCCGCCCTATCGGCCCCACGGCCGAGGATCCAACGTTCAGCCCGCGGCACGCGTTGGAGTTGGTGCGCTCGACCGTTCCGCCGGTACACCCGGCCGGCCGCCCGTTCATCGCCGCCGGTCTGGCGGTGGCGCTGGCCGGACGCAGGCACCGTTGGATTCGACGGGCCGGACTGCTGGCGGCGGGTGCGTGCGCGGGGTTCTTCCGCCATCCACCGCGGGTGCCGCCGACGCGGCCGGGCGCGATCGTCGCGCCCGCCGACGGGGTGGTGTGCGTCATCGACTCCGCCGCCCCGCCCGCCGAACTCGGCATGGGCGAGACGCCGCTGCCGCGGGTCAGCATCTTCCTTTCGCTGCTGGACGCCCACGTGCAGCGCGCCCCGGTGAGCGGCGAGGTGATCGCCGTGCAGCACCGGCCCGGCCGCTTCGGCTCGGCAGACCTGGCCGCGGCCAGCACCGAGAACGAGCGCACCAGCCTGCGGATCCGGACGCCCACCGGCGCGGAGGTGGTGGCGGTGCAGGTCGCCGGGCTGTTGGCGCGGCGCATCATCTGCGACGCGCGCGTCGGGGACAAGCTGACGATCGGTGACACCTACGGCCTGATCCGGTTCGGCTCCCGGCTCGACACCTATCTGCCGGCGGGCGCCGAACCGCTGGTCGGAGTGGGCCAGCGCGCGATCGCAGGCGAAACCGTGCTGGCCGAGCTGTCATGATCAGCAAGCCGCGCGGCAGACCGTCGGTCAACCTGCAGATCCTGCCCAGCGCGATGACCGTGCTGTCCATCTGCGCGGGTCTGACCTCGATCCGATTCGCCCTCGAGCACCAGCCCAAGGCCGCGATGGCATTGATCGCCGCGGCCGCCATTCTGGACGGGCTGGACGGCCGGGTGGCCCGCATCCTGGATGCCCAGTCGCGGATGGGCGAGGAGATCGACTCGCTGGCCGACGCGGTGAACTTCGGAGTGGCACCGGCGATCGTGCTCTATGTGACGCTGCTGACGAAGTCGCCGGCCGGCTGGGTGGTGATCCTGCTCTACGCGGTGTGCGTCGTGTTGCGGCTGGCGCGGTACAACGCGCTGCAGGACGACGGCAGCCAGCCCGCCTACACGCACGAGTTCTTCGTCGGCATGCCGGCGCCGGCGGGCGCGGTGTCGATGATCGGGCTGATCGGACTCAAACTGCAGTTCGGTGAGGGCTGGTGGACCTCCACGACGTTCCTGTGCATCTGGATCACCGGGACGTCGATGCTGATGATCAGCAAGATTCCGATGCGCAAGATGCACGCCGCGGCGGTGCCCCCCAGCTGGGCCGCCCCGCTGCTGGCGCTGCTGGCGATCTGCGCGGCCGCAGCGGTGCTGGCGCCCTACGTCCTGATCTGGGTCATCATCATCGCCTACCTCTGCCACGTCCCGTTCGCGGTCCGCAACCAGCGCTGGCTGGCCGCGCACCCCGAGGCGTGGGCCGACGAACCCAAGCAACGCCGCGCCGCGCGGCGCGCGATCCGCCGGGCACAGCCGAACCGCCGGTCGATGGCGCGGCTGGGTCTGCACAAACCGGGTGGGCGCCTGCGATGAGCCGGCAGGGCGAGGGTGCGGCCCGTCAGCTCACACTCACCGCGCGGTTGAACACCTCCGCCGTCGACTCACGCCGCGGCGTCGTCCGTCTGCATCCGAGTGCGGTTGCCGCACTTGGCATCCGGGAGTGGGACGCGGTGTCGCTGACGGGCTCGCGCACCACCGCGGCGGTCGCGGGCCTGGCCGGCCCGGACACCCCGGTCGGAACCGTGTTGCTCGACGACGTGACGCTGTCCAACGCCGGGCTGCGTGAGGACACCGCGGTGATCGTCAGCGCGGTCACCGTCTACGGCGCGCGATCGGTGACGCTGTCCGGCTCGACGCTGGCCAGCCAGTCGATTTCGCCGGTCACCTTGCGGCAGGCCTTGCTCGGCAAGGTGCTGACGGTCGGCGACGCCGTGTCGCTGCTGCCGCGCGACCTGGGCCCGGGCACGTCGACGTCGGCCGCGACCCGCGCGCTGGCCGCCTCGGTGGGCATCAGCTGGACGTCGGAGCTGTTGACCGTCACCGCCGTCGACCCCGCGGGACCGGTCAGCGTCCAGCCCAACTCGCTGGTCACCTGGGGGGTGGGCGTCCCTGCCGGCGGCGCGCCACCCTCGCTGGAACTGGTCGACGTCGCAAGCCCGGAGACTGTCGTCGAGGAGCTCAAGGGTTCGCAGCCGCAGGCCGCCAAGCTCGCCGAGTGGCTCAAGCTCGCGCTCGACGAACCGCACCTGCTGAAGTCGTTGGGCGCCGGCGCCAACCTCGGCGTGCTGGTGTCGGGTCCGGCCGGCGTCGGCAAGGTGACGCTGGTGCGCGCGGTGTGCGACGGCCGCAGGCTGGTGAAACTGGACGGCCCGGAGGTGGGCGCCTTGGCGCCGGAAGACCGGCTCAAGACCGTGGGCTCGGCGGTGCAGGCCGTCCGCGACGGCGGCGGCGTCCTGCTGATCACCGACGTCGACGCCCTGCTGCCGGCCACCCCCGAGCCGGTGGCCGCGCTGATCCTGGGCGAGCTTCGCACCGCCGTGGCGACGGAGGGCGTCGCGTTGATCGCCACCTCCGCGCGGCCCGACCAGCTCGACGCCCGGCTGCGCGCGCCGGACCTGTGCGACCGGGAGCTGAGCCTGCCGCTGCCCGACGCCGGCACCCGCAAGGCGCTGCTGGAATCGCTGCTGAAGAAGGTGCCCGCCGGTGCCCTAGACCTCGATGAGATCGCCGGGCGCACACCGGGTTTCGTGGTCGCCGACTTGGCGGCACTGCTGCGGGAGGCGGCGCTGCGGGCGGCGTCGCGCGCCAGCACCGACGGCCGGCCGCCCGAGCTGAACCAGGAGGATCTCGTCGGTGCGCTGACGGTCATCCGGCCGCTGTCGCGTTCGGGAAGCGAGGAAGTGACCGTCGGCAACGTCACCCTCAACGACGTCGGCGACATGGCCGAGGCGCGGCAGGCGCTGACCGAGGCCGTGTTGTGGCCGCTGCAGCATCCCGACACCTTTGCCCGGTTGGGTGTCGAACCCCCCCGCGGGGTGCTGCTGTACGGGCCGCCCGGCTGCGGCAAGACCTTCGTCGTGCGCGCGCTGGCCAGCACCGGGCGGCTGTCCGTGCACGCCGTCAAGGGCTCCGAACTGATGGACAAGTGGGTGGGCAGCTCGGAAAAGGCCGTCCGCGAACTGTTTCGGCGCGCCCGCGACTCGGCCCCGTCCCTGATATTCCTCGACGAGATAGACGCGCTGGCGCCCCGGCGCGGGCAGAGCTTCGACTCGGGGGTGACCGATCGGGTGGTGGCCGCGCTGCTGACCGAGCTGGACGGCGTCAATCCGCTGCGCGACGTCGTCGTGCTGGGCGCCACCAACCGGCCGGACCTGATCGACCCGGCGCTGCTGCGCCCGGGCCGGCTGGAGCGGCGGGTGTTCGTCGAACCACCCGATGCCGCCGCCCGCCGCGAAATCCTGCACACCGCAGGCAAATCCGTCCCACTGAGCGACGACGTCGACCTCGACCAGGTGGCCGCGGAGCTCGAAGGCTACAGCGCCGCCGACTGCGTGGCACTGTTGCGGGAGGCGGCACTCACCGCGATGCGGCGATCCATCGATGCCACCGACGTGACGGCCGCGGACATCGCGGCGGCACGCCAAATCGTGCGCCCCTCACTGGATCCCGCGCAGGTGGAGTCGCTACGGGCCTTCGCCAAAGCTCCGTAGCACGGCCAGCACCGACGCCGCGACGTCGTTTTCCAGCCAGGGGGGCATCGGGTCGTCATGGGCGTGGCGGCGGACCACGGCATACGGCAGGTCCGCGACCGCTCGCGCGACGGCGTCGACGGACCGGGCCTTGGTGTTCCCATACAGTTGCCGGGCCAATACCGCAATTCGCTCGGTCAGCGGCGCGTTCATCGCGGCCAGCGTCTCCCGGAATGCCGCATCGGGTTCCTCGTCGAGCAGGTCATCGGGCCGGATCGTCAACAACAGCCGGGCGTCGTCCGGCAGCTCGCGCGCGAAGCTGACGGCGGCCACGGCCATGGCGACCGCGGTGTCCGCCGGCGTCTCGCCCTCGGCGGCCAGGGCCCGCGCCTGGAAGCGTTCCAGCGCGCGCAGCCACGCCGCCGTCAGGATGCCGTCGCGGTTGCCGAACCGGTGATAGAGGGTGCCCGCGGGCGCGCCGCTGGTTTTGGCGATCGCCGCGACGCTGGCCGCGCGCGGTCCGCCGGCGAGCACCAGCGCCCGGGCTGCGTCGAGGATCACATCGGTTTCATGCTTCCGCGGAGGTGCCACGATCTAGTACATTCCTTCTATATGGAACGATTATCCTATATCGATGAGCATGCCATAACTGTTGACGCGGGGCGCGCGGACACGTGGTCGGCGCTGTTGCGGGTGATGTGCCGGGACCCCGGCGATCCGTCGACCGTGCCGATCGGCTTCGTGCTGGACGAGGCGCGACCGCCGGCGCGGTTCGCGCTGAAGGGCCGCCACCTCTTCGCGGTGTACCGCTGGGTGTTCGAGCTGGACGAGCTCGCCGACCCCCCACGCACCCGCGTGCGCGCGGCCACCTGGGCGGCCTTCCCGAGCGTGCACGGGAAGATCTACCGGACGCTCGTCATCGGCTCGGGCGGGCATCGCGTCGTCACGCGGTGGACCCTGAAACGCATTGCGGCGGCCGCCGAGCACGCCGATTACGTGGACGTCTTCGAAGTGCCGCTGCCACAAGGCGACTCGCGCACAGCCGAGGAGACATTCCGCGACGCGGTGGGGCGGCGGCCGGGCGCGGGCGGAGGCGTTGTCTCGTGGATCCACCGCCACGTGCTGGGGTTCCGCCTCGGGCCGTATTCGTCGCCCGATCACATCATCGGCTGGACGATCACGCGTTCGGATGACGACGAACTCGTGCTGACCGCGCGCGGGCCGCTCATGCACGGCGAGCTGACGTTGCGACGCCAGGACGATCGGCGCGCCAGCCTCACCACGCGCGTGCAGTACTGCCGCAGATCACCGCGCGAGCGGTCTGGGCCGTCGTCGGCCCGTTGCACCGTGCCGTGGCGCCGCGGCTGATGAAGCGCGCCGCGGTGTGGCAGCGTGTACCGGCATGACCGAGCATTCGACCGCGCTGCACGTCGTCGACGGAATCGACCTGTCCGGCAAGGTTTGTGTGGTCACGGGCGCATCCTCCGGGCTGGGGCGCGAGTCGGCCCGGGCCCTGGCCACCGCGGGCGCGCACGTCGTCCTGGCCGCCCGCAACCCGGCGGCGTTGGCGGAGGCGGCCCAGTGGATCGCGACGGAAGTGCCGGGTGCGCAAACCTCGACCGTCGGGCTCGACCTCACCACGCTGGCCGGCGTGCGGGCGGCGGTGGGCGCAATCCGCGACATCGCGCCGGTCATCGACGTTTTGATGAACAACGCCGGAGTGATGTTCACGCCTTTCGGCAGGACGCGCGATGGGTTCGAGATGCAGATCGGCACCAACCATTTCGGGCACTTCGAACTCACCCGGCTCCTCGTCCCGCAACTCGCCGCCGCCGGCAGGGCTCACGGGCAGGCCCGGATCGTCAACCTGTCGTCCGGCGGACACGTCATGGGTGACGTCGACTTCGACGATCCCAACTGGGAGCGTCGCGACTACGACAAGTTCGTCGCCTACGGCGCGTCGAAAACGGCGAACATCCTGCACGCCGTAGCAGCCGACCGACGTCTGCGCGACAAGGGAATCCGCGCCTACGCCGTCCACCCCGGCACGGTTGCCACTTCGCTGGCCCGGCACATGTCCCGGGCGGACTTCTCGCGGCTGCGCGAATCGGCGGGCGGCCTCCTCGACGTCATCACACCCGACCGTGGTGCGGCCACCCAGGTGTGGGCGGCGGTCAGCCCCGAGCTGACCGGCCGGGGTGGGCTGTATCTCGAGGACTGCGGGGTCAGCGAAAGGGTGGCGCCTTACGCTCGCGACGAGCAGCGTGCGGCCGAGTGGTGGGAGCTCTCCGAGAAGCTGTGCGCCACAAGGTGAGCCGCCCGCTCGGTCAGGGCTCGGGCAGCGCGGTCCACTCGCGGGAAAGCCGCGAGGTGAACGACGGCGGCCGGCGCTCCAGGAACGCGGCGACCCCTTCGCGCGCGTCGGCGCCGCCCATCACGCGGTGGTGCAGCTGCGTTTCCAGCGCGGCGACCTGGCGCGGGGTGTAGTTGTTGATCGCGGTGTCCCACAGCAGCCTCTTGCACAGCGCCGCCGACATCGGCGCCACGTTGACCGCGATGTCGCGGGCCACCTCCACCGCGTGGTCGAGCACCTGCCCGGCGGGCAGCACCCGGCTTGCGACTCCGAGCGCGACCGCCTCGGCGCCGCCGAACGTTCGCCCGGTGAGCAGGATGTCCGCCGCCACCCCCAACGTAGTCAGCTGCGCCAGCGTCCAGTGCGACATGCAGTCGGGTATCACTCCCCGACGGACCTGCACCACACCGTATTTGGCGTCTTCGGCGACGATGCGCAGGTCCGCCTGCAAGGCTATGGTCAGGCCGATGCCGATCGCGTGGCCGTTGACCGCGGCGATCACCGGCTTGCGCAGCTCGAACGCTGCCGGGGTGATCGGTGAGGCCGAGAACTCCTCGCCCGGGGTGTCGAATGGGCCTGTGTCGCCGGAGAAGTCCGCCCCGGCGCAGAAGGCTCGGCCCGCCCCGGTCACCACGATGGCCCGGACGTCGTCGTCGCCGTCGCAGTCGGAGTACGCGCGGCTCAGCAGCGCGCCCATCTCGGCGGTGTAGGCATTGAGCTGCTCGGGCCGATTGAGCGTGAGCACGGCCACGCCCGCGTCGACGTCGACCGTCAGATCGGGGCTCATCGCAGGGCCGGGGTGCGGTGCAAGGCGCCGATCAGGTCGGCGACGTCCGCGGTGCGCGGCGTGTAGCCCGGGAAGTAGCAGCACACCTCGGTGGCGTGCTCGGAGAACCGGTCGGCGATCTGCTGCGCGCATTCCTCGGGGGTGCCGACGATCCCGATCCGGGCCACCACCTCGTCGCCGATCAGCCGGCGCATCTCGGCGAAGCGGCCCTGCTTGGACAGCGCGTTGAGCTCGGGCTGGACGTCGGCCCACCCCTCGGCCTCGAGCACGGGCAGGTAGGCCGGAGTCGAGCCGTAAAACGAAATCAGTGCCGCCACACCGTCGATCGCGGCCGCCAGGTCGGCTTCGTCGCGGCCGACGGCGACCATGGCCTGGGCGATGATCTGGAACCCGTCGGTCGGTCGCCCCGCACGGCGCAGCCCGTCGGCGACGGCGGGGACGGTGCGTTCGGCGAAGTGGCGGGCGCTGTTGAACGGCATCACCAGCAGCCCGTCGGCCACCTCCGCGGCGGTGCGCGTCATCACCGGGCCCAGCGCGCCCAGTAGCACCGGCGGCGGCCCGAACGGGTTGGGCCCCGGATTGAAGTTGGGCGCCATGATGGTGTGGGTGAAGAACTCGCCGCGGAAGTCCAGGCGGTGGCCTTCCCAGGCCGCGAAGATCGCCTTGATCGCCGCGATGGTTTCGGCCATCCGGGCCGCGGGCCGCTCCCACTTACTGCCGTAGCGCTTTTCGATGTGAGCCTTCACCTGCGAGCCCAGTCCGAGCCGGAACCGGCCGCCGCTATAGAGCTGCAGGTCGTAGGCGGCGTGCGCCAGGTGCAGCGGGCTGCGGGGCGGGGCGATCGCCACGTTGGTCATCAGGTCCAGGCCGGTCGCGCCGGCGGCGAGGATCAGCGGGAAGAACACGTCGTGCTGGCCCTCGAAGGTGAACAGGCCGTCGGCGCCCGTCGCGGCGATGTCGGCGGCGCTCGCCGCCGCGTGCACCGGCGAGCCGTCGACCTGCAGATGTACCTTCATCTAATCCCCTGTCGGACAGTGTTATTCGGAGAGCTGGAACTCCACCACCTCGGCGACCGCGTCCACGGCCTCGCGGAGCGCGGCCAGGCGATCGGCGGCCGACGGCGCCGACAGCACGGCGTATCGGTCGGCCTTGCCGATGGGGATGCGAGACGCCAACGCGTACAACCGTTGTCCGGGATCGCCGCCGGTGTGCTCACCCAAGAGCGCCGCGCGGTCCGGCAGCGTCACGCCGCGCGCGTCGGCGATCCGCTCGAACAGGGCCATCACCCGGTCCTCCACCTCGAGCAGCTGGGCGGCGGTGACCGGGCCCCCCGGCTCGTCGGGCCAAAGCATCACCGCCGCCCGCGGGTAGGGATCGTCGGGCAGCCATTCGGACACCCGGATTCGCTCCCCGGTCCGGCAGTGCATCGCGTACCGGCCCGCGCCGTGGTCGACGCATTCGGTGATCCGGGACAAAACGCCGACGTCACAACGGGAATCACCGCCGCCGACCTCGCGGCCCCGCGAGATCAGCACCACGCCGAACGGATCGCCGGTGTCCAGGCAGTGCCGCACCAGCGCACCGTAGCGCGGCTCGAAGATTCGCAACGGCAGGTCCTGGTCGGGCAGCAGCGCCGACTCCAGCGGGAACATCGCCAGCTCCATCAGATTTCCAGCTCGGCCACCAGCGCGTCGACGACCGCCCGCAGGTCGCCGTCGTGTTCCTCGGCCACCCGGCGCTGCCGCTGATAAGAGGCGCCCCGCCTAGGGATCTCGGCCACCGCGGCAAGCTCGTCGACGCAATTCAACGACTTGGCGACGGGCTCGAGCCGATTCAGCACGTCGTCGAGATCCTCGGTGACGAGCCGCTCGTTGCTGTCGGCGTCTTGGATGATGATCGCGTCCAGCCCGTAGCGGGCGGCGCGCCACTTGTTTTCCTGGTTATGCCACGGCGGCATGGTCGGCAACGTCTCGTCGGCTTCCAGCCGGCGGTCCAGGTCCACCACCAGGCAATGTGTCAACGCCACCAGCGCGCCCAACTCGCGCAAGTTGGACACACCATCGCAGACCCGTACCTCGATGGTGCCCAAGTGCGGCGAAGGCCTGATGTCCCAACGGACTTCGTCGACGTGATCGATGATGCCGGTCTTCTTCTGGTCGTAGACGAACCCTTCGAACTCCGCCCAGGTCTGGAATTGGAACGGCAAGCCGGCGGTGGGCAGCTGCTGGAACATCATCGCGCGGTTGCTGGCGTAGCCGGTGTCCACGCCAGTCCACCACGGCGAGGATGCCGACAGCGCCAACAGGTGCGGGTAGTACTTCAACAACGACGTCATGATCGGCATCACCTTGTGCGCCGAGGAGATCCCGACGTGCACGTGCACGCCCCAGATCAACATCTGTCGCCCCCACCACTGGGTGCGCTTGATCAATTCGGCGTACCGGGGCGCGTCGGTGAGCTTCTGGGTGGACCACTGCGCGAACGGGTGTGCGCCGGCGCAGAAGAGCTCGATTCCCCGGTCCCGGACGATCCGGTGCGCGGGCCCCAACGTCTGCCGCAGATCCTCCATCGCCTCTCCGGTGGAATTGCAGACACCGCTGACGACTTCGACCGTGTTGCGCAGCAACTCCTTGTGTACGCGCGGATTTTCGCCGATCTCGGCGATCACCGCGGTGGCTTCGTTGCTCAGGTCGCGGGTCTTTGCGTCGACGAGCGCGAACTCCCACTCCACGCCGAGGGTCGGCCTCGGCGAACGGGCGAAATCGATGCGCGCGTTGGACCTGTTAGCCGGCACCGATCACACCGCACGCGACCCGCTTGCCGGCGTCACCGGTGCTCATCGTCGTCTGGTCGGGGCCCGGGGTTCCGTTGCTCTGGCTGTAACGCTCCGGCGGGATGTTGCCGAAGTTGTCGGCGCCGGCGTGAATGATGATCGCGGTCTTTTCGCCGGTGAGCAGGTCGTCCATGGCGAACGCGTCCGTGGTGGTCATCATCATCGCGGACCCGTCCTTGCGCACCTGAAGCGAGGTCAGGTCACCGCTGGCGGGCTCGGCGGCGTGCCCGGGCGTTTGGAAGTGCCCTCCGGCGGACAGGAAATCCCCGGGCGCGCCACCGGTCGGGGCCACGGAGTTGGGCTCGCACTTGCCGACCTTGTGGATGTGCACCCCGTGGAAGCCCGGCGTCAGCAGCCCGTCGCCGGTCGTCGCGATGGTGACGGTGGCGTAGCCGTTGTTGAACTGGAAGGTCGCCGTCGCGACCTCGGTGCCGTCGGGTGCCCTCAGGTGGGTGGTGATGTTCCGTCCCGGCGGGGCGGCGACGGGCCCGCCCTCCGGGGTCCCGGTCCCCGTCGGCGCCGGCGATCCGGTCCAGACCGCCGGCGTGGTACCCGGGGTTATCGCCACGTGCTCGGGCGACGAGCACGCGCCCAGCAGCGCGACGGAAGCCGCTGCGGAGAGCGCGGAAATGGTGACGGCGGCACTGCGGTGACCAGCGAGCTGAGGCATAGCGGAAGCCTAGTCGCTTGAGCGTCAACCCGTAACGAGGACGATGACCCCGGGCGGTTGGCCGCTGAGGGCGGGGATGCGCGGTTCGACGGGCACGCCCAGGTTTTTGCCCACCGCGTCGGCGGTCGCGTGCTCGTCGTCGGCGTCGGTGTAATACACCGTGGTGGTGGACACTTCCGGCACGGTCAGGTTGTCGACCTTGGTGACCTTGAAACCGGCGGTCGTGAGCTGATCCTTGGTGTGCGCGGCGACGCCCTCTTTCGCCGAGATGTTGTACACCTGCACCTCGGCCTGGGTGCCCGCGGGCTTAGTGCTCGTCGGCGTGGGCGACGCGCTGGTGGCTGTCGACGTGGAGACCGGCGACGCCGAGTCCTCGTCGGAGCTGCCGGAGGAACTCAGCGCCTGCCAGCCGAGCAGCAGGAAAATGACCCCCAGGAACAACAGCACCATCACCATTGCCCGTAGGGGAAGCCCCGTGGAGTCGGGGACTCGCTCTTTCATCGAGCCCACTGTAGCGAGTCAGGTCACCTCGAAGCCGAGGCGCCGGGCCGCCCGCGCCTTCTGGCGGCTGGCACGCAGCCGCCGCAACCGCTTCACCAGCATCGGGTCGGCGGCCAGAGCCTCGGGCCGGTCGACGAGCGCGTTGAGCACTTGGTAGTAGCGCGTCGCCGACATCGAGAACAGCTCTTTGATCGCTTCCTCTTTTACGCCCGCGAATTTCCACCACTGACGTTCGAAGGCGAGGATGTCGTGCTCGCGGCGGGTGAGTCCATCTGCAATCTCAGAATCGTCCCCCGATCGATTTGCCCGCGCCATGGCGCTGTCCATATAGCTTCCCCTGGACCCTTCCGGCGAATTCTCGGCTGCTCTGATGACTTGACTTACCTGAGGGCGTGTTTCGGCGAATATTGAACCACGGCGCAAACCCTCAAGCCGTCATCCAGACCCGCGAGTCGGCCGATTGCCTCAGATTGCCCGTACTCAAGATCGCCGGCTTCGATGCCCACGCGCGTGCGGTAGCTTAGCCGACCATGGCAGTCGTACCAATCCGGATCGTCGGCGATCCGGTCTTGCACACCCCGACGCAGCCGGTGCCCGTCGGCGCCGACGGCTCGCTGCCGGCGGACCTGCCGGAGCTGATCGCCGACATGTACGACACCATGGACGCCGCGCACGGAGTCGGCCTGGCCGCCAACCAGATCGGGGTCGGGCTGCGCGTCTTCGTCTACGACTGCGCCGACGACCGCGGCAGGACCGACCGCCGCCGCGGCGTGGTCGTCAACCCGGTGCTGGAAACCTCCGAGGTACCGGAGACCATGCCCGATCCGGACGACGATGACGAGGGTTGCCTCTCTGTCCCCGGCGAGTCGTTTCCCACCGGCCGCGCCACCTGGGCGCGGGTCACCGGTCTGGATGCCGACGGCAAGCCGGTCGACATCGAGGGCACCGGCCTGTTCGCGCGCATGCTGCAGCACGAAACCGGGCACCTGGACGGCTTTCTGTACCTGGACCGTCTCATCGGTCGCCACGCCCGCAGCGCCAAGCGCGCCGTCAAGGCGCACGGCTGGGGCGTGCCCGGCCTGTCGTGGCTGCCGGGCGAAGGGCCGGACCCCTTCGGTCACTGATGGTCTCGTGGCCGGACGTGGGCACGCGGGTGACGCTTCGCTACCGGCGTCCGGCCGGCTCGGTCCCGCCGCTGACCGATGCGGTGGGACACCTGCTGGCGGTCGGCCCGGTGGTGCGGGTTCGGACGAAGACGGGCGCGGTCGTCGAAGTGGCGGCCGACGACGTGGTCGCCCTGCGGGTGCTGACCGACGCACCGGTACGCACCTCCGAAATCCGGGCGCTCGAGCATGCGGCCGCCGCGGCGTCGCCGGGCGTGGAACGGGCCTGGCTCGAAGGCTGGCTGCTGCGCGCCGGCGATGGGGTCAATTATGCTGTGCCACTCGATGTTTCGGCTCATGCCGGTACCGTTGCAGCGATCGCGGCCTGGTATGAGCGCCGCGGCCTGACACCGCGACTGGCGATTCCGGATCGTTTGTTGCAGCTGCCTTCGGGGCTGAGCGCCGAACACACCGAACGCGTTTTGGTGCGCGCCGTCTCCGCTTCGGCACCGGCCGAACCCGACCCGTCCATCACGCTGTCGGCCGGCCCGGACCTCACCGACGGCGAGCTGATGGTCGGCATTCATTCCGGCGCGCCGATCGCGCGCGCGGCGGTGACCGATGCGCCCGACGGCACGCGGTGGGTGGGCCTGTCGGCAACGCGCACAGCCGAAGACCAAGCCACCACGGCGACGTGCGAGGCGCTGTTGGCCTGGGCCGCCGCGAGGGGCGCGACGCGCGGCTACTTGGTCGTCCCCGGCACCGGCACGATGCCACTCGCCGACGCGCTGGGCTTCCGGGCGCACCACCGTCGCCGCTACTTCCCGGCCCGCTCTGCCGCCTGGGATACGGTCTAGCCATGCCCGAAGGGGTCCTCCGGCTGGCCACCTGGAACGTGAATTCGATTCGCAGCCGCCTGCCCCGCGTCGTCGACTGGCTGGCCCGCGCCGACGTCGACGTGCTGGCCATGCAGGAGACCAAGTGTTCCGACAGCCAATTCCCCACCCTGCCGTTCTTCGAACTCGGCTACGAGGTAGCGCATGTCGGCTTCAATCAGTGGAACGGCGTGGCGATCGCGTCGCGCGTGGGCCTCGACAATATGGAGATCGGCTTCGACGGCCAGCCCACCTGGAGCAGCAAGCCGGAGGTGGCCGCGACGGCCGAAGCCCGCGCGCTGGCCGCCACCTGCGGCGGGATCCGGGTCTGGAGCCTTTACGTGCCCAACGGCCGCGCGCTGGGCGATCCACACTACACCTACAAGCTGGAATGGCTTGCCGCACTGCGTGATACGGCAGCCGGATGGTTGCGCGACGATCCCACCGCGCAGATCGCGCTGGCCGGCGACTGGAACATCGCCCCGACAGACGACGACGTCTGGAGCACCGAATTCTATGCCGGCGCCACCCACGTCTCCGAGCCGGAGCGCCGCGCGTTCGGCGCCATCGTCGACGCGCAATTCACCGACGTGGTAAGGCCTTTCGCGCCCGGCCCGGGCGTGTACACCTACTGGGACTACACCCAGCTGCGGTTCCCGAAACGGCAAGGCATGCGCATCGACTTCATCCTTGCCTCCCCGGAATTGGCCGGCCGCGTGACGGACGCCCAGATCGTCCGCGACGAACGCAAGGGAAAAGCCGCCAGCGATCACGCACCGGTACAGATCGATATCCGGCGCGACTGAATCGCGATTACTTCGCGCCCCGCGCATAACCAGGTTAAGCTCAGGCAAATTAAATGCGGCTGCTCGTTGTCTGCGCGTTTGCAAGGTGGCAGGCTTTGATTTGTTAGAAGCGACAAATAGTGTTGTTTTGCTGTTAACGATGCGTTCAGCGGCCTCGCTGGTGACGCGGGTTCACGGCAAGGGCAGGAAAGCCAGGGAGTCATCATGAGTGTCATCGGCGGAGCGGTCCGAGGCGTGGGTCAGGCGGTGAGTCGCGTGGCGACCACGACGACCGCGGCCGCCGGCGCTGTGGGTGGCGCGGCGGTCAACGGAGTCATCGGCGGGGTCACCGGAGCCGCCGAAGGCGTCAAAAAGGGAATGAGTAGCGGCAGCCACTCGGCGCCGGCGGCCGCGGTGGCCTTCGGCGCGCTGGGCGTCGCGGGACTGGTCGAGTGGCCGGTGCTGCTGGCGGTCGGCGGCAGCGCCCTGTTGCTGCAGAAACTGAGCAGCCGCAAGCGGGAACCGGCCAAGCCAACGGCAAAGGCGAGCCTCAAGGCGGTGCCGGTGGAACCGGCCCCGCAAAAAGCCGCGCCACAGAAAGCGGCCGCCAAGTCGACGGCCAAGAAGGCGGCCGGGCGCCGGCCCGGCGGCAGTCAGTTGCGTAGCACCAACTAACGGGACTGTCCGAACCCGCTTTGAGCATTGCGACCGCGTTACGACGATCTATGCCGTTGCGCGCCGTCGCGACCGGCGTCCAGGCGACCACCTCCCTCGTCGAGGCCGGCATCACCATCGCCGCGATTCCGCTGCGCGAAGGTGCCCGGGCGATCTCGGGCGAGCTGCCCCAGGAGATACCGGCAACACTGAGCCGGCGGTGCTGGCGCGGTGCGGAGCGGGCCTGGATCGAGGTCCGCGGCCTGGACGGCGCCACGAATGACGAACTCGGGCGCGCGGTGCTCGACGGGATGCTGGCCCATCCCGGGGTCACGTCGGCCGGCCTGAACTACCCGCTGTCGCGTGTGGTGGTCACCATCGGCGACGCGGACACGTCGCTGCGCGACCTATGCCGCATCGTCGACGCCGCCGAGAGGCATTGCGGCTCAGAAAAAGTGGTGAGGCCGGCGGCACCCCCGACGAGTCTGCCGGGCGACGGCGTGGTGCTGACGACGCGGGCCGCCACCGCGGCCGCCAGCGCGGCCGGGCTGGGCATAGCGCTGACCGGCCGGGCGCTGCGCTGGCCACGCATGCCCATCGGTGTCCTGGCGGGTGTGGTGGCCATCGACTACCAACCGTGGCTGCGCCGTCTGCTCGAGGACCGCATCGGCCGGCCCGCGACCGACACCGTACTGACGCTGGCCATGACGGCCGCCGAAACCGTCACGCTGTCTCCCGCATCGTTGTCGGTGGGTCTGCTGATGCAGTCGCTGAAAGCCGCCGAATGCCGGGCGGAAGCGCGCGCCTGGGTCCGGCACGAGCCGCAGCTGGCCAGTCACGCCGATCACCCGCACACCGACCCGTCGGCGGGTTCGAAGCCGCCGCGCGGCCGGCCCGCCGACCACCACGCCGATCGATTCGCGCTCGTCCAGGCGATCAGCGCCGGGATCGTCGGCGCCACCACCCGAAACCTCAACCAGGCGGCCCTGGCCGTCCTGGTGACCACCCCGGCGGCCAACCGCACCACGCCGGAGGCCTTCGCCGCGGCGCTCGGCCAGGGGTTGGCCGACCGGCACGCGGTCCTGTCGTTGCGTCCGGAGGCGCTGCGCCGCCTGGACCGGGTGGACGCGATCGTCATCGACCCCCGCGTGTTGTGCACCAAGAGCTTGCGGGTGTCGCTCATCCGCGGCGCCCGGGAAGCCGAGCTCCCCGCGGCATGGTCGCGCGCCCAGCTGATGCTGGAGAATGTTCGCCTGCGCCCGGGCTGGCACCCGGTGCCCGGAATATCGCCCAGTACGCCGACTTCCAAAGCGGAGGCGCTTTTCTGCTTCACGCACGACCCGTTGGCGTCGGCCGTTGTCGCCGAGGCGCACCGGACGGGATCCGAATTGGTTTCGGTCGAGGACGATTCGCTGGGCGAATTGCGCCCCGCGTTCGACGAGATCAGGCCGCTGGAGCGGGCGTCCATCGACGACGCCCTGGCCGGCGCCGTGGCGGATCTGCAGGCGGCGGGCCGCACCGTCGCCGTGCTGTCGTCGCCTGGGGCGCAATCGATTTGGTCGGCCGACGTGGCGCTGGGCATGATGCCCGAGCCCGGGGCCGGCCCACCGCCGTGGTACGCCGACCTGCTGCTGCCCGACCTGGCGGCCGCCTGGCGGGTGCTGCACGCGCTCCCGGCGGCCCGGGCCGCCGCCCAACGCGGCGCCGGGATCTCGGCCGGCGCAACGGCGATGGGCTCGCTGCTGATGATCCCAGGTGTCCGTGGCATCGGGCGCGGACCGGTGACCAGCGGCGCGGCGGCCGGTCTGCTGTCGGGATATCTGTTGGCGCGCGGCATCATCAAGGCGGACACGCCGCGCCCGGCTCCCGTCCGGGAATGGCATGCGATGGCGGTCGAGCACGTCCGCAGGGCGTTGCCGCCGCCCGGCTCCGAGCCGGCCGGCGATCCAAGGCAACTCGCGCTGGCCACCCTCGGTGCCCCGCAACCCGAAACGCCCATGCACGCCTTGCTGCAGTTTCTGGCCGCCGTCCGCGCCGAGTTGACCGACCCGCTGACCCCCGTGCTGGCGGTCGGCTCGGCGGCCAGCGCGGTGCTCGGCTCGCCGGTCGACGCCGTCCTGGTCTTCTCGGTGTTGGCCGGGAACTCGATGCTCGCCGCCAGCCAGCGGCTGCGCGCCGAAAACCGGCTGAATCATCTTCTGGCACAACAGATCCCACCGGCACGCAAGGTCGTATCCGATGACGCCGGGGATCGGGTGTACACCGACGTCATCGCGGCGCAGCTGCAGCCCGGCGACGTCATCGAGGTGCGCACCCACGAGGTTGTGCCCGCCGACGCCAGGATCATCGACGAGGTCGACGTCGAGGTTGACGAGTCGACGCTGACCGGTGAGTCGCTGTCGGTGGAGAAGCAGGTCGAGCCAACGCCCGGCGCCACTCTCGCCGAACGCCGCTGCATGCTCTACGCCGGGACGACCGTGGTGGCGGGTACCGCGGTGGCGGTCGTCACCGCGGTCGGGGCCGACACCCAGGAACGCCGCGCCGCCGAGCTGGTTTCCGGCGACCTGTCGTCGGACATCGGTCTGCAGCACCAGCTCAGCCAACTCACCAACCGGGCCTTCCCGGTCAGCATGACCGGCGGCGCACTGGTCAGCGTGCTGGGGCTGTTGCGGGGCTCGGTCCTGCGCCAGGCGGTCGCCAGCGGGATCGCCATCGCCGTCGCGGCGGTTCCCGAGGGGATGCCGTTGGTGGCGACCCTGGCGCAGGCGGCGTCGGCGCGGCGGCTGACGAAGTTCGGCGCGCTGGTCCGCGTGCCGCGTTCGGTGGAGGCGCTCGGCCGCATCGACGTGGTCTGCTTCGACAAGACCGGAACGCTCAGCCAAAACCGTCTGCGGGTGGCCGAGGTCGTTGCGGCGCCGGGAACTTCGCGCGAAGAGGTGCTGCGCTGCGCGGCGCACGCCGCGCCGCCGTCCAACGGCAACCCGCACGTGCACGCCACCGACGTCGCCATCGTCGAGGCCGCTTCAGCCGCCCTTGGGGCCGTGAACGGCCACAACTCGACCGCACCCGTCGCGCACCTGCCGTTCCGCTCCGGCCGGTCCTTCTCCGCCTCCGTCACGGACACCGAGCTGGCCGTCAAGGGTGCGCCCGAAGTGGTGCTGGCCGCCTGCGGGGACGTGAGCCCGGCCATGGAGGAGACGGTCGCTCACATGGCAGGCAGCGGCCTGCGGGTGATCGCGGTGGCGCGGCGGCAGCTGAGCCCCGCCCAGGCACAGGCGATCCAGCGGGAGCCCGACGACATCGCCGAGTTCGCCCGGGACGGGCTGACCCTGACCGGGTTCCTGGGATTGTCCGATACCCCGCGCGGCGAAGCGGCCCGCCTGCTCGGGGATCTGCGCCGGCTTTCGGTGGGCGTCAAGCTGATCACCGGCGACCATCCGATCACGGCCAAGGCCATCGCCGAGGAGCTCGGTCTGAGCGTCACCGCCGAGCAGGTTATCAGCGGCGCCGACTGGGATGCCTTGTCGCGCAAGGATCAAGAACGGGTGGTGACCGAGCGGGTGATCTTCGCCCGGATGACACCGGAGAACAAGGTCCAGGTCGTTCAAACCCTCGAGAGCGCGGGTGTGCGCACCGCCATGGTCGGTGACGGGGCCAACGACGCCGCCGCCACCCGCGCCGCCACCGTCGGCATCGGCGTTGTCGCCGGCGGCAGCGACCCGGCGCACATGGCCGCCGACGTGGTGCTGGTCGACGCCCGCATCGAGGGCCTGCTGCACGCCATCGAAGAGGGACGCCAACTCTGGCAACGAGTGCAGGCGGCGGTGTCCGTGCTGCTCGGCGGAAACGCCGGCGAGGTGTTGTTCGCCATCATCGGCAGCGCGATCACCGGGACCTCGCCGCTGAACACGCGGCAGCTGCTCTTGGTGAACATGATGACCGACGCGCTGCCGGCGGCGGCCCTCGCGGTCAGCAAGCCCAGCGGCCGGGTCGACCCGGGCATCTCGAGCGTTCGGGGCCCGGATCAGCCCGCGTTGTGGCGTGCCGTCGCCATCCGCGGCGTCACCACCGCCGCCGCGACGACGGCGGCTTGGGCGATGGGCAGTGTCACCGGTCGCCCCCAACGGGCATCCACCGTCGCGCTGGTCGCCCTGGTGGGCGCCGAGCTGGGTCAAACGCTGCTGGATTCACACGCCCCGCTGGTGGTGTTCACCGCGGTGGGCTCGCTCGCGGCGATGGGGACGCTGATCAGCATCCCGGTGGTCAGCCAATTGCTCGGCTGCACACCGCTGGGTCCAGTTGGCTGGGCACAGGGGCTGGGATCCGCTGCCGCGGCGACCGTCGCGATAGGCGTTTTGAATCGTGCGCTGACGGATCCGGACAAATCGGCCGATGCACCCGTTGAGGTGGGTGAACCTCGACGACCCCAGCGCGCCACAGCAGCGCATAGAGTTCCAGTAACGGCACCTTCAGCACCAGAGCAATAGATGAAACTAACGGATCGCCCCCGGTGTCGGTCATCGTCGACATAGGTCCGACGGTGGCCGCACGACCCGGCGAATCGGCAAACCCTTCGTTACTGAAAGGCAAATGATGGCGGAAAAGAAGGCGCGCAGGGGGACGTCGCAGCGCGAAGCGGTGCAAAAGATCCGCGAGGGCGAAACGTTCCATGTAAATCTTCCGGTGCTCGGTCCGATGGAGATTCCCCGGCCCGAGCAGCTGGCCTATTTCGGGGGCCTGGCCGCCCTCGCGGCGCTCGAACTCATCGACTGGCCCGTGGCCGTGGTCATCGCCGCCGGCCACATCCTGGCGAGCAACCACCACAACAAGCTCCTGGAAGAGCTCGGCGAGGCCATGGAAGAGGCTTGAGCACAGGCCTAGCCGGCCGGTACGGCATGGTCGAAACGCAACGTCACCCGAGTGCCCCCCGCAGTGCGGAGCGTGTCGACGTGATCGGCCAGCCCACCGATCAGGGTCAGACCCCGGCCGCGGCGCCGGCTGCGCAGGCTGGCCGAGGAATCGCCCACCCACCGTCCGGTGTCGCTGACCGTGACCGCGAGGGTCTGCTGGCGCAGGAAGGCCTCCACGGAGACCGTTCGGCGCGGCTCGCCGTCGCTGCCATGCTCGACCGCGTTGGTCACGGCTTCGCCGGTCGCCAGCAGGATGTCCAGTTCGCGCTTCGGGGCGACGGCGATGCTGGCCAGCCACTCGCGTAGCCGATCGCGCGCGACGGGAATCTGACCCGGCGCGGCCGTCACCACGGTGGCGAAGCTGCGCGGGGTTTCGTGACTCGGCCGCAGCGCGAGCACGACGACGTCGTCGCGGTAGCCGGTGGGCGGGGCCAGCCGGGACAGCACCTCGGCACAGACCGACTCGACCGGAAGGTCGGCGCATTCCGCGGCCGCGGCCTTGAGGCGTCCGAGGCCGTCGTCGAGCGTCTCGCCGGCCCGCTCGATTAGTCCGTCGGTGTAGAGCAGGATCAGGCTTCCTGGTGGCAGATTCGCCGTCGCGGTGGCGTCGGACGGATAGCTGTCGGCGTCGTGTTCCTTGATGGCGACCGGGAGACGTCGGCCGGACGTCAGGAACACCGCGCGATGGTCGGGAAAGACCAGCAGCGGATAGGGGTGGCCGGCGCAGCTGTAACTCACCGTGGCGCAACCGGTATCCGGTTCGGTCTCGACGAGGGCGTAGGCCACCGTCGCGCAGCGCGCACCCGCGACGCTGGCCCCATACCGGTCCAGCGCCCCCAGCACCGCGCTCGGCTCGCCCGCGGTCAGGGCCGACGCGGCCACCGCGGCGCGCAGTCTGCTCATCACGATCGCGGCGGGCAGCCCGTGCCCGACGACGTCGCCCACCGATATCCCGACCCGGCCGGCGCGATCCAGCGGGGTGACCGAATACCAGTCACCGCCGACGCGCATAGCCTCACCCGCGGGCTGGTACACGGCCGCCACGACGGCGGCCGTCGAGCCCCGGTCCAGGTCCAGCAGGTGCTCTTGGAAGTCGACGGCGATGCGGTGTTCGCGCGCCATGACGCGGACCCGGTCCAGGGCCGAGGACGTCAGCTCGGCCACGCGACTGAACGCATCGCGTTCGGCGGCGTCGAACTGGCGCGGCGTGGGCCACAGCAGGGCCAGCACCCCGATGACGCGGCCCGCGTGATCCCGCAGCGGATGGGCGACGCAGGCGCGAACGCTGCCGGCGGTGTCCTGCACCGCGTGCTGATAGCGCGGGGGCAGGTCGAAAGTGTCCGTGATGACCATCGACTCGCCGGTGCGCACGACGTCGGCGCCCACGACCGGGGAGTCGAGCTCGGTCACGTGGTAGCGGTCGCGCAATTCCCCGGGCAGGTGGCCGGCGTATTCGAACCGGATGTGGCGTTCGCCGTCGAGGACGCCGATCGTCACCGTGGCGGCATCGCCCGAGCCGAATGGCGATTCCAGCAAGGCATCCATGATCCCGACGACCGAGTCGGTGGCCTGCAGCGCGGAGTCGAGTTGGACCAGATCCGAGGCCGCCACGCGACGCTGGCGGTCGCGCTCGCGGGCCACCGCGGACAGCCGCGACTTCACCCGGTCGACCAGCTCCTGGGAACGGAACGGCTTGGGCAGGTAGTCGTCGGCCCCAGCCGCGTAGCCCTCGTCGACCGCCTCCGCCCCGGCCCGGGCAGACAGCATGAGGACCGGTGTGGCCGCCAATTCCGGGTCCGCACGGATGGCGGACACCAGCCCGAAACCGTCGATGCCCGGCATCATGACGTCGGTGACGATCGCGTCCGGGCGCAGGTTTCGAATCGCCGCCAGCGCCGACTCGCCGTCGGCGGCAAGGACCGTCTCCCAGTGAGCTGACAGGACCCGGTCGAGATGGTGTCGCATGTCGGCGTTGTCGTCGGCGATCAATACCAAATGGCGCGACCTCTCGGATGCGGCCGTCGACCCATCGCGATCCGAGATGGGCGTCAGCCATTGCCGGGCCTCCGCCACGTATGGGTTGGTCTCGTCCAACGGGCCGACGGGTGACTGATCGGCCGCCGCGCCGATTGATTGCGGCAGCCGGATGGTCACCGTTGTCCCGCGGTCCAATTCGCTGTCGATCTCCACCGTTCCGCTGTGCAGCTCGACGAGCCCGCGCACCAGTGAGAGGCCGATTCCGGTGCCCTCCACGCTGCGGCCCCGAAGGTTGTCGGCGCGGTAGAAGCGGTCGAACAGGCGGTCCAGGTCCTCGGCCGCGATCCCCACCCCGGTGTCGCGCATGGTGACGACGCAATGCGCGGGTTCGGCACGCACCTCGATCGAAATCGAGCCCCGCAGAGTGTATTTGACCGCGTTCGAGAGGAGGTTCAGGATGATCGTCTCCCACATACCCGGGTCGAGGTCGGCCAGCACCGGGGAGCAGTCCACGACGAGTTCGAGCCCGGCCCGATGGCAGAGCTCGGTGAAAGACGACGCTATGTGGGCGGTCAGGGCGCCGACATCGGTACACACCAGCTTCGCGTTCGCGCGGCCGGCCTCGATGCGGGAGAAGTCGAGCAACGACTCGACCAGGCGCTGCAGGCGCCGCGCGTTGCGGCCCGCCGTGCTCAGCCGGTCCGCCAGCACACTTCCCGGCGCCGCTTCGGACAGCGCATCGTCGAGCGGCCCGAGGAGCAGCGTCAGCGGGGTGCGGAATTCGTGGCTGACGTTGGTCAGGAACGCGGTCTTCGCCCGGTCCAACTCGGCCAGCGCGTCGGCCCGTCGCCGTTGCTGTTCGTAGGAGACGACGGAGGCAAACGCCGCGGACAGCTGGTCGGCCAGCAGTTGGCAGAACCCGCGGTACATCGAATCGAGGGGACGCCGGGCACTGACCCCGATCACCACCGCACCGGCGTTCGAGGTTTCCCCAAGCGGCAATACCAGGGCCTGCCGGGGACAGTTCTCGCCGAAAAGCTCCGTGATCCCAGGGATTACGTCCTCAAGCCGGTCGATGACGCGCGCGGCGCGGGAACGTGGCGTCCCGTCCCTACCCGTGAGCTCGGCCAACGAGCCCGGCAGCAGCGGGCGGATGGACGGTGTGGCCCCGCGCAGCGTGCTGTCGCGCGCCCCTTCCCCGTCGCCCGAAACATATACGGCGATGAACGGCAGGTCCAGCGGCTGCGCGTCGCATACCGCGACGGCGCTGCTCACCGCGTCGTCGATGGCGTGTGCGTCCAGCACGGCGGTCGCCACCGCGTTGAGCAAGTGGAGCCGACGCCCACTCAACACCCGGTCGGTCGTTTCGATCACCGCGCAGAAAATCGCCGTGACTGCGCCGTCGCCGCCGATGATGGGGCTGTAGGTGAAAGTGAAGTACCGCTCCTGGGACTGGCCGCCGGTCATCAGCGGCAACATCAGGTCGTCGGACCAGGTCGCGACGCCGGTGTCGATCACGCTGGTGAGCATCGGGGATATCTGCTGCCAGATCTCCCACCACACCTGCTCGGCGGGGCAACCCAGGGCGGCCGGATGTTTGTCCCCCAGGATCTGCGCGTAGGCGTCGTTGTACATCAAGAACAGATCGCCGGGCCCCAACCAGAGCACAATGGGAAACCGCGAGGTCAGAGCAACTGCCACGGCCACCCGTACCTCGGCCGACCATTCCTGCGGCGAGCCCAACGGATGGCTGTCCCAGTCGAATTCGGCGAAGCGCCGGCCCATCTCCCCGCCCAACCCGACCGCGGCCGCCAGATCGGCCGGCAGCGCCGGGTTCATTGCCGTCGCTTGTGTTGCAGTGCCTCGGCCAGCGTGGGGTAGATGTCGAAGATCCGATCCAGTTCGGTCACCTGGATCGGCCGAAGCACTTGGTCGTGGTCCGCGACCAGGCGGACCGCCGTCCCGGCTGCCTTGCCTTCGTCGTGACACTCCAGCACGGCGTTCAACGCCGCGCTTCCGAAGAAGTCGACCGCTTGCAGGTCGACGACGACCAGCCGGGCCGGGTGGGTCTCGGCCAGCTTGAGCGCGGCGGTCAGGTGGGTGGTTACCTCTTCGACGGTACTGGAGTCGACGCCGCCCTTAACGCGCACGACCACAGCGTCCTTGAGTGCCTCATGTTCCACCGCCAACAACTTCAGCGCCTTTCGCAGCTCGTCCGGATGCGCGGCATGCGCCGCTCCAGAGAATCCTCCAGAGAGTGTAGGAACACTAACTGTTTGCGGGCTGCCGCGTTCGCGTATTTCTCCGGTTACCCAGCAGACTCTGGGGATATCCGTTCGTGCACCGTCAGCAGCACATGATCGAACTGACTTTGGAGGGCGGTCGTCGAGCCGTCCAGGGTTGCCACCTCGGCGAGCAGTTGCCGGGCCAGCGCCCGCAGCTTCACGTTGGTCTCCTGCGACCGCCACTGCAGCACGCGAAAGGCCTGCTCGGCGCTGACCCGGTAGACGAACATCAGCACGCCCTTGGCCTGTTCGATCGCCGCACGGTTTTCGAACAGGTCCGGCAGCGCCTCGTCGAGCACCTCTTGCCGGGTCTCGTCGAAGGTGTTGGTGAGGTCGATGTAATACCCCGCGGTGCCCACCACGGCGCCCGAATCGTCGTGCATGCGGTCGGCCACGACGATCGCGTCGTGCACTTTGCCGGCGGTGTCGAGGAAGCGGTGCCGGCTGGAGAACGACTCCGCCGACTGCAGGGCGTAGTCGAGCAGCTCTTGCACGTGCGCGCGGTCGTCGGGGTGCTTGTGCGACAGCAACAGCTTCGTCGTCGGCTCGACGGTGCCCGGTTCGTAGCCGTGCATCCTGGCTACCTCGTCGGACCATTCCCAGCGCTCACCGATGAACCAGAAGCGGAAGGCACCGACGTTCAGATACCGGGCGACCGCATCGACGGGGCTCAGCTGCTCGCTGGGCGACCCGGCGGGTGTCGCCCCGTCCGTCTCCGTTTGCTGTTGCACGTTTGCATTTTTCCATTCCGGGGATAGCCCCGGCTACCGCCCCGGCCAAATAGGCCGCCAGCCTGCCAGGCGGCCCGCGGTGGGGGTAACGTCGCGTGCGGACCATCCAAAAACGCGGGAGCGCACGTCGAATGCGCTGAGAGGACGGCTCGGGGCCGTCGACCGTACGAACCTGACCGGGTAATGCCGGCGTAGGGAGATGAAAAAAATGACCGATGTCCTTTCCCAAGCCGTCGAGGCTTCCGTCACCACCGGACCCATCGCGGGCAGCAGCAAGGCGTACCGAGAGCTGGACGGGGTCCCGGGTGCCCGGGTTCCGTTCCGGCGGGTCAACCTTTCGACCGGGGACCATTTCGACCTCTACGACACCTCCGGCCCCTACACCGACGGGGACGCGGTGATCGACCTGTCGGCCGGCCTGCCTCCGCGGCCCGGGGTGGTCCGCGACCGCGGCACCCAGCTGCAGCGAGCCCGGGCGGGCGAGATCACCGCCGAGATGGCGTACATCGCCGCACGCGAGGACATGCCCGCCGAGCTGGTGCGCGACGAGGTGGCCCGCGGCCGCGCGGTGATCCCCGCCAACCACAACCACCCCGAAAGCGAGCCGATGATCATCGGCAAGGCCTTCGCGGTCAAGGTCAACGCGAACATCGGCAACTCCGCGGTGACGTCGTCGATCGCCGAAGAGGTCGACAAGATGGTGTGGGCCACCCGCTGGGGTGCGGACACCATCATGGACTTGTCCACCGGCAAGAACATTCACGAAACCCGCGAGTGGATCCTGCGCAACTCCCCCGTGCCGGTCGGCACGGTGCCCATTTACCAGGCGCTGGAAAAGGTGAAGGGCGACCCGACGGAACTGACGTGGGAGATCTACCGCGACACCGTGATCGAGCAGTGCGAGCAAGGCGTGGACTACATGACCGTGCACGCCGGCGTGCTCCTGCGGTATGTGCCGCTGACGGCCAAGCGGGTCACCGGCATCGTGTCGCGCGGTGGGTCGATCATGGCGGCCTGGTGCCTGGCCCATCACCGGGAGTCGTTCCTCTACACCAACTTCGAGGAGCTCTGCGACATCTTCGCCCGCTACGACGTCACCTTCTCGCTCGGTGACGGGCTGCGGCCCGGCTCGATCGCCGACGCCAACGACGCCGCGCAGTTCGCCGAGCTGCGCACCCTGGGCGAGCTGACGAAGATCGCGAAAGCCCATGGCGCGCAGGTGATGATCGAGGGCCCGGGGCACGTCCCGATGCACAAGATCGTCGAGAACGTGCGGCTGGAAGAGGAGCTGTGCGAGGAGGCTCCGTTCTACACGCTGGGCCCGCTGGCCACCGACATCGCCCCGGCCTACGACCACATCACGTCGGCGATCGGCGCGGCGATCATCGCCCAGGCCGGCACCGCGATGCTGTGCTACGTGACCCCCAAGGAGCACCTGGGCCTGCCGGACCGCAAGGACGTCAAGGACGGCGTGATCGCCTACAAGATCGCCGCCCACTCCGCGGACCTGGCCAAGGGGCATCCGCGCGCCCAGGAGCGCGACGACGCGCTGAGCACGGCGCGCTTCGAATTCCGCTGGAACGACCAGTTCGCGCTGTCGTTGGACCCCGACACCGCAAGGGAATTCCACGACGAGACCCTGCCGGCCGAACCCGCCAAGACGGCGCACTTCTGCTCGATGTGCGGGCCCAAGTTCTGCTCCATGCGGATCACCGCCGACGTCCGGGCCTACGCCGCCGAGCACGGGCTCGACAGCGAGGAGGCGATCGAGGCGGTCATGAGCGAGGGCATGGCCGAGAAGTCGCGTGAGTTCGCCGAGCACGGCAACCGGGTGTACCTGCCGATCACCCAGTGAGCAACCTGCCTCCCGTGCTGCCTGTGCCACCACCGGGCACCACGCCGCTGCGGGTGCTGTCCATTGCCGGATCCGACTCCGGGGGCGGCGCGGGCATTCAGGCCGACATGCGCACCATGGCGCTGCTGGGCGTGCATGCCTGCGTTGCGGTCTCCGCGGTAACTGTGCAGAACACAGTGGGAGTCAAGGGATTTCACGAGGTGCCGGCCGATGTCGTCGCCGCCCAGATGGAAGCGGTGATCACCGACATCGGCATTCAGGCCGCCAAGACCGGAATGCTGGCGTCGTCGGCCATCATCGCCGCGGCGGCCGCCACCTGGCGCCGGCTCGGGCTGACGGTTCCGCTCGTCGTCGATCCGGTGTGCGCCTCCATGCACGGCGACCCCCTAATGGAGGCATCCGCCCTGGATGCCCTTCGCGGCGAACTGTTTCCGCTGGCCACGCTGGTGACGCCGAATCTTGACGAGGTGCGGCTGCTGGTGGGCATCGACGTCGTGGACGCGGGGTCGCAGCGGGCGGCGGCCAAGGCGCTGCACGCGCTGGGACCGCGGTGGGCGCTGGTCAAGGGGGGCCACCTCCGGTCATCCGATCGCAGCTGCGACCTGCTCTACGACGGTGCCGACTGCTACGAGTTCGACGCGGAGCGGTTGCCCGGCGGCAACGACCACGGCGGTGGCGACACGCTGGCCACGGCCATCGCCTGCGCGCTGGCGCACGGCTTCACCGTGCCCGATGCGGTCGGGTTCGGAAAGCGGTGGGTCACCGAATGCTTGCGCGCCTCCTATCCCCTGGGCCACGGACACGGCCCCGTCTCGCCGCTGTTCCGGCTGTCATGAATCTCGAGCAGATCGCGGGCATCGCGCACCAACCCGAGGGCACGCCCGCCGGGGTGGCGGTGCTGACCCACGGCGCCGGCGGCAACCGGGATTCACCGCTGCTGCAACAGGTTTGCGACGAATGGGCGCGGCGCGGCTGGCTCGCGGTCCGATACAACCTGCCGTATCGGCGGCGCCGGCCCACCGGACCGCCGTCCGGCTCGGCCGCCACCGACCGCGCCGGCATCGTCGAGGCGATCACGCTGTGCCGCGGCCTCGCTGATGGTCCGCTGATCGCCGGCGGGCATTCCTACGGCGGGCGGCAGACGTCCATGGTGGTGGCGGCCCGCGAAGCACCTGTCGACCTGCTGACGCTGTTCTCGTATCCCGTGCACCCGCCGGGCAAGCCGGAGCGCGCCCGCACCGAGCACCTGCCCGACATCAGGGTGCCGACGGTGTTCACGCACGGGACGTCGGATCCCTTCGGCACGCCCGACGAGCTGCGCGCCGCCGCCGCGCTGGTCACTGGCACGACCGCCGTCGTCGAGATCGCCGGGGCGCGACACGATCTGCGGTCCAAGACGTTGAACGTGGCGGCGCTGGCGGTCGACGCCGCGCTGCAGCTACTCGGCCGCAATTAGACAGCTTGGACTGGCCAGTTGTAACTGTCTAATCTAGGCTGGGGTCGTGGACGGCATTGCCGAGTCAGCCGCTGCGGCAGCCCGCGATCTGCGGGTGATGTTCAGCCGGCTGCGACGTCAGTTGAGAGACCTCGCCACCGACGGCGACCTGACTCCCTCGCAGACCGCGGTGCTCAACCGGCTCTGGAAAGAGGGGGCCTCATCGGCGAGCGTCCTGGCTTCAGGCGAGCGGGTACGTCCACAGTCCATGGCCACGATAGTGGCCGCCCTCGAGCAGCGCGGGTTCATCGAGCGCACGCCCGACCCGGAAGACGGCCGGCGGCAACTGATTTCGCTGACCGCGGCGGGCCGGCGACGCGCCGAGAGCAACCGGCAGGTCCGGGAGGAGTGGCTGGCGCGCGCCATGCACGAGCGGTACTCCGAGCGCGAGCGTCGCGTCATCCTCGATGCGCTAACCCTGCTCGAGCGCTTGACCGAATAGTGAGAGAGCAAGGGCCGCAATGGAAGTAGGACTGCACTTCATCGATTTTCTGCCAGGTGATCCGGCGGCGCTGGGTCCGACGCTGGCCAACTCGGCCAAGGCCGCCGAGCAGGGCGGGGCGACGCTGTTCACGCTGGCCGACCATTTCTTTCAGATGGAAGCCATGGGACGGGCGGAGGACCCGTTCCTCGAGGGCTATACGTCACTGGGCTTTTTGGCCGGACAAACGACCAAGATCGACCTGAGCCTGCTGGTCACCGGTGTTACCTATCGCTATCCGGGATTACTGGCCAAGGCGGTCACCACCCTGGACGTCTTGTCGCAGGGCCGCTCGATGCTGGGGCTCGGTGCGGCCTGGTACGACCGCGAGCACGCCGCCCTTGGCTTTCCTTATCCGCCGTTGAGCCGGCGCTTCGAGATGCTCGAAGAGACGCTGCAGATCTGCAGGCAGATGTGGAGCGACAACGACGGGCCCTACCGGGGGAAGCATTACCAGTTGGCCGAGACGATCTGTGAGCCGCAGCCGATTCGGCGCCCTCCGATTCTGATCGGCGGCGATGGCGAGAAGAAGACGCTGCGCCTGGTCGCGCAGTACGCCGACGTCTGGAACAGCACCGTGACCGACGCCGACGAGCTGAAGCACAAGATCGAGGTGCTGAACCGTCATTGCGACGCGGTCGGCCGAGACCCGAGCGAAATCCGCATGACGGTGGGCTTTTTCGTGAATCCCTTCGAGGACCCCGATGGGTACTTCAAGACCGTCGAGCGCTACGCCGAACTGGGCGTGGAGATGGTCAATGCCGGTCCGTTCCCGGGCAACCCCGATCCGGTCGGTTTCATCCGCCGCCTCGGCGATGAAGTGATACCCACGCTCGCCCAGATCGGTTGATACGCCGCCTTTCGGTCATACCGGGTAGCGGGAGTAGCACGCGTCCATGTTGCCGGTCACGCCGCCGCGGAATGCCGCTATCCGGGTGAAACCGGCCGGCACGCTGGTGCCGTCCGCGTCACTGGCGACGAGGTGGTTGGTGAGCAGCCCGGCCACCGCTTCGTCGAGATCACCGGCCGTCAGCAGCAGCTGCTTCTGCGACGACAGCTCGATGGGTTCGGCCAACTTGCGGTGCACCACGCCGGTCAAGCACGCCGTGCGCAGGGCGGTCCACGGACTCTGCATGGCCAACCCGCGTTCGTGCTGGACGGCCAGCGCGTACCGCGACATCACGACCGACAGCGCGGTGTCGTCGCCCTGTGGCAGGGTTTGTTCGTTCTCGTCGGCGAGCTTGCCCATCGCCGCGAGCTTGGGCAGGTCGATCACGATCGTGTTGGTGGCGGGGCAGTAGGACGCCGGCGCGCTGGTTTTGGCGTCGGGACAATCGGCGGGCTGGTAGGACAGCGCCGGCGGATTCTTCGGGGAGAACACCTTTCCCAGGAGTTCCATCAGGGTCGACAAGGTGTCCTGATCGATCGGGACCTCACCGGTCTCCGGATTCCCGGTGCTGCTGTCGACCCGCAGGGCGTTGGGCAGGTCCCCGCGGCGCTGCTCGATTTCTCTCTTGTCGATCCGCGCGCAGGCCGAGGCGCCGTCGATGAAACCCGTTTGGAAGGCGCTGATCCGGTCCAGGGCCGACCCATGTTCGTCGTCGTTCTCGGTCTCGCTGTCCATCACCGGGTCCCGGGTGGTGATGATCCCCGCCAGCACGTGGTCGAGCCCGTCGGCGGTGCTCAGCGTGAACCGCGGCGACTTACCGTCGGCGACCCAGAACAGGTAGACGCCCGCGAAGCAGTCGGCCTGCTGCTCGCGCACGATCGTGGGGTCTCGCCTGGTCACCAGCTTCGCCATGGTCTGCAGGGCGTGGCCGAATTCGTGTGCCAGCACACCGTTGACGGACATGTCGCCGAAATACCGTTGCGCGACGGGCATGAACACCCCGCGGTCCCAGGCGATCAGGTTGCAGCGCGACGTATAAAAGGCGTTGACGAGTTTATAAGTATCGTTGTGGCAAATGATGGGGCTTGTCGCCTCGTTGGAGTTGTACGACACCATCTTGCCGACCGGGACGAAATTCCCTTTCAACGATTGGCCGTACACCGACTTCCAATATTCCTCGATGTCGTTGACCGACAGCAACGACAACTTGTCGATAGCACCGTTGTCGGTGTTGACCACCGTCCCGGTCGGACCGGGTGCGTTCGAGCGGATCCCGCTGGGGCCGTTCGTCGCGGGCAGGCCGCCCACCCGGAACGGGTCGTTGAGCATCGACAACGCCCGCCCGTCGACGAAGGATGTACACCCCGCCACGACGATTGCCGCCGCTGCGCAGCTCAACGCCGCCCTCAGCAAGGTGGCCGCCCTGCGCGGGCGGCCACCGGCCGGCTGACGTCGATTGCGCGCACGGCTGTTCATACCAACCTCATCCCGACCGGCTGCAGGGCAGCACCAAAGGGTCTCATTCTAGAGCGGTTGGCTAACTAGGACAGCCCGAATGAAGACCACGCTTGAACGCCGGGCCGGCGACAGCGGTGGGGGGTTGCGGGCGGCTTACCCGCTGCGGAACGAGAAACGCCGGTCAGGTATTCAAAGTGGAAATAGCGAACTCCGCTAGGGGCGCGGTGCCGTCGGCGTAGGCGTTTGCTGAGGTCCCATCGGACCACCGGGACCCATTCCACCGGGTCCCATCATGCCGCCGGGTCCCATCATTCCCGGCCCCATCATGCCGCCGCCGGGCCCCATCATCGGGCAGGTACCGCTACGCCCGCCGCCATAGCCGTGGTGCCAACCGTAATGGGCGCCCGAGGACCAGCCCAGGAAGAGCCCCGAGAAGAAGATCACCGCGGTGACGAACACGACACCGGCGACGATGAGCACCCATGCGAGCACTTGATTCAGCCGACTGTGCGCGCCAAATCGATTCCCGTCTCCGGATTGGCCGGTCACGGTGGTCGGTTCGACGCTGGATTCAGGAGTTTGCGTCATGGTCGAACAATGTCACACGCATACCCGCCCGGGGTAGGGACCATTGGCCCTAGAAAGAGCGACGCGTATCTGGTCGGCTTGCCCTAATTGCGCGGGAATGTGTCCTGGAGGGATGCGGCGATGGCTGGGTTGACGCGGCGGGCGGCGCTTGCCACGCTCGGCGTGCTCGGCGCGGGCAGCATCCTGGGTCTGGGATACGTGCGTCGCAGCATCCTTCAGCTGCCCTCAACGGCTATCCGCCTCACGGACGGTGGGGGTTTTATGGGCGCCGGTCACATGGACATGAGCCGCTACATGGAGATGTTCATGCGGCACAGCGAAATCGACCGTGTTGTCGAGGACATTCCCGGTGGCGTGCGCACCACCACCGAATCGAAGTCCCCGGACCTGACTGCCCAACTGCAGGCCCATGTCTCGAGCATGTACGCCCATCTCGATCAGGGAACCGAAGTCAGCTGCATGAGCCAAAGCCTGCCGACCCTTTTCCGTCATGCCGGCGGCTACCGCCGCCAGCTCACGTTCACCCCTAAGGGCGTGATCGCCGAGGAGACCGCCGACGATCCGGCCCTCACCGACGTCATTCGCGCGCACGCGCGCGAGGTCACCGGGTTCGTGGAGGCGGGAATGCCCGCCATGATGCAGCAGATGATGGGTCCAGGCGGAATGGGCGGAATGGGCGGAATGGGCGGAATGGGCGGAATGGGCGGCGGCCGGATGATGGGGCCGCGCTGACTTTAGAAGGGCGGCGGTTCGTCGTCTGGGGGTGCGGGGCCGCGGGGTGCGGGTTGGGTGGCCAGGCGAAGTTGGCGGTTGTGGTGGCGTTCGGTGGCGATGCGGCGGGCCCGGTTTTGGGCGCGAGTCCTGGTGCGTAGCGGCATCATTGCGGTGCGCTCGCCGCAGCGCTCGGGGGATGTGGGTGCGGGCACGTGGCCGGTGGGTGCGCACAGGCTGGGGAACAGCAGTGCGCTGCCGGGGGTCGTGACGTAGGTGTGCCCGTCGGGCAGCCGCCAGACGATGGTGCCGTCGGGCAACTGCTCATCCCGCCAGCCCCAGAACGTTTTCAGCAAATGATGCTGCCGGCACAGGCATTTCAGGTTGCTTATACGTCGTTAGTGTGCCTCCTGGTCCCGTCCTTCGCGCCAGCGGCTTGCGAACGATCTGCTCGGGACTATGCCTCGCTCCATCGTCGCCATATCTTGTCGAGTCTTCCTGCCAATAACGTGGGCCGCAAGACTCTTAGAATAGTCTAGATTAGCCTAGAACCGCTCGGCTGCTGCCTAATTCACTGTGCGCCCAACTGCGCGAGAACATCGGCAATGGACGCCCCGCCGAGGAGATCCGATACCTCAAGATCGTGATTGAATTCGATCTTGATACGACGACGTAACTCTAGTGCTTGCAACGAATCCAGGCCGATCGCCACCATGGGGACATTGGTGTCAATCGACTCGGGGCGATCGATACCAATGGACTCGGCCAACAGGTCCATCAACCGTCGCGGGAGCATCGGCTCAACGGACGCGCGGGTCGCTGGGTCCTCGACGTCGCGTGAGGTCAGCTGTGAAACCAATGGGCCGTAGCCGAACACATCCAGCACCGATCGCGCACGAGCGAAATCGAACGCCCCGACGATGGCATTCCTGCCCAGCCGGTTCATTCCCAAAGCGATTGCATCGGCAGGAGACATTGGGACGACCCCGATGGCCGCCAGCTGCGCCATGCTAGCTTCATCGAGGTCAAAGTGAACGGTCCACTGACCCCACTGCACGGAAACACAGTCCAACCCATCGGCTCGCAGTCGGTGCGCCATGGCGTCGAGCATTCGATTGGCCGCCGAGTAGACCACCTGCCCGCGTCCGCCGATCGTCGCCCTCGCCGAGGAGCACAGAATCACGCGACAGTTCTCCGCTCGGGGAAACGCTTCCAGTACCCGCCAGATGCCCACAACCTTGGCGCGCAACGCATCGTCTACCTTCACGGCGGTAATGTCCTCGAGTTCCATAGCCGAATAGTCGACGGCGGCGTGGATTATCAGATCAGCCGGGATGTCTTGGTTTTCCGCAGCCAGTTGCGATACTGCCGCCTGGTCGCCTACGTCGCACTTCGTGACACAGATTTGCGTGGCTGTGACCGAGCGGATCTGGTGCAGTCGATCTGCGACTGCAGCGGCCCCGCCCGATCTGCTTACCAACGTGATTCGCCGGACGCCGCGGTGTGCGAAGTGGTCACAGAATTCGAGCCCGAGCTTTCCCGTTCCCCCGATGATGAGCACATGTTCATGGGGCACGCCATCGGAGTCGACTACCGAGCTGTCGCAAGCGACGATCCGTTTGGCGTACAGACCGCCGTTGCGGAATGCCAACTCCGATTCTTCACCAGTGTGCAGCGCCGCGACGACCGCACGCCCCGAATCTGAGGTGGTCGATTCACCCGGCAGGTCGAGGTGCCGGAATCCTACGCCCGGATAGTTCGCGCCAATGCTGCGAAAACCCGCGCTTGCCGCTGCGTGCACCGGGTCTGGCGGTGCGTCGTCAGCAACTACCGCCTCACCGCCCACCGTCACCAGCCAGCAGTCGGTAACTGCATCGGTGACGCCTGGCCACCACGTGCGGTTGGAAAAGAATTCCGTGACTTCGGCCGCGGCGGCGAAGTCGTCTATCTTCGGCGATTGCGGAAGCAGTATGACAAGTGTATTGAAACGACTTGTGACGCCGTCACTTTCAATATTGATCACGCGAGCCGCGGCGCCAGCTTCGCCGGCCGCAGCGCAGATGGCAGTGGCCAAACCCGCGCAGGCTTTCGTGTGGTCGACGATTCCGATGTCGCGCGGCGGCACAAGTGAGCGCTTTGACAGCCGAACCCATTCCTCGACGAGAAGGCGCGCCGGTGTGGTTTCCGCGTTCAGATCACGGGCTGACTCCGTTGGCGCGGCAACCGGATTGCCGGCAGAGGCCGGAGCGGCGCGCTGGGGCAGTACCTCGTCATATGGCAGCCACAGCGGTATCTCATTCATCCGGGTGTTGGGAAAACCGGATAGCGGAAGCGAGACGGCTTCGTCAGACGCGGTGCGCAGGCACTCCCATGAGTAGTCCAGGTCATGTACTGCAAGGTTCGCGAGATTGCGGGTGAACTCATTGAGATCCGTGGCCGTTCGCTCCGACGTGCCGACCACGACGGCCGAGCTTTCGTCCCGAAGGCCAGCGAGATTCTCTTGAATCGCCAACTGTAGTGTCGGGTGCTCGGCCAGCTCCACGAACGTGTCGACGTTGCGCCGCACCGCTTCCGCGATAGCCTTGTCGAATCGAACGGTGTTGCGGAGGTTCCAGGACCAATATTCGTCGACGGGCAGGCCCTGGTCCACGGAGCCACCGAGAGTTGCTCCAATGCAGTCTGTTTCGGAGCCGAGAAACTCAAGATTCTGCAGTCGTCGTCGCGCGCTGGCACGTACCTCGGCGCTGAGCTCATGCATCAAGCTGGTGTGTGCGGGATACCGGACCCGGATGACTCGAGCGAACGTGCCCTTCTGGGTCAAGGCGTCCACGATGCCCTGCACCGCTTCGCGTTCACCGGAAATACAATGCATGTTGGGCGAATTGACCACCGACAGTTGCACCCAACCCGAGCAACGCGCGATCAAATCCTCGCAGGAATCCCGGTCGGCAGCCACGACTGCCACGGAGTAATCATCGGAGGCCAACTTGTCGGCGAGGTGTGCGCGGATCCCGACGACGAGGACGGCATCGGCCAAAGTGATCTTGCCCGAAACGTAGGCCGCGCCGATCTCCCCTTGGCTGTGTCCAATGGTGGCGTTCGGCGCCACGCCGAATGATCGCCATGTCGCGGCCAGTGCGGCCATTTGGGTAAACAGCGCGGGCTGGACAGTCAACGCACTGTCAGCGGCCGGAAGATGTTCGTCGAGAAGGTAATTCAGCGGTGATTCGCCGAACTGCATCTGGAAGGCCTCGATGCAGCGGTCCGCTTCGGCTCGAAATGCGGGAATCGATTCATAGAAGAGCCGCCCCATCCCTGGTCTTTGGTTGCCCTGCCCGGGAAAGACGTAGGCCACTCTGCGGGTGATGGCGGTTGCGTTGGCCCGGACCAACGAAGGATGTTCTCGTCTATCAACCAGTGCCCGTAGGGCGCTGACCAGATCATCGCGGCTGGTCACCATCGCTAGGGCGCGGTGCCGGCGAGCTATCCGCGTCCGAAACAGCATTTCGGCTATCCGGTCAGGTGCCACTCCAGGATGATCTACAGCATAAGAAAGGAGGCCCGCGGCCTCGTCGAGGAGCAGATCGGCGGTATCCGCCGACAGCAGGACGGGCGTGGTGCCGTTCGGAAGCCGGTAACTAGGAATCACTTTGCTCACTCGAGGACATGGCGATGATCGCGTGTGCATTGGCGCCTCCCGCGCCAAACGAGGAGACGGCACCGTAGCGAACGCCGTCCTTGGGCTCCCAATGGTGCAGTTTTGTCGCCAGCCGCACGCCCGTCAGATCCCAGTCCACCGCCTTAGTGGGGTTGTCCGAGAACAGAGTCGGTGGAATGTGACCGTGCTGGCCGGCGAGCAGCAGCTTGATCAGTCCGAGGATTCCGGATGCCGCCTGGGCATGTCCGGCATTCGACTTCATCGAGCCTAAGAGCGCATGGGATCCCGCCGCGCCGTAAGTGTTGAAAAGGGCGATCAATTCCACTGGGTCGCCCGCCAAGGTTGCGGTCCCGTGTCCTTCGATCATTCCGACGTCGACTGGATCAACCCCCGCGGCATCGAGCGCCTTACGGATGACCTGTTCCTGCGCGCGCACCCGAGGAACCAGGATCGGCTTGCCCTTACCGTTGTGATTGGTGCGGATGGCGAGGATGCGTCCATAGATCCGGTGTCTCATTTGACGTGCTCGGGATTCACGCTCGATGAGAACCATTCCGGCGCCTTCGCCCCAGACGGTGCCGGTGGCGTCGTCCGAGTAGGCGCGGCAGTGCCCGTCACTGGAAAGCGCGTTGAGTCTGGCGAATTCGTAGAACGCACCGGGGGACCCCATCACGCACACCGCGCCGGCGAGTGCCCATTCGCACTCGCCGTCTCGCACCGCCGTCGCGGCCAGGTGCAGTGCGGTCAGTGAGGATGCACATGCCGTATCGACGCAGATCGACGGACCGGTCAGTCCCAGGCAATGCGAGATCCGGCCGGCGGCCCCCAGTTGTCCCAACGAGGCGATCCGATGTCCACTGTAGGCGTCGGCGACCGCCGCGCGTGGACCGTACTCCATCGGTGACATGCCGACGAAGCATCCACCGTCCGCGCCTTCGAGCGTGCCCGGATTGACACCAGAGTTCTCGAGCGCTTTCCATGCCACCCGCATCGCCACCCGTTGCTGGGGATGCATCACGATGGCCTCGCGGTGGGTGATGCCGAAGAAGGGCGGGTCGAATGTCGTCGCGCCGTCAAGAAAACCACCCGCGTCGCAAACGGGTCCCCAACCGTCGAGCTCGGATATCGACAGAAGATGATCGATTGGCCAGCCGCGATTGCGAGGGAAGGGGGTGAGCAACTCCCTACCTTCGGCCAGGGCCGACCACAAGGCGTTGGGGCTGTCGATTCCCCCGGGCGCCTCGACAGCCATTCCGGAAATGACGATCGGGTCGGCTGGCGTCGTCGACGTAGATCCGCTGACGCTCACGCTGTCTGCTCGCATTGTGCGCTCGCCGCCAACAACTCCGCGACGGCGTCAATGTGCGATTTCAGATAGAAGTGTCCGCCGTCGAACATCGTTACCTTGACGGTGTCGGTATGCCTGCCCCACCCATAGAGATCACCCAGGGTGATATATGGGTCCAAATCACCGCCGATGGCATGAATCGGAGCCGCTACCTTGATGTCTTTGGCGCAGCAATACGCGTCAAAGGCGTTGTAGTCTGCCTTTATTACGGGAAGTGCCAGCCTCATCAATTCTCGGCTCGCAAACACATCCGTGTCGGTACCCTCGAGCGCCGCGAGATGATTCAGGATGTCCTCGTCGTCTTTGGGATGCGGCGGCTTGGCCGCGACATTTGAGGGAGCAACCGCCGCCGAGACGGTAAGGTGCCGCACATCAATCCCGTGCGCTTCCGCAATCCGGACGAACTCGAAGGCCACTAACGCTCCCATGCTGTGGCCGAATGCGATGAGCGGGACTCCGCGATTGTGCTCCGACTTCGAGAAGTCATGGAATGCTCCGGCGGCGATCTCGGGAAGCGAGTTCAACGAGGCCTCGGCCGCCCGATCCTGGCGCCCGGGATACTGGATGACGACGACTCTGAATTTCGCGCTCAGAATTTTCGAGAAGTCGCGGTAGGCCGACGCGCCAGCCCCGGCATGCGGAAAAACCAGCAGCACCATGTTGCCGGGGGAATCCGATTCGTGAAACTGTCTGAGCCACCCCTCTATGCGCGGCATGCACTACAACCTCTCGCCCATCCGTCGCCGTTCTGCGATCCGGTTTGGTGGTTATTATCGCCACTCACGTCAGGCGACTTAGCTGAGGCTAACATAAACTTTCTATCATCCGCGGCTCGGTCCGGTCCGTTCAGCTCGGGGTTTGCTGCCTCAACCGAATATGCTCATCCCCTCTCGGTCACGGACCATGAGCGCAGCACGCTTATCCGGCAGATCGAGGTCCGCGATGCGCCGAAATCCGGCGCTTTCGAGCGCGCGGATCACCCGCACGTTCTCGATGTCGGGCTCGGCGACCACTCGGGTGGCGCGAGAATCCGCTTCGAGTTGCCACGTCGAGACCGTCTGCAGCAGGTCAATGCCCAGCCTTCGTCCGCGGCATGGGGCTGGACCCAGCAGCATGTGCATGCCGGCGTCGCATGGGTGCGCGGCGTAGTACTGGGCCAGCGGATCGAGATCGGCGCGGTAGAGCTCCCAGTAGCTGATCGGGACGCCATCCAGCAGACCCATATATGGAGCCAGATGCGTGCTGTCTTGCTGCCGGCGCAGATAGGAGGCGATCCGGTGCCGCGCCCATGGCTTCCGCCAGAAGCGGGCCACCTCAGGGTCGTTCATCCACGAGTGGACCAGATCGAGGTCACGATCGAGGTCGAGCCGACGCAGCGTGAACACTCCCGAGAACGCGTCATGATCCAGTGCCGCGTGGTATTGCCGCATGTCCAGCGTGTCCACCACGTACCTCCCAACCGAACGGCCCGCATGGTCGCCGTGAGCGCATGGGGTAGGTGTCTAAGCTCCGTCATGCGACAGCCGTAACAGCCACGCGAGACATCCGACTTACTATAGGCTAACCTAAGGCAGCCCTGTGAGCGCTCGGATGAGAGGACTTCCTTTGATGCGGTTGGTGTCGCTCGGGCTACAGACCTGTGGCGCAGGACCCAGCAGACTCTGATCGATCCAGCGAACTGAAATCAGGGGTGAGGCGAGCCATGGCAGACGATGCCGAGACTTTGCAGGAACGTCGTCTCGAACTGCTGCGAAGGCGTATCGCCGAAAAGGGTCTGGCAGCGGGGAAGATGGCCGATGAGGCACGCATCTGTGCGGGAGAGCGTTACCGGCTGTCAGTTGGTCAGCGCCGGATGTGGTTCCTGCAAACCATGGCCCCCGCCGACACCACGTTGAACATCTGTGTTGCCTACCGACTGACAGGCGCCTTGGACGGGGCGCGCTTGCGCAGCGCCTTCAATGATGTCGTGGCGCGCCACGCTGTTTTGCGCACCACTTACGGCGTGGACAGCGAGGGTGAGCCGTATCAGGTCTTTCACGATGGCGTCGAGAACAGTTGGCGAACAGATGATTTGACTCATCTTACCGATGAGGAACGCGAACGGCAGATCCAGGCTTTAACGCGAGACGAGTTCGGCCGACCATTCGATCTGACGAGCGAGCCGCCGCTGCGGATCAACTTGATACGTATCGGTACGGAAGAATCCGTACTATTGCTTGTCGCGCATCACATCTGTTGGGATGACGACTCCTGGGCTGTTTTCTTCCGCGAACTCAGCGCTGCCTACAACGGTCGCCAGCTGGGCCGGCCCGCACCGCAGTTTGTCGCGGTCGAGGTGCTCGAGACCTCAGAAGAACCCAGCACTGCCGACATCGGCTATTGGGTTGACACATTGCGGCCGTTACCCGAACCGCTGGAACTTCCCGGTGCGGGTGCCGCGCATCCGTCCCGGCGGGCCGAACGTCAAACTCGGGCACTGCCCGCCGACCTCTTCAACCGGGTCGAGAACTTCGCCCGAAAGCGCTCCGCCTCACCGTTTATGGTGCTGCTGGCGGGCTTTGGTGTGCTGGTTCGTCGCTATACCGGCGCGGCGGATTTCTTGGTTTCCATCCCCGTCACCGATCGCAGGGCGGCGGCCGAGGGAGCCATCGGGTATTTCGGCAACACGCTGTTGCTGCGGATCGGTGCGCGAGCGCACGACACGTTCACCTCGCTCGTGGACTCCGTCCGCGAAACCTGTCTTGGCGGCTTCGCCCACAAGTCGGTCGGCATCGATCGAGTGGTCCGCGAGATCAACCCGGAGCGCATGGGACACGACGGCATGGACGGCCTAGTCCGGGTGGGTTTCAGCATGCGTAAGAGCGCAAGTGGATTCGCCTTGGACGGCGTCGCCGTGCGACAGCTCGAATTGGGCGCGGTCGCTGCGCCCCTTCCGCTTGCTCTGGCGGTCGTGCTGGACCCCGATGGCGCGTTCGTCGAAGTCGAGTATCAGGCGGATGTGTTGAGCTCTGCGCTCATCGAGCAGATGGTGGTTCATTACCTCCAGCTGTTGGACAACGCGCTGGCCGAGCCCGAACGTCGCGTCACCCGCCTGGACATCCTCGGCCCTGAGGAGCGAAATACCGTCCTGGCACGATCGCATGGCGAACTCGTCGACACGCCCGCCACCACGATGGTCGCGATCCTCGAAGCGGCCGCAACTGCCGCGCTGGACGCGGTTGCGCTTTCCTCGGATGAGGTTGATCTGAGCTACGCCGAACTACATCGGCGCGCGAATCGCTTGGCGCGCTGGCTTATCCAGCAGGGGTTCGGTGCCGACGACATCATCGGCCTGCGCATCGCGGCGTCGATCGAGTTCGTCGTCGCCTTGCTCGCCGTACTGAAAGCCGGTGCGGCCTACCTACCGATCGACCCGGCATACCCGGCCGAGCGCATTGATTACCTGGTCACCGACGCCCGCCCGCGGACGGTCATCGGACCGCAGGAACTCGAGGCCGCTGGGCGGGCGGCCGCGCAGCTGTCTGACGTCACGGTGACCGAGGCCGATCGGTTATATCCGCTGCTTCCCGACCACTTGGCTTACGTCATCTACACTTCGGGCTCCACCGGCCAGCCCAAGGGCGTGGCGGTTTCACATCGGGCAATCGCCGAGCACGTGGAGGGTTTCATCGCCGAGTGGTGCCTGACCGCCGAAGACCGCTGGCTGCAGTCGTCGTCGGTGAGCTTCGATGCTTCATTGGCGGACATCTTCCTCACGTTGTCGCTCGGCGCGCAGTTGATCGTGCCCAACCCTGCCAAGTCCCGGGCCTTCGGTGACGTCGACTACGTGGCCGATCTGATCAGTCGCCGCGGCGTCACCGTGCTGCACATGGTGCCATCCATGCTGAGCACTCTTTTGATGCTGCCGCAGGCCAAACAATGGCGGACGCTACGTCACGTGCCCGTCGGCGGAGAAGCGCTTCCCGGTGAGATTGCCGACGAATTTGTCAGCTGCTTCGACGCTCAATTGCGCAATCACTACGGTCCAACCGAGGCCGTCGTCTGCTCGACGCACCACCTGGTAGAGGGATCGCACGGCATGCGCGTGGTGCCTATCGGCACCCCGAACCGCAACGTCTACGCCTACGTACTTGACGAGGAGTTGCAGCCGGTGCCGGCCGAGGTGATCGGTGAGCTCTACCTCGGTGGCGCCCAGTTGGCACGTGGATACCTCGGACGTCCCGGACTGACCGCACAGCGGTTCATCGCCGACCCGTTCAACCCCGGCATGCGGCTATACCGGTCGGGAGATCTGGTTCGCCGCAATATCACTGGCGCCCTGGAATTCGTCGGCCGCGCCGATGAGCAGGTCAAAATCCGCGGCTTCCGTATCGAACTTGGCGAGGTTCGATCCGTGATTGCGACGCACCCAGCGGTGCGCCAATGCCTGGTCGTCGCAGACAATACCGAAGCCGGTCCCACGCTCGTCGCATACCTTGTGCCTCTTGATGATTCTGCGCACCTGGACTTGGAGGGGATACGCGCACACACCGCCTCGGTACTGCCGGAATACACGGTGCCAAACGCCTTCGCGGTGATACCTGAGATCCCGCTGACGGTGAGCGGCAAACTGGATAAGCGGGCGCTGCCCGCACCGACGCCTACCGCGCTACGTAGCTACCGTGCCCCGGCGACGATCACTGAGCGCCGGATGTGCTCGATCTTCACCCGCCTGTTTGGCTGGGAGCGGGTCGGCGCCGAGGATTCCTTCTTCAGCCTCGGCGGCCATTCACTGCTGGCGGCCCGGTTGGTCGCACAGATCCGCGCCGAGTTCGGTGTTGAGCTGACCATTCGCACGGTGTTCGATGCTCCCACCCCGGCCGGATTGGCGGCCCAGCTGGTCGATCAGTTCCGTGCCGAATTCGATATCGACCTCGACGAGATGGAGGCCGAGCAGCCATTTGACGAGGCGATGCCAGCTCAATCGCCCCGTCCAGCGCTCGTCGAATCCGTTCGCCCGGAACGGCTTCCCTTGTCCTACTCCCAGCTCGCTGCGTGGTTCCAGTATCGGATCGAAGGCGCACGCGACGGCTTCAACATGCCGTTCGCGCTTCGCTTCGAAGGCCCGCTGGACCCCGCCGCGCTCACCGAAGCACTCAACGACGTGGTGGCCCGGCATGAGCCGCTGCGAACGAATTTCATTGAGTACCTGGGTGTCCCGTACCAGATTGTGCACCCCGAATTGGAAGTGGATCTACCGATCTCCCGGATCACAGCAGACCGCTTCGACGAAACGGTGGCCGAGTTGCGTCGGCATGTCTTGACGCCGGAGCGCGGTCCACTGATCAGGGCGAACCTGTTGGCGCTCGAGTCGGATAGGCACGTGCTGTTCTTGATCGTCCACCACATTGTCAGCGATCACGCCTCACTCGGCGTCTTGTCCGAGGACCTCATCGTCGCTTACCGCGCGCGGCTGCGGGGAGAGCCGCCTCAGTGGGCAGCGCTGCCCGTCCAGTTCGCAGATTACGCACTGTGGCAACGAGATGCTTTCGATAAGTCCAGTGGATGGGGACGGGACGAGCTGGCATATTGGCGTGACGCATTGGCCGGACTGCCCGATGTGATCTCGGTGGCGGCCGACCACTCGCGGCCGCCGGCGCTCGGGAAGCGCGGGGAGGTGGCGAGTTTCACCGTGTCCGCGGCCCGCCGAGCGGCGCTCACGCGGCTCGGCGAGCAGAACGGCGCCACCGAGTTCATGGTTTATCAAGCTGTTCTTGCGACGTTGCTGCACAAACTCGGTGGCGGCACGGACATCGTAATTGGCAGCCCGGTCGCATCTCGCGTCGAATCGGCCACCGCGCATTTGATCGGACTGTTCGCCAACGTCGTGGTCCTGCGCAACGATTTATCCGGCGATCCAAGGCTGCGCACCATCGTCGCGCATAGCCGCGATACGGTGCTCGATGCCTTCGCGCATCAAGAACTCCCCATCGAACGCTTGGTGGAGGCGCTCAACCCGCCGCGCTCGCGGTCCTGGAACCCGTTGTTCCAGACCTTGATCCACTTTCGCGGTGAGGACTGGGCGCTGACACCGCGCGACCTGACTGGGACCGGGGAAACCACGGTCTGTCCGCTTTCAATGGACTTCGACGTGTCATTGCTGGATCTGGACATAGGCATAAATGTGACGGAGGGCGGAGAACTCGACGTTCGAATCGTCGCCAATGCCGATCTCTACGAACCCCACAGCGTCGCACTCATCGCCGATGCTCTGAATACCGCGCTCGACGCCTTCGCGACGACACCGGACCGCCCGGTGTCCATGTTGGAGTTGCTACCCACGGCCGCCATGGAAAAGCTTCTCGCTCCGCCAACCCCGGCCGTCGTTGAGCCGTCGCAACCGGTCACGCGGGGTTCTGCAGAAACCGAGCAGCTCCTCATCGCCCTCCTAGAGGAATTACTCGACATCACCGGTGTCGATCCCGAGGACAACTTCTTCGCTCTCGGCGGTGACAGCATCATCTCCATCAAGTGGTCGGCGCAGGCCACCGAGCGGGGACTGACCCTGACCCCGGCAATGGTGTTCGAGCACATGACCATCGCCGAGCTGGCAGCGGCAGTCGACACGGCCGCTGATCAGCCTGTGGCCGAAGCGGAGCCGGCGGCAGGGCACGAATACACGCCGATGAGTGCATCAGGCCTGAGCCCCGAGGCATTGGCCGAACTCACCGCATCCTGGCTCAAGGAGTCGTGAACCCCAGTCATGAGCCCGGCTCCGCGTCAGATCGAGGACGTTCTTGCCCTCAGTCCGCTGCAGGAAGGGCTGTTTGCCTTATCCCGACTGGCCGAGGACGGCATCGACCTGTACTGCATGCAGTTCGTTGTCGATATCGACGGACCGGTTGACCTCGAGCTGCTCCACCGCAGCGCTCAAGTCATGCTGGACCGGCATCCCAATCTACGCGCCGCCTTCTGGGATCGTGACGTACCGAAACCGGTGCAGATCGTGCCCACCCAGGCCGTGCTGCCATGGTCCGAACGGGCCTCGTCGCCAACGGAATTCGACGCCATCGCACGCTCGGAACGGCGCCGCCCGTTCAACTTGAGTCGTGGGCCGGCACTGCGGGTCGTCCTGCTCACGGTCCCCGGCGAGACCAGGCACCGGATGATTTTCACCGCGCACCACATTCTGGTGGACGGCTGGTCACTTGCGGTGTTCTTCACCGAAATGCTCGCCATCTACCGGGCCGGGGGCTCGGCCGACGGGCTACCGACTCCACGTCCCTATCGTGACTACATCGCCTGGCTCGCCCGGCAGGACCGGGCTGCCGCGATTGCTCAATGGACCGAGTACTTGCGGGGCGTGTCCGCACCGCTCATGGTCGCCGATGGCACCGTGGCGGCAGGTGATGGCGTGCCGGAAAAGACGGAACTGCGGTTGCCCGCGGCCGATACGGCACGGCTGCGAGACTGGGCGGGTCGCAACGGTCTCACACTCAATACCGCAGTGCTTTTCGCCTGGGCCGTCGTGCTCAGCAGGCTCACCGACCGTCGCGACGTCGTTTTCGGCACCGTCATCTCCGGCCGTCCCGAAGGCTTGCTCGGCGTGGAGACCATGGTCGGGCTGTTCATCAACGCCGTGCCAGTTGTGCACCAGGTCTGCAGGACTGACTCGGTGGTCGAGCAATGCACACGGTTGCAGCGCGAGTCGTCGGCGATGCGTGACGTCGGTTATCTCGGCCTGTCGGAAATTCAGCGTGAACATGGCCGAGGAACCTTGTTTGATTCCCTGTTCGTCTTCGAGAACGCACCGATCGAGGACGCCATCCGCACCGTCAGCACACCTGACGGCGCGCGCTTCTGTCCCGTAGAGATGGAAAGCCTGACGCACTATCCGTTGACCGTCGTGTCGCACATGAGCGGCGAGGCGCTGGTGGTGCTCGTCGAGGCGATTCCCGAGGTGCTGCCTCATCTTATGGCCACGGATATCGGCCAGCGATTGCTCGCCGTGCTGCGTCAACTCCCCGATGTCGGCGACGACACCCCCGATGCGCTGGATATCCTCACCACGGCGGAGCGCGCTGAATTCGAAGACCTTGCGACACGGTCGGTACCGACTGCGGAGAGCGCCTCGGTGTGGGAGATGTTCGAGCGGCAGGTTCGCGCCGCGCGAGACGCCGTTGCCCTTACTACCGGAAGCGGTGAGCGTTACACCTACGCCGAACTACACGCCGACGCTAGCCGGCTGGCCCGGGAGCTTGCCGAACAGGGCATAGGTCCGGAAAAAGTCGTTGCACTGGTGCTGCCGCGGTCGACCCGCTCCATAGTCGCCATCCTGGCGGTGCTCGCCGCGGGTGCTGCCTACCTGCCGATTGACATCACGCTGCCGAACGCTCGTATCAAAGCTATTCTGAACCAATCTGATCCGGCAATTGCTCTCACTGAGGCCCGCTACTCACAGTTGATAGACCCGGATCTGAGCACATTGGTTCTCGATGAACCCGCTGTCGCCGAGATCATTTCGGGACATGCCGGCGCCGCCCCGCCGGTTAGTCGCCATCGCGAAGACAGCGCTTATGTCATCTTCACCTCCGGTTCAACCGGTGAACCCAAGGGCGTCGTCGGTACCAATGCGGCGTTACTCGGCTATTTCGCCGACCACCGCGAGCGCGTCTATCGGCCGGCCTCCCAGCGCCTGGGTCGCCCGATGCGCATCGCGCACGCCTGGTCTTTGAGCTTTGACGCCTCGTGGCAGCCCATGGTCGGCCTGCTCGATGGCCATGCGCTCCATCTGTTCGACGCCGAGGAAATGCGCGACGCGGACCGGTTGGTGGAAGGCATTGCCGCATACGAGATCGACATGATCGACACCACCCCCTCGATGTTCGTACAGCTGCGCGCGGCCGGGCTCCTGGATCACGGTCTTTCGGTGCTGGCCCTCGGCGGCGAGGCGATCAACCCCACCGTGTGGGAGCAGTTGCGCGCACCGTCATCCACAACGGTATACAACTGCTACGGGCCCACGGAAATGACCGTCGAGGCGATCGTGGCCCCCGTCAAGGACTACCAGGAACCGACGATCGGCACGGCGAACGCCGGAACATTCGCCTACGTACTGGATTCGGCGTTGCGGATGGTCCCAAACGGCGTCGTGGGGGAACTTTATCTATCCGGGGCGCAGCAGGCCCGTGGCTATGTCGGTAGACCTGCGATGACCGCCGCTTCGTTCGTGGCCGACCCGCTGCGCCCGGGACAACGCATGTACCGCACCGGTGACTTAGTACGTCGCCTACCGCACGGGGGCTACTCCTATGTGGGGCGCGGCGACACCCAAGTCAAAATTCGCGGCTACCGCGTAGAAACAGTAGAGATCGAAGCCGCACTGCGCGACCAGCCCGGAGTGCACGACGCGGCAGTCTCCGTCGTACGTCGTGACGGCGCGACCAGCCTGTGCGGTTTCGTTGCGTGGCAGGCGGAATCGGATGGTGATCTCGCCCGGCTGCGTTCCGCGCTCACCAACCGTCTGCCGTCGTATATGGTTCCGGTCCGGATCGTGGCATTGCCGAAGCTGCCAGTGAACACCAACGGCAAGCTGGACATCGATGCCATCGACCGGCTGGCCGAGAACACGCTCGCGCACGTCGCTGAGAATGGCATGGGATCGGCATCCACCGATACGGAACGGTTGCTGTGCGAAACATTCGAAGAGCAGTTCAACGGCCTGGTCCCGCACGTCGACGAAGACTTCTTCTCGCTCGGACTAGACAGCATCGTGGCGATCTCGCTGGTCCATAAGGCTCGTCGGCGTGGCCTCACATTGAGTCCACGGATGCTGCTCACCGCTCCGACCATCCGTCAGCTCGCGGCGACGATCGACGCGCCCAGCGCTGACACCGTCGTCGAGAGCGTCGCATACGGTGAGGTGCTGCCACTGCCGATGGTGAGCTGGCTGTATGAATACGGGAACTACCGCCGGTTCACCCATACCGTTTTGCTCCAATTGCCCACCGAAATCGACCGCTCGTCGATCGAGTCGATGTTGCAGCTGTTGCTCGACCGGCACGACACGCTACGATCCATTCTGGCTGACACTCCCAATGGACCACGCCTGGTTACTCGTGAACCCGGTGTGGTGCGTGCCAGCGACCTGCTTACGCGGGTCGAGCTGTCTGATTCCACTGAGGCACAACTGCATTCGGCCATACCGGAATGGTCACGAAAGGTCACAGACGAGATCGATCCGCGCGCGGGCGCGATGGTGCGATCGGTGTGGTTCGCGAGCGCCGAGAATATCCTGCTGATCACCGCACACCACTTGGCCGTAGACGTGGTGTCCTGGCACATCATGCTGGGTGACACCGCGGAGACGTGGCGCTCCATCAAAGCGGGCGTGGCGCCGAACATGCTATCGGAGTTTACTTCTTACCGCCGGTGGTCTCAGCTGATGTGGGAACGAGGCCCCATGCCATGCGTGGCGGCCCAACGCGAATATTGGATAGCGCAGGTCCGCGACCCCGATCCGGCGTTGGGTGTTCGACATCCAGACCCGGCCCGGGATACTTGGTCCACCCTGCGAGTCACGCGGGTCGCCACGCCGGTCGCTATCACCGAGCGGGTGCTTTCCACGCTTACCAGGGATAAGGGTCTGCGGGAATTTCTTCTGGCCGCAACAACCATAGCCATTGCGAGCTGGCGGAGGGAACGCGCGCAGGACCCGGCCTCGGGCACGCTTGTCACTTTGGAGGGCCACGGACGCGCAGACGCCATTCTGGGCACCGACACGACGAACACCGTCGGTTGGTTCACGACGGCGTTCCCCGTGCGGCTTGGCGTGGGTGCAGCGGCGGTGGATGTCGAACAGGCCGAGACCGATCCCGCAGCGGCCCGCGCACTGCTGGACTCGGTGGCCACGCAACTTCGCGAGATACCGTACGACGGTCTGGATTACGGTCTGCTTCGGTACGTTGACGGTCTACCCGAGTTGCAGGCCGCTGCCGAACCGCAGATTCAGTTCAGTTATCTCGGTCGTCTGGACCTCACTAGTGTCAGTCATCACCCCTTGTCGCTTGTCACCGGGCCGCTTCTCGATGTGCTCCCGATCGATCCCGAACCGGATCTGCCGTTGCGTTTTGGGCTGAACATCAGCGTGCTGGTGGCTACCATGCCCGAAGGCACGCAACTGATCGCCAACTGGCGCTGGAGTGATGCCCTGTTTGCGCCTTCCGATATCGACCAACTGACGGACCTCTGGCGGCGCGGCATCGACGTGCTGGCCGGCGAATAGGCCGGGAAAGTCGGGAAATGAGGCCGCTCGCGGGGTGATTCGGCATTGGCCACCACCATGATCGCGCGGGCGCGAATGGTCGCGGCACTGGCTGATGAGGAAGTTCTGTCTCAGGGCCGGCTCGGCGGCTGACTTTCGGCGGGCGAGCCGACGATGATGCTGCCGACGCTGCACTCCTGAAGCTCATTGACCCCGGTAGCCGCGACAAACGCGGCGGTATCACTGAATCCCTGAGCGCACGCACCAAGACCCATCGCAGTAGCAGCCAGATAGATCGTCTGCATGAGGACACCGACATTTTTCAGAATGGCGGCGTAAGAAATCTGCTCGTAGGTCCACATGATGCGACCGCTGCGCGCGGCCATGACCACGAGCACTTGCGGTTCGGCGCCTCCGGCCAGAGTCGCCGAAGCCGGTTTCAATAGTTGGGACACCGCCCGCGCATCCGCGGCGGCCACTGGTCGGAGCACGTGGTCGAACGAATCGTAGTGGTACATGCCGGGTTCGAGTCCGGCGACATTTCGCACCACCGGGTAGAGCTCGAGCTCATAGAGGCCGCCGCCGGAAGGGTATGGCCGTGATAGGAGTTCCTCGCCCTCACCGACCGGCTGGGTGCTCCTTGTTCGGGCTGTGCGGTATAGCAACTCGGCCAGCTGTTCAACGCTGATTGGGTGACCGTCGTCGAACGCCCTTGTCGAGACTCGATCTTCCATGACGGCCGTCAGCGAGGGGTCTTGACTCCGCTTCGCCGTCAGGTCGGGAACGGGCAGGGCGATCGGTTCACCCGGATAGTTCGCCCGCCGGGCCCGGGGCTGCGGGAATCGGCCCTTCGCCCACTTGGTCGGACCAAAATGCTCCCACGTGACGGTGCGCTCACCGAGCGTGCTGCGGCGGTGAAACCACAGATCCGGTGCGCTCCAGCTGACGGTTCCAAATCTGGAGTCCTCCTCACCGCGGGCGACAAGGATGCCGCACCAACGCAGGTCCTCGACGAATTGCGATGTCACTGCAATAGGCAAGTCAGAAACGCGTGTCGACGGCCCGTCGAGCAAAACGAGCAGACGCGGGTCATGGATGCACAGATCGCACCACGCCAAGGGATGCTCGAGGATAAAGCCATCTGAGTCCCGATGCAGCACAGCGAATTTCGACATCACGATGGATTGAGACGGTGCGGCCGGCCGCGGTGCAGGTTGCCCGAACGGCCGTATAGAGTAGAGATCCTTCTCCTCCTCGCGCAGGGTGACCGTCAACCAGCCGCCGGCGACGAGGCGATCCAGCAATGCGCCCATATCGCTTGCATTTTCTAACCTGGATAGCTCCGCCACCGTTGCCGCCCCGACGTTGAGTGTTTTGAGCGCCTGTAGCTGACCAGCGGTCAAGCGGGTAAGCCTCTCACTGCGCGGAGGATTCAACAGCACCGCTCCGGCGGGAGTGGTCAAGCAGGTGACGCCCGAAGCCAAGGCCAATCTCGTCTTATCGGGATATCTGATGTTGGGCAACCCGGAAGCCCTTCCGTTCTCGAACTGCATCGCCGTGCCAAGTCACTCAGCGTAAATCAGGCGCAACCAGCAATAACGACGAGTCCCGCCTGCGCGCAAACCGCGGCTGACGAGGCGAAGATTCAGGGTTGCCACACAGCATCGGCACAGGTTACTCAGCGAAGTCATAAGTCGCTTTGGCGTAACGTAACGGGGCTGATACACGAAACATCAGTCACAAGCGGCCCAATTACAACACGGCTTTCGGCGGCGCGGAACCCGGCACCACCCCGGCGATGACAGCCTCGGGCGGATCACCGCGGCCGGCGCCGCAGTCTTATTCGTCGCGTTGACTGTGGCTCGGCTGTGTGCGTTACCCCAGCCCGTCGCGGACCCCGCAGCGGAGAAAGCCTCCATCCTCGCGTACTGGCGCATCGTCGCCGGGAACCGGCTTTTTCTGCTGTTCGGCGCGGCGATGATCGGCTCGTATGTGCTGATGTTCCAGATTTATCTGGAACTGCCGGTGAGGCCTCGTTCCTAGCGCCGCAGTCCCACAGTCCGGCGTCGTGGGCCGCGCTTTTCGTTGTCTCCGAGATCGTCGCGGTCGCCGGGGAGCTGCGCATCACCCGCTGGTTCGCCGTACGCTGGGGCCCGGACGCAGCCCGACGATCGGGCAGGCCGTCGCGGCGGCCTCATTCGTGCCGCTGGCCCTCATCCCCGACAGTCAGCGCTTGGGAATCATTGCGGCAGTCGCCGCGCTGCTGGTCTCAGCAGCCATGCTGGCCGTTGGCGAGGCGGCGGTCTTCCCGTTCGAAATGGACACCGTCGTCGCGCTGGCCAGAGACCGGCTGGTGGCCACGCACTACGGGTTCTACAACACGATCGTCGCATCGGGATCTTACCGGCAATCTAGCCACCGACTCGCTAATGGGTGCAGCACGACAATTCGGCGCCAGCGAACTCCTCTGCGCCGGACTGATTCTCGTCGGCATCATCGCCGCGCTGGGCCTACGCCGCCTCGACCGCGGACATCATCTCGAACCCACCCACGCAGCCGGTATTGGGCACGGCCAGTCGGTGAGGCGGTAGACCATGAACCAGCCAAACCGCACCAGCCTAAACGTCCCTGCGGGCTGCTGCCATCGAAGCACTGCGGGGCTATACGACGCGTGACGAGGGATACCGGTGCGGTCGGTGATCGCCACCGCGGCCATCGCCGCGATCGCCGCACTGTGGGTGTTCGGTGGACCGGTGATAACGTTCAAGCTGGGCTACCGAGCGAACCGCTTGGCCTATAGCCCAAGGGGTATAGGTTTGGATGGGTATCCGGGTCGGTTCGTTGGTAAAAGGACAGGTGTCATGGTGGGCGGCCCCACACTTGTTGTCGGAGTGGGCGGCGATACCGCGTGACCTTGTACTCGGCCTGCTGATCGTCGGTGCGATCACCGCATGGGTGGCCAAATCGTTCTGGCACAACGTGTTGTTACCGACCAACCCCTGGGGTCTGGTGAGTTCTGGGACAGGAAGAAGATTAGGTGATACACACCCTGGGCAGCAGTCACTTCGTCCGCCTACCCGACGGGCGCAAGCTGCACTACATGACGGCAGGCACCGGCGGCCCCACCGTGCTATTCGAATCCGGTTTAGGCGCTTCACGATCGGAGTGGGGACTCGTGCAGCCGCGTGTGGCACAACGATTCCGTACCGTGGTCTATGATCGGGCCAATCTGGGTCGCAGTGACGATGACCCTGAACCACGCACGCTGGAACGCATCACCGGTGACCTCACCCAGCTGCTATCAGCACTGGATGCGGCCCCGTACATCCTGGCCGGGCACAGTTACGGCGGAACGATCGCCCTGGCTGCTGCTGCGACAAATCCGGCCCAGATCGCAGGGCTGGTGCTCATCGACCATGCCGACGAACACGTCAACATCTGCTGCGGGTCGCCGCTCAAACGCCTGCGTAGGATCGTGTTGGCCGGCCGGTCGGTGATCGGCGTCCTGAGACGCCTGCGCCTGATACCGCTGGCCGTCCGGCAAGCCATGCCAGGCATGCCTGCGGACGTGCTGGACGATCTGGTCACTGAAGATCTCACCTTGCGCGCCGCCCAGGCGGCGGACGAGGAGGAACGATTCTTCATCGAGGGCCTGAGAAGTCTGCGGCGTAATCCGCCTGCCCTCGGCGACACCCCGGTCACTGTCATCTCAGGGATGAAGTCGACGATATTCGACAGGTCCATCCGTAAGGAGTTCGTGGCGGCGCACCGCCGGACCGCAGCGCGGCTGGATGCGCGTCACGTCGAGGCGGCGCGGTCGAATCATCAAGTGGTCCTTACCGAACCACTACTAGTCGCTGACGAGATCATCCGAACCGCCGGCCACCGGCGCGAGCTGACACCCAACGACCCGCATGGCACAACGTAACGATCGGCACCGGCAGCTACGACGGCGCGTTCCGCGGCACACACATCGACCACTGCATGAAACGCGGCCTCACCGTCCTCTCACCCACACACGACGGCACCACCAAAACGACCGCGCTACCCAGATCGCCTGCCCGTGCGGCGACACCCACGACCTGCGGACCGAAAACGGCCCCATCCTCGAACGGCAGATCCTCGACACCAGCCAGGCCCACCTCCAGGGCTGCCCCGCGGCGAAGGTCTACTCCGGCCGCAGCCACCGCTGATACCTCGAATTCGCAACCCCTCGTGCGGCATCGTGCACCGCGACCGCGTTGACACCGCCGTCGACGACCGCAACCGCGGCCACAACGGAGCCGAACACCCCACGCCAGTACTTCAAGACCGACGACAGCGACAGCGTCTGCGACCGTTGCTACGGCTGGCGTGAAGACAGTGAATCAGTCTTCCCGCTCAAGTTCAATGAGACTGAATACCTTTCGAGCGCAAACTGACCGCAACTTTAGTCCGAAGTTCCCCCCGCTAAGTGGGGTCTGAATCCCCAATGTGCTTGGTGAGCAGGTGTTCTGCGGTGATTATGTGGCGCACGATGTACTCATGTATCATGAGGATTGCGTCGGCGTGTCCTCTTCCCAATTGGCAGTTGTAGCGCCAGTATCGTGGTATAAAGTAATCATGTATGTGACGCGGGTGCCCAACCGTGGGTCACCGCCAGCGGTGCTGTTGCGCGAAAGCTACCGCGAAGACGGCAAGGTCAGAACCCGCACCCTGGCCAACTTGTCGCGCTGGCCCGAGCACAAGGTCGAGAAACTGCAGCGCGCGCTCAAGGGCCTGCCGGCGGCGTGCGATCTTGGCGAGGCGTTTGAGATCACCCGCAGCCTGCCGCACGGGCATGTGGCCGCGGTG
>NZ_LQPH01000042.1 GCF_002102255.1 Mycobacterium nebraskense
GGTGGGGGTTGGGGTGGGATCGGTTGGGGGTCTGCTTGTTTGGCGGATGATGATGGTGATGGTGGACGCCAGGACGTGCGGCACCGGCATGGGGACCTCGCCGCGGGTGTTGTAGGTGTTTTGATCGAGGAAGAGGTTGCCGGGGTTGGTGAAGTGGTATTGCAGGAGCGTGACAACGTGGTGAGCGAGCCAGGGATCAGGGTCTGTGGGCCGCCGGCCTTTGGGTCCGATGGCGCCGGGGATGATGCTGACACTGGTGATGACGTAGGCCTGCGGTATGCCCGGTGGCCCTAGCTGCAAGGTGAGGACCTGGCCGGCCCCATGGAGGACGCACACCCACGGGGTGTTGCCGCTGGGGTCGGCTAAAGATTGGGCTGGCGTCGATCCTGCAGGGTCGCAGTCCGAGGACGCGAGGAATGGTATTGGGCCGTCAAGGTTTTCGTCGCCTGTGGGGGCACTGGTGGACGACGGATGCGGCGGTGGGGGGGTGGGCCGCGTGTGAGTTGGTGAAGCCTCTGGATGTGACGATGCTGCTGGTGTGGTGTCTAGGACGGTCAGGGCAGCCGTCGCGGCGGTGCCCAACACGGTCACCGCCGCCATGACGGCGGCTACGCGGGGGTTGAACCTGCCTCGCCAGCGGTCGAACCACGCGCGCGTCACACCCTCGTTGATGGTCGCCTTGGCGACGTCGTATGCAGGTGGCGCGACATCACTGGCGCTGCCCGCGGTGACATCGTCGCGGCCGACGACGACGTGGTCTGCCGGATTCGAGTTGGACCGGTGGTGGTCGTCGAGGTCTACCGGTGTGGCGACACCGTCACTGTCGGGGTGTGGGTCATCTGCGGGGGCGGGGGTGTCTGCTGGCTGCTGTGACGCGCCAGGTAGCCGGGCTCCGATGCCGGTCAGCCATTGTTGGGTGTCGACAGGTATCACGTCGTCGTCAGTCACGGCCGACTCGTTCCGGCGCGGTGAGCTCGGCGGCGCGCCGGCAGCTGACGGACATTGTTGGTTTGGTGAGGGCGTGCGTGCGGCGTGCCCGCGATGCGGGGCGGGTCGAGCCGCAGGTAGCCGTCGGCGCGCTGAGCGTTGAATCCGGCGTCCTCACCGGCGATCACATAGCGGCGCTCCGGCCCGGCGGTGACGGGCGGCAAAGCCCGGAAATGCCCTTGCATCACCGATGTCGAGGCTGGGGAGGAGGAGGGGACCGCCGCGGCGGCCACTGCGGCCTGGTCGGAGCGCAAAGGCTCCTGAAACCCCGGCTTGCGCCGCGCGAGCCGGATCACCAGCCAGGCTGCCGCTATGAGGATCAGCAGTGGCAGCATGCGCGCCACCAGTTCGATCACGACCAGCACCGCGAATGCCGTAGCGCTGACGATCACCGCTGCACACCCAATCATCATCTTCACGCTTGTCACCCCTTCAAAGGCGATGTTTCATCATCACTTCTAGATGTTAGAGTAGTTCTTTAATCATCTTTTTGTCTACAACGGTGGACAAGAATAAGCGTCTTTAGTTATCTTCATGGATGTGGAGATCCCTGAGCGTGGACTCGCCCGCCTCGATGTGTTCGTCCGCCGTCGCCTGGCGGTCAAACGCATGACATGGGCGGGCTTCGCGGAAACCGCGGCCTTGAGTCGGGCAACGCTGCACCGCGCGGTCAAACAGTCACGCGAGATGCGACCGGCAACCCTGGCGAAAATCGACGTCGCCCTGGACTGGCCGATCGGTACGAGCGCCCACGTCATCGACGGGGGCACGCCCCCGGTCGATGAGGCTTATCGGGGCGATCACGCCCAGGTCGACGCCAGGCTCCAGCACATCGAGCACCTGCTCGTCGAGCTCAACAGCGGTGTGACCGCCCTGAACAACCGGTTCTACACATCAGCGAGCGCCGATGTCTGAACGGATCTTCGACGAGCAACGCCGAGCCTGGATCGCCGCCCACGCCGGTATTTTCCTTTTCCAAAAGCGCCGCGCCGAGCTTATGGGTAAGCGGCTGCGTGCGCAGACCCGCGCGCACACCGGGGCGCGACCCGATCCGCACGACGATCAGGTCACCCCGCCTCTGCTGACGCGGACGTCATCGACCACCACAGGTGGGCTCGAGACCGCGATCGCGGCCGCAGCGGCGTTCGCCGCCCCGCTAGGCTGGCCGCTCGGTCGGCTGCTCTACGAATGGATCGCTCGGCATCTGATACCGGCCAAGCTGCGCGCCTACCCCATTGCCGCACTGATTTATTCCGCCGTGATGTGCGGAGCACCGCTGCTATTCATCGACCCAGCGCACTCCCTGTGGTCATCGTTTCTGGTGCCGTGGATGGCCGCACAACTGCCGGCGACATTCTTGACCGCCGGCATCTACGGAATTTTGGAGGGCTGGCTAGCCGTGGACGGATCGTCGCAGTGGTGGCCCATGACTCCGACAGCCCCCGACATCGACGACGTTCTGTTGCTGGGCCCAATGGAATCCACAATGCCAACGCTGCTGGATCCTGCCCCCACCCAAGGGCGCCAGCCACCACTGATCGCCCGTAAGTCACCGCCCAACATCAGATGGGGCCCTCTGGTCGTCGGCATCGTCCTGGCGGCGGCCGGCACCATCTGGTTCGCCGTACAAGTTTTGGACGCCACACTCGGTAGCGGCGCCGGCCAGGTTCTCAACCACAACGAAAGGCAGCACCTTGACACTTCCGCACCCTGAATCCGACCGTGGCGCAACCGACCTCGCTGCCGGAGAGCAATCTAGCTCACCCTACGCCGAGGAAGAGCTGGACTCCGACGACGACCGAGACGGTTTCGCTCGCCTCGGCCACGCACTTGAACGCATCACCGCACAACACGGCATCGCGGCCGCCGCCGCGCAGCTGGTCGCCGACGGCGGCATGAGCCTTGACCTCACCGAGTAAGCCGGCGACACCGATGAACCGCACGGAGGATTGCTGCGCAGAGGCCGCAGCACCGCGGGTGTGCGCCGCACGCAGCTGCACGATCGAACTAACGGCTGAGCTACTCATGTGTGATGTTCACTGGGCGTTAGTTTCTGCGGCACTGCGTGATTCGATCGCGGCGACCAGCGAGTCAAACAGCACCCAGGACGCAGCAGCGGTCGCACAGTATCGGAAGTATGTCGCCGCCGCGATCGCCGACGTCGCACACAAAGAAGGCCGGCAACAGCCACGCAGACCACGCCCCGCGCAAGAGCCCGTCCAGCTGACGCTCTTCAAGATCGGTGCGACATCGTGAATCCGGAACAGTCTCAACCGGTTCGGGTGCACGGCCGCGAACTGCAACCCGGGACCGAAGTCAGCATCACCGGAGAGCGCGGCCGCTACCGATTCCTCGGCGCCAAGACGACCAGCTCGGATCGCGTAGTCCTCGATTTTATCGGTGGCCGAGCCGGCCACGAATGCTGGCGCAGCTTCTATCCCGAACGCGTCAAAACGGTGCATCGGATCAATCAGACGCGACGCAACGTCGGCGGAGCCGACTATAAGTAGCGACGAGAAAAAGATTCGTGACGATTGAATGCCGTCAGTGCAGCCTGAGGGGACCGGGCGACGGGGGCGCACCGGTGCACCGTTCCGAAGGCGGACTCGGTGGAGCGCGTGATTTTGACCGCGGATTCGGGAGGCGTTTGACCACGAATGTCGGAGTCGCGCTGTCATGGTTTGGGGTCGTTAGTTGTGAATTTGAGAGTCAGCGCCCCGGGGCTACCGCGAGGAGCGGCCGTTGCGGCGGTCGCCTCAGCGATGCCTCCACGGGTCCAGGCATCGGACACCGAGGGGTTCGAAGTGTCGGGTGTTGCGGGTGACGACGGTTTTGTCGACGGCATGGGCGACGGCCGCGGTCAACGCATCGTCGTAGGGGGCATGTTCGGGCACCCGGTAGGTGGCCAGGATGCGTGCGGCGGAGAGATCGAAAGGCAGTGTCCGGCGGGCGAAGACGCTCAGCACCTTGTCGTCGAACCAACGTCGAAGGTGCTCGCCCTGGATCGCGTCCGTGCGTTCCTTGGCGATGACGCCGCGCTCGATTTCGGCCAGTGTTGTCGCCGTGATGAACTGCTCAGAGGGTTCTACCGAGTCCGCCCACGTGGCCACGGCCGGATTTCGGCCGGGCACGCGCAAAGCGGACACCACGTTGGTGTCCAGTACGTAGGTCACAGTTCTGGGGTACGGGCGGTCAGCCCGAGGCGTTCGGGTTCGAAGTCGATGTCTTGGCCGGTGTCGGCTGCCAGCAGCACCGACATGGGGACGTCTTCACCAGCTAACCCTGCGGTGAGTATCGCGCGGGCTTCGGCTTCGACGGAGTGACGGTGACGGGCAGCGCGCACTCGCAGCGCTGCCTTGGTTCCCTCGGGAAGGTTGCGGATCACGATCTGCTCCATACATAACAAACGATATCACACCACTGATATCAGCTTGGGCTGTCGCCGCGGTGACTCCCGAATTCGTGATAAACGACTCCCGAATCCGCAGTCAAAATCAAGCGCGAGGCGCATGCGTCTATAGCACCGTGAGGCGTTTGAGGCGTTTTGAGACTGCTTGATAGTAGATGTTGAGAAAGTCGTCGAAGTCAGGGATGAGGAGTTTTTCGCCGGCGGCGCCGCGGGTGAGAACGCGGGCTTCTGTGAGGTCTTGGGGAAGGAATTCTTGCCATTCGATCTCTTGGCCGAAGACCGAGGATTGGCCGCGATGGCCACCGCTTGGTTCGTAGGACTCGGTTCTGCGGGTGGCAAGACCAAGCCAGTGGGAGGACTGTTCGAGGAGGTGGCGTTCGTGGGCGCCGTACATAATGACCCATCCGGGGATCATGTCGCGTAGTGCGTCAGCGTATTTGGGGCCGTAGACCACATCGAAGTGGCTGGACGCCTGGACGGTCATTTGGATATTGACACCCAGGCCAGCGCTTTCTCCGCAGTATTTGAGCAAGCCGGGCAACGGTGCGGCGTTGCAGACCTCGTCGAGTTGCAGCAGAAGTCGGTGAGTTAGCTGGTAGTTCGCCGCTTTTCGGCGGAAGTGCTCGATGATGGAGTCGATCAAGGCGACGGCGACACCGGCGACGGTTCCGTGGTTGGGTGCGATGAGGAAGATGGTCGCGTCAGGATCGTCGAGAAGGCTGAAATCGAATGTGTGGATGTCGAGTTGTTCGACGGCGCTGAGGCCGGCGAGCCTGGCTGAGGTCGCCAAACCCAGACGCAGCCAGGGTTTTATGGCTTTGCGTGCGGTGATGGCGACGCTATCGCGCATCCGCGGGTCCATGCTGAGCATGCTCAGCAGCGGCTCGGCCAGCAGCGGGTGCGGGCAAAGTTGGTAGGCCTTCATCCATGACTCTTCAGGGATGTTGGCAGGGCCGCCGTCGTCGTTGGGGTCAGGCACGCCGTAGTTTTCGGCGGCGTTGAGTACCCAGGGCATTCCTTGTCTGTTGCCGCACGGGCTGGCGGCGTAGAGCAGGGCGGCCAGGGGCGCGGCGGCGGTAGATTCCCACAATCCGCCGGAGCTGACGGTGGCGCCGCTGGTGGCTCCGCCGAAACCGACGCCGCTGGTGGCGAGCATGGTCTCAGCGACGGTAAGCGCTTCGTCGGGATTGCTGATAGCCGTCGTGGGGTCGGACACCATCGCCTTGACGTCGCTGGGCCAGGTCTCCGTTTTGACCGGTGAGAGGTCGATGACTCCGGTCGGGCCTTTCGTTCGGTGAGGGATAACCAGTTGGGCCAGATCAGGTTTCGACGAGCAGGAAACGACCGGGCCTGGGTGCATGACCGCAGCCGGGCCGAGTATGCGGCGGGTTTTCCCGCTGCGGGTGGGGGCGCTGGCGCAGACGTGCGGCGCGGTGGTCACGCGTACGGGTCGACCAGAGTCATCGACTTTGAGTCCGCAATACGGTGTGTACGGTTCAGCCAAGCTCATGTGGGTTCACCGTATCGCCTGTCAAACATCGCCGCCCACCACCTGAACCAGAAATCATGTCTCCCCGCCTTTTACGAGGTCGGGTCGGGAAGGTCAGGCAACCGGGTGTCGTCCACTCCTGGGTGGGCAGTGCTAAACGATGAGATGGCTAGGTGGCGTTGGTAGGCGTAGCGGTTGGTGTGTTTGAGGTGTTGTCGTTGGGTGAGGGCGGCTTGGAGTTTGTCGGTCAGTGCTGCGGGGTGTATGCGGGCTGTTTGGGTGAGCAGCGGGTCGAGGTCGGGTGGGGTGGGTGTGTGG
>NZ_LQPH01000043.1 GCF_002102255.1 Mycobacterium nebraskense
GCTTGACGACGTCCAGGCCGGGCGGGGTGGTAGTGGGGTCGTCCCCATCGCTGTCGGGGTCGTCGGTTCCTGAGTGTCGCTGGCGCCAATCGCGGTAACGGTCTCGGGTTCGGCGGGCGGTGTCGATATGGTCGTTGAGGTCGTCGTAGTCGGCGCGGACGCTGCGGCGCGCGGATTGGTAGGCGCTCGTCAGGTGGTGTCCGATGGTGCCCATGCTGTCGGTGTAGAAGTGTTTGTCGATGTAGTGAAACACCAGGATCGAGACGAGCGCGCCCACGGCGACCACGAGCAGGCGGGGTACTGCGGTGTTCTCGCCGTGGCCGAATAGCGGGGTGGTCATTGTCCAGCTCATGCCCAAGCTGCTGATGCAGATCAAGGTGGTGAAAATGATCATTTGTACCGCGTGCAGGGGCAGTTGGGCGCCGGCGTGGTGGGCATAGTTTTTGGCGCGCTGCGATCCGGTCATGCCGGCCAGAAACGCTGGTACGGCGACGATGCCGTAGTAGGTGGCCTTGGCGCCGAGGACCATGGCGGTGATTCCGGCGTACCAGATGAACAGTCCGACGACGAATCCGATTATCAGGAATATCGCGCCTAGGGCGATGTCGTTGACGCCTAATTGTTGGGCGTGCGCGAGAGCCTGCACGGCCCCACACCCTGGTGTGGTGGCCATGGCATGGGCCGGGCCTGCGCCTTGGCCGTTGGCGTTCATCACAGCGGTGGACCAGGCGTGGGCGCAGACTGGGTTGGTGTCGACGACGGTGCCGAAGTTCATCAGCTGCAGCATCGGCCGCACGGTGGTCGAAATCAGTTGCGATATCAGGCCGTTGAGCTGATCATCGAGTGAATCGAGTGAGTGCCCGGGCGCGAAGTTGTTCGGGTTGATCGACCGGACGATGTGAAAGCCGGTCCAGCGGGCACTGCCCAGCAGACCGTGTTCGCTGGTGAGATCGTCGATGGGGTTGCGAAATATCGTCCACCACAGCGCGGTCAAGATCGCGGCGTTTCCGGCCACGCTGTAGGCGCGGCCGACTCGTCCGTTGAGATAGTGAAAGCCGGCCACGCAGGTGCACAACGCGATGGCTAAGGGCCCCAGCCACATCTGCTCGATCAATGTGTTGACTGCGGCCCAGATGGGTCGTCCGATGTGGGCCAGCGCGGCAAGCCAGGCACCGGAGTTCGCGAAACGTAGGAACCAAAACATCAGAGCGAACATCCACACCAGGACCGACCCTTCCCCGGTGAGCAGCAGGGCGGTCAGCGCGTGGGTGAGCCCGGCTTCGGTGGCATGGGCCAGCCACGGCAGCCAGGTACTGGGGTCGATGGCACTGACGTGTTGGCCGTTGTTGGTGACGGCTTCGGAGGTGTCGACGATGGAGACGAAGTAGTCTTGCAGCGGCACGTTGTAGGTGTCTTTGAGCCCGGTCCAGCCTAATGCGGCGCCGCTGGTTTCGGCGGCGGCGCGAGGGGCGCAGGCTACCGCCCACAGTGCTAGCCCGTAGACGGTGTTCGTGACGATCAGCGCTCGGCGAAAGCGGGGATGCTCGCGCAGCCACACGGCGATGTGCTCGGTGATGGTCATGCTGCGACCGGGGCGGTGCTGTCGAAGGCGTCGGCTTGTTCTTGTGTTGGGGCGCCGAAGAATTGGACGCGGGCGGCTCGGCCGAGCTCGTCGACCAGGAAGCCTTCGCCGCGCCGCTCGGGGTCGACGGTGGCGGCTTCCACGATGCGAGGTGCGTCCTGGTCGCCGTCGTCGATGAGGTCTTCGTCTCGGGTGTTGCCGGGGCTGGTGTCCTCGGACAGTGTGACGATGAGTTCGGGATACATGTCTGGGTCGATGTTGGCCCAGCGCAATGTTTCTCGGGCTAGTTCTGGGTCTTGGACGCGGAAGATCCATTTCTGGGTGATGAACTTGTCGCCCATGGCTGCCAGGTCGCGGTAGTCCTGGGTGATCAGCCAGATCCCGGTGGCGTGTTTTCGGCCGCGGCGGGTGATCTTGTGGGCGATGCGCGCGGTGGTGGTAAATGCGCACAGCTCGGCGCATTCCTCGAAGATCATCACGTCGAACACGTCGAGGCGCTCGAACATGTAGCGCTGCTCGAGTTCGATGAGCAGCCCGTAGATGGCCATCCCGGCGCGTTGGGTCCCGGACAGTTTGTTGTACAGCTCTGCATTGGTGAGGTCTTCGGCGTCGGGCAGGGCCAGGTTGCCGGTCAGATACACCGTGGCGGGTGAGTCTTGGGGGTGGTAGGGGGGCAGGGCGTCGTCGAACAGGCCCGGAAAGTCTTCTTCGGCGGTTTCTAGGCGCAGTAGCAGCTCGTCGTCGTCGGCACCGGGCTGGGCGCGCAGGTAATCCATCAACGCGCGGTGGCTGCTGATGCCTTTAGCTGCGCGCGATTCCGGGCGCAGCAAGCGTCGGTAGCGTTTGGCCAGAATGCTGTCGTGGGGCAGACCGATCCAGGGCAGGATGTGGGCGGCTGCGATCCGCCCGGCCAGGTGTGGCGGGAAGATCACCAGCGGGTCAAAGCAGTATTGCGCGATGGTCGGATCGATGAATCGCACGCCCCGGATGGGGGTGAGCGCTTTCTGCCATTCAGCGATGGTGTCGGGTTCGAAGACCACGACTCGCCCGCCGCGCAGGATCAGTTCGAATGCCGAGAGTTTGGTGCGGTTGGATTTGCCGCCGCCGGGGTCGCCGACGACGCCGATTCCGGTGTTTTTGTTGCGTCGCGCACAGCCTTCGGGGTCGTGCAGGATGACCGCGGGCCGCAGGGTGGTTTGGTCGACCGCCAGCGGGCTGCCTTTGATGTTTCCGACGCGACTGGAGATCAGCGGCAAGAACAGCGACCACAGGTGTGCTGTGGTGGGGATGCGGAATTCCTCAAGGGGGCACGAGGTTTCGCTTCCGGTGTGAAATGCCTTCCACAGCAGCAGTTGTGCGCCTCTGCGGCGTCGGGCCACGATTCCGACTGTGTCGAGTTCTTGGCGGATCTGTTTGACGGCGTCATCGAGCAGGTCCGGGGTGGGGGCGGCCACGGCGATGATGACGGTGTGGTCGAGCTCGCGTTCGGCCGGTGTGCTGCCGAGTTGGCGGGTGTAGGCGCGGGAGCGGTGCAGCTTTTTGGGTAGTTCGTCGTCGTCGGCGGCGCGTGGGCCGCGTTGCACCATTTGGTCTTTTATGTTCTTGGTGTGGCGGTAGGTGATGGCCTTGCCCTCGTCGGGTGTGCGGACGATGTGGTGTTGGGTCCATTCGATGTGAGCTTCGGTTTCGACGTTGAGCAGTGAGTGCAGATAGGAGGCGCGGGGGAAGCGGATGCCGGTGTCGGGAAAGTGTTCGACGGTGAGGAATGTTTGGTAGCTCGATGGCAGGCGTGGATCGTCGGGGTCATAGACGCGGACCAGGGCTTTGAAGCTGGGTCGCCACCACGGGCGGGCGGCGTTGTCGCCCTCGTCGAGTGCGATGCGCGAGAAGTCGTGCATGTTCAGCGATTGCGGGCCGACACCGGCGGGCGGCATGGGCTGGTGAATGACGCCGGCGGTGGCGCGGTGGCGGCGGTACCAATGGATTTGCGCGGGTGTAGCGGCGCGGACGTTGAATTGGTTGGGCAGCGCCCGCGCGATCTTGCGGGCGGTGGTGTGGTAGTGGTGAATGGATTGTGCGGATTCTTTGTCGCGGCCGCTGATCCAGTCCCAGGCGCGGCGTCCTTGACCCAGCGGTGTGCGGCCGGCGGTGCCGGCGTCGACAGGAACTGTGAGCCAAAAACGTTGCCGCACTGGGCCGGTGAATCCGGTGGTGAGTGTTTTGGACGGTGCGTTGATGGTGGGTTCCCAGGCGCGGCATTGGTCGACCCAGGCGGGTTTGTCGGCGTGGGCGCCTACCATGCCGCGCAGGATCGCTTTGGTGTCGTCGGCGACGAGTAGGCCGCGGATCTGCGCGCCGGAGGGCAGGTGACGTCCTAGGTTGCGGGTGAGTTCGGCGGCGTGTTCATGGGTGCGTAGTGGGCGCATGGAGACCGGGCGTCCGTCGAGCAGAAATTCGGCGTAGACACCATTTTTGGTGAAGACGAGGTTGCCGTCGACACGTGTGGGTGGGTCGATCGTGTCGTCGATGCGTGCGGCGAGGTCGTCGCGCTGATCACGAAGGGGGGAGGATGTTACGTGTGGTGGCCGGAATATGTTGCGGGCGAATTGGATACGTGTGGATAGCGAGGGCCGCCCCCTTGGTATGAGGAGCCGCATCAGCGAGACTGTCACTGCGGTGAGGATCGCCGCGGCCAGAAGCACCGGCCACGTGGTTCCTGCGTGGTGGCTGTCGATCCACCACAGGGCGGGTCCAGCGATCGCGGCGATGGCGCCCATTTCGATTTTGCGGTAGGGGCCGCCGGGCCAGCGTTGACCTTGCCCGGCGTCGCCGCCGACGTGGATGTCGACGTCGCGGATGCCGGAGAATGCCTGTGCGACCTTGGCGGCGGCTGGGGCTGGCGCCGCCTGGTTGGTAGTCACCAGCCGCGGCTGCCGCTGGGCAGCTGCACACCGTGACCGCCGCCTTCGACGTTCTCGAATTCTTCGTTGCCGCGGTTGTAGAGACCGACGATGTGGGCGATGACAACGGCGATCAACACGCCGCCGGCTATCGCCGACAGTGCCGCGCCGGTGCCTTTCTTGTGGTGCTCGCGCATCGCGCGCACGATGCCGTTGCCGAGGAAGTAGGTGCCGGCGACGCCGACGAGTGCGTAGAACACCTCGTGGGACATGTTGATGACTCCAGCGCCGGCGGCGTGCAGGTGTATGGCGGCTGCGGGCAGGGTTGCCGCGAGGGCTGCGATGTTCATGGTTGTTCCCTTCGTGTGGTCGATCTGGTTGTCGTTACGGGGCTTTCGGCGTTTCCGGCGGGGCTGGTGTGGGTTCGGCGTCGGCCAGGACGGGCAGCGCGTCGATGCGGGCGACAAACCAACTGCCGCCGACCGCGCGCAGCGTCAGCGGGTAGGCCAGCATCTGTTGGGTGTAGTCGGGGCGCCGCGCGGCGACGTCGATGTGCACGGCGAGTTCGGTGTTATCGGCTGGGTTTTGCGGTGGCGTGTCGGCGGCCGCAGCGCCGGTGAGAGTTGTTGCGGCGTAGGTGCCCAGCGGGGTGATTGCGGAGTCGGTGGTGGTGAATCGGTCCAGGCCGCCCGCGGCGGTCAGGTATGCCGCGGCGAATCCTTTCAGGGTCGTATATAACGGGGTGAGGTCGCTGGAATTGGGTGGGGTTTTCTCGATGGTGACCGAGTAGCCCAGCGGTAGGTAGGCGCCGGGTGCGGTGGCGGTGAGTCGTGAGATTTTGTCGAGGGCTTGCATGCCGGTGTCTTGGTAGAGCGCAACAGGTAGCTGGTAGACCGCGAGGGTCTTGGGGGCACCGGGGTAGGGCTGCTCGGCGAGTTGGACTTTGACGGCAAACACTTTGGAGGTCTGGTTTGTTGGGCCGTATTTGATGCCAACGGGTTTGGCGTCGGATACGGTGGTGGTCGCCGAGGTGGGCAGCGTGTACTTACGGCCGTCGGGGTAGCAGGCCTTTTGCTCGGGGCCAGTCGTCGCCGCAGTCAGGATCGCTTCGACGCATTCGGCGGCGAACGCCGAGATTTTGTCAGCCTCGTTGATCGCTGTGCGGCTCAGCGCCGTAATGGGCGGTGGGGCAGGGGGAAAGATGAGATGCCACGCCTTATCGAAGCCGCTGATCGAGGAGGTGATGACTAGGACGGCGAATCCGATTCGGCGAGAACCGGTTCCCGCGGCGGTGAGGCGGCGTTTCCACGTGTTGGAGATCTTCATCAGAGTGCCTTGTGTCCAATGATTTTGATGCTGCTGATCGCGAATGTGCCGTCGCTGGGGTCAGATTGATTGCCCCCGTCATGTTGTCGCTGGCCCCCGTCGGGGTCAGCGCTTGCGCCCGGTGGTGGGCCGCCGAGGATGCCGCCGACGATGTTGGGTTGGTCGGTGGTGGGGGTTGGGGTGGGAT
>NZ_LQPH01000044.1 GCF_002102255.1 Mycobacterium nebraskense
GCACCGACGGTACGAGCCAAACATCAGGTGATCAGGATCCAACCACCGCAACAAGCGGCACCTCACCCTGACACTGAGATCACCGTAAAGGGTCGCGTTTCGCGGTCACAGCTGGCAGTGCGAGCGCGCTTCTCCGCGGCGGCCCGTGTGGCGAATGTGACAAGGCGCTCGCTCGGCGGGGCGCGCCTATCGTTGTGGTCATGTGTCGCAACATCACCGAGCTGCGCGGGTTGGAACCGCAGGCCACCGCTGAGGAGATCGCGGCGGCGGCGCGCCAATATGTGCGCAAGGTCAGCGGGATCACCCGACCCTCGGCGGCGAACGCCGAGGCCTTCGAGGCGGCGGTAGCCGAGGTCACGGAGACGACGACGCGGTTGTTGGCGGCGCTGCCCCCGCGGCGTCAGCCGCCCAAGACCGTCCCGCCGTTGCGCCGGCCCGAGGTGGTCGCCCGGTTGGCCGGGGCGCAATGACGCTCACCGCGACGATGCCCGCGCTCAAGGAGTGGAGCGCCGCCGTGCACGCGCTGCTGGAGGGGCGCCAGCGGGTGCTGCTGCGCAAGGGCGGCATCGGGGAAAAGCGGTTCGAGCTGGCCGCCCGCGAGTTCCTGCTGTTCCCGACGGTCGCGCACAGCCACGCGGAGCGCGTCCGGCCCGAACATCGCGATCTGCTGGAAGCGGCCGCCGTCGACAGCACCGACGATCGTTTGGTGATCCGGGCGGCCGCGAAAGTCGTTGCCGCGGTGCCGGTTAACCGGCCGGACGGCCTCGCGGCGATCGAGGACCTGCACATCTGGACCGCCGAGTCGGTGCGCGCCGACCGGCTCGACTTCCGCCCGAAACACAGGCTGGCCGTGCTGGTGGTGTCGGTGCATCCCCTGGCCGAGCGGGTGGAAATCACCCGGACGCCCGAGTACGGCGGCTGCAAAAGCTGGGTGGAGCTACCGGTGCACGCGCCATTGGCGCCGCCGGTGTGTGATGACGCCGCGCTAACCGAAGTCGCCGCCCGCGTCCGCCGCGCCGTTGGCTGACAGGTCGAGCGGTCCGACGGGCAGCAGCAGCCGGGACCGGCCATAGCGCACGGTGTGGGTGGCCGGCTCGGACTGCCGGCCCGTCAAGATCGGCTCGTCGGTGCCCAGGTTGCGCGCGTAGCGGGGAAACCAGCTGCCGGCGATCAGCACGCGGATGCGTGAGCCGGCGCGGAAGCGGTGGGCGATGCCGTCGAGCTCGACCCGGACGGTCCCCTTCGACGACTTGTTGACGGCCTGCAACCGCCGGTAGCCGTCGCTGACGTTCTTCGACCGGCCCCTGGCGTCAACCTCGCTCACCCGGACGAACAGGTCGACGTTCGGATTGTCCGCGCCGTGCGCCAGCTCGACGACCGGGCTTCCGTAGATGCACAGGTCGTGGGTGAGGGTGAGGCTGGTGAAGGCCAGCACGTCGTCGCGCGACGCGAGCCGGCTGTCGTTGCGGTAGCCGCCGTTCGGTGACAGCAACGGTCCGCCGGTGGTGGGTGTCGGGTCGGCGGGGTCGTAGCGGAAGGTCGCCGGCGCCAACCGCTTCGGGTCCGTCGGCGCGGTCTCACCCAGGTGGCCACCGGGCCGCAGATACAGCGCGCGCTCGGTGGTGGCGGGCGGCCAGTCGGCCACGTTGCGCCAGGCCTGACCCTTATCCGAGCCAGTGACGCAGACGCGGACCCGGCTGGGCCGGCGCGGGGCCGCGCCACCAAGGTGGGTGTCCAGCCAGTCCAGCGATTCCCGCATGCAGGTGCCCAGCCCGGTGATGAGCAGCTGAGTGTGCGTCCAGGGGCCCATGGTGAGCGCGACGTCGACGCCCCGGCCGCGCAGATGCCCGTACTGCTGCAGCGTCTGTCTGACGAAGATGTCCTGCCAACCGCCGATCAGGAGCACGGGCACGTCGACGCGGTCCAGCGCGTCGCCGCAGCGCAGCGCGTCCCAGAACGAATCGCTCGGGTCGGTGTGCTCGACCCACGACTCGAACCACGGCGCGCCGGCACCGAGCAGCGCTCGGGCCGTGTCGCCCACCGGCAACCCGAGGGCCGCCTGGGTCACACTGCGGCGGTTCTGCAGCTGGCGCAGCGCCGATCGGGCACGCACCGGGTCCTCCTGGTGGGCAACCATGTCGCTCCAGCCCAGGAAGTCGTTGATCGCGAACGAGCCGGTGCCCCACACCGAGGCGTTGAAATCGTGCGGCCCCACGGTGATGACGGACGCGGCCAGCTCCGGCGGGGGATCCTGCAGCAGCGCCCACTGGGTGAACCCGAGGTACGACAGTCCGATGGTGGCGAAGCGGCCGGTGAACCAGGGCTGCTCGCGCAGCCAGGCCACCGTGTCGGCGCCGTCGGCGGCCTCGTTGGCCATCGGCTCGAAGTCCCCGCCCGACCCGAAGGTGCCGCGGACGCTCTGCAGCACGACGTGGTAGCCGCGCGCCGCGTACAGCCCGCCGAACAGCAGGGAGAACGGAAAGGCGCGCCCGTAGGGCCCCCTGGCCAGCAGGGTGCCGGCGGGGGAGGCGGTATTCGGTGCGTAGTGATCGGCCACCAGGTCGACCCCGTCGCGCATCGGCACCCGGACCCGTTCCACGGTGTAATCGGTGGTCGCCATCGGCAGGCCCAGCAGCCGGCCGACGGCTTTGCCGCTGAGGTGTCGCAGGGTGTGCAGCGTGGGCTGGGCGGTTCGCGTCGAGGTGATACTCACGGTGCCCAGGTTAAGGCCCGAACGACCTCAGAACTTGTAGTAAGGCGCGAGGTCGTTGGCCCGCTGCAAGTTGGTGGACATGCAATCCACCTCGGGATTGGAGTAAACGGTCGAGTAGTAGAGCGCCTGCTGCAGGACGCCGTAGCCGGTCTTGAACACGACCATGCAGGAGTAATACCAGTAGCTGTTGTGATACGTCGGCTTGAGCACCCAGTACTGCGCGGCGCGGTGGCCTGCGATGGTGGTCTCGACGGCGTCGGGGGGCAGCGTCTCCTCGTAGGTGCGCCAGATGATGGGCTCGACGGCCAGCTGATAGTTACCCGCGTCGAAGTGGCAGCGCAGGCCGTCTTCGTGCTCGGGCGGTGTGAACGCCAGCCCGAGCCGCTGCAGGGCATCGAACGGGATGTCCTCGCACGCGTCGAATGGCCGCGGGTCGGTGGTCGCCACGATCGGGCTCTTCATGGTGGTTTCCATCGGCGCCGCGGTCGAGCGCAGCTCGACGCGCCCGCCGCCCGTCGGCCCCGGCGAGGCACCCTGCCACCCCACTGTGCCTGCTATGGCCGCTGCGACCAGGGCACCGACCGCCCCGATCAGACGCACCTTGGCGAACACGAAACCCCCCTGACGGCTCGGCGCTCCTTGCGGGGAGTGTACAAGTCGCGTCGGCGCGGTCACAGGGAAACAAGAATACGTTCTAATGCCACGAGCAAGGTGCCGGGCCTCAACCGGCCCAGACTGCGGGTTATTAGGCTGGTTAATCGTGGCTGGTCAAAATGCGGGGCACGAATCGACCGATGGGGGGCAACCCACGCTGTGGGCGGTCTCCGACCTGCACACCGGCCACCTCGGCAACAAGCCGGTCACCGAATCGCTGCACCCGTCCTCGCCGGACGATTGGCTGATCGTCGCCGGCGACGTCGCCGAGCGCACCGACGACATCCGTTGGGCCCTTGACCTGCTGCGCCGTCGATTCGCCAAGGTGATCTGGGTCCCCGGCAACCATGAGCTGTGGACCACGACGCGGGATCCGGTACAGATCTTCGGGAAGGCCCGGTACGACTACCTGGTCAACATGTGCGACGAAATGGGCATCGTCACGCCCGAGCATCCCTTCCCGGTGTGGACCGAGCGCGGCGGCCCGGCGACGATCGTGCCGATGTTTCTGCTCTACGACTACAGCTTCTTGCCCGAGGGCGCGGCCAGCAAAGCCGAAGGCCTGACCATCGCGCGGGAGCGCAACGTGGTCGCCACCGACGAATTCCTGCTCTCGTCGGAGCCGTATCCCACGCGGGACGCCTGGTGCCGGGAGCGGCTCGCCGCCACGCGGTCGCGCCTCGAGCAACTCGACTGGATGACCCCGACCGTTCTGGTGAACCATTTCCCGCTGGTCCGCGAGCCCTGCGACGCGCTGTTCTACCCGGAGTTCTCGCTGTGGTGCGGGACCACCAAGACGGCCGACTGGCACACCCGCTACAACGCCGTCTGTTCGGTCTACGGTCACCTGCACATTCCGCGCACCACCTGGTACGACGACGTGCGCTTCGAGGAAGTGTCGGTGGGTTACCCGCGGGAGTGGCGGCGCCGCAAGCCGCACAGCTGGCTGCGCCAGGTGTTGCCCGATCCGCAATACGCGCCCGGATACCTCAACGACTTCGGCGGCCACTTCGAGATCACTCCCGAGATGCGGCAACAGGCCGCGCAGTTCCGGGAACGGTTGCGGCAGCGGCAGTCCCGATGACCGAGCAGATGCTGGTCTCCTCGGTGCTACCCGACGAGGACGACCTGGCCTACTCCGAGCTGTACTCCGACCCGCCCGACCTGGCCCCGCTGCCCGAAGAGGAACCGCTGATCGCCAAGTCGGTCGACAAGCGTCGCCACGAGTTCATCACCGTCCGGCACTGCGCGCGCGTCGCGATGGGCGAGCTCGGCCTGCCGCCGGTGCCGATCCTCAAGGGCGAGAAGGGCGAACCGTGCTGGCCCGACGGCGTGGTGGGCAGCCTCACCCACTGCACGGGCTATCGCGGCGCGGTCGTAGGCCGCACCGAAGCGCTGCGCTCGGTGGGCATCGACGCCGAACCGCACGACGTGTTGCCGGACGGCGTGCTGAACGCGATCAGCCTGCCCGAGGAGCGACACGAGATGGCGTCGTTGCCCGCGGGCCTGCATTGGGATCGGATCCTGTTCTGCGCCAAGGAAGCAACGTACAAGGCCTGGTTCCCGTTGACAAAGCGCTGGCTGGGTTTCGAGGACGCCCACGTCGTGTTCGACCTCGACCCGCCCGACGGGAGCACCACCGGGGTGTTCGTATCCAAGATCCTGATCGACGGGCGGGCCCTCGATGGCCCACCGCTGACCGCGCTGAGGGGCCGGTGGTCGGTCGAGCGCGGGCTGGTGCTGACCGCCATCGTGCTATGAGCTCACACCCCAGCGGCCCGGGCCCTGGTCCAGGTTTGGTCGTCATCGACAAGCCGGCCGGGATGACCAGTCACGACGTGGTGGGGCGCTGCCGCCGTATCTTCTCCACCCGGAGGGTGGGGCACGCGGGGACGCTGGACCCGATGGCCACCGGTGTGCTGGTGATCGGCGTCGACCGCGCCACCAAGATTCTCGGCCTGTTGACGGCGGCCTCCAAGTCGTACGCCGCCACCATCCGGCTCGGCCAGACCACCTCCACCGAGGACGCCGAAGGGGAAGTGCTGCACAGCGTCTCGGCCGCGCACCTGACGCGCGAGGCGATCGCCGGCGCGGTCGCCGGCCTGCGCGGCGACATCGAGCAGGTGCCGTCGGCGGTCAGCGCGATCAAGGTGGACGGGCGACGCGCCTATCGGCTGGTTCGCGAGGGCCAGACCGTCGAACTCGAGGCCAGGCCGGTACGCATCGATCGGTTCGAGGTGCTCGACGTTCGGTCCGACGGCCAGTTCGTCGACGTGGACGTGGAGGTCGACTGCTCGTCAGGAACCTACGTTCGCGCGCTGGCCCGCGACGTCGGCGCCGCGCTCGGGGTGGGCGGGCATCTGACGGCGCTGCGGCGCACCCGCGTCGGCCGCTTCACCCTGGAGCAGGCCCGCTCGCTCGACGACCTGGCCGAGCGGCCCGGCCTGTCGCTGACCCTGGACGAGGCGTGCCTGCTGATCTTTCCGCGGCGCGACCTGACCGCCGAAGAGGCCGAGGCGACGGCCAACGGACGGCCGCTGTCGCCGGCCGGCATCGATGGCGTCTACGCCGCCTGCGACGCCGACGGCCGGGTGATTGCGCTGCTGCGTGACGAGGGCCCGCGGACCAAGTCGGTGGTAGTGATCCGCCCGGCAACGCTCTAGGAATAGGCTGGGGCGCGGATCGTCTCAAGCCTGTCTGGAAGGTGTTCGCTATGTCCAACAAGGTGTATGTCGTCGGCGTCGGCATGACGAAATTCGAGAAGCCGGGCCGCCGGGAGGGCTGGGACTACCCGGACATGGCGCGCGAGTCCGGGACCAACGCCCTGGCCGATGCGCGTGTGGACTACCGCGAGGTGCAGCAGGGCTACGTCGGCTACGTCGCCGGCGATTCCACGTCCGGCCAGCGCGCGCTCTACGAGCTGGGCATGACCGGGATTCCGATCGTCAACGTCAACAACAACTGCTCGACCGGCTCGACCGCTCTGTTCCTGGCGGCCCAGGCCATCCGCGGCGGGATCGTCGACTGCGCCATCGCGCTCGGATTCGAGAAGATGCAACCCGGCTCGCTGGGTGGGGGCGCCCAGGACCGCGAATCGCCGATGGGCAAACACGTCAAGGCGATGGCCGAGATCGACGAGTTCGCGATGCCCGTCGCGCCCTGGATGTTCGGCGCCGCCGGTCGTGAGCACATGAGGCAATACGGCAGCACCGCAGAGCATTTCGCCAAGATCGGCTACAAGAACCACAAGCACTCCGTCAACAACCCATTCGCTCAGTTCCAGGAGTCCTACACGCTCGACGACATCCTGGCGGCGCGGATGATCTCCGACCCGCTGACCAAGTTGCAGTGCTCGCCGACGTCCGACGGTTCCGGCGCGGCGATCCTGGCCTCGGAGAGCTTCGTCGACAGCCACGGGCTGGCCGGGCAGGCCGTGGAGATCGTCGGTCAGGCCATGACGACCGACTTCGCGTCGACCTTCGACGGAAGCGCCAAAAACCTGATCGGGTACGACATGAATGTCCAAGCGGCGCAACAGGTCTACGACCAGTCCGGGTTGGGCCCCGAAGACTTCCAGGTGATCGAGCTGCACGACTGCTTCTCCGCCAACGAACTGCTGCTGTACGAGGCGCTGGGGCTGTGCGCCCCGGGCGAGGCGCCCAAGCTGATCGACAACGGCGACACGACCTACGGCGGGCGCTGGGTGGTCAACCCGTCGGGCGGCCTGATCTCGAAGGGTCATCCGCTGGGCGCGACCGGGTTGGCGCAGTGCGCCGAGCTGACGTGGCAGCTGCGGGGGTCCGCCGACAAGCGTCAGGTCGACAACGTCAGCGCCGCACTGCAACACAACATCGGGCTGGGTGGCGCGGCCGTCGTCACCGCCTACCAGCGCGCCGAGCGCTGACCGGCGCGCCCATGATCGAGTGGTCCGACGCGGACCTGATGGTTCGCGACGCCGTCCGTCAGTTCATCGACAAAGAGATTCGTCCGCACCTTGACGAGTTGGAAACCGGCGCGATGTCGCCGTATCCGATCGCGCGCAAGCTCTTCAGCCAGTTCGGGCTCGACGCGATGGCCGCCGAATCGGTCAAATCGATGCTGGAGCGCGAGCGGGCCCGCGAGCGAGGCAAGGAAGCGGGCGAGGCGGACAGCGAAAAGCCGGACGGCGCAGGCGGTTCCGGCGGGATGGCCGCCCAGGCGTCGATGGTCGCCATGATGGTCTCCGAGCTGGCCGGGGTGAGCATCGGATTGTTGAGCACCGTCTCGGTCAGCCTGGGCCTGGGCGCGACGACCATCATGAGTCGCGGCACGCTGGCCCAGAAGGAACGCTGGCTGCCCGGGCTGATGACGCTGGAGAAGATCGCGGCGTGGGCCATCACCGAGCCGGACTCCGGCTCGGACGCGTTCGGCGGCATGAAGACCCACGTCAAACGCGACGGTGACGACTACATCCTCAACGGGCAGAAGACGTTCATCACCAACGGGCCCTACGCCGACGTCCTGGTGGTGTACGCCAAGCTCGACGACGGCGACGCTGCCCCGGACAACAAGGTGGACAAGCGCAACCGGCCGGTGTTGGTTTTCGTCCTCGACTCCGGCATGCCGGGCCTGACGCAGGGCAAGCCGTTCAAGAAGATGGGCATGATGTCCTCGCCGACGGGCGAATTGTTCTTCGACAACGTGCGGCTGGGTCGCGACCGGCTGCTGGGGGAGAGCGAACAGCACGCCGGCGGGGACGGCCGCGACAGCGCGCGCGACAATTTCGCCGCCGAGCGGATCGGGATCGCGATGATGGCGCTGGGCATCATCAACGAATGTCACCGGCTGTGCGTGGATTACGCCAAGACGCGCACGCTGTGGGGCAAGAACATCGGGCAGTTCCAGCTGATCCAGCTCAAGCTGGCCAAGATGGAGATCGCCCGGATGAACGTGCAGAACATGGTGTTTCACACGATCGAGCGGCAGCGGGCGGGCAAACCGCTGACGCTGGCCGAGGCATCGGCGATCAAGCTGTACTCGTCGGAGGTGGCCACCGACGTCGCGATGGAGGCCGTCCAGCTGTTCGGCGGCAACGGCTACATGGCCGAATACCGGGTGGAACAGCTCGCCCGCGACGCGAAGTCACTGATGATCTACGCCGGCAGCAACGAGGTTCAGGTCACCCACATCGCCAAGGGCTTGCTGAGCTAGCGGGCGCCACCGCGGCGGCTCAGCCTACCACCCAGATCGCCCGGGCCGCCGGGCTGCCCAGGTCGACCGTCGTCTCCGCGCCGTCGCCCGACTCGATCGCCACCGAGATCATGCCGGCGAACTCCCGACGGGTCAGGACCCGCAGCCGCGAATCGAGGTTGATCCCGACGTCGGCGAAATAGCGCAGCATCTCCGGGTCGGCGTCGGAGATGCGGGCCACGGTGCCGGTGTCTCCGTCGTCGCACGCCCACAGCTGACGCGCCGGCGGGGTGGGCACCTGGCCGTCCGATGCGGGGATCGGGTCCCCGTGCGGGTCGCGTTGCGGGAACCCCAGCTTGGCGTCGATGCGGGCCACCAGCCGGTCCGACACTGCGTGCTCGAGCACCTCGGCCTCGTCGTGCACCTCGTCCCAGCCGTAACCGAGCTCGTTGACCAGGAAGGTCTCCAGCAGCCGATGCCGGCGCACCATCGCAAGCGCCGCCCGCCGGCCCGCTTCGGTCAGGGTCACGGCGCCGTATTTCTCGTGGTCGACCAGGCCCTGCTCGGCGAGTTTGCGGATCGACTCCGAGGCCGTACTGGCCGAGACCCCGATCTTCTCGGCCAGCATCTTCGTGCTGACCTTCTCCAGCGACCACTCCTGGGCATTCCAGATGACCTTGAGGTAGTCCTGGCCGACCGCGGTGAGACCGCCACGCTCTTCGTCAGCCCTCACAACCAGAAAGTTTAGGCAACCCAAGCCTGATCGTGTGCTCCCCGACACCTTCGCGCGTGCGGATCTCCCGGCGGATCGCCGCGAGCCGTAGGCTTGCGGTCGTGCAGCGGTGGCGCGGCCAAGACGAGATTCCCACGGACTGGGGCAGATGCGTGCTCACCATCGGGGTGTTCGACGGTGTGCACCGGGGCCACGCCGAGATCATCGCGCATGCGGTGAAGGCGGGGCGCGCCCGCAACGTACCGACCGTGTTGATGACCTTCGACCCGCACCCGATGGAAGTGGTCTATCCGGGCAGCCACCCCGCGCAGCTGACGACGTTGACGCGGCGCGCCGAGTTGGTCGAGGAGATGGGCATCGACGTCTTCCTGGTGATGCCGTTCACCAGCGACTTCATGAAGCTGACACCGGAGCGCTACGTCCACGAGCTGCTGGTGGAGCACCTGCACGTGGTGGAGGTCGTGGTGGGCGAGAATTTCACGTTCGGCAAGAAGGCGACCGGCAACGTCGACACGCTGCGGCGCGCCGGCGAGCGATTCGGCTTCGCGGTGGAGTCGATATCGCTGCTCACCGAGCACATGAGCAACGAGACCGTGACGTACTCCTCCACCTACATCCGGTCCTGCGTGGATGCCGGTGACGTGGTGGCGGCCATGGAGGCGCTGGGCCGTCCGCACCGCGTCGAGGGTGTCGTCGTCCGGGGCGAGGGGCGGGGCATGGAGCTGGGATTCCCAACCGCCAACGTGGCGCCGCCGATGTATTCGGCGATCCCGGCCGACGGCGTGTATGCCGCCTGGTTCACCCTGCTCGGGCACGGACCGGTGACCGGCACCGTCGTCCCGGGCGAGCGCTATCAGGCCGCGGTGTCCGTCGGCACCAACCCGACCTTCTCCGGACGCACTCGCACCGTCGAGGCCTTCGTCTTGGACACCACCGCCGACCTCTACGGCCAGTACGTGGCGTTGGACTTCGTCGCACGCATCCGCGGACAGCGCACGTTCGGCTCGGTGCCCGATCTGGTCGAGGCGATGGGCAAGGACACCGACCGGGCCCGCACGATGCTCTCGGCGCAGGACTGATTCGCCGCAGTTTCAGGAAGCAACCAGCTCGTCGATCTGATTGATGGCCGAAGAGGCGCCCTCGACCACGCCCATGTCCAACACCTGCTGAAGCGCCTCGGCGGACTCGAAGGTGCTCACGTAGGTCGCGCGAGTACCGCCGTCGTGCTCGGCGAAGGTGTACACGTTCACCGAGACCGGCAGGCCGGGGTTGGGGTTGAAGTCCAGGTCGGCGAAGCCGTCGAGGAAGGAGAAGCTCGTCGGCGCGTCAACGGCCGTGATGTCCCAGTATCCGGCGTACTTGTCGCCGTCCGGGCCGGTCATGAAGTACGTCGTGCGACTTCCGGGCGTGAGGCTGTGGTCGACTACGGTCGCCGGATGGGACGGCGGTCCCCACACCTTCTCCAGCTGGCGCGGGTCGGCGTAGACCTGCCAGATCCGGTCCACCGGTGCGGCGAAGTCCGCGGTGATGGTCAGCGTCAGGTTGTCAGGATCGTGCTGTACGCCGGTCACGGGCATGGTTCAGTCCTCCTTGGTTGAGTCGGATGCGATGAGTTCGTCGATGCGCGCGATGCGACCGCGCCAGACCTGTTCCAACTCGGTGAGCATGGCGGCCACCGACCGCACGGCCGTCACGTCACCGCTGGCCAACTGCTCGCGACCGCTTCGGCGTTTGGTGATCAGGCCGGCCTTCTCCAGCACGACGACGTGCTTCTGCACCGCTGCAAAGCTCATGTCGTACTTCAGTGCGAGCGTGGAAACCGAGTGTTCCCCGGCCAGCGCCCGGCGCATGATGTCGCGCCGGGTTCGGTCGGCGAGCGCGTGGAACAGGGCGTCAGCCCGGTCTTCCTGATCGACGGTCACGCGCTGATCTACGGTCACGCGATAAACCTACAACCGAATGGTTGTAGGTTTACAAGTGGTGTGGTGCTGGCCTGCGATTTCGGCGGACATCACCGCCGCTGATAGACTCGCCCCCCGATACGACGTGTGCTGCAGTCCGCGGCGGGCACGTACGAGATTTTTCGCGGCACCGATTGATGGAGATGTTTTCGTGGCGCTGACCGCCGAGCAGAAAAAGGAAATCCTGGGCACCTACGGCCTGCATGACACCGACACCGGTTCCCCGGAGGCGCAGGTCGCGCTGCTGACCAAGCGGATCGCCGACCTGACCGAGCACCTGAAGGTGCACAAGCACGACCACCACTCCCGGCGGGGCCTGCTCCTGCTGGTCGGGCGCCGCCGCAGGCTGCTCAAGTACGTCGCCCAGATCGACGTGGAGCGGTACCGCTCGCTGGTCGAGCGCCTGGGGCTGCGCCGCTGACCCGGGCGGGAACACCCCCACCGGCCCTACTGCGGGCTAAGTCCGCCCGTGTAGAGTGGGAGCGTTCTGGGCCGGGTTCGGCCCGAACAAACGGTACGGTCGCGCAGATCCGCGTGCGCCGTTCCAGCGTGTCACAACGGGAGTAGCCCAGTCTGTCTCGGGCGGTCTTCGGTAGTGGCTGCCGGGCTCTCTGGATCTGGGGCAGGTCGGCCGCTTCGATCGATGGCCGTAGCCGCATTCAGACTCTTTCCTCTCCTTAGGAAGCTCTCGGGTTACTTGCCTGTGACGACGCGAAAAAGCTGAATACCAGAGAGGCCGTACGGACACCCATGTCTGTCGCTGAAATTGAAGAAGGCGTGTTCGAGGCAACCGCCACCATCGACAACGGGAGCTTCGGCACCCGCACCATCCGTTTTGAGACCGGCCGGCTGGCCCAACAGGCCGCCGGTGCCGTCGTCGCCTACCTCGACGACGAGAACATGTTGCTGTCGGCGACCACCGCCAGCAAGAACCCGAAGGAACACTTCGACTTCTTCCCGCTGACCATCGACGTCGAAGAGCGGATGTACGCCGCGGGCCGCATCCCGGGCTCGTTCTTCCGCCGCGAGGGCCGGCCGTCCACCGACGCCGTCCTGACCTGCCGGCTGATCGACCGCCCGCTGCGCCCGTCGTTCGTCAGTGGGCTGCGCAACGAGATCCAGGTCGTCGTGACGATCATGAGTCTGGACCCCAACGACCTTTACGACGTGCTGGCCATCAACGCCGCGTCGGCGTCCACCCAGATTTCCGGCCTGCCGTTCTCCGGCCCGGTCGGCGGTGTGCGGGTGGCGCTGATCGACGGCACCTGGGTCGCGTTCCCCACCGTGGAGCAGCTCGAGCGTGCCGTGTTCGACATGGTCGTGGCCGGCCGCATCGTCGAGCACGACGGCAAGCCCGACAGTAAACCCGACGTCGCCATCATGATGGTCGAGGCCGAGGCCACCGAGAACGTCATCGAGCTCGTCGAGGGCGGCGCACAGGCGCCGACCGAAAGCGTTGTCGCCGAAGGTCTGGAGGCGGCCAAGCCGTTCATCGCCGTGCTGTGCACCGCCCAGCAGGAGCTGGCCGACGCGGCCGCCAAGCCCACCGGTGACTACCCGGTGTTCCCCGAGTACCAGGACGACGTGTACTACTCGGTCGCCTCGGTGGCCACCGACGAGCTGGCCAAGGCGCTGACCATCGGCGGCAAGGCCGAGCGCGACCAGCGCACCGACGAGCTGAAGGCCGAGGTGCTGGCGCGGCTCGCCGACACCTACGAGGGCCGGGAGAAGGAGGTCAGCGCCGCGTTCCGCTCGCTGACGAAGAAGCTGGTCCGGCAGCGCATCCTGACCGACCACTTCCGCATCGACGGCCGGGGCATCACCGACATTCGCGCGCTATCGGCCGAGGTCGCCGTGGTGCCGCGGGCGCACGGCAGCGCGCTGTTCGAGCGCGGCGAAACCCAGATCCTGGGCGTGACCACGCTGGACATGGTCAAGATGGCCCAACAGATCGACTCGCTGGGACCGGAAACCTCCAAGCGCTACATGCACCACTACAACTTCCCGCCGTACTCCACCGGCGAGACCGGCCGGGTCGGTTCGCCCAAACGGCGTGAGATCGGGCATGGCGCGCTCGCCGAGCGGGCCCTGATCCCGGTGCTGCCCAGCGTCGAGGAGTTCCCGTACGCCATCCGCCAGGTGTCCGAAGCGCTGGGTTCCAACGGCTCGACGTCGATGGGATCCGTGTGCGCCTCCACGCTGGCGTTGCTCAACGCCGGTGTGCCGCTCAAGGCGCCGGTCGCCGGCATCGCGATGGGGCTGGTCTCCGACGATGTCGAGGTAGACGGCAAGACTGAGCGCCGCTTCGTCACGTTGACCGACATCCTCGGTGCCGAGGACGCGTTCGGCGACATGGACTTCAAGTGCGCCGGCACCAAGGACTACGTCACCGCCCTGCAGCTGGACACCAAGCTGGACGGGATTCCGTCCCAGGTGCTGGCGGGTGCACTGTCCCAGGCCAAGGACGCCCGCCTGACCATCCTCGAGGTCATGGCCGAGGCCATCAGCGCGCCCGACGAGATGAGCCCCTACGCGCCGCGGGTGACCACCATCAAGGTCCCGGTGGACAAGATCGGTGAGGTCATCGGGCCCAAGGGCAAGGTCATCAACGCCATCACCGAGGAGACCGGCGCGCAGATCTCCATCGAGGACGACGGCACCGTGTTCGTCGGCGCCACCGACGGGCCGTCGGCGCAGGCCGCGATCGACCGGATCAACGCCATCGCCAACCCGCAGCTGCCGACCGTGGGCGAGCGGTTCCTCGGAACCGTGGTCAAGACAACCGATTTCGGCGCCTTCGTGTCGCTGTTGCCGGGACGCGACGGCCTGGTCCACATCTCCAAGCTCGGCAGGGGCAAGCGCATCGCAAAGGTTGAAGACGTCGTCAACGTCGGCGACAAACTGCGGGTCGAGATCGCCGATATCGACAAGCGCGGCAAGATCTCCCTCGTCTTGGTCGAGGAAGACAGCGCCGCCCCAGCCGACGCCCCGGCGGCCGCGCCTGCCGATGCCGCGACCGCCAGCAACTGACTTACCCCGGCCGCGGCCGACTCGTGCGGGCGCTCTGCGCCGGGGTAAGCAGATCGCCGAGGCGGAACCGGACCGCCAATCCGCACTGCGCCGCAGCACGCTTCCGGGCGGCCTGCGGGTCGTCACCGAGTACCTGCCGTCGGTGCGTTCGGCGTCCGTCGGGGTATGGGTCGGCGTCGGATCGCGCGACGAGGGCGCCACCGTGGCGGGGGCGGCGCACTTCCTCGAGCATCTGCTGTTCAAGTCGACGCCCACCCGGAGCGCCGTGGATATCGCGCAGGCGGTGGACGCCGTCGGCGGGGAGCTGAACGCCTTCACCGCCAAGGAGCACACCTGCTACTACGCGCACGTGCTGGACAGCGACCTGGCGCTGGCCGTCGACCTGGTGGCCGACGTGGTGCTCAACGGTCGCTGCGCCGCCGAAGACGTCGAGCTGGAACGCGACGTGGTGCTCGAAGAGATCGCGATGCGCGACGACGACCCCGAGGACGCGCTGGGGGACATGTTCCTGGGCGCGATGTTCGGTGACCACCCGGTGGGCCGCCCGGTGATCGGCACGGCGCGGTCGGTGTCGTCGATGACCCGGACCCAACTGCACTCCTTTCACGTGCGGCGCTACACGCCGGAACGCATGGTGGTGGCGGTGGCCGGCAATGTCGACCATGACGAGGTGGTCGCGCTGGTGCGTGAGCACTTCGGGGCGCATCTGGTCCGCGGGCGCCGGCACATCGCCCCGCGCAAGGGCGCCGGACGGGTGACCGGGCGGCCCCGTTTGATGCTGGGTAACCGGGACGCCGAGCAGACCCACGTCTCGCTGGGCGTGCGCACTCCCGGGCGTAGCTGGCCGCATCGCTGGGCGCTGTCGGTGCTGCACAGTGCGCTGGGCGGGGGCCTGAGTTCCCGCTTGTTCCAAGAGGTTCGCGAATTGCGCGGGCTGGCCTACTCGGTCTACTCGACGGTGGACATCTTTGCCGACAGCGGCGCGCTGTCCGTCTATGCCGCCTGCCAGCCCGAGCGGTTCGCCGAGGTGATGCAGGTGACCAACGAGGTCCTCGAGTCGGTGGCCCGCGACGGCATCACCGAGGCGGAGTGCCGGATCGCCAAGGGGTCGTTGCGCGGCGGGCTCGTCCTCGGCTTGGAGGATTCCAGCTCCCGGATGAGCCGTCTGGGCCGCAACGAACTGAACTACGGCGAGCACCGCAGCATCGAGCACACCCTGCGGAAGATCGACCAAGTGACCGTCGAGGAGGTCAACGCGGTTGCCCACCGGCTGCTGAACCAACCCTACGGCGCCGCGATCCTGGGTCCGTATGCCTCCAAACGGTCACTGCCCCAACAACTTCGGGCGATGGTAAATTAGCTCCGTGGTACTGGGTTTTTGGGACATCATGGTGCCCATCGTGGGCGCGCCGATGGCCGGCGGACCGGGCACGCCCCAACTGGCCGCGGCGGTGTCCAACGCGGGTGGGCTCGGCTTCGTCCCCGGCGGCCACCAAAGTGCGGAGCGGTTCGCCGAGGACATCGCCGCCGCGCGCGCAGCCACCACCGGCCCGCTGGGGGTCAACCTGTTCGTGCCCCAACCCAGCGTCGCCGACTGGGTGGCGCTGGACTACTACGCCGAAGAACTCGAAGAGATCGCCGACTACTACCAGGTCGAGGTCGGTCACCCGCAATACGGTGACGACGACGACTGGGAGCGCAAGCTCGAGGTGGTGGCCGACGTGCGGCCCGAGCTGGTGTCGTTCACCTTCGGGGTTCCGCCGCCCGACGTCATCCGTCGGCTGGGTGCGCTGGGCCTGCTGGTGATGGTCACGGTGACGTCGGCGTACGAGGCCGGAGTGGCCGTCGCCGCCGGGGCGGACAGCCTGATCGTTCAAGGCCCGGACGCGGGCGGGCACCGGGGCACGTTCGCGCCCGACATGGAACCCGGTAACGAATCGCTGCACCACCTGATCGATCGCATCCGCCATGCGCATGAGGTCCCCGTCGTCGCGGCGGGCGGCCTGGGCACCGCCCGGGACGTCGCCGCCGTGCTGCGCCGGGGCGCGGTGGCCGCACAGGTCGGCACCGCGCTGCTGCTCAGCGACGAAGCGGGCACCAGCACCGCGCACCGCACCGCCCTGAAAAATCCGGTCTTCGGAACCACCGTCGTCACGCGCGCCTTCTCGGGCCGCTACGCGCGCGGCCTGGAGAACAACTTCACCCGCCTGCTCGACAACGTGGCGCCGCTGGGCTACCCGGAGGTCAACCAGATGACCACCCCGATCCGGGAGGCGGCGGCCGCCATGGAGGACCCGAACGGCATACCGCTGTGGGCAGGGACCTCGTTCAAGGAGGCCCAAGCCGGGCCGGCGGCCGACATCATCGCCGGCCTCGTGGAAACGGACTAGGCCAGGACGCTCACCGGATCGGTGAACGGCAGACCCAGGTCGGCGGCCACCCGTTCGGACAGCAGCCCTCCGTCGTGCGTCGAAAGGCCTTTCGCCAGAGCCGGATCCGACCGGCACGCCGCCTGCCAGCCATGGTCGGCCAGTTGGAGCACGTAGGGCATCGTCGCGTTGGTCAGCGCCACGGTCGATGTCTTGGGCACCGCGCTGGGCATGTTCGCCACGCAGTAGAACTGCGTGGCGTGCACGGCGAACGTCGGGTCATCGTGGGTGGTGGGCCGCGAATCCGCGAAGCAGCCGCCCTGGTCGATGGAGATGTCAACCAGCACCGCACCCGGCTTCATCTGCGCGACAAGCGAATTCGAGACGAGCTCCGGGGCCTTGCCGCCCGGCAACAGGACCGCCCCGATCAGCAGGTCGGCACGCGTGATGGTGCCCTCCAGCTCGTACGCCGACGAGTAGCGCGTGCGGACCTGTCCGCCGAACTCCGCGTCGAGCAGCCGGAGTTTGCTGATGTTGACGTCGAGAACCGTCACGCTCGCGCCCATGCCGTTGGCGACCCTCGCGGCGTTGTACCCGGCCGTACCCGCGCCGATCACCACGACGTCGGCGGGTTTGACGCCCGGGACCCCGCCCATCAACACACCGCGCCCGCCGTGGGTCCGCATCAGATGGTAGGCGCCGACCTGCGCCGACAGCCGGCCGGCCACCTCGCTCATCGGAGCCAGCAACGGGAGGGTGCCGTCGGCGGCCTGCACGGTCTCATAGGCGATTGACGTTGTGCCGGAAGCCAATAGCGCTTCGGTGCAGGAGCGAGAGGCGGCCAGGTGTAGATAGGTGAACAGCACCTGAGGCCGCCGCAGGAGGCCGTATTCGGCCGGAATCGGTTCCTTCACCTTGAGCAGCAGGTCGGCCTCGGCCCACACCTGATCGGCCGAGCCGGCCAATTGGGCGCCCGCCGCCTTGAACTCCTCGTCGGGGATGGACGACCCCTCGCCGGCACCGGCCTGGACGAGCACCTCGTGACCGCGGCGGGTCAGTTCGGCGACGCCGGCGGCCGTGATGGCCACCCTGAACTCGTTGACCTTGGTCTCGGTCGGTACGCCGACTCGCATGGTTGCCCCTTGCTTTGGAAGGTTCGACCTCAAGTGTGGAGAAAGTTCGGATGGGCCGCAATCGAGGTGAGACCACGGGCGCTGGCTATGATCGGCGAATGACTGACTCGTGCGTGACGGAAACCGTTCAGGTCGACGCCCGCCCCGACGTCGTGTATCGGCTGATCACCGACCTGCCCACGCTGGCCTCGTTGGCCGAGGAGGCGGTGGCGATGGAGTGGTGCAAAGGCGATGCCGCCCGCCCCGGGGCGGTGTTCACCGGCCACAACGAAAGTGGCAAACGACGCTGGAGCACCAAGTGCACGGTGACCGACGCGGAACCGGGTCGCCTCTTCGCGTTCGATGTGCGGCACACCGTCGTCCCGATCGCGCGCTGGCAATACGACATCGTGGCGGCCGACGGTGGTTGCCGGGTCACCGAAAGCACCTGGGACCGCAGGCCCGGCTGGTTCCGCAAGCTCGCCGGCAAGGCCACCGGTGTTCCAGATCGCGTCGCCGCCAACACCGAACACATCCGGCTCACCCTGCAGCGCCTCAAACAGCGCGCCGAGTCCGAGTAGCCGGCGACCATGCGACGCGATCCCGCCGTAGCCGTCGTCGGAGCGGGCATGTCGGGGCTGTGTCTCGCAATTGCTCTGCTGCGCAGCGGGATAACCGATGTCACCATCTACGAGAAGGCCGATGAGGTCGGCGGGACGTGGCGCGAAAACACCTATCCCGGCCTGGTCTGTGACATCCCGTCGCGCGTCTACCAGTACACGTTCGCCCAAAACCCAAACTGGTCGCACCTTTTCTCGCCCGGCGGCGAGATCCAGGCCTATTTCCGCGACGTCGCCGACCGCTTCGGGCTGCGCGACCGCATCCGGTTCGGTACCGAAATCGTCAGCGCGCGTTTCGAGGGCGGCCTCTGGACGTTGCGCACGGACGCCGGCGAGGAGTCGAGCGTCGACTTCCTGATCTGCGCCACCGGCGTACTGCATCACCCGCGCCTGCCGTCCATCCCCGGTCTCAATGACTTCGGCGGACACGCCTTTCACTCGGCGCGGTGGGATCATTCCGTCGAGCTGCGCGGCCGGCGGATCGCCATCATCGGCAACGGGTCGACGGGAGTGCAGCTCGTGTGCGGCCTGACCGGCGTGGCGGCCCGCGTCATGCTGTTCCAGCGCACCGCGCAGTGGGTGCTTCGACTGCCCAACCCCCGATACAGCAGGCTCACCAACATCACCCACAACAGGTTCGGCTGGCTCGACCGGATGGCCTACCGCTGCTACAGCTTCGGCTACGACCTCTTCGCCGCCGGGCTCACCAAGCCGGGCCTGCGCCGAAAGATCATGGGAGCGCTGTGCCGCGCCAGCCTGCGCGAGGTCCGCGACCCCGAGTTGCGCCGGGCACTGACCCCCGACTACACGCCGATGTGCAAACGGTTGGTGATGTCCAATAGCTTCTACCGCGCCATCCAGCGCGACGACGTCGAACTGGTCACCGCCGTCATCGACCACGTGGAGCGGCGTGGCATCGTGACCGACGACGGCGTCCTACACGAGGCGGACATCATCGTGCTCGCCACCGGATTCGACACCCACGCGTTCTTTAGGCCGATGCAGCTGATCGGCCGCAACGGCATCACCGCCGACGATGTGTGGCGCGACGGTCCGCGCGCCTACCAGACCGTGGCGCTACCGGGCTTCCCGAACTTCTTCATGATGCTGGGTCCGCACAGCCCGGTCGGCAACCTCGCGCTGACAACCGTCGCCGAATCGCAGGCCGACCACATACTGCGGTGGATTCAACGTTGGCGGCGTGGCGAATTCGACACGGTGGAGCCGACATGGCCGGCGACCGAGAACTTCAACGCCAAGCTGCGTGCCGCGATGCCCGACACGGTGTGGACCACCGGTTGTCAGAGCTGGTACCTGAACAAGGACGGGGTGCCCGAGGTGTGGCCATTCACGCCGGGCGAACATCGCGCCATGCTGGCGAACACCGATCTCGGGCAGTACGACCTGCGCCGACACGTCGCCGCCGGCTGACGACCGCGTCCTATACCGGCCGATGCCAGGGGGGCCACCATATTGAACGTCACCGCCACCGACGGCGTCAGCCTGGCCGTGCACCGGTATACCGAGATCGATCCTGCGCGCCCAACCGTCCTGGCAATTCACGGCTTTCCCGATAACCACCACGTCTGGGACGGCGTAGCCCAGGAAATGAGCACGCTCGGTAGGCGCTACAACTTCGTCGCCTACGACGTTCGGGGTGCTGGCGAATCGTCGCGTCCCGCAGGGCGATCCGGGTATGCGTTCGCGCAGCTGGTGTCCGATATCGGTGCGGTGATCGACAGCCTCGGCGTCGAACGGGTCCACCTGCTGGGCCACGACTGGGGATCGATCCAGGCATGGGCTGCCGTCACCGACGACACGGTGATGGGCAAAGTCGGCTCCTTCACCTCGATTTCAGGTCCGCACCTGCAGTACGCGGGGGCGTTTCTGCGGTCGGCCCGACGGCCGCGCGCTGTGGCCCAGGTGGCCAGGCAGCTGCTGGCGTCGGGCTACATCGGCTTCTTCCTCAGCCCGGGGGTGCCGGAGCTGGCGTTTCGGTCCAGGATCGGTGTGAAAGTCGTTGAAGCGCTTGAGCGCATAGGCCGCTCGAGCACGCTCAGCCAACGCCACGACACGACGCGCTCCATCACCGACTACCTCAATGGGCTCAACCTGTATCGGGAGAACATGCCCGCCCCGATCCTGTCGCCGGGTCCGCAGCTGCCCACCACGACCGTCGCGGTTCAGGTGCTGGTTCCGCGCAGGGACGTCTTCGTGACGCCGGCGCTGCAGCGCTTCACCGGCGCAATTCCCGCCGGCGGCAGGGTGGTTTCGATCGAAGGCGGCCACTGGGTGGTGACCTCGCGGCCGGATGTCATCGCCCGGCTGACCGCCGAATGGGTCGACCGGAATGCCGGCGGCGAGCCCGGCGCGGGCGTGCCCACGGTGCGCGGCGGACCGCGCGAGGTGCGCGGCAAACTCGCCCTGGTCACCGGAGCGGGCGCCGGCATCGGCAGGGCCACCGCGGTGGAACTGGCCCGCCACGGCGCCGGCAAGATGGTGATCGTCGATCGCGATCTGGCCGCGGCCAAGGTGACCGCGGATGCCGTTCGGGCCGCGTGCGCCGAGGCCGCGGTGTACCAGGTCGACGTCAGCGACGAAGCCGCGATGAATCGCCTTGCCGCCCAAGTCCGTAACGAGCACGGCGTGGTGGACATCCTGGTGAACAACGCCGGCATCGGGATGGCGGGCCGGTTCCTGGAGACGAGCCCGGCCAACTGGGAAGACATCCTGGGGGTCAACGTGCGCGGCGTGATCTCAGGCAGCAGGGCATTCGGGGCGCAGATGGTCGAGCGCGGCGAGGGCGGGACGATCATCAACATGGCGTCGGCGGCGGCGTACCTGCCGTCGAAATCCATGGTCGCCTACAGCACCACCAAGGCGGCGGTCCTGGCGCTGAGCGAATCGTTACGGGCCGACTTCGCCGACGAGGGCATCACCGTCACCGCCGTGTGTCCGGGGTTCGTCAACACCAACATCGCGAAGAACACCATCTATGCCGGGATGACCGCGGAACAGCAAGAGCGGGCCCGGGAGAAGGCCGACAAGGCTTACCGGCGCCGCAACTTCACACCGGAGGCGACCGCCAGGGCGATCGTGAAGGCCATCGGGACCGGGCCGCCCGTGCTGCCGGTCGCCGCGGAGTCCTGGGTGGGCTACGCGATGCGGCGCATCAGCCCGTCGATGGTCCGATTGTTCGCGCGCTTCGACATTCGTCAAAGCTAACGCCGGCTGAGCCGGTAGCCCAGATGGGCGACCTTGACACCTGGCAGTGGCTCCCAGTCCAGGGTGCGGCCGTCGACGCGAAAGTCGTTCTTCTCGTAAAAGATCCGCGCTTGCGCGTTGCGTTCTGCGCACCACAAGACGACGTCGCCCGGAGGGCTTTCGGTCAGAGCCGTGGCGAGCAGGCGGCCTCCGACGCCGCGCCGTTGGCATTCCGCCGCTATGTACAGCGAGTCGAGTTCGACCTGCTCGGGATTCGCGGGGTCCGGCCCGAAGATGGTCATTCCGATTGTCCGGGAACAGGATTCCGCGACCCACATGCTCCAGTTGCGGCATTGCAGGATTCGCGGGTACGCCAGTATGGCCCAGCGTCGCGGTGATCCGAGGACGTCGAGCGTCGGGTCCGGCAGTATGCCGGCCCAAGACCGCCGCCAGACCGGATAGTGCATCTCGGCGACGTTCACCAGATCGCTCGGTCCGGCCTGGCGGATCGTGATGTCGCCGTTCGTCACGGGCAGGATTGCTCCAGGTAGGCCGCCAGCGCGTTGGTCAGGCCCTGCCGCGCCATATCCAGGTCGGCGTACGAGCCGAGCTGACGCTCGGACACCAGCCCGCGCATCGCGCCCGGGATCAGGGCGGCCACCTCCCGCACCCGACCCGGGTCGACGTCCAGACCGGCGAAGGCGTTCTGGCAGGTCTCCAACCAGCTCTTGCCCCAAGAGAACAGCTCGGCGGCGGTGCGCGGGAACAGGCGCTCGAGTTCGTCGGGGTCGCGGGGGAGCGCCGCTCGCAGGTTCTCGATCGCGCGGGAATCCGGCGACGCCAACCCGCTGTAGAGGGTGTCGATGATGGCGCCGACCCGCTCGCGCAGGGGCGCGTCCGGTGAGATCGGTGTCGACAGCGTCGAGAAGGTCGCGGCGCGCCGTTCGGCGGTGCGGTGCAGCACCGCCGCCCAGAACCCGTCGGTGTCGCCGAACTGGTACTGCACGGCGCCCCAGGTGGCGCCGATGTCCTTGGCGATGCGATTGGCTGACACCGAGCCCTGGTCACCGGAGGCCAGCGACTTTAGCGCGGCTTCGAGCATGCTCTCGCGCGTGGCGTTGCCGCGCCGGTTGGGGCGCCGGTTCGCGGTTCCGGCCCCGCTGACCTGCCGAGTCATCTACCGAGCCTATCGCGCAGGGTGCCAAAAGTTTCATAGAGGGCACTTTTATTCTTGGGGCGCCCCGCCTATCATTTCTTCTCAAGGAGGGATCCCGCATGGCTAAGCCGCCGCTGTCGATGAAACCAACCGGCTGGTTCCAGGTCGCCTGGTCCGACGAGATCGGTATGGGCGACGTGCACAAAATGAAGTACTTCGACCAGGAGATGGTCGCGTGGCGGGCCGAGTCCGGACAGCTCACCGTGATGAACGCCTACTGCGAACACCTTGGCGCGCATCTGGGTTACGGCGGCAAGGTCGTCGGCGAGGTGCTGCAGTGCCCGTTCCATGGGTGGCAGTGGAGTCAGGAGGGCCGCAACGTCCGCATTCCCTACCAGGATCGACCCAACCGAGGTCGGCGCATCCGCACCTACCCCGTGGTGGAACGCAACGAGTCGGTCTACATCTGGCACGACGTCGAGCGCCGCGAGCCGTACTTCGACGCGCCGGACGTGTTCGGCGCGTTCGGCGACGGCAGCAACGCGGACGACTACTACCCCCAGCAGCGGCTGTACCGGCAGACCCTGGAGCTGCATCCGCAGTACGTGCTTGAAAACGGCGTCGACTTCGCACATTTCAAGTTCGTGCACAACACGCCCATCGTGCCGGTGTTCACCCGCCACGACTTCGCCGAGCCGGTGTCGTTCGTCGACTTCACCATCACGTTCGAAGGTGACGACGGGCAGAAGATCGAGGACGTCAACAGCGGCGTCGAGGCCATCAACGGCGGTCTGGGCATCGCGGTGACCAAGAGCTGGGGGATGATCGACAACCGCACCATCTCCGCGGTCACCCCGGTCGACGAGTTCACCTCCGATGTCCGGTTCATGGTCTACATCGGTCGCAAGCCGGCCAAGGACCCGGCCCGCGCCGAGGTCAAGGCGGCCGAGTTCGGCCGCGAAGTGATCCGGCAGTTCGAGCAGGACATCGAGATCTGGCAACACCAGCGCTACTCGGACCCGCCGGCGCTGGCCCCCGACGAGTACGAGGGCTTCACCGCAATCCGCACGTGGGCCAAGCAGTTCTACCCCGAGGCATTCGCATCGCAGGAAGGCTCAATGCAATGAGTACCGCACCTATCCGCGTCTTCCAGGTGGCCACCGGAAACGTCGGCTCGGAGATGATCAAGCGGATCGCCACCCAGCCCGACCTCGAACTCGTTGGCGTGCACTGCTATTCGCCGGAGAAGATCGGTAAGGACGCGGGCGAGCTCGCCGGCGTGGCTCCCAACGGCGTGAAGGCCACCGGCAGCATCGAGGAGATCATCGCCGCCAAGCCGGACGTGCTCACCTTCCACGGCGTGTTCCCCGACGAGGACCTCTACGTCAAAGTGCTTGAGGCGGGCATCAATATCGTCACCACGGCCGACTGGATCACCGGCTGGCACCGCGACAAGAACCATCCGCATCCGTCGGGCAAGCCGGTGAGCCGGCTGCTGGCCGAGGCTTGCGAAAAGGGTGGCGCGACGTTCTACGGGACCGGAATGAACCCGGGCCTGAACCAGATACTGGGCGTGGTGTGTTCGGCCGACGTCGCCGATATCGAGAACGTCACCACCATCGAGTCCGTCGACGTGTCATGCCACCACTCCAAGGACACCTGGATCGAGGTGGGCTACGGCCAGCCGGTCGACGATCCGGAGATCCCGTCCAAGCTGGAGAAGTACACCCGCGTCTTCGCCGACAGCGTGCTGATGATGGCCGATTGCTTCGACCTGACCCTCGACGAGGTGAAGTTCAGCTACGAGCTGGGCGCCTGCACCAAGGATGTGGACCTGGGCTGGTACACGCTGCCCAAGGGCTCGCTGGGCGGCAACTACATCAAGTACCAGGGCATGGTGGACGGGGTCCCCCGGGTCGAGACGCACCTGGAGTGGCAGATGACCCCGCACACCGATCCGAGCTGGAACATCAAGGGCTGCTACATCACCCAGATCAAGGGCGACCCGTGCATCTACAACAAGCACATGATCTTCCCCAAGGCCGGCGTGGACCTGTCCAACCCGGACAACTTCGCCTCCATCGGCATGACCGTCACCGGCATGCCCGCGCTGGCCTCGATCAAGTCGGTGGTGGCGGCGCCGCCGGGACTCATCACCAGCGCCGACCTGCCGCTTCGCGGGTTCGCCGGGCGGTTCAAAATTTAAGCGCGGGTCAAGGATCCGCGAGGCGTTCCGGGTGGTGGCAATCATTAGTGCGCTGCCCGCGGTCTAAGCCGAAGTTCCCCCTGATGTGTTGACGGGTGGGTGTTGACCTGCGGTTTTGGGTTGTCTACTGACTACATGTAGCCCA
>NZ_LQPH01000045.1 GCF_002102255.1 Mycobacterium nebraskense
ACCCCCGCCTCCGGGAGCCCCCGCGCCGCCGCCACCGCCGGCGCCGGCAGCGGACGGGTTTTCCGGGGTGGCCCCCGATGTGCAGGTCATTGCGATCCGGCAAAGCTCCAAAGCGTTTAGCCCCAAGGATGCCTTCGCCGGTAACCAGGACCCGGCCACCCGGCGCAAGGCCGGCGATATCCGCACCATGGCGCGCGCGATCGTGCATGCGGCCAACATGGGCGCCACGGTGATCAACATTTCGGAGGTGTCGTGTATGACCGCGACCGACATGATCGATCAGCGCGATTTGGGGGCGGCGATTCATTACGCCGCGGTGGACCGCAACGTAGTGATCGTGGCCGCGGCCGGCAACGTCGGCAATGAAACCGGTGTCGGTAACGACTGCAAGCAGAACCCGATTTATAACCCGTTGACGCCCAACGATCCTCGCGACTGGGCTGGGGTGACGACGGTGGCCACCCCAGCATGGTTCTCCGATTATGTGCTCACCGTGGGCGCGGTGGATTCCAGCGGCGCTCCGCTGGGCAGCAGCATGGCCGGGCCCTGGGTGTCGATCGCCGCGCCCGGTACCGACGTCGAAGGCCTCTCGCCGCGCGATGACGGGCTGATGAATGCCGTTGAGGGCAACAAGAACACGCTAGTCGCCCAGGCGGGCACATCGTTTTCGGCCGCACTGGTGTCCGGGGTGGCCGCGCTGGTGCGCGCCAAGTACCCCCAGTTGACCGCACATCAGGTGATCAACCGGTTGCTCGCGACAGCGCGGGCGCCAGCGCGCGGGGTGGATAACCAGGTCGGGCACGGCATCGTCGACCCGGTCGCCGCCTTGACCTATGACCTACCGCCTGGTGAACCTGTGGGGCCTCAGCACTTGGCGGCGCCGCTGGTGCTGGCACCGCCGAAGGTGGGCCGCGACATGACCCCGGTGTGGGTGGCCGCCGCCGGGGTCGGCGGGCTTGCGCTGCTGTGCTCGGTGGTACTGGGTTCAGCCGCCCTGATGCGTCGACGAGAGGGCCGGTGATGAAGTCAAATTTCCCGCTGAGTGTGGCTGCGAGCTGGGCGCGGGTCGTAGCGGTGTTCGTCGTCGACGTGGCGGTGATCGCAGCGGGCGCGGCCGCGGCGGGCCGCCCCGGCTGGTGGGTCGGTGTCGGGCTGACCGTGCTGATCACGGTCCTGGTGCTGCTGTGTTGGCGCGGTGCGCCGCTGCTGAGCCTGCTGTGGCGATCGGTGACCGGGCGCCGCCCGCGCGTCGGCGCCGCCGGCGAGCTGGCTGATTACGAGCGCCGCTTCGGGTCCGGGCCGGTCGGAATCCGCGCCGTGGGGCCACATTTGGTGGCAGTGGTCGCAGTCGACGGACCGCCGCATAGTCCCTCGGTGTTGGACTACCCGCGGGTGGAGTCCTTGGCGAAGCTGCCCCTCGAGGCGGTGGCCGCTGGGCTCGATCAGTTCGATGTGCACTTAGAAGGCATCGACATTGTCAGCGTGGGGGCGCGGCGTGCACCTAAAACGCATCACCCGTATGCGCCGGTGTATTCGGCCGAGGTGGGTGATCATCCCGCGGTCGGGCAGCGCCGCACGTGGCTGGTGGTGCGGTTCAACGCCTTGCAGAGTGCTAGGGCGATCGTGTGGCGCGAGTCGGTGGCAGCCACGATGAGCGCGGCCGCCGAATGGCTAGCAGCCGAGCTGACCAGCTTGCGTATCCCGTCACGGGTGCTCAGCGCCGCCCAGATCCGCGCCGCCGATGAGGCACTGCTGGCCGGTATCGACCCGACGGGCCTAGCGTCTGGATGGGGCCGGCTGCGCCATGCAGGCGGCTACGTGCAGACGTATTGGATGTCGCCAGGTGACATATCGAGTACTGCGATCGACCGGCTGTGGGCACCGGATACCGACGCCACCGCGGTTTCGGTCCAGCTGCGTCGTGCCGATAACGGGGCCACCACGGCGGGGGTGATGGTGCGCTACCACACCGGCGGCCCGCTGCCCGAGCCGCCGCTGACGGGCCTAAATCCGCTCGTCGGCCGCCACGACGCTGGGCTGGCCGCGGGTCTGCTGACCGCGGCCACCGGCGGGCTGAACCTGCCGGCCCGCGAGTTGGCCGCCGGGGAGAAGGTGGCGGTCCCGATCGGGGCAACGGGCATCATCGTGGGAACGACCGCCAGCGGGCATCCGCTGCTGGTGGATCTGCACGACCCCACCGAACTGGCGACGGTGACGATCGCCGGGGAGTTCGCGCTGCTGGTGCAGGTGGCGTTGCGGGCAGCCGCGACCGGATACCAGGTGCTGATTTGCACCAAGCAGCCGCAACGCTGGCAACAGGTCACCGGGGTCGGGCTGCAGATGGTGGGGGCGGCAGGCCTCGCTGAGCAGCTACCTCCGTCGCAGTACCCGTACGTGGTGGTCTATGACCGTGTCGGGGGCCCAACACCGGCGGGCGCGGCGGTCACCATACGCACCGTGGGTGCGCGCTCGGCCAGTGGCGCCGATATTCACATCGAGCAGGATGGTCGCGGCGCCGCGGTGATCCGCACGTGGGCATTTCAGTATCGGTTGCGGATCAACCTCGATTACGAGCGCCGCTTGATTGATGCCGGTCCCCGCCGGGCGGCCTAAACGGTTAGATTCGACATCACCATGACAGGTATCGAGGCAGAAACTCCGGCCCGCAGCGCATTTCGGCGAGGGCTGCTGGCATCGGGTATTGGTGTGGGCGGCTTAGTGCCCAGCCATAACCGTCAGGTGGCCGCCGAGATGTTCCGCACAGTCACCCGTGCCGAGCCAGGCGTGTGCGATGGCTGGATGGGCCGAGTGCTGGCCGGTGAGGACACGGTGGAGGTGCTGGCGGGGGCGTGGGCGGCCGCAGAAACCTTCGGCTGGGAGATCCGCCGTCTCGGCGTGCTGGGCGCCGATTTCCGCCCACTGGTCTTCGATGGCCTATTTTTGCAGCTGCCGATCGGGTCGGTGGATGCGCTGCGCGCCGCGTACGCCACGGTGCTGATCCGTGAAGCCAGCTACAGCCAAGCCGACGCGTTGGTGACTTCGACGGCCAAGCCGACCGATCCCTTCGACGCGGACATGCATACCTATGTGTGCGGGCTGCTGCATTTCCGCACGCAACGCTGGACCGATGTGTTGCGCCTGTTCCCGATCGACAAGCGTTGGTATCGGGCCGAATACGAGTGCGCGGCCACAGCGATGGCCACCACAGCGCTGGCATCACTTGGGGTGTTTGAAGATGCGTTTCGCCGCGGCGAGAGGGCCGCCGGCGATGACCGCGTGCCGCAGGCAGCCACCGTGACGCTCTACACCCAGGCGATGTGTCTTCGCCATCTGGGCCGCGAGGACGAGGCGGCCCAGCTGCTGCGCCGCGTGTATTCACGCGATCCGAAGTTCACCCCGGCCCGCGAAGCGATGGATGACCCCAGCCGGCGCCTGGTGCTCACCGACCCCGAAACCATTGAGGCTCGCACCGACCCGTGGGATCCCGACAGCGCCCCGAGTCGGCTAGAGACTGAGACGGCCCGTGATGCTGAGAAGGCGTCGGAATATTTGGCTGAGGGGCAAGCCGAGCTCGATGCCATGCTGGGCATGGAGACGGCCAAGCGCGAAATCAAACGCATCCGCTCCACCACGAAGGTCAATCTGGCCCGCTCTAAGGTGGGGCTGAGGGTGCCTGTGACCTCGCGGCACACCCTGCTGCTGGGCCCACCTGGGACCGGAAAGACCTCGGTGGCACGGTCTTTCACCAAACAACTGTGCGGGCTGAAGGTGTTGCGCAAGCCGCTGGTGGTGGAGACCAGCCGCGCCAAACTGTTGGGCCGCTACATGGCTGATGCGGAAAAGAACACCGAAGAAATGCTCGAGGGCGCCCTGGGTGGGGCGGTGTTTTTCGACGAGATGCACACCCTGCATGAACGTGGCTACTCCACCGGCGACCCCTACGGCAACGCCATCATCAACACGCTGCTGCTGTACATGGAGAATCACCGCGACGAGCTCGTAGTGTTCGGGGCGGGCTACGCCAAAGCCACCGAACGGATGTTGGAAGTCAATCAAGGTCTGCGCCGGCGGTTTTCGACCGTGATCGAGTTCCACAGCTACACCCCGCCAGAGCTGATCGAGCTGACCAAACTGATGGTGGGTGAAGACGAAGACGTGACTACCGATGAAGCCGTTGAGGTGCTGCGCCCAGACTTCGAGAGGTTCTATGCCGAAGAAACCCTCACTGCCGAAGGCGATTTGATCCGCGGCATCGACGTGCTGGGCAATGCCGGGTTCGTGCGTAACGTGGTCGAAAAAGCCCGCGATCACCGCAACGATCGCCTCGATACTGCCGAGCTCGATGACCTGCTGGCCAGCGACGACGTCGAAGTCACCGACGAGCAGCTGCTGCGGCTGCGCGAACTGACCCGCGAGGATTTAGCCGAAGGGCTGCGCGCCGCGGTCTCTGAAAAGCGCTCCGAGTAAGCCCGTGAAGCCGCGCAGCCGTCTTAGTGCGAACGACAGTGCGTTACTCGAGGCGCTGGTTCCGGTGGGCATCCTGGTGTCGCCCGACGAGATGATGAAGCTGGTGCCCATCGACGCCAGGGTCGTCGATGGGCACGTCGGCCCGTCCGCGGAATCCCTGACCGCCCAGCATGATCTCGTCTTCTGGTTCGATGCGGCCACAGGCTCGTTGCCGATCAACCGGATGGCCACGCTCAACTTGCATGCAGTGTCGAACTTTTCAATCAGGACCGTCCCACTGCTGCGCGGCGCCGTGCTGATCACGGGTATGTGCGCCGGTCACCCCGCGGGGCTGAGTTCGGCTCAGATCAAGGCTCTGCGCAACGAACACGAACCGGCGTGGCTCGCGGGATGGCTCATGCATATCCGCATTGAACAAGACACGCGGCGACGCCGACGTCATCGTTGAGCCCTTGCCCCGGGCGGCGTCACGGCCGGGCTGGCTGGCTACAGATAACTTGTCGGTCGTCTCTGCGACGATGACTGAGTATGGACACCATCGTGATAGCCACCGGAATGCCGTTTTTGCTGGCGTTCCTCGATCAGCACATCAATGAGGTTGTGCGGCTGTGGGAATCGTGGGTCGACTCTGGCGAATTGGTGCCGGCACGCTACGAACACAGTCAACGCGACGCGGTCATGCGGTTGCGTCCTGCCGTGCTGGGCGCCGTGGAATTTGTACCGAATGAGCCCGGCGGACGGCTTTTCCAGGACCGCGTGTTGTATACCCTGCCCGCCTTGGTCAGGGCCGATCAATCTGCGGATTTGGCCCCTGAACATTCCCACTACTGGACGCTGCAAATGAAGGGATTCGCGGCCACGCCGGAGCCGCTTGCCAAGGGCCGCACCGGTTTGGTGCTGGGGCATTGGGAGTTGGGCCGGCTTTAACCTCGATTTTGCATGGTAGTTGGTGTGGGCTGGGTCTGATGCCGAGTTGTGGTGCGGGGTGGTGATTTTCGTGTGG
>NZ_LQPH01000046.1 GCF_002102255.1 Mycobacterium nebraskense
GTGGTGTTTCGGTGGGGGCGGAGGGGGAGTGCTCGGTGAGGTCGACCGGTATTGGGGGTCGCGCTGGTGGGCTTGGTGCGGTCCACTCGACTGGCGGTGGTGGTGTTTCGGTGGAGGCGGAGGAAGAATGCTCGTCCAGGTGGATGGGCATCGGCGGCGGGGTATGGCCGTTCGATTTGGTTGTGCTGGGCGGTGCGGGCGGCATCGCACCCGGCGTGGGCGGCATGGCAACCGGCGCATTGACGTCGAAATCCGTCTGCGCCGCAGCCTCATCCGCAATTTCCATTCCCTCGAGGGATTGGAAGAGCCGGTCGTAGTCGGCCGCCATCAAACCCTTTCGTCAAACTCGTTCCACGCGAGGAAGCACGAGAAGAGCCTAAATCTCCCGTTAGGTCGACGTGGCCCAATCTCGTGCTTCGCCGCTCGCCATCGTCTTACGTGAACATGCCCGTGACGCCGGATTCGGTTTGAGACATCGCCTGGCTGGCCTCGGTGATGCGCTGCGACAGCGCCTGCAACGCGGCGTTGAGTTCAGCGGAGGTGTCGTCCCAATTCCGCTGGACCTGCTGGTAGGCCTCCGAACCGCTGCCGCCCCACGCCTCGGCCAACTTGGCGAGGGAACTCTTCCCCTCGTCGAGAAGGCCGTGGGTGGATTGCACAGCGCCCGCAATCGAGCTGGATCCCGCTTCGATACCGGCGAAATTCCATGACTGTTCCGACATATTGTTGCTCCGTTTCTTTGTGTTGCTGAGGGGTGATGGGTCAGAAGTTCATCTGCGACGACAGAGAACTGGCTTGTTCCTCGTCGGCCGAGGAGTACTGAATGCCGGCGCCGTGAATGTTCTGCGAAATTTCGCTGAGCGCCTTGATCTGGGCTTGGCCCGCTTCGTGGAAGCGCGTCAACGCCTGCTGAGCGGCGGCACCGGCTTGACCGCGCCAGTGGCCGGCCAGCTCGCCCCCGGTCGACTCCACGGTCTGGATGACCCGCTGGAGCTCGCCGGAGATCCTGTCGAAGTTGCTAGCCTCCGCGCTGAGGGTAGCGGCATCGGTCTTCATCTCTGCCATGCTGGACTACTTTCTCTGTTTCCTGTCCTCGCCAAGTGATGGCAAGTCTTCCGGCCCGGGCGGCCGGGAAGTCTTTCTCTGTGGGCGCTCACCAGTCGTCCTCGTGCTCAAACTCGGCGTCGTCGCCGTCGTCCGGATGCGAGGCGAGCAGCGTGGGCGTCGCGAGCCCCGGCCTGGCGGCAGCTGCCGATTGTGCGGCGCTGCCTCCCATGCCCATGGGGGCCGCGCCCCCGGCCGCCGACGACCCAGCGCCGGCACCCGCGGGCGCCATCACCTGCGACGGCTTGTCGATCAACTGGTTCATCAGCGATGTGCGGGGAGCCGTTCCGCCTGTCCCGGGGAGGGCCTCCGAACGCATCAGCCCCATGCCCATGCTGGGCCCCGATCCGCCCGCCAAGGGGTGGGTGGAAAGCGGACTGGCGCCGACCAGGCCGAGCTGGCCGCCGTCTTTGCCGGGCAGGTGGCCGAGCTTGTCGCCGACCAGACTGTCCCCTGGGCCACCCATGCCGCCGGACTGGCCGGCCATTGAGGTCATTTGCTGCAGCGGCTGCATCAGCTGCTGCATCGGTCCGCCGAGCTGACCCAGCTGCCCCAGGGACGGCGTAGCTGGCTGCTCGAGGGGCGCCCCGACCTCGGGAGCGGTCTCGGGGATTTCGTCCTCAACCTCGGACAGTGCGCGCATAGCTGCGGGAATCGCCTCGGAGCCGACGGCCGAGAGCGTGCTCAACGCCTCCGTCGCCACCGCGTCACCCACACCGGGCTGCAGGATCGGCTTGATGGGCGGAAGCGGCTCGAAAGTCGTGTTCGCGATCGTTTCCACTTGATAGATGTCCATCACGGCCGCGGCCTGATTCCACATTCGGACGAAATAGTCGGTTTCGTTCAGCCCGATCGGCACCATGTTGATGCCAAGGAAATTCGTGGCGGTGAGCACCGTGTGGGTGATGTGGTTGGTCGCGATCTCCGGCAACGACGGCGTCATCGCCAGGGCCTTGGTGTACGACGCGGCCTGCGCCGCGGCGCGCATAGCGCGCTGCTGGGCCTGCTGGGCCGCGGTATGCAGCCAGGCCACCATCGGCATCGTCGCGGCTATGGCGCGTTCGCTGCTCATGCCGGTCCATGACGCCTTGAGGGAAACCAGAGCAGCAGACAACTCGAGCGCCTGGGTCTCGAGCGCGCCGGCCAGCGCTTCCCAGCCGGCGGCGGCCTGCAGCATCGGCGCCGGACCCGCTCCGGCCATCAGCCGCGCGGTGTTCAGCTCCGGTGGCATCGCGTGCCACAACATGTCTATCCAGTCCCCTTGTCTGCGTGTACTTTTGGGCTATCTCGTGAACAAGACCGCTATGCCAAAGCGTCCGGCGGCGCGTGCGCCGGCTGCCGCTGAAACCCGGCTGGCATTTGCGGCGACTTCGTCGCCAATACCGACAGCCAACGGGTTAAGTGATATTTTCTGCATTTGCGTACCTCTTCTGTACATCCGCGCGAAATAGCTATTCAATTAGGGCAAAACAACCCATTGGTCAACGCAATCTCGGCTCGTTATGCGTGCGGTGTGTCCAGTGTTCTTACTGGGCGCTGGGATAATCGTAACCGCCTCCTGGAGGTGGTGAGTGCACTTCTTCTGGCGGATCCAAGTAGGCCGCTTGGATGACCTCTTTCCCCTCGGGAGTAACCAAAAATGCCTGGCCAGGGGGCCTCCGCTTGACCTGGATATCCCTCGACGGGAAGTCCTGCTTGTCGCCCGAAAGGAACAGCGTGGGCGATCCCGCGCCGTACGCGGCACCGACAAACTTGTCCATCGTCGCCTTGTAAGCGGCGCTCATTTGACAGGTCACAATGATGTGCAACCCGATATCCTGAGCGGCGGGCAATAAAGGTGCCAGTGGCGCCATCGGCGGTATCCCTCCGGAGGCCGCCACAATCATGTGCCAGTCATCGACGAGAAGAACAACATCGAATCCGCTCCACCACGACCGGGACCGCAATTGCGCCGTGGTTAGGTCGGCCGGTGGCAACCGCTTCTGCAGGTTGAACGCCAGGGCTTTGATGGCTTCGTCGAGCGTCGTGCTGTTGCGGTTGATCGCGCCCGCGTCGAGGAGATGGCTCTGTGGCACCGCGTCCAACAGTCCGGAGCGGTAGTCGGCGAGCATGAAGCGGACCTGGTTTGGGCTGTTGCGGGCACAGATCGCCCGCGCGATCGCATGTGCGGTGCGGGTTTTGCCCGACTTGGAGGCACCGAATATCAACAAGTGCGGTGTGGTGTACATGTGCGCGTGGGCCACCGACAGATCGGTTTCCCGCACTCCGATCGGGATCGTCCAGCGAGTGCGGTAGTCGGACTCCGGTCCCGGTGGATGCGGGTCGAGCTCGTACAGGTAGATCCGCTCCGGCAGAACCCGGACCCTCGGCGCCTGCTCAGTGTGTTGGGCCGCAACCTCATTCACCGCCGCGGTCATCGCCTCCACCAGGTTCTCGGCGCTGTGCACGCCGTCGAACCGGGGCACACCGATCATCAAGTGGTGCTTCTCCGTCGACATCGCCCGGCCCGGGCGATTCGCCGGAATCTCCCTCGTGGCTCGATCGATCTGGGTGTCGTTGACGTCGCCGAGTCGGAACTCGATCTTGGTGCCGAGGTAGTCGCGGACCCGCGACTTCAGTTCCGTCCAGCGTGGTGTGGTTATCACCACGTGGACACCGAATGACAAGCCTTGCGCGGCCAGATCTTGGACCTGCGACTCGAGATCGGGGAATTCACTGACGAACCCCGGCCACCCGTCGATTACCAGGAAGACGTCGCCGAACGGGTCGGTGGCGACGGGTTGGTTCGGATCTTCGCGCAGCTGCCGATACGCCGCGATCGAACCGACCCGGTGCTCCTTGAAAGTCGCTTCCCGTTGCCGCAGAACGGATTGCACCTCCGCGACTACGCGCATGACACGGTCGGGCTCCGATCGGGTCGCCACCCCGCCGACGTGTGGCAGGTTCTCCAGATACATCAGGCCACCACCGCCGAGATCGATGCAATAGAACTGCACTTGCCGCGGTGAGTGGGTGGCGGCGGCCGACAACATCATCGTCTGCAGCAGCGTGGACTTCCCGGTCTGCGGTGCGCCCCCGATACCGATGTTGCCGCCCGCGCCGGACACGTCCACGCCCCACGTGGCCTGCCGGTGCATGCGCGGCTCATCCATGATCCCGAGCGCGAACCGCAGCGGTTGGCGGTCGTCTTGAGCGATGAGTTCGTTGATGGGTGTGGGGTCGGTCAACGGGGGCAGCCACATCTTGTACGCCCGCGACTCAGTGGTGCTGAGTTGCTCGAGCACCACCTCGCGCAGCGCCCGACCTTTCGATTCGACGGTCATGAGCGCCGCTCCAACTCATCGCTACGTCCCCCGCAAGCGGGCGGTACCCCCACTGCGTCGTCGCCGGCGCGGGTCATGACGCAATCACCTCGTCGAGCACCGGGCCCGCGGTGAACTGCTGGATGCGGACCTTTTTCGGCCCGGTCTCAGGGGCGGCCCCGTTGCCCTCACCGTTCGTCTCGGCCCGAGCCGTCGGGACGTACGTGTTGCCGGTATATAAGGTGCTGAACTTGACCGGGTCTTCCATGCCGACCCGCAGGAATCCGACACCGCTTTCCTTATTGGTGATGTACTGCGCCTCCGGGGTTCCGATCACGGCCTTGGACTCGTGGGAACTGGTGGTGCGCAGCGCGATGCGATACGTCAGGTTTGGCTCCAACTTGTCGATGCGTGCACCGCCGGTTTGCAGCGACTGGGTGGCCAGCAACAGATGCACGCGCAGCGACCGCCCCACGCGGCAGATCCTGTCGAACAACCCGATGAAGTCAGGGTGGCTTTGCAGCAGCTCGGCGAACTCGTCGACAACGACGAAAAGTGTTGGCAGCGGCGGAAGGTCGGCGCCACGCTCCCGATACTTCTCGTATTCGGCCACGCCGGAGAGTGCTCCGGCGGCGCCCACCTTGATGCCGGCCTGACGCAGGATGCCCTGCCGGCGGTCGAGCTCGCCGGTCAGCACCTCGCCCATCCGGCTGACGAGTTCGGCCTCCTCCGCCATGTTGGTGACCACCGCGGCGGTGTGCGGAAGCTTCTCCATCCCCAAAAACGTTGAGCCACCTTTGAAGTCGGTCAGCAGCAAGTTAACTTGGTCCGGGTGGTGCATTGCCACCAGCGACAAGATGAGGGTGCGCAGGAACTCGGACTTTCCCGACCCGGTGGTACCGATGAGCATGCCGTGCGGTCCGGCGCCGAATTCGGCGCCCTCCTTGATGTCCAGGTACATGACGTTGCCGGTCTTGAGTTCGTGGCCGAACGGGATCTTGAGCCGATCACGGTCGGTATCGGTGAACATCCGCCAACGGCTCGGCATCACCTCCTCGACGCTCTGCGCGCCGACCAGTTGATGCCATTCCGTCGCCGTCTTCTTCTGGATGCCCGTGCCCTTCTTGTCGAGCACTGTGCCGGTAATCGACCATCCGGCCAGCTTCCGTGCGATGCGGGCCGCCTGGTGGGCCGACATGCTGTCGGCGACGGACGTCACCTGACGAAACTGCTGCCCCGGCAGGCGGTCGTCGGCAGTCCCGTCGTCGGCGACCCTGATGCGGTAGTTCGACCCGCGGTGGTTGCCCAGCGTGATCACCGTGACACCGGCCCTGCCGTCGGGCGGGAACCCGGCTCTGCCGCCGCTCAGATCCACCACCACGACGTAGGGGCCGCCTGGCAGCGAATCGGGGGTATGCGGGCCTCGGGCGGCCAGGTCGGACAGGTTATCCGGACGGGTGTAGATCATGCGAACCGGCCCGGCGGCGTCGTTCTCAGTCGGATGTTGCACGTGCGGAAGCCATTTCAGCCACGACCAGTCCGGATCGTCCGGGTCCTCGGTGAGCACCCGAATCTGCAGCAGGTCGGGCGGATGGAAGACGGCGAGGTGGCAGACCATGGCGGTCAACAACCCGGCCGCGCCCGCGGGATCGCCGCCCACCGCGATCGTCGGAAAGGTGCGCAGCTGCACCAGTTTCGGGCAGTCATGGATAAGCCCGTGGGTGCGCAAGAATTTGACCACCCACATATTGGCGACCGGCTCGAGGTATGGCTGCGGCGCCGCGGACGGGCCCGCCAGCTCGCCGCCTGCGGACGGCTTCATCAGCCGGTCCACCGCCGGCTGATCACCGATTCCGATCCGAGTGGCGGCGTAGAAGTCGGCGTTCGCCGGGCGCGACCACTGCCGTGGTGTGCCGATGAGCGACGCCAGATCGTCGGGATGCGGTGCGTGGTAACCGAAGAACGCCACCTGCGCGCTGGCCGACGACGTCACCCGCGGACGGAGCCCGGCCAGATAGCGAAGGTACTCCTTGCGATCGGCATTGATCTCGGGCACCTTCTTGCCGCCGCCACCGTGACCGGCCATCATGCCCATCGACATCATGATCATCATCAGCGGCATCATCAGCATGTACGGCGACAGCTGCCGGGTGCCGGTGACGACCATGATCGCGATCATGCCGAGCATGCAAACACCCATGACATAGGGAAGAGCCTTCTGAACGCCCGACGGCGGGATGTCCACGCCAAGGTCCTCGGGCGGCGTGAGGCTGATCTCGCCCGGGGTCAGCCGGGGTCCGCGCGTGACGGTGGGAGTGAATTTCTTGGTCGTCATGAGGGTCCTCCCGGTGCTGCCGCCGGGGCTTTTCGCGGGCTCGGGTCGGCGGGCAGGGTGTCGTGCTCCAGCAGCGCGGCGTCTTTCGACAGCACTGGGCCGTCGACCAGGAGGCGAATGATCTCCCAGGGCGCGGTTTTCGGCGCGCTCAAGCCCAACGCCGAGGCCGCCTGAGCATCGGGCAGCCCGTAGCGGACACCTTGCGGGTCGACGTAGTACAGCGATTCGCCGTACCGGGGGTCGGGGGACTGCAGCTGCACGTACTTGCCGCCGTCCGTGTAAACGGTTACGGGGCCCTGGATTTGCCTGACCCCAGAGTTCATCGCCGACACCGGTATCGGCAGATGACGACCGGTCAGCACCGTGGTTTTGGGAGCCTGTTCACCAGGTTTGCGTTCCCAGGTCCAGCACAGCGTGGGATCTGCCGGCCGGGACACGATCTTGATCGGTTCGTCGGGCAGTGGTGAGTTGTATACCAATTCGGGAATCTGGACGACGGCGTTCGGAGGCAGTGATGGGGGCTCCACCAGTCCGTAGGCTTGATTAGCGCGCAGCGCCGCGGCGGTGTTGGCGTTCACGGGTGCCACGCCATCCTGCATCACTACGAAAAACCTTGTGCCCAAGGTGGTCCGGAGCTGTAACACTGACCCGACCACCAGCTGTTCGGGGAGCCCCAAAGTGTTGGGTGATCCCGCACCGGGGATCGCAGGTAACTGCCAGGACCCGGCGTCGGGAAGCGCGTTGAACATGGCCGATGACAGGGGGCTCGGCTTGGCGGTGCCGCGTATCCCGACCACAAAGGTCAGGGGGCGATCGCTCAAATCCGTTGCGTGCCGCCCGTGTGTGTCCACAATCCAGTCTTTGCCCTGGTAAGACGCCAGCAGCGCCTCGTGCGGAAGGATGGGGTCGATCACGACAGGCTCAATTTGCAGCGGCATCGCTATCACTGAGGTCTGCACCGTGGGCGCGGTGCTTTCGGCCTTGCTGACGGTGTCGCACAGTGCCCAGGTCGATGAGGAGTCTGACGACACGGGCGTGGCGTACGGTGCACCGGGGATTCCGATGGACTGGCCCTTGGGAAATCTGTTGAGTTCGGCGGGCTTAACGGCCTTCGGCTCGGCCGCGTTGCCCAGCACCAGCCGCGCCGAGGTCAGGTTGTAGACGGGATGCAACTGGCCCGACACCATCAGGTACAGCTGGTTGGTGGAGCGATCGACGAACAAATTGCCGCTGCCGAGCTTGCCCTGCGGCTTGAAGTACGCCATCGCCAGCGCACCCACCACGACGAGCACCGAGACGAGGACGCCGAGTGCGACGGATCGGCTGTAGAACTGCAGCGGGTCGTCGAACATCCGGGTGTCGCGCCGCACGATTGCATGCTCGAGGCGCCGCAGCAAGAAGCGCCAGCCGCTGACCTGAACCTTGGTGGTTAGCCGAAACCCTGCCATGCGTTACTCGATGATGTTGAGTCGTCCGTGTACCGCGGCGATCGCCTCGGCCATGTCCTCGCCGTTGATCTCGCGCAGGCGGTCTTCGTCGAGGGATTCGAAGTCGGTTGAACGGGTCAGCCGGATATCGCGGTATTGCTCGCCGGCCTCGACCAATTGGCGCGCGTAGCGACCGTTGCCGGCGATGTCGAGCGCGGCTTTGCCGCGCACCGTCTGCTGGCTCAGTAGCTTGGCCGCTTGCAGCAGATTGTCGGCCGCCTCGGTGCTCATCGACGAGTCATTGGCGGCTGCAATAACTTTCGCGATTTCCAGGATCTCCTCCGGGGAGTAGGAGTCGAATTCGATCCGGGTGGCGAAGCGGGACCGCAGGCCCTCATTGGTTTCCAGCAGCCGATCGATGTCTGAGCTATAGCCCGCGATGATCACCACCAGCCGGTCACGGTCGTTCTCCATCCGCGCCAGCAGGGTGTCCAGCGCCTCTTGCCCGAACGGGTCGGTCCGCCCGTCCCGCTCCTGCACCAGCGCGTAGGCCTCGTCGATGAACAGCACACCACCCAGGGCACGATCGATCGTCTTAGTGCTCTTGACCGCTGATTGGCCCTCGTATTCGGCGACGAAATCCTTACGCGCGGTTTCGACGAGCTTCGGCTCGGGGATGACACCCAGACCGGCGAGGATGTTGGCCACCACTCTGGCGATGGTCGTCTTGCCGGTACCGGGCGGCCCGGTGAAGATCATGTGCTTGCTGGGCTGCGCGACCTTCATGCCGCGGGCGGCGCGAACCCGTGCCATCTGGGTAGCGGCGCGATATCGCTCGACCTGTTCTTTGACCCGGGTGAGCCCGATCTGGCGTTCCAGTTCGGCTTCGGCCTCCGCGAGCAATTGGTCGCGGCCGGAGGTGTCGGCCACGACGGTGTTCGCGTCCCATGGGTCCGTGCGGGCGGAAATCTGCTCTGCGCTGGTCGTGGTCAGGCGGTATGACGGATCCTTCAGCGCGGCAGTAACTTTGGGCTCCGGATGGGTGGTCTGCAACCATTCAAGAAGTGCCACTGCGGCTTCTTCGTTTCCCTGGCTGCGGCGTGTCATCGCCAGGTACCAGGCGATGGCCCGCGCGCATGCCTCCCCCGCCGGCGAGGCGTTGGCCTCGGTGAGCCGCCGTTCGGCTTCGGTGAACAAGCCGAGGTTGGCTGCGGCAACCCCGTGCGCGACGCCGGCGGCAGCCGCCAGGAATTCGTCGGGCCATCTGCTCGCGGCCCTGACTTCGTCGATCACCTCGGTCCAGCGCCCAGCCTCGCCGTAAATCACCGCCTTGACCCACGACAGCAGATGTTCGGCACCGGTGGTCGGCGTGTTCTCAACGGCCTCCATGGCGTCGGCGAAATTGCCTTGCGCCGCTTCACTTACGGCAAAGCCCATGGTGATCGCCAGCGGCGAGTTGGCAGGGTAGGTGATGTCGCCGTAGAGGCCGCCGATCGCAAGCCGAGCGCCCACGGCGTTCATCGAGATTTGGGCGGATCCGGCCAGTTGTCCGAAATGTGTGCGCGAGTACCAGGCACGAAACAGCGTCACCCGTTCGGTATCGCCGCAGCGGATGCGTCCAATCCACGCGTCACAGGCGGATTCGTCGTAATTCGTGATCTCGGTGAACAGCTCCAGCGCCCGTGCCTCCGACACGGGCAGCATGCCGACCGCGCTTTCAAACAGGCCGGCCAGATGGTCTGTCATTTATCGGGTGCGTACCGGGTGGCGAACACTTCCGCCTGCGCCGCGGCCGCTTGTTCCGGCGTGATCAAACCGATGCCGTTTTCCATGAAGTCCCGCACGACATCGTTACCGTCCATTCCCATCTCGCGCATGGTTTCCGACAGGGAGTCGTCTCCCAACAGGTAGCTGTGCTGGGCGGCCAAGCCTTTCTGCCGAGCCAGGTCAGCGATGACGAGGATTTCGTCCGCGAGTTCGGCCTCGCTCATGCTCGTCACTTTCGCCGACAGCTCGACGCGCTGGGTCCGCCCGTCCATGAGCGCCGACACCGACACCGTCTCGGGAGGATTGGTCACCGTGAACTCCTGGGGGGCTTCCTCTGCGCCCTCGTCCGCTTCCTGGGTCGCGTCGGTCTGCGACTCGATCGCGGCGAGGTCGGTGTCGGAATCCTCGGGTTCGCTCGGCGCATAGTCGTGCAGTGCATCGACGGCCGACTCCTCCTCGTCGTCAGGGGCCGAGAAGTCCAGCGCGTCTGACTCCTCAAGCGTGTCGGAACCGGATTCGACGGCGGAGAAATCCAGGGCGGCCAGATCGTCGTGGTCGTCGTACTGCGGCATGGTTCCTTCTTTCTGAATTCGTCAATCGGGCTGGGGTCAGCCCCCGTAGGAGGCTTCGACGCGGTCGAACCAGGCGCCCGCCGGGAGGAACTCCATGAGGCCGTCCAGCGTGCGTTGCAGGTTTTCTTGGGTGCCGGACAGAAAACTGCCGTACAGTTCGCCGCCGACACGGCGGGGCAGCGATACCAACCTGCCGTGCACCGAGTCGAGGACACCGGCAGCGACGTCCGTCTGCGTGGACGTACCTCCGGGGTGGCGTTGGCTGGCGGTGATCTCGACCCAGCTACTCGGATCGCTGATGATGTCGGCGTAGACGCGGGCCGAGGCGGGTGCGGCGCCGTGCTGGACAAGCTGCGCGGCGGTGGTGCATCCGGCCAATTCGGCCGCCACACCGGTCAGCGGTTCGACGTTGGCGGGTGTCGCAGGGCCGAGCACGGTGGTCACCATCCCCGCCAGACCGACCTGCGGAGCCACCAACTGCAGCACCACCAGGTCACCGTCACGCGCGGCGATCACATGGCGTTCGCCTTTGCGGCACACCGCAAAACGCACCATGACACCGCCGAGATCGCGCCGCCACCACCGGCACTCCAGGCTGCGGTCGGGCCTGCTGACCGTGTCGACCATCGCCGCCACCGCTGGGTGGGGTTGGCCCTGGTGGTCCAGCACCCCCTGAGCGGTGAGGTCGCGCTGCACCTGGTCCCAGACGAGGTCCCGCAACTCCTCTTGGGGGATGTTCGGACGGATCCCGAGCGTCGTCGGGAATTCGACGAGGTGCAGTCGGTCGGCGATCACCAACATGCCATCGACGGTCACCTCCACCCCGACGACATCGTCGACGAGGCCCGCAAGACCGGCAGTGAGGGGATCGGACATGATCAGCTGAGCATCTGTTTGTTGAGGTTTGCGCTCAAGTCCTCGTCGACGCCCGCATACGTTTGCTTGGCGACACGCAACTTCGCGGCGAGATCAGACGCGTGCTGCCTGATGTTTTGACCGGCACCGCGGCGCTGCTTTTCAGCGGTGACAAACGCACTGTTGGATGCTCCGCTGATTACGCCGTGGGTCACCCACACCGCGGTTTCGGTATTGCCCGCAGCCGACGCCGCGTCTTCAGCCTTGGTGGCGGCTTGCCCCTGCTTCGTCGCCAATTGCTCAAGATACTTTTCGTCGACGTTTAAAATTGCCATGGGAATCTCCTCAACGGATATTCTTACTCGCTATTGCATTGACTCGTATCGGTTTTTGCCGCACTGGCGAGGTCTTAGCGGACCCGCTGCGGCCGGCCCGGCCCCTGTGCCGCTTCGTGGCCAACCGCTGCGCCGTCGATAGGCGCGCGCTCGGCGCCCGCCGTGCCCAACGCCGCCCCGGCGCCGTTCCCCGCCAAGGCGGCCTCCTCGGCGGCGCCCTTCTCGGTGGCCGGCTCCGCCCCCTGACGCTGCTGACCCATCGAGGCGAGTTGTTGCACCTGCCCTATCATTTGATTGGCGAAGTTCATTGGCTGTGCGAGCTGCCCGGAGGCTTGACTGACTTGGCTCAGGGTTGGCGGCGTCCACGCCGGCGTCGTCTCGACCGGGACGGTCTCAATGGGAGTCGCGCCATCGGTCTTGAGCGCACCCAGGACGCCGCGCTCCTCTGGCGAATCGCCGGCCGCTGGCGCCATGCTGGCCAACGAGGCGACCGTCGGTGCGCCGGCGAAGGCCGACATGCCGGACATGCCGGCGGAGATGGCCTTGAAGTCGCCCGTTGTGGTCTCCTCCGCCCCTTTCACCTCGATCCGAGCGAAGGAGCTGGTGGGGATCGCCTTCTCGGCGACCTCGCCGTATTCGAGGGCGGTCGCGTGGATCTGGTGAGAAAGGGACATCGAGTTGGACAGCGTGAACATCTCGAAGGCCAAGACGGTGGCGCATGCCGCGAAGGCGGCGATTATTTGCCACGCCGCCGATATCTCAGGGCCGACAACTGGGATCAGGTACATGGCCAGGGCGATGCCCTGAGCGATGACGAGCCCCAGTAGCGTCACCGCGATGCAGTTGTGCGCCTTGGCGACTTCGGACCCTTGGTCGGCCATGAGGGTCTGCATCTTCTTATCCAGGTCCTGCATCGTCTGCACAAGTGCCTGCAGTGCGACGGTCGCGTCGGCGTATGCCTTCGCCGCGTCTCCGTTCCAGTCGCGTGGGTCGGGAGCGGCTTCACCTAAATAGAGGTAGACGGTTTCATATTTGTCGGCACCGCTGGTGAACGAGGCGCCCTTGTCGGGAGTCCAGAATCCGTTGAGAAGGTCCACCGCCGAGATCGCCACCATCGCGACATCGACAATTGCGGTCGGCGTCGGGAGCGTCTTCGTGCCCTGTGTTTTCAATGCGTCCGCGAGGACTTTGATCTGATTCCTGCCATACCACATCGCTTTGCCGGCGAGCGCGCCCAGGTTCGCGCCCAGGCCCACCCAATCTCCCGAATACGCGGCACCCCCTCCGGCTTGTAGCCGCGTGAAGCAGTAAGCGAGATCATGAATACCTGCAAGACGACTCACGGCGGTTGTATCCCTTCGCGCTCGCTGATTGGTGTTGTACTCATGTTGAGGACGACAGGTTGAGCCTAACGCGCGTAGACGGGGGTCCGCCGCACGAATTTTCCCGGGGCACAAAGGATTCAGGTAACGGTGGGTGAACTCCACAGAAACTTTAAGGGATGGTTGACGGCCGGGGAACAATTGACTTGATGCGGCGGGCGCTGGTCACCCCGAGTTAAGCTGACTGACTGAATTCTCGATCGCGTGAGTGAGCGAGGCGACTCGGCTGATCGGTCTGATGCTGCGCGCTGGGGCTTCGAAGGTTGCGCTACGCCTGGAATCGCTCTGTCTGTCTACGGTTTTCGCTGTGCCGGTGGTGTCAGATGACCCGCCCCGCCCGGCTTGGCTGTGGCGCGGCTTGGGCGCCGGCGGTGAACTCGACAGGCGCACGCTGGGCGTTGTCGGTGCCCATGCCGGCGCCCTCGACATCACTGGCCAGCGCGGCCTCGTCGGTGGTGGCCTGTTCGGCGGGCACCGCAGTTCCCTGGCCCTGTTGGGCCATTTGGGTGAGCTGCTGGATTTGTCCCATCGCCTGGTTGACCAGTTGCGAGTGCTGCGACAACTGGCCGGAGAGCTTCGAGGTTTGCCCTGACATGGCAGACAGCTGTGCCACGGTGGGCATGGCGGCGGCCGGCGTGGACGGCGTGGTCTGATCCGGGGTCGTGGGTGCATCGGCTATGGCACCGACACCAGCGTCAGCGGCACTCATCTGCGTGCTCGCCGGAGCGCGTTCGTCGTCTGCACCGTCGCGGGGTTTGACCGGGGCGGCGACGGCCGGTACCGGCGCCGCGGTGACGGCCGGCATCCCCGACATGCTGGCCGACACCGCCCCAAAGCTGGACACCGAGGACTCCCCCGTTGAAGCCACCTTGGCCTGAGCCAACGAACCCGTCTGCACCGTCCCCGCCGCCGCCTGCGTGTACTGGGAGGCCAAGGCGTCCGCCTTTTTCGCGTTCTCAAACGAGTAGGTGCACAAGGTGGCGAGAAAGCCTACGGCAGTGGCGATTCCCAGCCCGGAAACCGTGAGTGCAAAAGTTTGGGACACTGCGGGCCCGAGCGGGGCGGGTGCAAATCTGATGATCAGTTCGATGATGTACGCGGCGAAAAGCACGTCCTTCAAAATCCCAAAGCCCAAGCGCATGTGAGTCACCCACTCGGCCTGATTCTCGACGAGGTCCGCCAACTGCAGGTCCAGCCCGGCCATCGTTTGCGCAAGATCCTGCAGCGTCGTGTCCAGGTCGGCGTAGGCCTCCGACGCCGAACCCTGCCAGCCGTCGTCCGGTAGTGCTGCCTTCAGCTGCCCGGAGAGTGAGGTGAACTGTTGTGAACCGGCCTTGAGGTCACTTCCCTCTGCCGGCGGTCCGAACCCGGTCGTCATCTCTAGGATCTCAACGATGGTAAGGGCCCAGAGGATGAAACTGCCGGCCGTTTTGAGCCTTCCCTTGTGGCCGGGCGGCAGTTGATATTTGCCCTTCAGCCCCCCCTCGGCGCGAATTCTCCCCATCCCATCCAAGCCAGCCAACTTGGCAATCGCAGCCCCACCGCCCAACCCGTCCGCGCTCATACTGGTCACACTCGCGGCAAGGTATTCACCGCTGAATTTTGTGGGGTCTTCGAAGCCGCTCGTTCCTGTGAACTGTGAGCCCAAGGCGCCCAAGTTCGCCAGGAGCCTCGCGGCGTCGACAACTATGGGTACAGGCATCTACGGATCCTTACGTTCGCCGGTTGCGCGCCACACGCGGTTAATCGCGTGCCTTAGCCTAACACCGTATATGAGTGGCGCAGCGCGCAATTTTGGTGGGACAGTTGATTATTCGCTCGTGCCGCACTGCGGCCGGTCATTCGACCGATCGGCGCTATCGGCGCCGACACTAAAGCGCAAGAAGATGGAAGTGTCGCGCGAACTTTGATTGAGCAAGGCTTAAGTTGTCGAAGTCGATGCCCGACAAGGAAGACTTCGTCAACGAGGCTAGCCGTGCGCCGCCCGACGTCGCATCACACGGCTGCAATTGCGGCATCAGACGATGCGCGCGACGGGGCCCGGCTCCGATGCGTGTTCGGTGCTGGCCGCTGCGGCCTCGATGGGTGCACGTTGCGCGCCGTCGGTGCCCAAGCCCGCTTCAGCGCCTTCGACGTCACTGGTGAGCGCAGCCTTTTCGGCGGGCGCTGCAGCGCCCTGGCCCTGTTGGGCCATTTGGGTGAGCTGCTGGATTTGTCCCATCGCTTGGTTGACCAGTTGCGAGTGCTGCGACAACTGGCCGGAGAGCTTCGAGGTTTGCCCTGACATGGCGCTCACCTGAGCCAGGGTGGGCATGGCGGCGGCCGGCGTGGACGGCGTGGTCTGATCCGGCGTCGTGGGTGCATCCGCTGTGGCACCGACACCAGTGTCAGCGGCACTCATCTGCGTGCTCGCCGGAGCGCGTTCGTCGTCTGCACCGTTGCGGGGTTTGACCGGGGCGGCGACGGCCGGTACCGGCGCCGCGGTGACGGCCGGCATCCCCGACATGCTGGCCGACACCGCCTCAAAGCTGGACACCGAGGACTCCCCCGTTGACGCCACCTTGGCCTGAGCCAACGAACCCGTCTGCACCGCCCCCGACGCCGCCTGCGTGTACTGGGAGGTCAAGGCGTCCGCCTTTTTCGCGTTCTCAAACGAGTAGGTGCACAAGGTGGCGAGAAAGCTTGTGGCAGCGGCGATTCCCAGCCCGGAAACCGTCAGTGCGAAAGCCCGCGCCGGAACTGGGCCGGCCGGGGGAGGTAGAAACGTCATAACTATCTCAATGACGAATGCTGCCAGAAGTACGTCTTTCAAGATCCCAAAAGCCAAGCGCATGTGGGTGACCCACTCGGCCTGATTCTCGACGAGGTCCGTCATCTGCAGGTCCAGCCCGGCCATCGTCTGCGCGAGATCCTGCAGCGATGTGTCCAAGTTCGCATAGGCATCCGACGCCGAACCCCGCCAATTGTCTTCCGGCAGGGCCGCCTTCAATTGCTCGGAGAGTGTGTCGAACTGTTGCGCACCGGCTTTGAGGTCATCTCCCTCGTCTGGCGGTCCGAACCCCGTCGTCAGCTCCAGGATCTCAACGACGGTGATGGTCCAAAGGATGATACTGGCGGCCTTCATCGCGGATGTGAGCTTGGACTTGCCGGCAATCGGATTCCCGCCGCCCACCCGACTGAGGAACTGTACGCGCGTATCTCTGGGCAGCTTCATGAACGATGCAAGCAATGACGCTGTGGCCTTCTTGCCCGCAAACGTAGCGATCGGCGTCAAGGCGTCTCCGGCAAAACTGGTCGTACTCGCAGCCAGATGTTCGCCGCCCCGCATTTCCGGGCCGTTGGGACCGATGAATTGTTGGGATATGCCGGCCAAGCTCGCGACGACCCTTGCGGCCTGCGCAAATATCGACATCTGCAGCGTCCTTACCGTTGGCCCGGCTCGCAAGCGCCGCTGGCAAATTGACCGGCATCCGACCGTCGCGGATCACTCGACGGGGCTCCACCGGCGTCGTCGACCAAGTCCCGCGACAGCCTGGGAAGCGACCGGGCGTGATCAGCTCTCAAGAACCTGTTTGTCGAGGTTCTTGCCGCTCTGCTCGTCGGTGGTCTCGTAAACGGCTTTGGCGGTGCGAAGCTTTTCGGCGAGCTCGGTGGAAGCTGCACTCATGGCTTGGCCCGTTTTTTGGCGTGCAGCCGCAGCTTTGGTGAAGGCAACATTGGATGCCCCGCTGACCACGCCGTGGCTCACCCAGACCGCGACTTCCAGATTGGAGGCCGCCGAGGCAGCGGTCCCGGCTTGCGTGGACGCCTGGTCTTGCGCTGTTGCCAGATTGGCGAGGTGTTCTGGTGTGACGGCTACATCGGCCATGGTTTGCTCTCCTTAATGTCTGGTTTTCGAGTTGTTATGGTGTTGGCTAGCAATGGTTCTCGTGTGCCGGTGGTGTCAGATGACCCGCCCGGCCCGGCTTGGCGCGGCTTCGGCGCCGGCGGTGGCCTCGATAGGTGCACGCTGGGTTCCCTCGGTGCCCATGCCGGCCCCGGCGCCCTCGACATCAGCCTCCTCGGTGGCGGCCGGTTCGGCGGGCGCCGCAGTTCCCTGGCCCTGCTGGGCCGTTTGGGTGAGCTGCTGGATCTGTGCCATCGCCTGGTTGACGAGTTGCGCGTGCGGCGACAACTTGCCGGACAGCTTCGAGGCTTGCCCTGACATGGCCGATAGCTGCGCCACGGTGGGCATGGCGGCGGCCGGCGTGGACGGCGTGCTCTGATCCGGGGTCGTGGGCGCATCGGCTGTGGCGCCGGCGGCGGTGTCAGCGGCACTCATCTGCGCGCTCACCGGAGCGCGTTCGTCGTCTGCACCGTTGCGGGGTTTGACCGGGGCGGCGACGGCCGGTACCGGCGCCGCGGTGACCGCTGGCCCCGACATGCTGGCCGACACCGCCTCAAAGCTGGACACCGAGGACTCCCCCGTTGTAGCCACCTTGGCCTGAGCCAACGAACCCGTCTGCACCGCCCCCGCCGCCAGCTGCGTGTACTGCGCAGCTAAAGCGTCCGCCTTTTGTCCATTCGTGATCGAGTAGTTGAGCAGCACGCCAAGAAAGCTCAGGGCGCCGGCGATCCCAAGACCGCAAACAATGCCCGCAAAAATCTTCGCCGCGAGGGGGCCGGACGGCGGGATCATGAACATGAGCATCTCGATGAGGAATGCCGCGAAAAGTACATCCTTCAAAATCCCAAAAGCCAGCCGCATATGGTCGACCCACTCCGCCTGATCTTTGACCAGGGCGGCGAGCTGGTTATCCAGCTCGGCCATCGACGTCGCCATGTTCTGCAGCGTGGTGTCCAGATCGGCATATGCTTGCGACGCCGAACCTTGCCAATTGTCGTCCGGGAGGGCCGACTTTAGCTGGGCGGAGAGGTCGGCGAATTGTTGCGCGCCGCCCTCGAGGTCACTTCCATCGGCCGGCGGCCCGAACCCCGTCGTCAGCTCCAGAACTTCGACGATGGTGATCGTCCACATGATGAGGCTGGCGGCTTTGCCGAAATCTCCAACACCTTTTTTGGCATTCGTTGGGTTGGCGGGGAGGCGGCCCGACATGCGTTTGGTGAATTCCATGTTCCGAACAGGATCGCCCTTTATGAACGAGTCGAACTTGTTCACCACCGACCGGGTGCCCAGCCTGGCGGCAATGGCCCCGAGGTCTCCGCCCGCACTGGTCGCACTCCCGGCAAGATATTCAGGGCTTAATTCACCGCTAGCGATGCCCTCCAAACTTAGACCTATGCCGGCTCCTTGTTGGCCCAGGCCGGCCAGTCCGGACAAGGTGCCGATGATCTTGGCGGCTTGTGCAAAAAGAGAAGCAGACATCTGTGGGTCCTCCGTGTAATACGTTTTGGCGCGCCGTTTACGAGCTGATCCTGAACACCCGCGTTAACGGCTTGTTTAGCGTAACGCGCTCGTAGCGCAGTCGGTGCACGAATTTTCCAGACTCGCAAGGGCTTCCACTATGCGTGCCGAAATGACACGTGAGCATGGCGGCAGCGTCGAGGAACCGGGCAATCGGCGCCCTCGTCGACAGCCCCTTCAGTGAATGTGGCCGATCAGCGTTTCGATCGCATCGGCGACGCTGTCGGGCACCGCTTCGTCGGCTTCCGCGCGCACGATCATTTCTTCGGTGACCCCGGCCGCTTCGGCGGTCTCCGCCGGGGAGAGGTTCGCCCGTCGCCGGGCCGCATACAAGCGTTGCGCCAGCGGGGCGCCCGGGGCGGTCGCGCCGAGCGTCATCAGATCTTCGTAGTGGCGGCGAACCGTGCTCAGCGCTTTGATCAGTTCGGGCGTGATCCGGCTGATGCGAGTTGCCCGCACGGCGATCGCCTCGAGCTGGCGGAGATCGGCGAGGATCGGTGTCACCCGCTCGGTGAATTCGGGATCGTCGGCCGCCGGTAGCGCGGCGATGGCGAGGCCGCAGCCATCCACGGCGGCGACGATCGCCTGCGCGATCAGCGATGTCGGGGCGTCAGAGTGTGGGGTTTCCGTCGGCGCTTTGGCGGTCTCGGGCGCGACGGCTTCTGCGACCGCTTCACCGGCATCGGGGTGACCACGTCGGATCCGCGCGATGGTCCCGGCGGGCCACTGCAGCACCTGCTCGAGCTTGGCCTGGGTTCGCTCGCGCGGCCAACTGCGGCCCTTTTCGAAAGCGATGAGTGCGCCGGCGTTGATGATCCCGTCGGCCGCCAGGCTGCGCTGGCTGATGCCCAGTTCCCGACGGCGTGCGGCGGCGGCCGCGCCGGCGCGCGCCATGCCCGGATCCGGCTCGCCGCCATCGGATTTCTGGCCGTCGCGCCGTCCACCCGGACTCGACGGCCTGACGATCTCGAACGTCAGCACCTCGCCGGCGGCGGGGTCGCCGAGCCGAACCGTCGTTTTGTCCGTCACCATCACGGAGCTCGTCCGTTGTCCGTCGACGAACATGCCGTTCGGACCCTTGTCGACGATCCGCCATGACCCGTCGACGGATTCGGCGTGAAGACGCTCCCCAGAGATTTGGAGATGTTCGATCTGCACGTCGTTCTGAGAATCCCGACCGATTGTGACCACACCCTGGCCGGGCTCGATTTCATGCGAGGTGGCACCGCTGTGCACGACCAGCAAAGCAAGCTCGGGAGTCGAGTCGGCGCTGGGCATCTGGGGTGATTCCTCGATCGAGGGCAGCGGGCGGGCCTTCCGCCGAGACAAGTCTAACCGTCGCACCCTTCCGATTTCTATCGCGCGCCGCTACGTCTTGAATCACAGTTTCGGCACCGCGCCGTCGAAACGCTACGCCGACACCACGGCTGGACCTCCGACTGATCACCGCGGCCGTTTGACCGGCGCACAGGACCTCTCCCGCAGCGCTACGGTTTGATGCGTCTAGCGTGCAGATACAGGCGCGGTTTACATGGCAGATCGCTCAACGCTACGGTTACGTAACCGTCCGCCTTTCCGATAAAGCGTGGGGCCCGCCTCTGCAAATCCCCTGCTCAAAGCCGTGATATGGTCCGACACGGACAAGCCGCGTCGTCTGCCGAAGCGCTCCCATCGGCCCCAGCCGATGCGGTACTGAAATAAAACCGTTGCATTGCAGCGGTTAGTGCTATACCGTTGCGTTGCATACAGCAGAACCAATGCTTCAGAAGGAACGACCGCCATGACCGCAACACCTCTGTTCAACACCTTCAACATCCCGCTCGGCGCCTGCACGCAGGACCCCGACCGTTGGACCGAAGCCCCCGACGCCGAGGCCATCGCGTTGTGCCGGGCATGCCCCCGCCGCTGGATGTGCGCGCGTGACGCGGTGGAGTCCGGCGGCGCAGAAGGATTGTGGGCCGGCGTGGTGATCCCCGAAGGTGGTCGCCCGCGCGCGTTCGCGTTGCGCCAATTGCGATCCCTGGCCGAGCGCAACGGCTACCCGGTGCGCGAGACCGCGAAGTCAGCCTAGTCCCGTTTCATGGCTGCAAATTCTGGGTCAGCGCCGGGTAGCGGCGGAAACCGCTGCACCGCTTTCCCTTTGGGACTAGGCAACCGGCGGCCGCCGTTACGTCGGCTCGAAGCGGAAGACGGCGAGCCGCCCCGCCAGTGCTTCGAATTCGTCAGCCGTTCCATCACGCACCATCCCCGATCGCTTCGCGAACGACACACCGACGGGCACCTTGGCGGGGAACGCCCGCAGCACCGGCCGCGCTTCACCAGCGGAGAGTTCGACGATCCGGACCTCCTGTGACCGCCGTCCCCGGCTGAGTGTGCCGGTGCCCGCCGCTCGGGCGTTTGCCGCCCAGTCGGCGCCGGGATAGCCCGCCACCACGTAGAGGCTGCCCCGAAATTCGAACGGCGTCATCGGGGTGCTGCGGAGCCGGCCCGACTTGCGGCCGGGCACCGTCAGCACCATGGCCGGCCCGGTGGGAATCCCGAGTCGCTGCACCACCATCATCACCCTGTTCATGGGCTTGAGGTAGCGCGGTGGACGTGGTTCGGACATGTCAACCTCCTTTTCTATTTCGCGCGAGCGAAGACGTCGCGATGATCAGCGACCCACTGGCTGAACGGGAGCGCCGGCCGGCCGAGGATCTTCTCCACGTCGTGGGTGACCAGCGCGGGTGCCTCGAGCGTGGCGGCGGGCATGGCGATGTAGGCATCGGCGAACTCGGCCGGGAAACCCAACCCGATGAACCGTTGACGCACCGCGGCATTCGGAATTTCGTGATACTGCAGCGGTCGATCCAGCACCGCACCGATGGCCTCGACCAACTCCGAGTTGGTGAAAGCTTGCGGGCCCGTCAGCGGGATCCGCTGCCCGACAAGCTCATCGGTGAGCAACGCCCGCGCCGCCACCTCCGCAATGTCAGTCTCGACGATCGGTGCCGTCGAAGCCGCGGCGTACGGCCCGAAAACCCCATCCCCCGCGCGGATCTGCGGCGACCACATGCCGGTGAAGTTCGTCGCGAAAACCGTCGGCCGCAGGCTCACCCAGGCCAAGCCAGAGTCGACGGCGAGCTGTTCGACTTCCTTGTTGCGGTCCCCGCGGAAGCGGGACGGCTGCCGGGAGAAGTCGTCGTCGGCGTTGATGGCCGAGAGCGCAACCAGCTTGGTGACCCCGGCGCGCACGCACTGGGCTACCACCGTCTCCAGTTCCCCGCCGAGCGCCCGGGAATTGAGGAACACCGCCGACGCGCCGGGCAGCGCCTCGGCCGCCGACCCGACCAATTCGATGTTGGGCGAAAGACCGGCCGTCTCCGGCGCGCGGGTGACCGCCCGCACCGAGGCTCCCGCGGCGGCGAGTGCGGTGGCGAGAGGGCGCCCGACGTTGCCGGTCGCGCCCGTTATGACGATCGTCATGGGAATGGCTCCTTTCGGAATTTTCTGCGGTGATCCAAGGACGGGCCGGAAGGTGGGAAAGTTACAACGGAGAACCCGTAACTATTTGCCGCAGCAGATCGTCGAAGAGTCATGAACCAGTCGCAGTCAGCGAGCGACCAGGTCGCCGAGGCCTGGCGCCGTCACCGCCCGTATCTGGTCAACCTCGCCTACCAGATGCTCGGCGACGTCGGTGACGCGGAAGATGTTGCGCAGGAGGCCTTCCTGCGGTTCTCGCGGGCCGAGGTAAGCGAGATCGAGGACGTCCGAGGCTGGCTGACGGTGGTGGCAAGCCGGCTCTGCCTCGACCAGGTTCGCTCGGCCCGCGCCCGCTACGAACGCCCGGGTGAGGTTGAGGAGCTGCCGGCGCCGCGCCGCGCCGACCCGGCCGACCGGGTCACCCTCGACGACGAGATCCGTACCGCGTTGCTGGAAGTCTTGCGCAGGCTCAGTCCCGGGGAACGGGTCGCCTTCGTGCTGCACGACGTGTTCGGTGTCCCGTTCGACTCGATCTCCGAAACCGTGGGCCGCCCGGCCGGCACCTGCCGTCAGCTGGCGCGGCGCGCGCGAGCTAAATTCGTTGCCGCACAACCGAAAGCGAATGCGGTCGGCTCGGCCGAGCATCAGCTCGTCACCGAAAAGTTCATCACGGCATGCGCCAACGGTGACATCACCGGGTTGGCCGCCGTGCTGGACCCGACGGTGTGGGGCGTGGGCACGATCCTCGCCGACCCGGCACCGCCACCACAGATCAATCACGGGCCACAGGCGGTGGCCACCAACCTGCTGCGCTACCTGTGGCCGGAGGTGACCCTGGTCAGCGGTCCCGTCGGGGGACCAGCGCTGTTGGCCTTCAGCGGTCGCCGCCTTTTCGCCGTCATCGTGCTGACGATCCGCGGGTCGCACGTGGCCAAGATCGAGGCGATCGCCGACCCGTTGGCGCGGATGGGGAATGCGGCGGAGAAGGCCTAGCTCGGCCGCTGATCGTCGGGGCGCGCCGCGAAGTAGCCGGCTATCGTCGCGGTGACCTCGACGAATTTCCGCCGAGTTGCCGACGCCATTTCGCGGCTCACATCGATGACGCCGCCCGGCCGTAGGTGAGGGTCGTAGGGCACCTCGATCACCGGCCGCCCGTGTTCGATGAACTCGCGGGCCAGCAACGCCCGCGTGCGTTTGTCGGCGTGGCCGTCCGAATCGTTGAGCACGACGATGCTGTTCTGCAGCAGAGCGTCGAAGCCCTGATCGGCCAGCCACTCCATGGTCCTTGCGGCGGCGTTCGCCCCGTCCGCCCACGGCGAGGAGACCACGATCAGCGCGTCCAGATCGCGCAGCACCTCCTGGGTGACCGGGGCGTCCATCGTGGAGCCGCAGTCGATGACCGAGATCGCGAAATGGCGGTCGAGGCGTAGTGCGGCTTCCCGGTAGATCGCGGGGTCGAGGACCCGGCGGGGGCCGGACGCCGGCTCGCCGCCGAGCACGTGCAGCCCGGCGGGGTTACGCCCCACCCGTTCAACCATGTCGCTGAAGGACTGCAGGTTCTTGTCCGCGGTGAGTTCCCAGAACGATCCGGTCGACCGCGGATCGATTCGGCTGCTGAGCCGGCCGAAGGCGGTGTCGGCGTCGATCGCCACGACGTGGTCTTGCCTTCGGAGTTCGGCGAACAGCGACCCGACGCTGGCGGCCACCGAGGTTTTTCCTACGCCGCCCTTGCCCAGAACGCCGACCTTGTAGTTGCCGAGCAGGCGCGTCCGGATGGCCGCCTCGTGCTGCGCTTCCTGCTGTTGCGCGGGCGACGGACCCAGGTTGACGAGGCCAAAAGTCATCAGCCGGAGAATGCGTCGCCAACCGCGGTCGGGCGCTGCATGGAAGCCAGTGGTGGCCCGCGCCGGCTCGGCTGCGGGCGGCGGCGCCGGAGCGGGTGCGGGAGCCTCCTGCGGAGGCGACGTCGCGGGCGGGCGCGGGAAAGCAGGCGGGGCGGCGGCGGTCTGCCGGGGCGGCGCTGACGGGCGCTGCGGCGGGGGCGCCGGCGGTCGTGGCGGGGG
>NZ_LQPH01000047.1 GCF_002102255.1 Mycobacterium nebraskense
CGCCCACCCCGCCCCCGGTGGAACCGCAGGTCTTCACGCCGCCGCCCGCACCGCCGTACCGACCGCCCGTCAACGTGTTGGCGACGCTGTCGCTGGTGTTCGCGTTCGTGTTCGCGCCCGTCGGGGCGATCCTGGGACACGCCGGGCTGGCGCAGATCCGCCGCACCGGCGAGCTCGGCCGGGACCGGGCCCGGGCCGGGCTGGCGCTGTCGTATGTGTTCATCGCCGTCGCCGTCGTCGCCGTGGTCGCGTGGTCCACCCTGGGCGCCGCCCCATCCACCCAGACCGCGGAGCCCGCCACCACCTCCACCAGCGCGGCGCCCCCGGCACCGCCGGGCCCGGTCGCGCCGGACGCCCTGGCGGCGCTGCTGCCGGGGGCCGACGCCCTGAAGAACATCACCGCCGACCAGAATCTCGCGGCGGGCCAGACGTGGGACAACCCGGGCCGCTCCAGCGCGGAAGGAGCCATCGACCGGCCGGAATGCTGGGGCAGCATCGCCCCCGGGACGCCGGACGCCTACACCGGCGGCGGCGTCACCGGATACCACGCGGCGGAGTTCCGCGACTCGCACAGCTTCCTCAAGTCGACCCAGGTGATCCAGGCGGTCGTGGCCTTCCGCGACCCGGCGGCGGCCCAGGCACAGCTGGCGGCGTTGCTGTCGGGCTGGCGCCAATGCGGCGGCTCGACCGTGACCCTGACACCGCCCAACGGGGAGGCGCTCCCGTTCTCGGTGAGCGCGCCCGCCGACGCCGGCAACGGCATCACCACGCTGGACTTGACGCCCAAAGGACTCCAGATCCGCTCGGCGCGGGCGATCGCGGCCAAGGCCAACGTCATTGTCGATCTGATGGTCTCCTGCAGCGGCACGACGGACAGCGGCCCACCGCGGCTGGCCGGGGTGGGCATCGCTGCCTACGTGCTGGGCAAGATCCCTGGCTAGGGTGGGGCGCATGAAGTATCTCGACGTCGAGGGCGTGGGACGGGTCAGCCGGATCGGCTTGGGTACCTGGCAGTTCGGATCGCGTGAGTGGGGCTACGGGGAGGGCTACGCCTCGGGCGCCGCGGGTGACATCGTGCGCCGCGCCCGCGCCCTGGGCGTGACGCTGTTCGACACCGCCGAGGTGTACGGGCTGGGCAAGAGCGAGCGGATACTCGGCGAGGCGCTCGGCGACGAGCGCGCCGACGTCGCGGTGGCCAGCAAGATCATGCCGGTCGCGCCCTTCCCCGCCGTGATCAAGCAGCGCGAGCGCGCCAGTGCGCGGCGGCTGGGCCTGGACCGCATCCCGCTCTACCAGATCCACCAGTCCAATCCTCTGGTTCCCGACACGGTGATCATGCCGGGCATGCGCGACCTGCTCGACAGCGGCAAGATCGGCGCGGTCGGCGTCTCCAACTACTCGCTCGCGCGGTGGCAGAAGGCCGACGCCGCGCTCGGCCGCCCGGTCATCAGCAATCAGGTCCACTTCTCGCTGGCCCATGCCGGGGCGCTGGAAGACCTGGTGCCGTTCGCCGAACGGGAGAACCGCATCGTGATCGCCTACAGCCCGCTCGAGCAGGGCCTGTTGGGTGGCAAGTACGGCCTGGACAACCGTCCCGGTGGCGTTCGGGCGCTGAACTCGCTGTTCGGCACCGAGAACCTGCGCCGCGTCGAGCCGCTGTTGCAGACGCTGCGCGACGTCGCAACCGCCGTCGGCGCCAAGCCGGCTCAGGTGGCGCTGGCCTGGCTGATCAGCTATCCGGGTGTCGTCGCCATCCCCGGCGCGTCCAGCGTCGAGCAGCTCGAGTTCAACGTCGCCGCCGCCGACATCGAACTACCCCCGGACGCCCGTGAGGCGCTCACCGGGGCGGCCCGCGCCTTCCGACCCGTGTCGGCCGGGCGTTTCCTGACCGACCTGGTCCGCGAGAAGCTGGGCCGCGCTTAGAGCGATGGCGGCGACCCGCCTGCGCCCAGCTCCGCCGCGCTTGCGATCGCCGCTAGGACTGGGCGGAATCCGCGAACGCGGCGGGGCTGGCGGGCGCGCCCCTGGCCACCACCACCGGCATCGAGGTGGCGGCGTTCGTCCGCAGGATGGTGTGCACCACGTCGATGAGGTCCTCGACCGGCATCAGCTTGCCGGGCATGCAGCCGCGGGAGGCCCACAGCGGGACGGCCTTCATCGCGAGGTCCATGTCCCAACCGATGTTCATTCCCGTCGCCGCGTCGCCCTCGCCACCCGGGCATTCCCCGACGATGAGGGTGGTGAAGCCGATGTCCGGGTGTTCGGCCCGCCACGCGTCGACCATTCGCTCGAGGGCCGCCTTGCTGACGCCGTACGCGCCCAGCCCCGGCCATGGCGGCCCGAACGTGCCCGCGTCGGAGGACAGGTAGACGGCCTTGCCGGCCGAGACCGTCAGGTGCGGCACCGCCGCGGCCGTCACCAGCGCCGCGCCGATGACGTTCGTGTCGAAGATGCGCCGCCAAGTGGCGGCATCGGTGTCGACCATGCGGACGAGTGGCCCGACGGCGGGGGTGTAGACGATGTTGTCGATGCCGCCCAGGGCGTCGGCGGCAGCGGCGATCGCCGAGCGGCACGATGCCTCGTCGGTGACGTCGCATTCGATGGCGATCGCGCCCGGACCGGCGTCCTTGGCCGCCGCCTCGATGCGCTCGCGGCGCCGGGCCAACAACGCGACCTGGTCGCCGCGCTGGGCGAGACCGACACCGATGCAGCGACCGAGTCCGCTCGAGGCGCCCACCACCACTGTCCTTGACATATTTGCCCTCTCTTGTAACGAGCTGCCGTCGGCAAAAACCTACCGGATATCACCCGGCGCATGGCGATAGCTCGGCTGCTCAATTCCGGACGATGGTGTTCCGGTCCCCCAACTTGGCCTGGTACATGGCCGCGTCTGCCCGGGCCGTGATCGTGTCGACGGAGTCACCGGGAATTGCGAGCGTGGCGCCGATGCTCAAGGTCGCGGAGAACGTCTGGCCGGATACACCGATGGGTTCGGCCGCACGACAGCGGATCTTCTCGGCGATGTGGGTGAGCTCGTCGATGCTGCGGACGCCGGGCAACAGGACGAGAATTTCGTCGCCTCCCGTTCGGCCGACGGTGTCCCCTTGGCGAACGCCTTCTTGGATTCGTGCTGCCAGGGTTGCGAGTACGGAGTCGCCGACGCCGTGTCCCCACGTGTCGTTGATTTCCTTGAAATGGTCTACGTCGCAAAACAATACGCCGACGTACGTTCCGGCTGGTTGCGGTTGCTCCAGCGCGGAGGCGAGTCGGTCAAGGGCCTCGGCCCGGTTCACCAGCCCGGTTAGCATGTCGAACCGTGCCATCCGTTCCAGCCGCTGCTCCGCCTCCACCTGCTCGTCGATGATGCGCACCGCGGCGATCAGACCGTCGATGTTCCCCTCGGCGTCGATGTACGGTTTGCCGTGACCCTCGACCCAGTGGTAATTGCCGTCGGTGGAGCGCACCCGGAAGCGTTGCAGGACCGATTCGCCGGCGGCAACCCTCCCCAGCGCGGTGGTGACCGTCTCGAGGTCCGCCGGATGGATGTGGCGGTCGAAATCCGAGCCGGTCCAGTCTTGCGGTGGGCGGCCCAACGCGGCCTCCACGGACGGCGAAACCCACGCGACCTCGCCGCCGCGGAGGTGCACGATGATGTCGACCGCGTTGTCGGCGAGGATGCGATAGCGCGCCTCGGCATCGGCGCGTTCCTTGCTGACCAGCTCCTTCTCGATCAAAAGTTTCTGCTCACGCTGGATGAAGAAGAACGTGATCGCCCCGACGATGGCGGTGCCCAGCAGTATCGAGAAGGTCCATTCCGCGTGCTGGCCCAGGCCGAGCCGCAGGAAGAACGGCCTCGCCAGCGCAACGACGACCGGAAAGCCGGCGAGGATGCCCACCAACCGAATCAGTGACTTCCGGTCGGGTCGGGCGAGCAGCCAGGCGACCGGAGACCGGTCGGGGCGGGCCAGCGACGTCGCGGCGGCGAGCAGCAGCAGAGACACGGCCGTCATGAGCGCCTGGCCGGTCGAGGGCGAGAAGCCCACCAGTGACAAAGCGCCGAACAAGTACGCCCCGACCGTGACGAACGGGACGGCCCCGCCGGCCGCCATGCAGGCGGGCCAGACCACGCGGGCCCCACGATCCACGCGGATCAGAGCGGCGGCGGCCGCCAGCGGCACTACCGACGACGCCGTCTGCGCGCTGGGGCGGCCCGGCCACGTCTGTTGCGACGTGCGCACCGCGTCCCCGAACCACACCAGGTCCAGGCCGGACGATGGCCCACCGGCGGCGTACTCGAGGAGGGTGATGACGGCAAGGGAACCCACCACCAGGGCCGAGCCTCGCCCGGCCCACACCCGCCCCCGCGATGGGCGACCCGACTGGAACACGATCGCCGCACCCAGCGCTAGCAGCCACAACGCGGTCCACGGCATCATCTGCGGCCAGGCCGGATCGACCCGGGTCAACCGGTCGATGCCAGTCGCCCAGCCCACCCACGTCATGGCGGCAAGGGCAAACACCACCAGCAAGGCGATCCGTCTGCACCAGGCCACGTCGTTCAGGCACGCGTCGGGGTTCGGCCTCTCCATCGGCTGCCCCTTCCTCCCCCCGCGGCGGCGCAATCGACATTGTGCGCGGATAGGCAACCGATGTCTGGGGGCAAAAGGTAACCAATCTCGGGGCGAAAGGCCATTTTTGCGTTCGATCGGGCCGCCGCAAGCGAAGGTTGATCAACCGACCCGGCGTCGCCCGAGGATGATCCGGGCCGTCAGCCCCCGTCGGGGGCTTGCAACACCACGGCGGTGTGCGCGTCCACGGTGAGCGCGCCTCCCCCGGGCACCTCTTCCGCGGGCGTCTCCTCCTCGGGTCCGGTGAAGACCACGAGTTGCCAAGAGGCACCGAATTCCTTTGGTGGCAAGGTGAATTCGATCGCTTCGTAGTGGGCGTTGAAGCACAGCAGGAACGAGTCGTCGAGCACCCGCTGCCCCCGTGCATCCCGGTCGGGGATGCCGTGCCCGTTGAGGAACACCGCGACGGATTTCGCGAATCCCGCGCCCCAGTCCTCCTCGGTCATCTCGGTTCCCTCGGGAGTGAACCAGGCGATGTCGGGCAGCTGGTCCTGGCCGCGGCGGCCCAGCGGCTTACCGGAAAAGAACCGGCGCCTGCGAAAGACCGGATGGTTGGCGCGCAGCGCCGACACGACGCGGGTGAACTCCAGCAGGCCGTTGTCCGCTCTTGCCCAGTCGATCCAGGTGAGCTCGTTGTCCTGGCAGTAGCCGTTGTTGTTGCCGTTCTGCGTGCGGCCCAGCTCGTCGCCGTGACAGATCATCGGCACGCCCTGCGACAGCAGCAGCGTGGTGAGGAAGTTGCGCTGCTGGCGGGCGCGCAGCGCGTTCACGTCCGCGTCGTCGGTCGGCCCCTCCACACCGCAGTTCCACGACCGGTTGTGGCTCTCGCCGTCGTTGTTGTCCTCGCCGTTGGCCTCGTTGTGTTTCTCGTTGTAGGACACCAGGTCACGCAGCGTGAACCCGTCGTGCGCGATGACGAAGTTGATCGAGGCCACCGGCCGGCGCGCGGTGTGCTCGTAGAGGTCGGCGGACCCGGACAGGCGGTAGGCGAACTCGTCGAGCGTGGCTGGCTCACCGCGCCAGAAGTCCCGGACGGTATCGCGGTACTTGCCGTTCCATTCCGTCCATTGCGGCGGGAAGTTACCGACCTGGTAGCCGCCCGGCCCGACGTCCCACGGTTCGGCGATCAGCTTGACCTGGCTGACAGTCGGATCCTGTTGCACGAGTTCGAAAAACGCCGCCAGACGGTCGACGTCGTAGAACTCGCGGGCCAGCGTCGCTGCCAGATCGAACCGGAAGCCGTCGACGTGCATCTCGAGCACCCAGTAGCGCAGCGAGTCCATGATCAGCTGCAGCGCGTGCGGGTGCCCGACGTTGAGGCTGTTGCCCGTGCCGGTGTAGTCCATGTAGTAGCGCTTGTCGTCGTCGACCAGCCGGTAGTAGGCGGCGTTGTCGATACCCCGCATCGACAGCGTCGGGCCCATGTGGTTGCCCTCGGCGGTGTGGTTGTAGACGACGTCGAGGATCACCTCGATTCCAGCCTCGTGCAGCGTCCGCACCATCGCCTTGAACTCCTGCACCTGCCCGCCCGGGGACGTGGCGCTGGAGTACTTGAAGTCGGGCGCGAAGAACCCGATCGTGTTGTAGCCCCAGTAATTCGAGAGGCCCTTGTCCACCAGGGTGGAGTCGTTGGCGAAGTGGTGCACCGGCATCAGCTCGATGGCGGTGACGCCGAGGTTCTTGAGGTGCTCGATGATCACCGGGTGCCCAACGGCCGCGTACGTGCCGCGCAGCTGCTCGGGGATGTCCGGGTGAGTTTGCGTGAGGCCCTTGACGTGCGCCTCGTAGATGACCGTGTCGGCGTACTGGTGGTCCGGCGGCCGGTCGTTGCCCCAGTCGAAGTAGGGGTTGATCACCACCGACTTGGGCATGAAGGCGGCGGAATCGTCGTCGTTGCGGCTATCCAGGTCACCGAAGTTGTAACTGAACAGGGCCTGGTTCCACTCGAACGAGCCGTCGATGGCCTTCGAATACGGATCCACCAGCAGCTTGTTCGGATTGCACCGCAATCCGTTCTGCGGGTCGAACGGGCCGTGGACGCGGTAGCCGAAGCGTTGACCGGGTTCGATGCTCGGAATGTAGGCGTGCCAGACGAATCCGTCGACCTCGGGCAGCGTGACCCGGCTCTCGGTTCCGTCGGCGTCAAACAGGCACAGCTCCACCCGCTCGGCCACTTCGCTGTACACGGCGAAATTGGTGCCCGCACCGTCGTAGGTCGCGCCCAAGGGATAGGCCCGGCCCGGCCACACCTCTCCGGTGGGCGTGGGAGCGGAAGCTTCTGCGGATGTCATGGCGCTTTCAATACCCTACCGGGGCCGCCCTCAAACGGTGCTCCGGAAGACCTTGCGGCATAGCGGTTTTCAAGGTCTTAACATGACCTTCACCGCCCCGTCCTGCTTCTTCTGGAAAATCTCGTAGGCGTGCGGGGCCTGGTCGAGGGGCAGCACGTGGGAGGCGAAGGTGTCGACGCCCAGGGGGTCGTCGTCGGTCAACAGCGGCAAGATGTCGTCCACCCATCTCTTGACGTTCGCCTGGCCCATCCGCAGGGTCACCCGCTTGTCGCTGCCTCAGACACCCTCGTCGCCGTGCTCGGTGGCCGCCGCCGTGAACTTCGGGGCTTTGGCGGCCTTCCGCAGGGTCCGGTTGGTGGAGCGTAGGTCGGTGTTGGCCGCCGACAGCGTCGCGTTGTGGTCCTCGAGGTCGAGGATGCGGGCGACCCCGGCCAGGTTGATGCCCGCATCGACCAGCTCGCTGATCCGCTTGAGCCGGGCCAGGTCGTGGGCGCTGTAGCGCCGGGTGCCGCCATCGCTTCGCGCCGGCGTGAGCAGTCCATATCGCTCGTACAGGCGCAGCGATTGCACCGGGATGCCGGAGAGTTCGGCAGCCACCGAGATGCCGTACACGCCGTGATCGGGCGCCGGGGCGCCGGACTCGCCGCGTTGATCGGTCATCACGCGTCTCCTCGAAGCTAGCGGGCTCAGAAAATCTATTTATCACACTTGCGTGATTGTGTCGACAGTGCTATATCGAATCTATGTCATTTGACATAGATAATAGCCAGACCACAGCCTAGATTGGAGTGAGAGGTGACCACCATGCTGATGCGTACCGACCCGTTCCGCGACATCGACCGTTTCGCCCAGCAGGTGTTCGGTACAGCCGCCCGGCCGGCAGTCATGCCGATGGACGCCTGGCGCCAGGGCGAGGAATTCGTCGTCGAATTCGACCTGCCCGGCATCGACGTTGACTCGCTCGATATAGACATCGAGCGCAACGTGGTGACCGTGCGCGCCGAGCGGCCCGCCGTCGACCCCGACCGCGAAATGCTGGCCACCGAGCGGCCGCGCGGAGTGTTCAGCCGGCAGCTGGTGCTGGGCGACAACCTCGATACCGAAAAGATCGAGGCGTCCTACCGCGAAGGCGTTCTGCGCCTGCGCATTCCGGTGGCCGAACGGGCCAAGCCGCGCAAGATCACCGTCGGGCGCGGCGACGCGCACTCGGCCATCGACGAGAAAGCCTCGCAGCGCGAGGTCATCAACGCCTGATCGCCCGGGCGGGGCGGCGGCTCGGGCCGTGCCAAGCACACGGGCCGCCTCCCTACTCCGGCGCAATGGCGCCGAAGGAAACCAGGTGAGAGATGCAGTGGGAACTCGACGGTCAAACGGCTAACGTCGAACAAGCGTTAGCCGGCGGCGCCGCGCAACCGGCCGGCTGGTTTCGCTTCTACTTCACCGACGAGCGCTGGGAGTGGTCGGAACAGGTGCAGCGGATGCACGGGTACGAGCCCGGCAGCGTCACGCCCACCACCGAACTGGTGCTCGCGCACAAACATCCGGACGACCGCGGGCATGTGGCCGCCACCATCGATCAGATCGTGAATACCCGTCAGGCGTTCAGCACCCGCCATCGGATCGTCGACACCGGCGGGAACGTGCGTGAGGTCGTCGTCGTGGGTGATCGGTTCTTCGATGACGATGGTGACGTGGTCGGCACGCACGGGTTCTACATCGACGTCTCGCCGGGGCAGGCGGACGAGGACATCGTGAGCGCGAAGCTGGCCGAGATCAGCGAGAACCGGGCCGGCATCGAACAAGCCAAAGGCATGCTGATGCTGGTCTACGGCATCAGCGACAGCGCGGCCTTCGAGTTGCTCAAATGGCTTTCGCAGGAAGCGAATATCAAGCTAAGGCCGCTCGCCGAACAAGTCGCCGAGGACTTCCGCAGCGCCGGCTTGCGTCACGACGCCCAAACGAAATTCGACCATTTACTGTTGACCGCGCATCAGCGCGCCACCCAAGCCGATGCGTCATGACGACTTGCGACGCCGGGTACGGGCGGCCGCGACCAGTTGCGCGATCCCCCTTTCGATGCCGGCGGCGAGCGCGTCGATGTCGGGAGCGGTGTCGTAATCGGCGGTGATGCCGAAGACGAAACTATCGGCGTAGCTGAGCATCGCGATGCCGGTCCGCACCTGAAGGGCGATCGGCGGGACCGGCAGCAGCTCCAGCACCCGGCGGCCCATCAGCCGCTGCCGGCTCCGCGGACCCGGAACGTTGGTCGCCAACGCCACCACCGCTCGTTGGGGCAAGCGCGAAAGCAAGCGAATCGTCCACGCGGACAGAGCAAACGGCGTGCGTCTGGCCGCCACCACCACCGCGCTGGCACCCTCGCTCTGACCGCTCGCTTTGGCGTGGGTGAGCCGATCGTGCACCAACTTCAGCTGCTGCACCGGGTCCGCCTCGTCAACAGGCAGCAACGGCAGCATCGCCGAGACCCGGTTGCCGGCGACATTGAAGTGGTCCACCGCGCGCACCGAGACAGGGACGAGCGTGCGTAGCGAATCTCGGCCCGGGCGTTCCCCGCGCGCCAGCAAGACGGCGCGATAACTGTCGGTAATCGCCGCCAGTGCAACGTCATTCAGCGTGACCCCGAATGCCCGGGCGACCTTGTGCATGTCCGTCAACCGGGCGCGGGCCGCGCTGTACCGCCGCATCGTGGTAACCGGCCCGTTCAGCGATGATTCGGGGGCGGGGCGCAGCAGGCCGGCCGCGAGCTCGGCCGCACCGATCGCTGCGTGTTCGGCCGCGGTCACCGCACCGAACGCGCTTCGACCGATTGCGCTCGCCCAGCTCAAGGGGTTGAGGGTCAGACCCACCCGCGCCCGGACCGGCTTCTTGGCGGCGCCGACGTCGGCGGCAAACGTGTCACCGTCACCGTCGTCGCTGAACTTCGCCAGCAGCTGCGCCGTGGCGATGCCGTCGGCGATGCAGTGGTGAACCTTGGTCAGCACCGCCCACCGGTTTTCGCTGAGCCCCTCGACGATCCAGCACTCCCACAGCGGGCGCTCCCGATCGAGCCGACGCTCCATCAACGTGGCGATCATCTCGAACAGCTCCGCGTCGCCGCCGGGGTGCGGCAGCGCGATGCGGTGCAGGTGGCGCGCGAGGTCGAAGTGCGGGTCGTCCGCCCATTCCGGCGGCCGCAGGTCGAGCGGATGGGTCCGCAGGACCTGCCGGCAGCGCGGGATCGTCTCAACCCGTTCGGCGAACGAGGTGACGAACTCCTCGTACGTCGGGGCCGGACCCTCCACGATCGAGACCCCGCCCACCGCCAGGCTCACGTGCGGATCCGAGTCCTCGACCTCCAGGAAGCCGGCATCCAGGGCGGTCAATTGCTCCATGGTCGCCCCTCCTTTCCAGACGTGGGTGGCGGACGGTACAGCGCCGCGCCCGCGGTGACACCCGCCCCGGCGGCCACGAGCAAGACCCGCGCGCCGGCGGGAAGCCGCTGAACCTGCGGTTCGAAGGCCGCGGCCAGCGCGGCGGTGTGCATCCGCTCGTCGTCGGCGATAATGACTTGCTCCGCAGGCACTTTGAGGCGGCAGCTCAGTTCTGCCCGGAATCCGGGCCGGGCGGGAGCGGCGATGATCATGTCGACGGCCGAGAGCGCCACCCCGTGCGCGTCCAGGCAAGTCCGCGCCGCCTCCGCGGCGGCCACGGCCATTCGCTCGTCCAGGTCGGTCGACTCGGTGATGCGCAGGACATTGCGCGAGTCGGCGAAACCCACTGTCGCGGTGAGCGCTTCGAGGTCTTCTCCGTCGCTGTTCACCCACGACACGCGGCTCAGGCCGTAGTCGTCATCGGACCATCCGCACAACACGGCCGCGCCGGCCGCGGCGAACGGGAAGTGCTCGCTCAGCCCATGGCCCGGATCGGCGTCGCTGGCCACGATGAGCGCGCGGTTGATGCTGTGTGCCCGCAGGAAACCGTCGACGATCTGCAGCGCGGTCAGCACGCCGCAGGTGCCGTTGGCGATGTCGAAGGAGAAGGTGCCGTGAGCGCCGGGGTGCGGATCCTCGGGATTGGCGTCGATGTCATCCTGGATCAACGCCGCCAGCGCCGGCTCCCCCATGTTGCGGTCACGGTAGATCCCCGCATTGACAATCAGATCCAACTCGGCCGCGTCGCACCCGGCGCGCTGCAGGCAGGTCTTGGCCGCGTTGACGGCGAGGTGCAACGCGCTGTGCTTGTGACGCCACCGCGGCGCCGCGATGTCCACTCGATCAATCACGGTGCCCATAGCGCCCCACCAAATCCTCGTCCAAGGTCAGTAAGACCACGCCGATTTCCAACCCTGAGGCCAGCGCGATCAAGGCGACGGTCTCTCCCGGCGCGATGTGGCCGGCCTCCAGCTCCTCGACAAGCGCCACCGTGTGGGTCGTCGACGCCGTGTTGCCGTACCGGTCCACGGTGATCACCGCGTCGTGGCGGGGCACGTCGCCGAACGACTCCGACATGCGGGCCATTCCCTTGCGGATGGCGCGGGCGGAAGTCTGATGGGTGATCACGTGATCGATGTCGTGGATCGAAATCCCCGCGGCCTCAAGGACTTCGTGCAGCAGCAGCGGGGTGTCGGTGATCGCGGCCCGTTGGATGCCGCGGGAGTCGGTGAACATCCGCGCCCCCGGATCGTGGCCCTGCGGATAGGCCAGGCAGAGCCTGCTGTAGTCGGCCACCGTGGTGAAGCCGGCGATGCTGATGCCCGCGGACCCGGCCGGGGCCCGCTCCAGCAGAAGCGCGGCGCCCGCGTCGCCGAGGGTCAGCGAGGCCAGTTCCTTGCTCATGATGCTGCGGATGTGGCGGGCGGCGTTGTGGCCGAGCTGCGATATGTATTCACCGCTGACGACCAGCCCACGCTCGATGGCGCCCTGGCGGATCCAGTTGTTCACGATGGTCACTCCGGTGAGCATCCCGGCGCACGCGTTGGACACGTCGAAGGTCATCGCGTTTTGTGCCCCGATTGCCCGGGCCACCGCGCCGCTCATCGTCGGTTCGAGCCATTGGGTGAGGCCGCCGCGGAATTTCGTGATGCTGCAACTGATTACCACGTCCAGCGAGGCCGCGTCCCGCCGCGCGGTGCCCAGCGCGTTCAGCGCGGCCGACGTGGCCAGGGAGTAGGAATCCTCGTCGCCGACCGAGACGCGGCGCTCGCGGATGCCGGTCAGCCGTTCCAGATCGATGTGGGTGCGGTGGCGCGTTGTCGCCATCAATTCCTCTGTGGTGAGGTGGGTTGCGGGCAGATGCCGGCCGGCGCCCGCCACCCGCGTGACAAACGGGGCCGAAGTTCCGTCCCCGGCGGTCTCCATCACCAGCCAATGTCGAACCATCGCCGCAACCTCCTCTCGCTCAGTCGCGGAACTCGAGGACTTCGGTGACCAGGCGCCGAGACGTGAATTCGACGTGTTGGCCACTCGTCGGTGAAGTACCGACCCGGATCAAGAGCTGGGGTGCTCCGGACGTTCCGACGATGCCCCTGATGATGCTGCGGCTCTGTGCAATCTCGGTCATGTGGGTCAACGTGCAGGTGGCCGCGCCGGCCATGGTGCACTCGAGTAGCACCGCCGACAGCGCCTCGCCGCAGCGCAACACCTCTAGCGGTGCGTCATCACGCCGGGTGGACAGCACCACGATCTTGGAGCGGTCATGGTCGATCGTCGTCCGGCGGTGGCCACCGCCCGCCGGGGGAAATTGGCGGGCGATGTCGACGCGGGCGGCTTCCGAGGAGGACACCAGGGAGGTTTCCGGTGCTTGCGTCTCGTCCGACTCGAATGGGGATGTCCACCAGCGCAGCTCGGACATATACGAGGTGTCGTAACGACGCAGCGACTCGACGAGCGCAGACTCTTCCGCCAAACGTGGACGGTCGTCATCGAGCACCACATCGAGAAGCACGTCATGGGGAAGCACCACGCGACACAGCGCCGAGTGCAAGGCCGGCCAGCCGGCCGGCGCGCCGAATGGTAGCCGGTCGGTGCGGCGGCGGCGGATCGCGTCCGCACGCCGCCAATCCTCCTGGGACACCGGGTCCATGGCGTGGAACCGAAGTGTCGCCAGGTGTTTCGGGTGACACGGAGCGGGACGGCGCTCGGTGGTGCACCCCCATCCGGCGGCGGCCATGGCGACCCGAAGGTGATCGAGAACCGCACCGCAACTCAACGTGAGCTCCCGGCCGGCGTGATCGGTGGCGGGCATCAACCGGCAAGGATCCGCCCACAGCTGCAGGGTCGCGCCTTCGACGACCCACCGCCAGGGCTGGCTGTTGTGCAGCGAGGGCGCCCGACTCGCCAACATCACCGCGTCACGGATGACTTCGGAATCCGGTGCCCGCACAGACATGTCAATTACCTCGCTCAGCGATCCCGGTCGTGCGTCCGGCATGCGCCGATTCGAGCAACAGCCGGCGCTCGGCGGAGGCGATCACCCGCCGGGCGGCGGGCGCCGCGTCCGGGTTGACCGATACGGAGGTGATGCCCATGCGGACCAGATGCTCGGCGAAACTCGGATTGGTCGAAGGGGCCTGACCACACAGCGACGAGGTGATGCCGTGTTTGCGCGCGGTCGCGACGACGCGGCCGATGGCGTCCAGCACCGCGCCGTCGGATTCGTCGAACAACTCGGCGCAGATGTCCGAGTCGCGGTCGACCCCGAGAACGAGCTGAGTCAGGTCGTTGCTGCCGATGGAAACCCCGTCGACGCCCATGCCGATGTACTCGGGAAGCCAATACGTCACCGACGGCACCTCGGCCATCACCCAGCGATGCAGGCCGCGCTGAGCGCCGAGCGGACTCGCGTCGACCAACGACAGGCACGCTTCGAGCTCCCATCGGGTTCGTACGAAGGGAATCATCAGGTGCACGTTGGGGTTACGCTCGCGTACCCGGGCCAACGCCTCGAGTTCGAGGGCGAACAGATCGGGGTCCTTGATGTATCGGTAGCACCCGCGGTAGCCGATCATCGGGTTGTGTTCGACCGGTTCATAGGCGTCGCCGCCGCGTAAGCCGCGGAATTCGTTGCTGCGGAAATCGGTGGCGCGGTAGATGACCGGCCGGGTCCCGAAGGCCGAGGCGATGCGGCCGATGGACGCGACCATGGCGTCGACCAGGCCGGCCTGTTCGCCGCGCGCGATGAGGTCGCGCGGGTGCCGTCCCGAAAGGGCCTGGGTCAACAGGAATTCGGCGCGGAGCAGACCCACGCCGTCGACGTCCGAAGCGGCGACCGTTTCGGCCGTGTCGGGGATGGCCAGGTTGACATAGATCTTGGTGCCGGTCGTTTCCCCGCCCACGGCAGTGGTCGGGGGTCGTTCGACGGTCGCCGCCCGCACCTGCGGGGCACATTCGCCGGCGGTGACGGTGCCCCGCGCGCCGTCGACGGTCACCGTCTGCCCGTCGTGCAGGACGGTCGTCGCGTCCCGGGCGCCCACCACACAGGGCACGTTCAGCTCGCGCGCCACGATCGCCGCGTGGCAGGTCATGCCACCGGTCTCGGTCACCAGCGCGGCCGCGCGGCGGATGGCCGGAAGCCAGTCCGGATTGGTCATCGGGGCGACCAGAATCTCGTTGTCCTGCAACCGGTTGCCCTCTTCCGGGCTGTGCAGCACGCGCACTCGTCCGGAGGCGAAGCCGGGCGCCGCGGGCAGCCCGCGCACCAGCACTCCGGTCGCCTCGTCGGCCACGGCGGGGTGCAACGTGGTGATGGGCCGGGCCTGCACCAGCCACGCCTTGCCGGCGGCGATCGCCCATTCGACGTCCTGCGGGCAGCCATGGTGGTTTTCCACCGCGATCGCCAGTTCGGCGATCCGGCGCAGCGCGGCGTCGTCGAGCACGCGCGCCTGTGCCAGTTCGGGTTCCAGGTCCACGACGACGTCGCGGCCCTCGGGACCGCGCACGATCTTGAATGCCTGGTAGCCCACCTTGACGTCGAGCACGTTGAGCGTCTTCTTGTCCACGACATAGGTGTCCGGCTGAACCTTGCCGGACACCACGACCTCGCCCAGGCCGAGTGCGGCTTCGATGACGATGTGCCCCGGGTCCCCCGTGCTGGGATCGGTGGTGAACGCGACCCCGGACTGCTCGGAAGCGATCATCTGCTGGACGACCACCGCCATGGCCGGGTCGGCGGTGAAGCCCCGGCTGGCTCGATAGGTGACGACGCGGGGGCTGAAGAGCGAGGCCCAGCACTGCGTGACGGAGTCGACGAGGGCGTCCTCGCCGGTCACGTTCGTCAGGGTCTGGTTCATTCCCGCGAACGACGCGTCGCGACCGTCCTCGCCCGTCGCCGATGATCGGACGGCCACAACGCAATTCGATCCAAGCCTGCGGTAGGAAGCGAGAAGCTGATCCCGCACGTCCTCGCTCACGCCGGCCTCGGTCACCAAATGACGCATGCGTTCGCAGAGTTCGGACAGCCGGGCACTGTTGTCGACCTTCGTCAGGGCCTCGCGGTGCATCGCGGCCAGCTCGGCGTCGACCCCACCCGCCCGCATCGCGGACAGGTAGCTGCCGCGCAGCAGCACGAACCCCGGCGGAACGGGGAGGCCGGCGGCCACCAACTCCCCCATGTTCGCCCCCTTACCGCCGGCCTCCTCGGAGTCACCGAGGCGTAACGCCGATATGTCACTGACATACGCGTTGACGATGGTTTCCGTTGACACGCCTTACTCCTTCTTAGCCAAGCGTCGAGTGTTGCCAGACATCGTGGGCCTCTCGCACCGCGTTCTCGGGCCGCGCCGAGGTGTCGATGAGGTGCGCGCTGTCCCAGCCGGCGCGCTGCGCCGCTAACACGGCGGCGATCTCCGGGGTCACCTCCGAGCTGCCCGGACGCCTGGTCGCGATTCGGCCGGCGGCCGTATCGATCGTCGCGGAGCACATGAGTTCGACCATCACCGAATGGGTTTCCGCGGCAAGGCGGCGGGCTTGCGCGCGCCAGTCCGGGTCCCGCCAGGTGCCGTCCAGGATCACCGATTGCCCGCCGCTCAACAGCGGGCGCGTCCGGTGCAGGACCGAGTCGTAGACCGCCGCCACGTTGTCGGCGCTGTACAGTCCGGCATCGAGAACGCCGGGATCCCCGCCGATGGCACCCGCGTCGCGCAGCTCACGGCGCACATCATCGGTCGAGATAACCTGCGCGGCAACGCGTTCGGCGAGCCCGCGCGCGACGGTCGACTTGCCGGTGCCCGGGTTTCCGCCGACGAGCACCAAGCGGACCGCGCCGCTTTCCAGGTGTCCGGTCGCCAGCGCGAGGTGGCGAGCCGCGTCGTTGGCCGCGGCGGGTTTGCCCTGCGACCAGCGAACGCAGTCCACCTTCGCCCGTACCACGGCGCGATAGGCGATGTAGAACTCGCGCAGCGACGACGGCGCCGCGTCCCCCGAATGTTCGGCATAACGCCCGAGGAAGTAGTCGGCGAGGTCCTTGCGTCCCAGGAACTCGAGATCCATTGCGAGGAAGGCCGCGTCGTCGATGCAATCCACGTAGCGAAGTTCGTCGTCGAACTCCAAGCAATCCAGCAGCGCCGGTTTCCCGTCCACCCAGAAGATGTCGTCGGCGAGCAGATCGCCGTGGCCGTCGACGATGCACCCTTCCTCGACGCGGCTTTTGAGCAGGGGCGCGCGGCCCGCGATGAATTCGGCGACCAGGCGCTCGATGCGCGAGACGGCTTCGGGAGCAACTCCCGGCGTCGATGCGTCCGCGTAGCGCCGCAATTCCGACAGGTTGTCGTGCCAGCGGCGCTCGATCGCCTCGGCCTCGCCCTGGGCGCTGATCGCCCGGCCCCGCTGGGCGTGGCGGTGAAAGCGGGTCAACACGGCGGCGACGGAATCCAGCGCGCCCCGAACGGACTCGTCGGGGCCGCGGAATGCCATGTACGCCAACCGGTCTTCGTCGCGGTAGCGCCGCATGACGATGACCGGTTCGGGTGGCCCGCCGGCCGGATCGCTGAGGTGCGCGACCCCGAGGTAACTGTCGGGCGACAGCCGGCTGTTCAGTTCAACCTCCCGACGGCACGCGTGTTCCCGCTGCTCCGGCGCGCGAAAGTCGAGGAAGTCGGTCCGCACGGCCTTCTTCGCCTTGTATGCCCGGTCGCCGGCCAATACGACGACACCGGTGTGGGTTTCGTGCATGTCGAGGTAGGGCACGGCGGTCTTCGTCGCTGGTGCGGTAGCTGACGCTGCGGGCATGGCGCGGCGCGGCTCTAGGACGGCCGCGCCACGATGACGGGCATGCGGACCGAGTGGACGACCGCGTTGCTGACCGAACCCAGCAGCACGCCGGACAGGCCGCCCCGGCCGTGGCTGCCCACGACGACGAGTTGGGCGGATTCCGACTGTTCGATGAGCTGCCGGGCCGGGCGGTCAGAGACGACGACTCGGTGCACGGTGACGTCGGGATAGCGTTCCTGCCAGCCGGCCAGCTGTTCGGCAAGGCTCCGCTCCGCTTCCCCCTTCACCGCCGACCAATCCACCCCGGGCAGTTCGAACACGTCGACGTCACTCCATGCGTGCAGCGCCGTCAGCTCGACACCACGACGCGACGCTTCGTCGAACGCAACGGCGACCGCGACCTCCGAGGCGGGTGAGCCGTCGATGCCCACGAGCACCGGGGCTTGCTGGGGATGCTCCATCAGCGGATCTTCGTCGCGGATGACCGCGACGGGGCAGTGCGCGCTGCGGACCACGCTGCTGCTCACCGAACCCAGCACCAACCTGCCCAGCGCCCCCCGCCCGTTGCTGCCGACGACGACCATCTCGGCCTCTTTGGACATCTCGACCAGGGTGGGCACCGGGGGCGCACACCTCAGCTCGCTTCGGACATCGATCTTGCGGTCCGTGGTGACGGCGTCTTCGGCGATCTTGGCCGCCTGCTCGAGGACCTCCCGGCCTTGCTCTTCCTGCCACACCGCCACGCCGGTCGACAGCGGAAGGGCCGGATACATCGGCACCATCGCGTTCACCATGTGGACGACGGTCAGCGGGACGTGTCGCATCGCCGCATCACGGGCAGCCCAACAGACGGCGGCGTTCGAGGCCGGCGATCCGTCGATCCCGACGACGATGCCATGGCGGTTTGCGAGTGCGGACATGATGTTCTCCCTCTCCTCCCCCAAAACGCTATGGCGCGAACGACCGTCGATCATGAGGCTTTGGTCACCAACCGCATGGCCATGAGGCCCCCGTGCGCCGGTGGGCCTTGACGGGCACCGGCGCTGTGGCATCGTCACAGAGGTGACTGAGTGGCCTGTCATTCTCGGGCTCGACTGTGTAATCGCACAGACGGCACCGGGCGTGGTGGAGGCCCGCGATTCGACCGCCGCATTTCTGCAGCGGCTGCGCGACACCTGCGTCGCCACCGCCATCTATTCGTCTACCCGCGACTGCGCGCCCCTCTTGCGCGCAGCGGGAATCGAGGAACTCGTCGGCGTTCCAAGTCGCCTGAAGCCCTGATGACCAAAGCCCGGGAACGGGGGTCGAAGGGCCCTGCTGAACCAAGCCGTGGCCGCCATAACGTGGCCAGTGCCGGATCCTGGGTGTCCCGGTAGCCAGTCATACAGGAGGATTCGATGAACAATCCGCAGTCGCAGCGGATCGTGGTAGGTATCGACGGCTCGGACGCCGCGATCAATGCGGCCAAATGGGCGGCCGCCGAGGCCGTCAGTCGCAACGTCCCGCTACGGCTGATCCACGCCATCCCCCAACGGCATGCGGACGCATCGGGTGACGAGAGCCTGGATATCGAATACGCCCAAACGTCGTTGCGGGCCGCCGATGCGGCGCTTCAGGCCATGGGTACGCCGGTCAAAGTTGAATGCGACATCGTACGCGGTTCCTCGGAGAGCGCGTTGATCGACGAATCACGACACGCCGCAATGGTTTGCGTGGGTTCGGTTGGGACGGGCTGGGTGGCCCGCAAGGTCCTCGGCTCGACCGCCGGCACCGTGGCGCAGAAGGCGCACTGCCCGGTCGCCGTCATCCGCAGCGGCCGCGACGTCGCCGAGCCGGATGGCGGGTATGTTGCCGTTGCCGTCCAGGAATCGGAGACCAACGACGCGGTACTCGAGCATGGCTTCCGCGAGGCGCGCCTTCGTGAGGCACCTATCTTGGCAATGGGAGTCTGGCGATGGGGCCTCGGTGAGATTCCCTACCGCCAGCTGGATCATCGACTCGGTCCCTGGGTATCGCGGCATCGCGAGGTGCACGTCCAACCCGCCGCAGCAAGGCGCGGGGCCGCCGAATTCCTCACGCACACACAGGAACCCGTTCAGCTCGCGGTGGTGGGCAGCGAGGACGCCGACAAGGTCGCCCGCATGGTCGGGCCGATCACCCCACATCCGGGCGGCCACACCGGATGTTCGGTGCTTGTCGTACGTGACTAACGGCGGACTACCCGGCTGCCCATTCCTTGGCGCGGTCGAGTTCGTCGAGCCCGAACACGGCAATCTCGCCGGGGACCATCCACGCCAGAGCGTGCAGGACAGGAGCGACCCAGTCCTTGTCGGAGACCACCGCGATCCGCTTGAACGCCGAATGGTGCGGCAGGACGGTGCCGAAGCCCAGCTTGAGATCCTCGAGGAACCCACCGGGCCCGAATCCCTCGTAGTCGGATGTGATGACCTCGACGATTCTGACCTCGCCCGTCTGTAGCACCTGGTCGATTTGGGGCTTGAAGTCGCGCAGCTCGTCACCGCGCAGCCGGCCCGACACGCGGATGCCGATCACTTTCTCCGGCATGTCCGGCAGCAGTTCGATCATCTACAGGCCTCCTTTGCAATCATGGATTCTCATCGTCAACGGACGACCAGCACAGGCACTCGGGCCGACTGCGCCACCGCGGAACTGACCGAGCCGAGCAACATCCCGGGGAATCCGCCACGGCCGCGGCTACCCACCACCACCAGTTGAGCGTGTTCGGATTCCTTAAGCAGCCACTCGGACGGCTTGTCGCAGAACAGTTTCCGTTCGACATGCACGTCGGGATAGCGTTCTTGCCAGCCGGCCAGGCGTTCGGCGAGGACTTCTTGCGCTTCCTTCTCGCGGTCATGCCAGTCCATGCCGAGGATGGGGAACACTCCCACGTCGCTCCATACATGCAGCGCCACCAGTCCGACCCCCCGGCGCGAGGCTTCGTCGAAGGCCAGGGCGGTCGCCGCTTCCGACGCGGGGGATCCGTCGATGCCCAGCACCACGGGTGCGCTGGAATCCGGGGTTGCCCCTTCATCGGAGTGGATGACCGCGACCGGGCAGTGTGCGTAGTGCACGAGTCCCGTGGTTACCGAGCCCAGCAGCAGGCGGCCCACCGCACCAAGCCCCTGGCTTCCGGCAACGACGACCCAAGCATTCTTGGAGGCCTCGATCAATGCCGGGACAATGGCCGAATACACCGTCTCGGTGTGTATTTCGGGCGGTCGGGACTCGCCCAGGCTGGTGCTTAGCGTCTTGCGGGCCTGGTCGATGACATGCTGAGCGCTGTCGTGCTGCCACTCGGGCATGTCCGCATACAGTTGGCCCACCGGCCAGCCGACCACGACGGGCGGAACGGCGTGCATCAGCGTGATGGGCAAATCGCGCATGATGGCCTCACGTGTCCCCCAGGCGACGGCGGCGTCGGATACAGCCGACCCGTCGACACACACCAGCACCCCATACTTTTTCGCGTTTTCCGCCATTTTCCGCTCCTCTACGCCGACGCCTCGTCGAATTGGGGTAGCTCGATCTCGAGATGGCGGATCGATCCGTAATCGATTGGCCTGCAGGACCAGCCGAGATCGAAGAAGACCGTGAGCATGAGGTGGTTCTCGCCGAGGACGTCCGCGATGAACCGCCCAATCCCGCGAGATCGAGCGATGGGAGCCAGGTGCTTGAGCAAGGCCGTGCCCACGCCCACCGAATGATCTTCGTGGGCAACCACGACCGCGACCTCGGCGACCTTCGGGTCGTCGACGACGACGTAGTGGGCCACGCCGATCAGCCGATCGGCGTCGAAGGCGCCGAGAGCATATAACCCGTCTTCGGGCTCGGTGAGCTTGGCGACGAGCTCGTACAGCGGCGACAGCTGCAGCGTGAAGAAGCGAAAGTATCGGTCATGGTCGGACAGGTGTTGATGAAGCGCCAGAACGGCCTCGGCGTCGGTGACGGTGAGAGGGCGCAACGACACCAAGCGTCCGTCAAGCAGCCGAGCCGTAGCGGCGACGTCCACCGAGCGATCACTCACGATGTCGACGTTATTCCGGGCCGTCGCGATTGGGCAGGGCCGTTAGACCCCATGGCCGCTCCTATTGGTCCCGTTGCGGACGTTCGCTACTGATCGATGAGCGGAGCGACCCAGTGAACCCGGGTACCGCCCTCCAATGGGCCGCTGATCTCGCACGCGCCGCCCAGTTGTTCGGCGCGGCGCTTCATGTTGGCCAGACCGCTGTGACGCGTGTTGCCGTCGGGTATGCCGGAGCCGTTGTCGACGATATCGAGGACGAACATGTCGGCGACGCTGATCTCGACGGTCAGCCGCGACGCGCCTGAATGACGCAGGGCGTTGCTGATCGCCTCCGCGGTCACCGCTTCGGCGTTGTCGGCAAGCTCACCGCCGACGGCGGTCATCGGTCCATGCGTGCGCAGGGTGGTCACGATGTCGCGGTCCTCGGTCAGATCGGCGACCACTTTTTGGATGCGATGCCGAAAGTCGCCGTTCTTACCCAACGGGGATTTCAGCTGGAAGATCGTCGTGCGAATTTCCTCGATGATGGTTTGAAGATCGTCCAGCGTGCGGTTGAGCCGCTCGGACACCTCCGGGGAGCGCGCCCGTGCGAGCGTTCCCTGCAAATCCATGCCGGCGGCGAAAAGCCGCTGGATGACGTGGTCGTGCAAGTCGTGCGCGATGCGTTCGCGCTCGGCCAGGATGGTCACCTGGCGCGCGTCGTCACGAGCCGACGCGAGCACGAGCGCCATTGCGGCGTGAGTGGCGAAATCGCTGACCAGATCCAGGTAGCTTTCGTCGAACGGTGGCTGGTCGAAGCCACGGGCGATGGCGATTACGCCGACGACTTCGTCCCGGGCACGTAGGGGCATGAGGATGGCCGGCCGCTGCCCGACATCGGTGAATGCCTGAATCGGGTACCGCAAGGTCTCGGTGATCAGCGGTTCGCCGGAGCGGAAAACGGCGCCGCTGGTGGAAACGTCCACCGGGACTCGCTGGCCGACCACCTCGGCGGCGTGCACTCCGACCGCCGCCGAGACCACCAGCGTGTCGACCTCGTCATCGGGCAGGTCGGGATCGGCGGGCACCAGGACGATCGCCTGCTCGGCGTCGGTCAGGGCACGGGCGCTTTCGGCGATCAGCTGCAGCGGACGCCGGTGCGGCGCGGCGCTGGATAGCAGCGCGGTCGTGATTTCGCGGCTGGCCTCCATCCACTTCGCGGAGGTCCGCTCGCGTTCGAACAGCTGTGCGTTGTCGATGGCGACCGCGGCGGCGAACGCCAGCGCCCGAGCGGCAACCTCGTCGGACTCGGAGAACACCCGCTTCGGATCGACGTGGGTGAGGTAGAGGTTGCCGAACACGATGCCACGTATGGTGATCGGCACCGCGAGGAAGGCGCGCATCGGGGGGTGGTGCTCGGGGAACCCGACAGCGGCCGGGTGGGCGGTCAGGTCGTCCATCCGCAAGGCCGGCGTGTCCAGCAGCGACAGGCTCAGCAGCCCCTTGCCGAACGGCAGGTGGCCGATCCGGGACACCGTGTCGGCGTCCATTCCCTCGTGGACAAAGGACAACAAGTTGCCGTCGGGATCACGGACGGCCAGGGCGCCGTAGGGGGCGGACGCCAATTTTCTGGCCGCCGAGATGATCCGGTGCAGCGTTGCGTCGAGATCGAGCCCCGCGCCGATCTCGACGATGACCCGGAGCAATTGCTCCATTTGGTCGCGGGCCGCCAGCAACTCGTCGAGTTGTTCATGCATCCTGCCGACCAACCCACGCTGGCCAAGTCCGGCGAATGCCGAGCCGCTCTCGTCGCTCTTCACCCGATAGACCCTCCGGACAGTTCAGTCACCGCGCGATGCAGATAGCAAAATTAGCCTAATCGCAAATTGTCAAGCGCCCAAGCGAAACGTACTAGTCGAGGGCGTTACATCTTGCGCACGCCGGCTAGTCGGTTGGCGCATCCATCGGGGCGGTCGAGTGGTGGGACTGTTGATCCAACTTCGACGCAAATACCGCCGCCTGGGTGCGGCGCTCCATACCGAGTTTGGCGAGCAACCGCGACACGTAATTCTTCACCGTCTTCTCGGCGAGGAACATCCGCGCGGCGATCTGCCTGTTGGTCAGGCCCTCACTGAGCAGGCCCAGGAGTGTTCGCTCCTGTTCGGTCAGTCCGGACAGCGGGTCTTCGCGCTCCGCCGCGCCGCGGAGCTTCGCCATCAGCACGGCTGCCGCCCGGTTATCCAGCAGTGATTTGCCGGCGCCCACCTCCTTGATGGCGTGTGCCAGCTCCATACCCTTGATGTCCTTGACCACGTAGCCGCTGGCGCCGGCCAGAATCGCCTCGAGCATTGCTTCGTCGGAGGTGAACGACGTCAGCATCAGGCAGCGCAGGTCGGGATGATCGGACACCAGGTCGCGGCACAGCTCGATGCCGTTGCCGTCCGGAAGCCGCACGTCAAGCACGGCGACGTCGGGTTGCAGCGCCGGAATCCGTGCTTTGGCCTCGGAGACGGAGCCCGCCTCGCCGACGATTTCCAGCTCGGGGTCCGATGCCAGGAGGTCGGCGAGACCGCGCCGGACGACTTCATGGTCATCGACCAGGAAAACCTTAACCATTACGAGCCCTTCCGCTGGTCATATGACCTCAATATCACACACCCATCATCCCCCAAGCTCACAAATGTTGCCGATTCACGATCAACAGCGAACAGTTGGCGTCCTGCATCACCGAACTGCCGACCGGTCCCACCAGTTCGGCCACATGCTGACGATCGTGGGCACCGACGATCACCAAGCCCACCGGCCCGTGCGGGCCGGCCAGGTATTCCAGCAGGCGGACGTGTACCGCAACCGATTCGACCCGCAGCTGCGGATGGCGTCGCGTCCACCGGGCCAGCTGGCGATCCAGGTCGGCGAGCGCCCGGCGATCGGCCTCGGTATCACCGTGCTCGGCCGGCCCGGTTCGCCGCGAGATGACCGCCTGGAGGACCGCGCCACGCAGCAGGGCCTCGTCGATCGCGGCGCCCAGCAGTACTGGGTCAGGGGATCCGGCTATCTCGACGACCGTTTTTTCTCCGGGCTGCCGGCGGTGACCGTCGCGGCCACGGATGATCGCCACCGGGCAGCGCGCCGATATGGCCACGGCCGAGGCGGTGGACCCAACCCGACCCGGTTGAAAGTGGCGTAGCCCCACGGCTCCCACGCAGACCATGGCCGCCGATGCCGACGAGCGAATCAGCGACCCGACCGCGGGTCCGGCAACGATCACCGTCTCGACCTGCACCGGCTTGCCCGCTGCCCGGATCGCCGTCACCGCCTGGCGAACCGCTATTTCCGCGGCTTCTTGGCTGTCCCCGCGCTCGGTCGCGTGCAGGAGACGCAGCGGAACGTCACGGCTCATCGCCTCGTCGACCGCCCACAGGGCCGCGCGTATCGCCGCCTTGGAACCATCGATACCTGCGACGATCGACTTGGTTCTGGCCGGCTGTGTCATCGGTCTCAGTGACGGACCACAAGCACCGAGCAGTCGGGGTAGCCGACGATCGGATGGCAGTTCGGGGTAGCCAGCCCAGCCATCTCGTCGGCATCGGCACTGCCCACCACCGCCAGTTCGATTGTGCCGCCGGGCTTTCCGCTGGGCTTCGCGCCGGTCCCCGCGGCGACGGTCTGAACGTGGACATCGGGATAGCGGCGAACCCAGCTGTTCAGTCGCCGGTCGATCTGCCGCACGGTGACGTGGCGGCGCCGCCCTTCCTCCATGGCGTGGTGCACCACCTCGTCGTTGTCCGGCTCATCGTTGAGCACCACGGCGATCACACCAAGCTCCGTCGGCGATCCGTCGGGATTGGTGCGGATGATCGCGACCGGACAGTGCGCGTGCGCCACCAGGCCCGCCGCGGTCGGGCCCAACAGGCCGTCGGCGGCCCATCCCCGCCTGGCGGTGCCGACGCATACCAGGGCCGCGTCCTGCGATTGGCCGACGAGCACCTGCGCAGGATCTCCCGAGAGGATGGCCGTCTCCACTTCGACCGGCTTCTCTGCCCTCTGCACGGCGCATTCCGCTTGCGACAGAGCCATTTCGGCGCGCTCCAGCTTCCACTCGGACCCGCCTCGCGCCCCTCGGCCGATGATGACATAGACGAGGCGAAGGGGCAGCTGCCGACTCACCGCTTCGTCGACCGCCCATTTGGCGGCGTTCACCGCGGCTTGCGAGCCGTTGATACCCGCGACCACCGACTTCGCGTCCAGCTCCGTCATGTCGGCTCCTGACTGATTTTCATCGCTGCCTGTCAGGTTATTGCGCCCATTCCGTTGGCGGAGGGGTCGTTAGGCCTTAGCCGGGATGCCGTTTGTCCTAAGGTCACACGTCCAAGGGTTCGGCGACAAGATCGAACAATCTCTCCACATCCGCGCGCTCGCAGACGGCCGTGCCGGGTGTCATCAGCTTCGCCGAGCCGGCGGCGATTCCCAAACGCACGGACTTCGCCAGCGGCCATCCGCGGCTGAGAGCGACCGTGATTGCGGCAACCATCGCGTCGCCCGCCCCGACGCCGCTCCCGCTTCGCATCGGTACCGCCGAGAACCGCTGGCTGGTATGGCGTGTCGCCAGCAGCGCACCGTAAGGACCCAAGGACGCCACCACAACTTGTGCGCGACCACGATCGATCAGCTCGTGGGCAGCGGCGAATTGCTCGGGCTCCGTGGCGAGACGGCGGCCGACGCATTCTCTTAGTTCCCGCACGCTCGCCTTGAGGAGGAAGACACCCGAGGAGATGTGCTGCAAGCCGCCGCCGGACGTATCCAGAATGAGCGGCACGCCCAGCTGTTGGCAGATGTCGGCAACCCGCTGGTAGTAGTCGGCCGGGACACCCGGTGGCAGGCTGCCGCTCGCCACAACGAATCCGGCCGTTTCCGCCGCGACCCGCAGTTGGTCGAGGCATTGCTCCTGCTCTGGGACGGTCAGCTGCGGGCCCGGCAGAACGAACCGGTATTGCTGGCCGGTACTGGTCTCGTTGACCGTGAAGCTCTCACGCGTTTGCGCTTCGATCGGAATCCGCACGAACGGCACTTCCGCGTCGCTGAGCAGGCTCGTGACGAGACCGCCGTGTGAGCCGCCCGCAGGAAACACCGCCAGCACCGAGGCGCCCAGTACCCGCGCGATCCGGGCGACGTTGATGCCTCCTCCGCCCGGGTCGTAACGAGTCGCGGAGCAGCGCAATTTGTCGGTTGGCCGTACGACACCGACACTTGTCGTGATGTCGAGCGCCGGGTTCATGGTCAACGTCACAATCTGCGCTCGGCCCGTCGCGGCTGGCGTCTCCATCTTTCCGTCGACTCCGTATCGGTTAAAGGCCGCTCGGGTACGTTTCCGGCGTTTCGCCCGCGATCCACAGGCTGGTGACCTCGAGGGGTTCGAGCGCCCGGGTCCTGTCGATGTGGATCATCGCGTCGAACTGGTCGGCCGGCCGGACGTGGAAGTAGTGACTCTGCCGTTCGGTCTCTGGCCGGTAGATCACGCCGATGGCACGCCCCAACCGGACCGCGCTGAGCGGCTCGGCGGCCCCCGAGCCGATGTGCGGCGACACCAAAAACTCGCTCCTGCCCGTCTCATGCAGGAGTTCTTCGATGCTTCCGTTGAGCGCCGGGCGGACGACCTTCCGTTCGGCGATGCCACCCCAGTCGCTGGCGGCGGTGACAGTGCCCGTGTACGTGCTGAAGCCGATCAGACGTGATTCATCGCCGTGTCGCTGCCGGACCAGTTGACCGAGCGTGAGTTGTCCATCGGCCCACACCTCGGTGGCGCGCGCGTCGCCGACGTGGGAGTTGTGGGCCCACACGACAATTCGCGCCGAAGGGACATCGTGGTGGCGGTCCAGGTGCTTCAGCAGTGCCTCGAGCGTCTGCGCCATGTGCTTGTCCCGCAGGTTCCACGAGGTGACTCGCCCGCTGAACATTGCCCGGTAGTAAACCTCCGCGTTGTGCACCGTCTGGGCGTTCTGGTGGGCGTAGAACAATTCGTCCTCGGCGAGCAGCCCATCCCTTCGCGCATAGGCCAGTTCGTTGCGCTGCATGTCGATAAGTTGATCGATCGCTTCCTTTTCGCACGATGGCCCGGCGCCGAAGGCCGCCGAGAAGCCGTACGCCTGACCGTCGTCCGCCGAGGTGTGGTCGAAGCAGGCATAACGTTCCCGCGCCCGCGCCGCCGCCTTCGGGTCCATTTTATCGAGGTAGCTGATCACTTCGTGCATCGACCGATGCAGGCTGTACAGGTCCAGGCCGTAGAAGCCGGCCTGCCGCTGGCCGTTGTTCTCGTGCAGCCGGTTTCGGATGCGCAGCCAGTCGACGAAGTCACGAACGACGGTGTTGCGCCACATCCAGGCGGGAAAACGCTCGAATCCGCTCAACGCCTCGTCGGCGCTCGTGTCCTCGCCGATGCCGCGAACGTAGCGATTCACCCGGTAGGCGTCGGGCCAATCCGCCTCCGCCGCGACGGCACAGAAACCCTTCTCCTCGATCAGCCACTTCGTGATTTCGGACCGGGCCTCGTAGAACTCGTGTGTGCCATGCGAGCTTTCGCCGATCAGCACGATGCGCGCGTCACCGATCAGCTCCTCCAGCGTCTCACGCGGCGGGACACCCGCCGGTGCGTCGATGGCCACCTCTCTGATCAGCTCGGCCGGCGTCCGCGCCGCGGCCCTCCGCGGCGCCTCGGTCGTCGGCGTGGCGAGCAGCCGGCGAACCTCTTCGTCGGTGACTTGCCGGAAATCCCAGAACGACTCCCCGACCGCGAGAAACGGGGTGGGCATGCTCGCGCACACGACATCGTCGACCTGCCCGGCGAATTCCCGGCACGTGGACTCGGGGGCCGCCGGCACGGCGATGACGATGTGTGCGGGCTCGGCTTCCTGTAGCGCCTGCACCGCCGCGAACATGCTTGCGCCGGTGGCTAATCCGTCGTCAACAAGGATGACCGTCTTGCCGGCCACATCCACGGGTGGACGCCCGTCGCGATAGGCGGCCTCGCGCCGAATCAGTTCCCGGCCTTCCCGCTCGGCGACGGCGCGCAATTCCTGCGGGGTGATCCGCAGACCCCGCACGACGTCGTCGTTGACCACGACGCGGCCCCCACTCGCCAATGCTCCAACGGCGAACTCCTCGTGGCCGGGGGCGCCGAGCTTGCGCACGACGAAGGCATCCAACGGGGCATGCAGCGCCGCCGCGACCTCCCACGCCACGGGTATGCCGCCCCGCGCCAGGCCCAGCACGATGACGTCGTGCCTGTCGCGGTAGGCGCCGAGGAGGTTCGCCAGCACCCGGCCTGCCTCGGCGCGGTCGCGGAACACGCGCCGCGGCGAGCGGCGGGTAGCGTCAGCTGCTCTGGTCATCACACACCACGGTCACTTTCCGTTCGACTGCACCTGGACGTGCCGCTCGGCCGGCTTCGCCTCCGAAACCGCCACCGACACGGTGAGGATGCCTTTGTCGTAATTAGCTTCGATGTTTTCTTCGTCGGCGCCCGCCGGCAACGCCACGGTCCGAATGAACGAGCCGTAGGAGAATTCGGAGCGCCCGTCGAAGTCTTTCTTCTCGCTGCGCTCGGCCTTGATGGTGAGCTGTCCGTCGCGCACGGTGACGTCGAGGTTCTTTGCGGGGTCGACGCCGGGGATTTCCGCGCGCACCACGTAGCGGCCCTCCTTCATCTCGTCTTCGAGCCGCATCATGCGGGTATCGAAAACGGGCCGAAGTCCGGTCAGGGCGGGGAAGCCGGCGAACAGGTCGGAGAACTCGGGAAAGAGCGACCTCGGCCGCCGAACGGGAAGGATAGTCATGGCAATCTCCTTAGCCTCAGACTTACCTCTAGGAGTTCATCCGACCACCCCGGCGAAATCGGCGGTAGGGACCGAAGTCCCAGGCTTGCGGGTCGTTCGTCGGCTCAGCGCCTCCGACGCAACTCGCCGATATAAGCCATGACCCGGTTGAGGATCAGGCCGTAGGCGTCGCCGTCTTCGGTAAGACGGACCAATCCGCGGTGGCGGAGAAAGCCATCGAGGCGCTGGTCCAGGCGCCAGTCGACATAGGTGTCGCCGGCATAGGGCGAGTGCAGGAACTCGAACGCGAGCTCATCGACGTCGGCGTCCGTCAATGATGGGCATCCGTCGGTGGTAGAAGGCATCTTCTGGTTACCCGCCTCGGACGTGGTCCCGTATGGCGGCTTGCATCGCGGCAAATCGCGACCGTGCTCGCTCGTCGGCGGCCTTCTGTTCCGCGGCGGTGACGACTATCGCGTCGGGGCCGGGGAACACGGTCGCCTCCTCCCCGGTGGCCAGCCACCGAACCCGGTAGGGCGGTTCACCATCCGGCGAACGCACCGAGGTGATCAACCCGCGCAGATCCGGACGCCCGATCGTGGCGCTCTTGATGACGAGCCAGTCCCCTGCATGGGCATTCACTATCGTCTCCCTTCGAAGATATTGAGGCGCAACCGGACTCGCACTACCGGCGCATCTCCAAGACCTCGCGTATGGGCCGCCGCGGCGTCGGTTCGGGAGCGCCCTTGCCCGCGGATGCGGTGCCCACCCGGATCAAGACCTGGGGTACCGCCTCGGCATCGGATATGAGCTCCCGAATCATGTCGCGACTGGCTTGCAGCTCCGTCACGTGCGTCACGGTGCAGGTCGCCATGCCGGCCATGGTGCACTCCAGCAGAATCGCCGAAAGCGCCTGGCCGCAACGAAATGCGTCCGCGCGGGTGTCCCCCGGCGTGGACAGGACAAGGACCTTTGCTTGATCGTGGAGACCCGCGGAACTCGGCCGGGTGTGCCCCTCGGCGGGAAATCGGCGGTTCACGTCGACGGCGCCGGGCTGCGTCTCGTTCACCAGCGCGGCTTCGGGTATGCCGTCGTCGTGCCGGCCCGGCGCTGTCCACCAACGTAATTCGTGCTGGTAGAGGTCGTCGTAGCGGCGTAAGGCCTCATTGAGGCGAGCGGCCTCCACCAGCAATGGCAGCGCGTTGTCGGCGAGCACGTCGAGGGTGGCCACGTCACCGTTGAAGGCACTCCGCAGCACCGGCTCGAAGGACGCCCAATCCCTCGGTGCACCGAACGGGCGCCGGTCGGTCCTGCGACGCAGGATCGCCGCGGCGCGGTCTCGTCGGGCGACGGCGACGTAGTGGGCGGAAACGAAGTCGATCGAGGCCAGGTGGTCGAGGTTGTTGGGGTTGGGAAACTCGTCGACGTTGCTCTCCCACCCGTCGGCGGCCATCGCGACCCGGAAGTGATCGAGCACCGCGCCGCAGCTGATGATCGACTCGCGGCCCGAGCTGTCGGCCGAGGGCACCATGCGGTGCGGGTCGGCGAAGAGATCGACTGTCGGGCCGCCGGCGACCCATCGCCATGGCTGGCTGTTGTGCAGCGAGGGTGCCCGGCAGGCGAGCTCCACCGCCTTGGTGAGCACTTTGGTGTCGACCATCGTTGGGGTCATTGCTCGTCGCCTCTCCTGTCTCACTCGGACCCTCAGGCATGCGGGCATCGCGCGCCAGGGTCCTTGGTCCCCAGGCTCAGGTCATTGGGCCCGCCGCGCGGCCGGGGCGACTGATGACCTTTGTCTCTATTGCGGCGTCGCCGCGCGACAAACGATGAAGACGACCACGCCAACCTAGGAAACCCTGATGGATGTCATCCACAAAACAGCCGCTGACTCTCGTGTTCAGCCCAACCTGACGGACTACGAGCGCGAGCGCGCCCGGTTCCGCTGGTCCGACATACCGGATTTGTGCGAAGGTATGGGGCCCGGCCTGTGCAACATCGCCTACGCCGCAGTTGATCGCCACAGGGAGGGTCCCGCCGCGAAGCGCACGGCCTTGCGGTTCGTCACCGATAGGCCCGTGGACGGCGTGATCACCACCCACGACCTCAGTTATGCGGAGCTAGGCCGGCTGTCCAGGCGGTTCTCCGGCGCGCTGCGTTCGTTGGGCATCAATAAGGGCGATCGCGTGTTCACGCTCATGAGCCGCACCTCTGAGCTCTACATCGCGATGCTGGGCGCGCTGCGCAACGGCAGCGTCGTCTCGCCCTTGTTCTCGGCCTTCGGGCCCGAGCCGATTGCCACGCGAGTCAACATCGGGCAAGCCGACGTACTGGTGACCACCAGGGCGATCTATCAGCGCAAGATCGCCAAGATCCGCGATCGACTGCCGTCGGTGCGGCACATCTTCGTCGTCGATGACGGCCAGGCCGACGGCGCGCCGCCGGGAACGCTCGACTTCTGGCAGTGGGTGGACGCGGCCGACGAGAACCCGCCGATCGAGCCCACCACCGCCGATGACCCGGCCTTACTGCACTTCACCAGCGGGACCACCGGTACGCCCAAAGGCGCCATCCACGTGCACGGCGCCGTCGCGATGCACTACGTCACCGGCTTGTACGCGCTGGACCTGCACGCCGACGACACCTATTGGTGCACAGCCGATCCGGGCTGGGTGACGGGCACGTCCTACGGCATCATCAGCCCCCTGCTGCACGGGGTTACCTCCATCGTCGACGAAGCGGACTTCGACGCCGAACGCTGGTACCGCATCCTGCAGGACCAGGGCGTCTCGGTGTGGTACACCGCACCGACCGCCATCCGGATGCTCATCAAGGCGGGACCGGAACTACCCGCGCAATACCACTTTCCGCGGCTGCGCTTCATCGCCAGCGTCGGCGAACCGCTCAACCCGGAAGCGGTCTGGTGGGGAAAGCGGGTGCTGGGCTTGCCGATTCACGACAACTGGTGGCAGACCGAGACGGGCGGCATCATGATCGCCAACACACCCGCGTTCGACATCAAGCCCGGCTCGATGGGCCGCCCGCTGCCCGGGGTGGACGCATTCATCGTGCACCACAACGACGATGGCACCCCTGAGGTGATCGACGAACCCGGCGTCGAGGGCGAGCTCGCGCTCAAGCCCGGCTGGCCGTCGATGTTCCGCGGCTATCTGAACGCCGAAGAGCGATACCGAAACTCCTTCGCGGACGGCCTGTACCTGAGTGGCGATCTCGCGAAAAAGGATGCCGACGGCTACTTCTGGTTCGTCGGGCGCAAGGACGACGTGATCAAGTCCGCGGGGCATCTGATCGGGCCGTTCGAAGTCGAAAGCGCGCTGACCGATCACCCGGCGGTCGCCGAGGCGGCCGTCATCGGCATACCCGATCCGACGGTCGGCGAGATGGTCAAAGCCTTTGTCACGCTGAAGAACGGTGTCGTGGCCGACGAAGACCTGCGGCTGGAACTGCTGGGCCACGCCCGCAAGCGGCTGGGGGCCACCGTGGCGCCCAAGGAGATCGAGTTCGTCGACTCGCTGCCCCACACGAGCAGCGGCAAAATCATGCGGCGCCTGCTGAAGGCCCGCGAACTCGGCTTGCCCGAAGGGGATACCTCCACCATCGAGCAGCAGCAAGCGATTCATCACGCCGAAGGGGTGCCGTCATGACCGATACGAAGCTGGCCCATGAACTGTTGTCCGACATGGTCCGCGTTCGGCGGATGGAGGAAAAATGCGCGGAACTGTACAGCGCGGCCAAGATTCGCGGATTCCTGCACCTCTACGTCGGTGAGGAGGCTGTGGCCGCCGGGTCGCTGCGCGCGCTGGCCGACGACGACGCGGTGGTCGCGACCTATCGCGAGCACGCGCACGCGCTGCTGCGCGGCATCCCGATGCCCTCGATCATGGCCGAGATGTTCGGCAAGCAGGAGGGCTGCTCGCGCGGCCGCGGCGGTTCGATGCACCTGTTCGACGCGGTCAAGCGGTTCTATGGGGGTAACGCGATCGTGGCCGGCGGGCTGCCGCTCGCGGTGGGCATCGCGCTGGCCGACGCCATGCTGCAGCAGAAGCGGGTGACCGCCTGCTACTTCGGCGACGGCGCGGTGGCCGAAGGCGCGTTTCACGAGTCGTTGAACATGGCCGCGCTGTGGAACCTGCCGGTGTTGTTCTGTTGCGAGAACAACCTTTACGCGATGGGCACCGCACTGGACCGGGCCCAGTCGCAGACCGACCTCACCGTCAAGGCGGCCGCCTATCGCGTTCCCACGCTGGCCGTCGACGGGATGGATGTCGAGGCGTGCCACGCGGCCGCACAGCAGGGTGTCGATCACGTCCGCGACACCGGCGGCCCGTTCTTCATCGAGTTCCGCACCTACCGGTTCCGGGCACATTCGATGTTCGACCCGGAACTGTACCGGGACAAGGCCGAGGTCGAGCGGTGGCGCGAGCGTGACCCGATCCAGGCATTCACCGAGAAGTGCTTGGGCGACGGCACGCTGTCCGACGCCGACGTGCATGAGATCGAAGCTGCGGCGGCCACCGAGATCGAGGAGGCGGTGGCGTTCGCCGAGGCCGGAACGTGGGAGGACGTTGCGGATCTCGAACGCGACGTGCTGACTCCGGAGGCGGCGCGATGAAGACCAGCTACCGGACCGCCGTGCACGATGCGCTGCGCGACGCCCTGCGCGACGACCCGCGGGTGGTGCTGATGGGTGAGGATGTCGGACGGTATGGGGGAACGTACGCCGCCTCCAAGGGCCTGTTGGACGACTTCGGGCCGGACCGCGTGCGGGATACGCCGCTGTCGGAATTGGGCTTCGTCGGCATCGGGATCGGCGCGGCGCTCAACGGCCTGCGCCCGATCGTGGAAGTCATGACGGTCAACTTCAGCCTGCTGGCACTCGACCAGATCGTCAATACCGCTGCGGCCCTTCGTCATATGTCGGGTGGGCAATTCTCGGTGCCGATCGTCGTCCGCATGGCCACGGGTGCCGGGCGCCAGCTCGCCGCGCAGCATTCGCACAGCCTCGAGCCCTGGTATGCCCACATCCCGGGCATCAAGGTGGTGGCTCCGGCCACCGTCGAGGACGCGTACGGCATGCTGGCACCGGCCCTGGCGGACCCGGACCCGGTGGTGATCTTCGAGCACGTTCAGCTCTACAACACCTCAACGGATGTCGATGTTCTCGCCCCGACGGACATCTCGCGGGCGGCGGTCCGCCGCAGCGGCAGCGACGTCACCTTGATCACCTACGGCGGTAGCCTGCCGAAGACGCTCGACGCCGCCAACGAGCTGTCGCTGGCCGGAATCGACTGCGAGGTAGTCGATTTGCGGGTGTTGCGGCCACTTGACGACGAGACCATCCTCGACTCCGTCCGCAAGACACATCGAGCGGTGGTGGTCGACGAGGCGTGGCGCACCGGGAGCCTGGCCGCGGAAATCACCGCACGCGTGATGGAGGGCGCCTTCTACGACCTCGACGCGCCGGTGGCCCGGGTGTGCAGCACCGAGGTGCCCATGCCTTACGCCAAGCACCTGGAAGAGGCCGCCCTACCTCAAACCGCCAAGATCGTCACCGCCGTGCAGAGCCTTTTCGGGAACCCGTCGTGATCGAATTCAAGATGCCCTCGCTCGGCTCGGACATGGATGAAGGCACCCTGAACGAGTGGCTGGTCAAGCCCGGGGACACGGTGACTCGCGGCCAGGTCGTGGCGATCGTCGAGACCACCAAGGCCGCCGTCGAAGTCGAATGCTGGCAGGAAGGCACCGTCAACGAGCTCGTCGTGCCCGTCGGTGAAACCGTCCAGGTGGGAACGACGTTGGCCACGCTGACGGCACCCGGCGAGCAGGCGGAGAAGCGCCCGACGCCACGGCCGTCGACCAAGGCGGCCACCAAGCCGGCGACGGCGCCGCCGCCGCCGACGCCGACTGCACCGTCGGCGCCCACCGCTCCCCCGACCGCCCCCGGGCGGCGCCGCTGGGTGTCTCCGGCCGCACGGCGGTTGGCCCAGTCGCTGGGCGTCGACATCGAGTCGGTGAGCGGCACCGGACCGCAGGGCGCCGTCACCATCAACGACGTCGAGCACGCGGCCGCGGCCAAGCCGGTCGCGGTCGCGCAACCGGTCGCGCAACCGGCGGCCAAGCCGACGGCGGCCGACCGCGCCACACAGATGCGAAAGTCGATCGCCGCCGCGATGAGCCGGTCGAAGCGGGAGATCCCGCACTACTACCTCGCCGAAGAAATCATGCTGGAAAAGTCGCTGTCCTGGCTGACGACGAGAAATGCGCAGCGATCCATCGACGAACGGGTCCTGCCGGCCGTCTTGCTCTTGAAGGCCGTCGGCGTCGCCGCGCAGCGGTTCGGTGAGTTCAACGGATTCTGGCGGGAAGACGGGTTCGAGCCCGCGGCGGGGGTTCATGTCGGTGTCGGGATATCGCTGCGCGGGGGCGGCCTGGTCGCGCCGGCCATTCACGACGTGCCGGAGAAGAAGCTGGACGAACTCATGGACGACCTCACCGATCTGGTGGGGCGGGCGCGTACCTTCTCGATGCGGAGTTCGGAGATGTCGGACCCGACCATCACGGTCACCAACCTCGGCGACCAGGGCGTCGATGCGGTCTTCGGCGTCATCTATCCGCCGCAGGTCGCGATCGTCGGTTTTGGCCAGCCGGCCGAGCGGGTCTGCGTCATCGACGGCGGGATCCGGGTCGTCACAACGGTCCAGGCAACGCTCGCCGCCGACCACCGCGCCAGCGACGGACACCGGGGCGCGCTATTCCTCGCCGCGATCAACGAGCTGCTCCAGCAGCCCGACCTACTAGAAAAGTGATGCGCAATGACCAATGAAGACACTCGCGCCGTCGTCTTGTCGGTGCTGACGACCATCGCCCCCGAGATCGAACCCGACGAGATTCGCGACGACGTCCTGCTGCGCGACCAGGTCGATCTGGATTCCATGGACTGGCTGAGCTTTCTGCGTGGGATTCACAAGCGGCTGCATGTCGATATCCCGGAGTCGGATTACGCATCGCTGCGGACACTGGCCGACGTGGTCGGTTACGTGGAGAAGAACGCGTCCAAAGTCTGAGCCGCGAAGCGCACAGGGGGTCGGCATGATGGCTGAGAGGCCGGACATCGACGTGATCCAACGGGCGGTGCTGCTCGCCTGCCGCGCTCCCTCGGTGCACAACAGCCAGCCGTGGCGCTGGGTGACCGAGGCCGGCGCCCTGCGCCTGTTCGTCGACCGTCACCGGGCGATACCGGCCACCGATTATTCCGGCCGAGAAGTGATCCTGTCCTGTGGCGCCGTTCTGAACCACCTTTGCGTCGCCATGACCGCGGCGGGCTGGGAACCGAAAGTGGAGCGGTTTCCCGACTCCAATGACCCCGGCCAGCTGGCCTCGGTCACCTTCAGCCCGCTAGAGCACGTGACCGAAGCCCAGCACCGCCGCGCCGAGGCCATCCTGCAGCGCCGCGCCGACCGGCTTCCGTTGGGACGCCCCACGTATTGGGACATGTTCGAACCCACACTGCGTGGCACCTTCGACGACACCCAGGTCACCCTGGACGTTCTGCCCGACGAGGTGCGACCGCTCCTGGTGGAGGCGTCGCAACTCACCGAGGAGCTCCGCCGCGACGACTTGTACTATCACGCCGAACTCGACTGGTGGACTTCCTCCTTCGTGTTGGCCGAGGGGATGCCGCCAAGCGCGCTGGCCTCCGACAAGGAGAGCTGGCGGGTCGACGTGGCCCGCAGCTTCCCGATCAGGAGCCACGCGGACCGGCGCGGTGAGGTCAAAGCGGATTGGGCGAAAATCCTTGTGCTGTCGACCCCCGAGGACACCAGGTCCGACGTGTTGCTGTGCGGCGAAGTGTTGTCGACGGTGTTGCTGGAGTGCACGATGGCGGGCATGGCGACCTGTCCGCTCACCCATCTGATCGAACTCGACGAGAGCCGTGACATCGTGCGGGAACTCGTCGGCCGGCGCGGCGAGCCGCAAGTGTTGATCCGCGTGGGGATCGCGCCGCCGATGGAGCAACTTCCGCCGGCAACTCCGCGGCGTCGGTTGGGCGATGTGCTGCAGATCCGCTAGACGTTGCGCGGCGGTATGGCGAAGTGGGTAACACCTTTGGTCACCGTCCCGCGGGACTTTCGGCCGACGCCCCTGGCCGGCCTGCGCAATACCATCGAGTGTGTAGTGCTGCTGACGAAGGGGACGACTGATGTCACTGATCGATGATGGGGTTTCCATCCTGCCGGTGAACCAATGCTGGGATCTCCTGGCGGGCGTGACACTGGGGCGCCTGGTCACCAGCGTTGGTGGTCAGCCCGAGATCTTCCCGGTCAACTACGTCGTGCAGCGCCACACTGTGCTGTTTCGCACCGCGGAGGGCACCAAGCTGGTCAGCACCGCGATAAACAACCGGGTGCTGTTCGAGGTGGACGACCACAATGTCGCCGAGGGGTGGAGCGTGATCATCAAGGGTACCGCGCGCTCTCTTCGCTCCAACGAGGAAATCGAGGAAGCCGAGCGCGCCCAGGTACTGCCCTGGACCACGTCGGAGAAGTCGCACTACGTGCGGATCATCCCCGAGGTTGTCACCGGCCGCCGGTTCCGTTTCGGTGGGCCGGTGGAGTGACCCTGCGGCTACCCTGACCTCATCCGGCGCGGGCGCGGTACGAACTCCAGCGACAGCAACACCATCAGCGCAGCCGGAATATGGTGGGCGCACAACACCACGTAGCGTCGCTCGGACAGCGCGTGGAACTTGCGGAGGTAGCGATACAAGGACTCCAGCCGGATCAGTGGGTCCAGCAAGTGGATCAGCCAAAGCGCGATCCGCTGCAGCGGGCCCGGTCGAGCGGCTTCGAAGATTTCCGGAAACGCCGCGAAGGCGAGCGAAAGGCGCTGTCCGCCAGTGCTTTGCGTATGAGCGATCATGTCGACGCTGAGCCGCTCGTCGACGCCGTTGGGCGCGTCCGGGCGGCGGAACGGCACGTCGAGGCTGACTTCCGTTCCCCCGCCGGCGGTTAAGTATCGGTGGAACGCGACCGCCCGCCCGCACCCGTCCCGGGCGATGGCCAACGCGACACCGGGGAAGCGGCCCTGCAGCGCACCGTCGAGGTTCATGCAAAACCCGCGGTCGGTGCGTGCCGCGCGGTGAGCGGCGTACAACACCTCGGTCAGCTCGGCCAGCATCGCGCCGCTGAGTTGTTGTTCGTCGACGATCTCGGTCGTGACACCGCCGTTGTGTGTGCGCTGCACCGCTTGGCGCAGGTTGCGAAAGCGGCGCCCCCGCAGGGTGAAATGGCGGATATCCACGACGACATCGCGGCCGATCGGCACCGACAGCATCGGCTGCCCCACCGTGTCCCTGCACCACAACCGAAGGTGGCGTTCGCCGGCGGCCAATACGATGACCTGCCATCCGCGGCTGCGGCACATGCGGACGAAATCGGCCACCAGATCGTCGAATTGCGTCACGTCGCCGATCGGGTCGCCGCTGACGACGGCGAACCCGAGCCGCGTGCGGAAAGCGATCGCCGCGGTCCCTTCGGTGTTGAAGTGATAGCTCTTGCTCGAGTGCATGGCGAAGGGTGCCAAGGGATCCCTCCGCGTGGCGTTGACCAGCGCCCACACCTGGTCCAGCAGCTCCGGCTGCGGCCGGGCCGTGGTGGGTGACATCAACGCGAGCCCACTGCCGGCAATCAGAACATTGCCCAGCACCGCCCAGGACAGGAAGTGCGCGCCCAGCCCGGCACCCACCGCGGCAGCCGCGTATATCGCATGCGCGGTGGTCACCGGACGGCCGAGAAAAATGCCGCGCGCGATCAAGGCGGCCGCGCCCAGCAGCGCCACCGACCAGCCGAACCGGCCCGGGGCAACACGTTCGTAGCCGAGATATTCGCGTGCGACCAGCACCACCAACCAAACCAGAAGGCACAGCAGCATCAACACGCTGACCGCACGCGCCGCCGGGACATCGGCACCGACCAAAACCCGTTCCCTGCCGCGCGCCGTGTTGGTCCCGCGGCTTCTGGGACTGATCTTCACGATGCCCTCTAGCGGCCCTCTAGCGGCCCTCTAGCGCACCACGAGCACGGAGCATTCGGGGTGGCGGAAGAGCGGATGCCCTTGCGGCCCGACCAACTGCGCCAGCTGACCAGCCTCATCGCCGCCGATCACCGCGAGCTGAACCCTTTCGTCGTTCGCGCTCAGGTAGCTGGCGATGGCGTGCTTCGTGGTGATCCGATAAACGCGCACCTCGGGATAGTGCTGCCGCCATTCTGCTACCCGGCGTTCGAATTCGCCGTCGGCGTGCTCGGTGAGTTCCTCGGGCCGGCCACCGAGGACAAGCATCGGAGCCCTGCGCAACTTCGCCTCCGCTGCAGCGTAATTCACGACAATGTCGTTGCCGGGCGCGTCCGTCATCCGGACCACGATCCAATTGATGTCCGGTGGCGGCCGGTCGGATTCGGTCCGCAGGACCGCGACCGGGCAGCGCGCCTCCTCGGCGAGCTCCGTCGCCGTCGACCCCACGATCGAGCGCGCGTAGCGTCCGATGCCGACGCAACCGACGCAGATCATCTCGGCATCCGAGGATGCCTCCAACAGCACGGACCCGGCGGGACCCCGCGGCACGTCGGTTTCGATCGTGACGGCCTTGCCCAAGGCCTCGACGGCCAACCGTGCTTGCAGGAGCGACTTTTGGGCGTGTGCGATGTCGCGCTCGTAGTCTTCCGGGGATTCATGCGTCGGCTTGACGACGGAGATCAGACGCAGCGGCACCCCGCGGGTGATCGCCTCGTCGATACCCCACAGCGCGGCCGCGACCGCCGCCGACGAACCGTCGATTCCTACCAGGATTGGTTTCATCGTCCGAGCCGCCCAACCCAGCTAGCTGGCGATGGCCGATGGCGCGCAAATCGCCTTGACGAACTGCACGATGGCGTGTTCGGGCAGGTGCCGGGCGATGTCAGCCTCGGTGACGATGCCGACCAGGCGATGCCCTTCGATGACGGGGAGGCGACGGACCTGATGCTCTTCCATCGTGTTGAGCATGTCCGGGATGCTCGCGTCCACGTCCACGAAGTAAACGCTGTTCCGGGCCAGCTCCCCGGCCGTGGCGGTGTTCGGGTCCAGGCCTTCGGCCAGGCCTTTGACCACGATGTCACGGTCGGTGAGCATCCCGTGCAGCTTGTCGTCGTCCCCGCAGATCGGCAATGCACCGATGTTGTGCTCCCGCATGTGTTGGGCGGCGGCGGTTAGGGTCTCGTGCTCGCCGACACAGGTCACACCGGCATTCATGATGTCTCGTGCGGTGGTCATCGTGTCCTCCTGGAGTTGCGGATTGCGTCTACTGTCGAAAGTAGGCAGCCGCCACAGCCGGCGCTAGGGTCGTTCGGCCTTCTCGTCGCGGACTAATGGGCAGGTCAACTCGTTTTGACAGACGAGCGGATCGGCTCCGTCACGGTGAGGCGCTCCGCCCGGCGCTTGACCGCAAGCAGCAACGCGCGTGTCCCGAGCGCTATCAACGGCCTGGCCAGTTCCATGACGAAGACTTCGCCCGGGTAGCGCAGGGCGATTCGGGCGCGTGCGAGCAGGCGGACGCGGTCCTCCCAGTGTGGCTGGAGGTGAAATGACAAGACCGCATTCCAGTGTGGCGCCAACCGCATGGCATCGAGCACGATGTATTTTCCGGGCACGATCTCATCGACGCGCAGGGTCAGCCCGTCGGGTAACCCCATCCAGCCTTCGGGAGCCAGGCGGATCCCATCCCCCACCCGCAGCTCCCCGTTATCATGCTGCTCCACAGGGCTTCTCAGCCCCTCGGTGTCGTAGCGTTCACCCCGATCCTGGCCCATCTGCAGTAGCCGGGACCAGACCGCGGACGCAGTCGCGTCGATGTCGACCGCCTCGGTCGTCTGGACCGCCGGATCGCTCACCAAGGCGTCACCCGGAAAACGCATCTGCGACTCCGCCTTGGTTGCGCCCCAGTTGCGGTAATACCTGCGCGCGCAGTAGAGAGCGGTGAACAGCGCGGCGATCTGGGCGATCCGCTTTGTCGTGTTGGCCATGGCGCCAGTCTGCGCGGTGCGCCCCGATGCCTACGAGGGTCCTTGGTCCTTGGTGAGCGCGCCGATATGCCCTGCGCACCGCTTAGAGGCGCCCTAGCCGGCCGGGGTGATCAAGCCGTAATGCCCGTCGTAGCGGTGGTATAACACGCTGGCGCAGCCGTAGTCGGCGTGGATGAAGAACAGGAACGGCAGGCCGAGTACGGCCAGCCGGTTGGCGGCTCCCTCTTCGGTGAGGCACGGCAGCGATTGTTGGCTCACGGTCACGGGTAGCGTGTGCTGACTCACCTGGTCGGCCAGGGCCGGTGCTGCCAACGCAAGGCGGTAGCCCGTTGGCCCTGCGCGATACAGCACACCGGCAATGCCCGTGCCTTTCTCCGTGAACAGGTGGAAGTCGTAGTCGAGCAGCTCCATTTCGCGGGCGGCATCGTCGATGGTGCAGGGCGCCATGGTGAACGATTTACGGCGGATGACGCGGCGCTGGTCTGCCGGACGAGCGAAGTAGTTCGGCCGGCGCGCCGGCTCGGACTCATGCCGCCATTCGGCGGCACCCGCCGGTAGCTCGCCGCGGCGCGCCTCCCAGTGTTCGGCGGCGCGTTCCAGGCGGCGGCGCAACCGCGCCGCGAGAAGGTCGACCGCTTCCCGCGCCGTGTCGGCCTGGACCTGGGCGCGGACGGGCCGGCCATCGACATCGAGATTGGCCTGCGCGACGACGGGCCGCTGCACCGCCGGATCGCGATGCCTGGTCAGTCGGACGCTTGCGTGCAGCACCGGCCGGCTTGCGTACCGTGTGAGCTCACTGATCTTGCTGCGCGCGTATTCGGCCGCCGCTGGAAGCTCGTCGCGCGTGGTGACCTGAACATCGATGTCCTGTGGCGTTTTCGTTCTGTGGCGCATAGGTAAAGTGCTACGTCACAGAACCGGTTGCGGGACAGAGTCAAAGGTCACCAGACCCCACACGGCGTTCACACGTGATGGGGCAATTTGGCCGCCTTGAGCCGCAGTGCCGGTTTCTCGATGGCGAACCAGCTTGCCGCAGCGAACGGCAATGTGGCCGTGGTCGCCACCACCGCAAAGATAAGCGGGTCAAAGTGTCTGAGCCCGCCGATGACGAGGAGCTGCTGGGTCGGCCATGCGTAGATGTACACGCCGTACGACAGATCGTTGTGTAGATGGAACCTATGCAGCATGATGCCGGACGCGATGATCCCGTAGGCCAGGGGTAATGCGCCAATGATCCGATAGTCGGGCAACAGCAGGCCGCAGACCGCGACGATCGCGAAACTTGCTGCGACCCAAGACCATCGAGCCGGTATCACGTCCCGAAGCTGATAGAGCACCGCGCCGGCGGCGAACATAATCGTAAAGCGTGCAAGACATTGCGGGATGGTCCACGACCACGGGTCAGCCATGGGCGGCAACAGCAGCGCCACGATCACACCGGCGGCCAACATAGCCGAAGATGTCCACCGATACCGTGCCAGACCGACAACGCCGATGGCGAGCACCGCGAGGTAGCAGATCACCTCGAACACCAAGGTCCACAGCGACGCGTTCCACGTGCGGGGGTGTGGGACGCCTTGCGGTGTGCCACCCACGTCGAGTTTGAGGTGAGCGATAGCGCTGTTGAACAGAACGAACTTCAGCGGTCCACTAGAGCGCAAAAGGCCTAGCGCAGACCCACCTTGCAGCGCGAGACCGATCGGCGCGAAAACAAAAGCGGTGACGATCAAACACGTGTAGAAGCCCGGCAGGATGCGCAGTGCTCGAGCCTGCAGATACGCTCTTGGTTGCGGGTTGTTCAGCCAGCTCGCGGTAACCAAGAAGCCTGACACCGCGAAAAAGCCGTCCACGCCTAGAGAAAACAAAAGCCGCTGCGCGACCGGTGACGAAACACTATGGCCGGTCACCGCAAACGAATGCCACAGGATCACCTCGATGGCCAGGATCAGCCGCCACAGGTTGAGGGCATTGCTGCGCCGGTCGAAAACCTGGCCGATCACAAAAAGCCTCCCTCCCAGCGTCGCTCGGCTTTCTCCAGCCCGCATAGAGTCGGGCAGCGTTCAGTGCAGTGCAGCTGCCCGCACCAGCTTCTCCTCGGATTGGCCGGTGCTCTTGGACGCATCGGTCTCACGCGCCAAAAAGGCGGTGAGTTCTCCGATCGCGGTCATCAGCGGGGCGGGAAAAACGATGGTGGTGTTCTTCTCCACCCCCAGTTCGAGCAACGTCTGCAGGTTGCGCAGCTGCAACGCCAGCGGGTGTCTCATCATGGTGTCGGAGGCGTCGCCGAGCGCCGCGGCCGCGCGGGCCTCCCCCTCGGCCGCAATGATTTTGGCCCGCTTCTCCCGCTCCGCCTCGGCCTCGCGCGCCATGGCGCGTTTCATGCTGTCCGGGAGCTGAATGTCCTTGAGCTCCACCAAGGTGACCTCCACGCCCCAATCCACGGTGGTGGCGTCAAGGATCTGGCGAATACTGCCGTTGATCTTCTCGGTTTGGGCAAGCACTTCGTCGAGGGAATGTTGCCCAACGACATTGCGAAGGGTGGTCTGTGCGATTTGGTCGATGGCGGCGTTGACGTTTTCGATGACGACGACGGCCTTGCGGGCGTCGATGACCCGGAAGTAGGCGACCGCGGCGATGTCGACACTGACGTTGTCGCGGGTGATGATGCCCTGGGACTGGATGGGCATCGTCACGATGCGCATCGAAATCCGCCATAGGCGGTCGATGATCGGAATGATGATCCGCAGCCCGGGTTCGCGAACGCCGATCACGCGGCCGAGGCGGAAATGCACACCGCGCTGGTACTGCTGCACCACCCTGATCGACGCCAGGGCCAGCAACACCGCGACGACAACCCCTGAGACAACCAGAAATGTGGCAACTTGGGTCATGACGACCACCTCAATCCACCAACGCCGCTATCGGCGATGCGGCTGTTACTGACGGTAGAGCCGCGATGGCTCATCAGTCAGTGGCCAAAAGTCCCGACCCATCCGACCGAAGGACCCTTGTCCGCGTCCTCGATGAGACCGGCCGCCCTCCGTTACGACGCCGCCTGCGAGCCGGCGGCCCGTTTGCGGACCCGAGCGGCGAACGCCGCGGCCCGATCGAGGTCGTGGTCGTTGGGCCGATCCCTGTTGATTCCACCGATGAATCCGAACGGCCCAACAGTGTCGAACCCTCGGCAGGAGAACGAGCCGATCACCTCGAAGCCCTTTTGCTCGAGCTTCTCCCGGATCGGTCTGTGGTAGCCCAACAGCGGAATCTCGCGTGCGCCGCTGGTGAAGAACGTGAACGCGGCGGTGTGGTGGTCGGCGGCCGGGAGTAGACGGATCAATTTCCGCAGCCTCGCATCCGCCATCATGTAGTAGATGCCCGAACCGAACCCGACGAGGTCGTAGTCGCCAACGGTGTCGGGGTCCACCGACTCGGGTGTGACCACCTCGGCATCCAGCACCTCGGCCATCCGGTCGGCCACCAGGCGGGTGTTGCCGTGCGATCTCGAAGCGCACACGATAAGCGACCTCATCGCCAACTCCTTTGCGAACGTGGCTCAGACAGCTCCATGCTGCGCGTGGGCTCGCGATCGAGTAAGGGCGCAAAGGCACAGCGGCTCGGGGCGTTGGTCACTTTCGTGAATCACCCCCGGTGAACGCCGAAAACCACAGACGAACGGAGGTCCTTCACGGTCGGGACTTCGGTCCCTATCGACTCGTCCGGTAAACCGCTCAAATAAGGGTTGTGACTGTGACAGCTCCCGCAACGGAGCGAAATACCGCGACATCCGTTGTCGGCGCGGAAGTAATCGTCCTCGAGCTGCATCCGGCTTGGATTTCGGCGCAACGAGAGGCAGCCGAGCTCGCTGCGGCGATGCACCGTCATCCGTCATCGATGGTCCGCCCCGCCCACTGGGCTCAAGCCCAGATCCGGCGGCCCCGGTCGTGACGCCAATAGCGGCGCGTACGCCGGCCCGAAGGATGGTGGCGTTGTCGGCGGTCGCCCTCATGCTCTGGGCCGGTGCGCCGGGCATGGCAGCCGCCGATAGCGGGCGTCCGCAAGCCAAGCCCGAGGAACGGGCGGCGGCTCTGATTCGGCCGTCCATCATGTATCTCGCCGGTGAAGGCTACGGCTTGGTCCGGCTGCCCAATGGTGAGGTCCTGTCTCAATTCGGCCGAGGTTCCAGCATGCCTTTCCTGGCCACCTGGAACTGCACGGCTTTCGTCGTCAACCCCGACGGCTGGGTGGCGACGGCGGGTCACTGCGTCGACCCGGCGAGCGCCACGCTACTCATACTCAAGCGGGCCGCCATGGAATATCAAAACGAGTTTCCGGATGCGCCCGAGTCGAGCGACCCGGCAACCACGTTGGAGTGGCTGCAGAAGAACGCGCGGGTGGAAGGCGACACGCCCGGCCAAGGCCCTCACGTGGGCATCGCGCTGATGTCCGGTACCGGAACGAAACTCACCGATAAGGTGACCGCGAACGTCGTCGATTTCCGGCCCCTCGGGAAGGGCGACGCCGCTCTTCTCAAGGTAGCCAAACGCAACCTTCCGTCGTCCGAACTCGCTACCGACGCCGACGTCGCCATTGGGACGCCCATTCTCGCGGTCGGCTTCCCCGAGAGCACCCAAAACGTCACCGGCCCTTCGCTCGACCCCACCTACAAGAGCGGCAAGGTCAGCAAGAAGTCCGTCGCGGGATCGAACCCCGCGTACGAGATCGACGCCGCAATGACGGAAGGCATGAGCGGTGGCCCGACAATCGGGCTGAACGGCAAGGTGGTTGGCCTGAACAGCTTCGCCCCCGCCGGCGAGTCACAACCGTTCAACTTCATCGCGCCGGCCGACGGCATAGCCGCGATATTGGCCAGCAAGGGCGTCAAGCCGATGCTCGGACCCGCTGACAGGTTCTATCGCAAGGGACTCACCGACTTCTATGGGGGCCACTACACCGATGCCATCAACGAGTTCGACCAGACGCTGGCCATGTCGCCCGGCTATCCCGGCCTGGATGATCTGAAGACCAACGCGGCCAATCTGCGCCAGCAGTACGGGGATGCGTCGTTGCTGAGCGGCATGAATCTGTTGTGGTACATCGTCATCAGCGTTGTGTCGGTGATCGGCCTCGGTGCCGGCCTGACCTTCTTGGGGCTCAAGGTGCGACGTCCCCTTCAGCCGGCACCCGACGTGCAACCGCTTCGTCTGATGCCCAAGCAGGAATCGGGAGCCGACGAACCGCACTTCTGCGCACATTGCGGAGCTGAGCACCATCCGACCGAACGGTTCTGCCCGAACTGCGGTAAGCACATAGATCTTCCAGCCCCGGTGCGGGGAACCGGGCTGATATCTTGACCGATGGCGCATCGCGATGAGTGCGGAACTGGCAACAAGGTTGGTGACCCGGTTCGATGATGCGGTGACCCGCACTCGAGCAGCCCTGGCACAGCACGGATTCGGTGTAGTGACCGAAATCGACATCAGAGCGAAACTGCAGGCGCAGCTCGGCGTGGAGATGGAGGATTACCTGATCCTCGGTGCATGCAATCCGGCTCTGGCGCATCGAGCCATCAATGTGGATCGAGAGATCGGGCTGCTGCTGCCGTGCAACATGTTGGTGCGCGCCGACCCGGGTGACCCGGGCACTGTGATCGTTGAGGCGATGGATCCCGGACTCCTGGTCGAGGTGATCGGCGAGCCGGCGCTCGTCATCATCGCCGACGAGGTCACCGAGAACCTGCGTGCTGCGATCGCTTCCCTGACCGAAAGCGATTGATCTCGGCGGCCACCATGCCGACCACCACCGGCACGGCCCGGGCGACCCGCGGTGTCAGCCCGTCGCCAGAGCCGGTGTCCGCCGCCTCGACGGCGAACACCATCGCCTCGTCGGGCGTCCGCCCAAGCGCTCGAGCCAGCGCATGGGTGCGGCCGAGATCGATGCTGTGCGAGCTCAATCCCTCGGCTTGGGTGGGCACCTCATCTAGCTGATAACGATGGATGCGGCCCGGAGTCGCCGGGGTGACGATCGCCGCGTCGATGATCACGGCCAGTGCGGCACCCGTCCACGCCTCGAGAACACCCATTGGTTCCGCAATACCTGTTGTCACCACAACGTTCGGCCACGCGAGATCGTCCATTGCGATCGCAGCGGCGACACCGACACCGTCGTCGCGCCGGTAACGGTTGCCGAGCCCGATAACGGCCACCCGGCCGGCGCTCGGTCCGTCATCCTCGGTCATCGTCGCTGCACCGTCAGCGTCAGGAAATGCGCCGAACATGAAATGCACGGGTCGTAGCTGCGGATCAGCTGTTCGCACAGTTCGGTCAACGCGGCATCGTCGAGCGCAAGGTTGTCGGAAACCAGGCGGGCCAGATCGGCTTCGATGGCCCCCTGATTCTGCGAAGTCGGCGGGATGATCGTTGCGGCCGAGACCAGCCCCTCCTCGTCGATCCGGTATCGGTGATACAGCAGGCCGCGGGGCGCCTCGCTGACCCCGTGACCAACGGCGGCACGAGCCGGGACGGGGACGAACGGGCGTGACGGACGCTGATATTCGTCGATGATGCGCAGTGCTTCTTCGATCGCATAGACCACTTCAACCGCACGGACGATGATGCTGCGGAACGGGTTTCGGCATTCGCCTGACAGTCCGGCCCGGGCCGCCACTTGAGCGGCGATCGGCGACAGCGCCGGCGCGTTCAGCGAGTACCGGGCCAGCGGACCGGTCAGGTGGCGACCGCCGTCGAGTGTCGCGTGCAGGGCGGTGGAGTACGGCAGCTGTGATTCGGCGACGTGCTCGGTGAAGTCGGCCACTCCGAAGGCCGGACCGGCGCTGCGCGCGATGTCGCCGTTCTCGATCGGGTAGGAGCCCGGCGCCGTGAGCGCCAAGAACTCGTGGTCGAGCTCGAGGTCGGGGAACTCGAACCCGGACACCCACTCGGCCGTCGCCACCGCGTCGTCCAGCGCGCGACGCAACTGCTCTTCGATCGGCCCGAAGTCCGACCGTGTTGGGACGGAATAGAATCCGCCCAGTCGCACATTGACGGGATGGATCGCCCGGCCGCCGACGAATTCCATCAGCCGGTTGCCCGCCTTCTTCAGCGACAGTCCCCGTTCGACGGTCTCGCGGTGGTCGCGTGCCATGCCGACGATGTCGGGGTAGCCGAGAAAGTCCGGCGCATGCAACAGGTAGATGTGCAGCGCATGGCTGTTGATCCATTCGCCGCAGTACAGCAACCGCCGCAACGCGACGAGCTCCTCATCCACCCGAACCCCGCAGGCGTCCTCGATCGCATTGCAGGCGCTGACCTGATAGGCGACCGGGCAGATGCCGCAGATTCGGGCCGTCAGGTCCGGCGGCTCGGTGTGGGCGCGCCCGCGCAAGAACGCCTCGAAGAACCGGGGCGGCTCATAGATGTTGAGCTGCACGCTGTCCAGCGCACCATCCTGCAGTGTGACGTGAAGTGCGCCTTCGCCTTCCACCCGGGTCAAGGCGCCGACGCTGAGTGTGCGGTCGGACGAATTCACGGCTCGCTCCGTTCGGCGGCGAACGTGGCGACGTTGAACGTCGAGAACACCCGGTCGACGTCAGCGTCGGACATCCCGTCGCGGCGCAGCAGCGGGATCAACGTCGCGGTGCGCGGCACCGCGGACGGGCCGAAACAGCCATAGCAACCGCGATGATGGCTGGGGCACAACGCCCCGCAGCCAGCGTGGGTGACCGGACCCAGGCACGGAATCCCCTCGGCGACAACAACACACGTCACCCCGCGGAGTTTGCACTCGGTGCACACCGTCTTGGCCGGCAGACGCGGCTTGCGTCCGATCAGCAGGGCCGCCAGAGTGTCGAGCAGCTGGCCCCGGTCGATCGGGCAGCCCGGCAACTGGTAATCCACCTTGACGTGCGCCGATGCCGGCGTCGACGTCGCCAGCGTGTCAATGTATTCCGGCTTGGCATACACGACGGAGGCGAACTCGGTGACGTCGGCGAAGTTGCGCAACGCCTGCACTCCCCCGGCCGTGGCGCACGCCCCGATGGTGACCAACACCTTCGATTGCTGCCGAATCTCTTGAATGCGCTGCTCGTCGCGCCGAGTGGTGATCGAACCCTCGACCAGCGAGACGTCGTACGGGCCGGCGACGATCGCGCTGGACGCCTCGGCGAAGTGGGCGATCTGCACTTGGTCGGCGAGGGTGAGCAGCTCGTCCTCGCAGTCCAACAGGGTCAGTTGACAACCGTCGCACGAGGCGAACTTCCACACGGCCAGGGTCGGTCGGCTCATCAAAGCTCCTTCACCCGTAGCAGCGGCCCGGCGACGTCGTAGCCAACCACGGGGCCGTCGCGGCACAACAGCAGCGGCCCCAGCTGACAGTGACCGCACAATGCCGCACCGCACTGCATGTTGCGCTCCAAAGAGACTCGGATATTCTCGGCCGCAACGCCTTTGGCAAGCAGGGCCTCCGCGCCGAACCGCAGCATCGGCTCGGGTCCGCACAGGAATGCGGTCGTCCGATCGGGATCCAGGACGAGCCGCCTCAGCGGCTCGGTGACCAGGCCGACGTCGCCGTCCCAGCCCGGCGTCTTGGCGTCGACGATCAAATGCAAGTCGATCTGCGGGTCCTGCGACCACTTTTCGAGCTGAGCGGCGAAGACGAAGTCGGCCTGCGACCGGGCGCCCACGATGAGCATCACCTTGCCGTAGCGTGACCGCTCCGCCAGCACCCCGAGTATCGCCGGGCGCAATGGGCACAGGCCGACGCCGCCGGCGACCATGACCAAATCCCGCCCGATGGCTTCCGTCAACCCCCACGTGGTGCCGAACGGGCCCCGGACCCCGATGATGGTTCCCGGCTGCGCGTCGTGCAGGGCGCGGCTCACCGCGCCGACCGCGCGGATCGTATGCGTGATCGAACCGTCGGTGACCGTCGGATCACCGCTGATCGAAATCGCGGCCTCGCCGACGCCGAATGCGTAGAGCATCATGAACTCTCCGGGTTGCGGTGCGCGCAACACCTCGCCGAGCGGTTCCAGGCACAGGGTCGCGGAGTCGGGGCTTTCGACGACGCGACTGCGCACCCGGTAGGGGTTCGGCGCCATCACCGGCGGCGGTGCCACGGCGCACGCCGCGTCAGTCATCGCGGGCCATCTTGTTCATTTCCTCGGTGATGTCGATGCCGGTGGGACACCAGGCAATGCACCGCCCGCAGCCGACACACCCCGACATGTCGAACTGGTCGTGCCAGGTGCCGAGTTTATGGGTCAGCCAATGCCGGTACCGCGAGGAGCCGGACTGGCGGACGCTGCCGCCGCCGTGGATGTAGGTGAAATCGGGCTCAAAACACGACGCCCAGTGCTGCCAGCGCTCCGCATGCTCGCCCGTCAGATCGCTGACGTCTTCGGTGCTGGTGCAGAAGCAGGTTGGGCACACCATCGTGCAGTTGCCACACGTCAGGCAACGACTGGCGACCTCGTCCCACTGCGGCGACTCGCGCGAACGAACCAGCAAGTCGCGCAGATCCATATCCGGCATCTGGCGACCCATCCGATGCGACGCTTCCTGGACTGCGGCGCGCGCGGAACCGACCTCCGTGTCGTCGGCAACCCGATGCGGAACGGCCGCGAGCACCTCGGCACCCTCTTGGGTGCCCACCTCGACCACATAGGTCGCGCCATCACCGTCGAGTCGCTCGGTCAAGGCCAAGTCATATCCCGGTCCGGCGGCGGGGCCGGTGCCCATCGAGGCGCAGAAGCACAGCCCGCCCGGCTCTGTGCAATTGACTGCCACCACAAAGATCTGCCGATGCCGACGGACAAAGGAGTTGTCGGGGGACTGGCCACGGCCAAGGACCCGGTCAAGCGTCGCGATCGCGGCCAGGTCACACCCACGCACTCCGAGGAAGGCGTACCGCGGAACCTCCTCGTCCGACTCGGCACTGCTGAAACCATCCCGGGTGCCGGTCCACAGCCGGCGCCGTGGTGGGTGCAAGAACTGCTTCCATGACTGCGGCCCGGACGAGTGCCCGAACGCCGCGTCGTCATCGCGCCGGCGCACCCGATAGTGCCCGGGAGCCACGTCGACGCCCCACCCCCGCGGCAGGTCCGCGGCGGACTGCAGTTGATCGAGGACGATCGCGTTGTCCCGCAAGGTTGGACCGATGACGCGGTATCCGCGCTCGATCAGGACCTCGACAAGGCGGTGCAGCCCGGCGGTGTCGAACGATGCGGCACCGGAATTCTCGCCGTTTCCGCTCATCGACACATCATCCGCCGGTTCGATTGTGCTGTATAGGGGTTTGGCCGCGGGGTCACTGGCTACGAGGCCTCCGCGAGGAACTTGATGTCGCGCTCCCATAGGGCGTCACGGGCCCGATCCAGCCGCGACTGGACGACGGCTACAAGTGCCGCCATCACCAGGGTCACCGCCAGCGCTGTCACCACCGCCACCCCGACCGCCTCGCCCGCGGCGAGCCAGGTCGGGGTGGGTGGAACCACCGGATTGCCGTCCCCGTCCACCCAGATTTCGATGGTCCCGCCCGCCTTGGCATGCTCCATGAGTTCCAGTGTTCCTCGGCGCTCCCCATTCGGTCCCGGCCACTTCGCCTGCACGACAGTCACACCCAAATCCTCGACTCGGGCGTCGGCAACCGTTGCCATCACGCGGTGCCGTTGGTGCGCCTCTTGTGTGTACACGCGATCCCGCGCACCGTAGGTCACCGCGCCGACCACGCCCGCGACGGGAACTGCGACCAGGGACACGACAAGCGCGACCAGGATGACCAAGGCCTCGATGCGGTCCGTGCGCCGGAGCAACGGATTGCGGCCGAGAACGCGAGCGACACGCCAGCAGCGTGGGTCCAACGTGAACGTCTCCATCATGTCCTCTGCGCCGCAACCGTTTCGGTGGATTCGTCGTTTCAGTGGACGACCTGGTGCTCGTGATGGGTCATCCACTCGACGAAGTCCGAGAGCTCGCGCCGCGGTGTCGCCGGCAAGGGATCCGCGTTGATGGGTGCCCAGCCCACCCGGAGCAGCATCTGGGGATAGCTGCTGTCGCCGAAGATGTCGGACTGGACCGCCGCGCGCGTTTCGGGCGTCTCCAACGGTTCGGTGACCGGGCAGCTGGCCAGCCCGAGTGACGTCGCGGTGAGGAGCACGACGCTGGTTGCCTCCCCGGCGCGCAGCTGGGCCAGGCGGTCGTCGTTGCGGGTCCCCAGTGCAAGGACGACGGCGCTGTCGTCGGCCGATGACGTATCCGGCGGCATCGGCAGCACCGGGCCCGCGAAGAGCCGACCCGGAATCTTCGCCGTCGGATCCGGTGCGGGCGTGTTGCGCGCGGGAACGCCGGCAACCGACGCGTAGCGGCCACTCCACTCCGTGAGCTCGGCGAGGTAATCCTGGTTCAAGTGATCTTGAACGGATTGAGCAACGATCTTCCGCAGGTTGTCGAGGTCTTCGACTTGGCACAGCGTTACGCCGTTTCGGGCCGCCCGCGCCGCCATCAGGCCGACATCGCCCACGGGCACCGGCCAGGAGCTGTAGTAGCGCCGGTCGGTTCGCCGCCGCGGTATCGCGGCGGCCAGCGCTATGTCGACGGAGTCGGCACGGTGCCGTGAAAGTTCGATTGCCGCAAGGTGGCTGGGGTCGGCGGGATTCGGGAGCCGGGTCACCTTGGAAAGCCACCCGACCGCCGCGAGCGCGACGACGCAGTGATGCAGGGCCGCACCGCAACTCAATATGAGGTCCCGCCCATCCGGGTCGGTGTTGGGCAGTTGCCGGCTCGCGTCGGAGTAAAGATGCAGACTCGCCGCGTCCACCCGCCACCGCCAGGGTTGGGTGTTGTGTACCGAAGGTGCCCGAGATGCCAAACTCAGAACCGTCCGAACCGTGCCGGCATCCGGTAAACGGGTGTTCATGGCGGTCGTTCCCTTCGGTATTGCGTCGTCTTGTCTACGATTGCGGATTCCTACCGGCCCCGCGAGAGCCTGACGGCTCTAGCCCAAAGGACTTTGGGCCAATTGCGCAGCTACGCGGCCACCGCGATGGCCACATCGACGGACAGCTGATCGCCGATGACATAGGCGGCCGACCAGTCGCCGACGCACGCTGCCCGTGCCAGCTCGGCGGGCAGGGGGCTGTGGACGCCCAGCTCCGCCAGCCATGTCGACACGATGGGCGCGATCTCATGACCGGGCACCCGGACGGTACGTCCGCCGTGTAGTCGATCGGTAACGCGGTACATCGTCGCGGCCGGCACGTCTCGCAGGTGGTGGCGTAGGAACATCACAGCCTCCTCGGTCGAGCTTGGAATTCATCCGACCACGTCCCCGCTCCGGCCCACAGGGCCGAATGCAACCGGACGGTGAGTGCTTCAGTCGTGCTTTGCAGGGTGCGGAGGTCCCGCGGCGGAAGGGCCGTTGGTCACCTGGTTCCGCGACGCGAACGCGCCCGCGATCGAGGTGGCGCCGATGGTCAGCAAGGCGCCGAACATCAACGCGGACGCTTCGCCGGCGACCAGGAGGTGTTCCTGGGTGCCGATGGTGGCCGCGGCCACCGGCACACCGAGCTGGGCGGCCGAGAGCACCGCCAGGGTCAGCGGTTGGCCGAGCAGCCTGCCGGCGCAGTGCGCCAGCACGGCGCCGAGCCCCAGCCCCACGCCGAGCAGGATGAGTTTCGGGTGCGAAATCAGCTCGCGTACCTGTAGTGAAGCGCCCAGCCAGACGAAGAACAGCGGGCTGAAGAACCCTTCCGTGATCCCGAATAGCTGGCGTGCCAGCCGTCGCGGTTGACCGACCAGGCCGACCACCAGGCCCACCGCGAAGCCCGCCAGCATGACGGAGACGTGCGTGCTCATGGCGAGCGCCGCCAGGGCGAACAGCACGATGAGGTTGGTGCGCAATTCCAGCGCGAACCGGCGGTTCTCGGAGTAGACGTGCATGCGGCGGCGCCAGCCCTTGGCGTCGGATTGGCGCAGCAGCACGTAGAACACCGCCGCGCAGCTCGCCACCGCCAGCGCGCCCAGCGCGGCGGTGGGCGCGTGTTGCAGGTCAATCACCAACGGCAGCAGGATAATACAGGCGGCGTCGGCGACCGCGATCTGCGCGGTGACGGCAATCACCTGCGGCCCCTTCAACCGCAGGGAATCGATCACCGGCAGCGCCAACGCCGCCGACGACGAGGCCATGAGCACCGCGTACATCGCCGCGTGGCCGGTTCCGAAGGCCGCCGCCAGCCCGGCGCCGAGCGCCACCGCGACGGCGCCGGCCAGCGCCGCCCGCGCCAGCGCCTGCAGTAGCGACGAGCGCAACGCGCCGGCACCGACCGGGACGTGGGTGCCCACGACGAACATGACCAACGCGAAACCGATGTTGGCGAGCACCTGCAACGTCGGGTTGGTGACATCGACGACGCCGAACCCGGTCCGGCCGACGACGAGGCCCGCGATCAGTTCACCGATGATCACCGGTATCCGAAGGCGCGGCAGCGCGGCCAACAGCGGACCGGCCAAGCCGATGGCGGTCAGTAGCGCCAGGGTGTGGAAGCCAAACCCCGGCACGTCAGCGGTCCCTCCACGCCAGCACGAAGACATTCTGCATTCTTCGCGGCGCAGTTCTAGGGATTGATCGTGTTATCGCCGACCTGGCGGCCCCAGACGTACTCGATCGCATACGGCGATCCGGTGTCCAGGTGGTTGTACGGCGCGATGCTGTTTCCGGTGTCCATCACCAATTCGGGTGCGGGCCACAGGTGACGGGTGATGGGCTGCCAGCAACCCGGGGCACCGCCCGGGCCGCCGCGCGCGTTCACCCGCGGCAGGTTCTCCGGGTAGGTGTACGGGTTCGGCGCGCCGCCGACCACCCCGGCCAAGCCGCCGACCAAGCTGGCAAGGGTGGCCACCGCCGACACGGGGTTGGCCAACAGCCCCAACCCTGACAGCGCCTCGGTGTTCATGTTCAACGAATAGCCGTTGAAACCGCCTTCGGACGCACCGGTCAGAGGCACCACGTCGTGGTAGTTCTTCAGCGTGCAATAGATCGCCGGGCTGTAGGTGTCCAGGAGCTGGGCCGAGGGCACCAGGTCCTGGGCGCCGCGCGCCAAATACGGGCCACCGCGTTCGAAGATGTCGGCGCCGGTGTTGCCGAACCCGGCTGCTGCCAGCAGCGCCTGGTCCAGATCCTTCTGCTGCGCGTTGATGGTCCGCGAGGTCGTCACCGCGTTGTTCAGGAAATCGAACAAATCGGGTGCCGCGTTGGCGTAGGTGTCGCCCAGCCCCGCCAGCTGCTGAATGTCGTGACGCGCCTGCGGCATCTGCGGATTGACGTCATCGAGGACCGTGTTGGCGTTCACCACCGACTGCCCGAATTTGTCGCCCAACCCGGTCAGCGCCTGGGCGGCCGCGCTCAGCGTCAGGTTGAGCTTGACCGGATCCACCTTCTCGTTGATGGACACAATCGTCTGGAACAGCGTGTTGATCTCCGTGGTCACCGACCGCGCGTCGATCACCGTGTGCGGGTTGATCTTTTGCGGCGACGGGTTTTGTGGCGCAGTCAAGGACACGTACTTGCCGCCGAACACGGTGGTCGCCTTGATGTCGGCGTTGACATTGGAAGGAATCAGCGACAGATACCGCGGATACACCTCCAGCGTGAATTTGGCGGCGGGCTTGCCGTCGCGCACGATCTCCGAGATGTTGCCGACCCGACCGATTTCCACCCCGTTGTAGGTCACTTTCGAGCCCGGATCCATCACCAGCCCGGCCCGCGACGCCAGCATCGTCAACTTGGTCTTGGGAGTGAAACCGCCGCGGAATTGCACGTACACCAGCGTGAAGACGATGGCCAAGATCACCAGCACGGCGACAGCGATCCACCGGTATGGCGGGAGACGCTGGGAATTGACCTGCACCGGGGAAGACGATGTCACCCGCGCCCCTCACCTCTGCGCCGCATCCCGGTGCCGCGGCGAATCCTTCCCCGTACCAGGGGCTCTGCACACACATGCAATAACGAAGTCCACAGGAATGTACCGCGGCCGCCGTCGTCATGCGAACCGCCGTTCGCACAATCAGCGGCGAGAACTTGCGTTAGCGTCGTCGGGGTGACCCTCAAAGACATCGCCCTGACCACCCTCGACGGCCAGCCGACCACGCTGGCCGAATTATCCGACGGCGCAACGCTGGTCGTGAACGTAGCCTCCAAGTGCGGACTGACGCCGCAATACACGGCACTGGAGAAGCTGGCCAAGGACTATGGTGACCGCGGCCTGACGGTCGTCGGCGTCCCCTGCAACCAGTTCATGGGCCAGGAACCGGGCACGGCCGAGGAGATCGCAGAGTTCTGCTCGACCACCTACGGGGTCACGTTCCCGCTGCTGGCCAAGACCGACGTCAACGGCGAGGACCGCCACCCGCTATACGCCGAGTTGACGAAAGCCCTCGATTCCGCCGGCCAGGCGGGAGACATCCAGTGGAACTTCGAGAAGTTCCTCATCGCACCCGGCGGTGAGGTGGTGCACCGATTTCGGCCCCGCACCGAGCCCGACGCCCCCGAGGTCATCAGCGCCATCGAGGCCGTGCTGCCCCGATAGGCGGCGGCACGAAAGTGGCCCCCGGAGTCTCCTCCTCCAGGGGCGCGTACTGTCCCGCCGCGGCTTCATCACCCCCCCCAACCCCACAAACGTCCCCGCTCAAGCTCGAAACGCTTCGAAGCCGAACTGCCCAACCAATGCGGGCAAGCCGGCTCACTCGGGCGGGACTGGCCTGGCCCAGCGCCAAGTGGTGAGGAACGACCACTACGCAGCAATGGACGACATCATTCTCAACATTCGCGGGTTGGCCGCCGAGGAAAGCGCCCAGATGTGGGGCAGCGACGGCCACCACAAGGTGAGAATTCGGGCGTTCCCAACATGAACCTCAGCGCTATTGCGTTACCCACAAAACAACCTGCCTTGGGCTGACTAGTTAGGTGGTGGCCACCTTTTTGCCGCCGTTACTTTGCGTAGGAGGACTCGACAGCCAGGGCGGCGGCTCCCACTCGGCGTGGCGCCGACAGGCAGGTGGGCACTCGCCCTTAGGGGATCTTGCAGCGGGTGGATGCCTGTTTACCCCCGATGTGCACAGGGGGCTTAAGGCACTACCCCGTAGGGGTACTGTGCGCGATCATAAGATCAGTGCTCTTCCCACGAAGATAATTGGAGGGGGCTGATGAAATCTGGAGCTCGGACGGCGATCGCGCTGTTCGACGGTGCCGGGATAGTCGTGTTTGCGGTCGGCTGCGGCGGCGGTGGCGTCAATAAGTCGGTAAGCAACACGACTACAACGACAACAAGCACGACTAAGACGACAGCGCCCTCCCCCTCAAACGGTCACGAAGTTCCCAGTGCCCCCGGTGGTTGCATTCCTCATGCGAACTGCTAGGCCCTGGCCGGCTATTGACAGGCATTCGTCCGTTTGGCTTGCCCCTACGCAATGCGCTTCTACTCACTTGAAGGTGCGAAATTGACAACCGCCCATGTCCACCCGCCCGGACGAGTGCGATCACTATCGGCTGTCCGCGTTGTACTGATCGCCGCGCTGCTGGGCATTCCGGGAGCGGCGGGCTCGACCGCTCATGCCGACCCTGCCGATGCCGATGCCCAGTTCCTGGCCGCACTGAGCTCTCAGGGCATCACGTACGCGTCACCAGAAGTCATGATCGCCGCCGGTCATTCCGTCTGCGCAGAACTTGATCGTGGCGAGACCCCGACCCGGGTCGCTCACGACTTATTGAACCACAGGGACGCGCTGACCGGCAGCAACCTGGCCGCCCATCACGCCGGGTTCTTTGTCGGCGCCAGCATAGCTGCGTACTGCCCGAAGTATCTCGGGCGGACCTGACGGATCGGTTCGTCAGGGAACAGGCGACGTCCGATAGCCGATTGAGCTGTTGGAGGGCCTCGTCGGCTTCGACGTACGCCTAGGCTCTCGTGCGTTTTTCAGGGCATTGTGCCAGGTGCGCCGCGTCGATGGGTATCGGCGGATATACCACGTTCATCACCGCTGCAAATCATCCCGGATGTGCGTCGGCCACACCCAGGGCCACCGATGTCTACGCTGAGTGATCGGCATCGGCGAGCTATACGGCGTGATTGCGTGACGCTGTGGGACGACGCGGGCACCGAGCTGGGATATGGATAACTCGGCCACGGTTGCGATGACCGACGCACCCCGGGTCGTGGTACGCCAACGAGATTCGTTCCGGCCAACGGCATGGTGGCTGCCACTCGGTTGCTTCGTTGCGTGTCTCGATCGAGGATCGCACGGGAGTGGAACGCCTACGGGTTTGGGCGGCGCGAACAGCCGGAAATCCCGACTCCGGCGCCGATGGTTTCTCCGTACAAGTTCGCAGCGACTTGTCGCGCGACCGACGGTCCTGCGCCTCTACACGTACTTAGCCGCTAGGGTCGCGGCGTCGTCGTGGTAGGCGTTTGTTGAGGACCCATTTGTCCACCAGGACCCATTTGTCCACCAGGACCCATCATTCCCCCCGGGCCCATCATTCCGCCTGGGCCCATCATCCCGCCCGGGCCGATCATCCCGCCGGAACCCATCATCGGGCAGGTACCCGCGCGGCCACCCTCGTGATCCCGATGCCAGCCGTAGTGGCCGTATGACGACAAGCCCAAGAAGACGCCCGAGAAGAAGATCACTGCGACGACGAACACGACACCGGCAACGATGCCCACCCACGCTAAGACTTGACCCAGACGACTGGACCTGCCTTGGACAACGACGGAGCGAGGTTGCCCAGTCACATTGGTTGGTTCGACCGTGGATTCGGGTGTTTCTGTCATATTACGAACGATCGCACATGGATACCTAACCGGGGTAGGGACCATTGGCCCTAGAAACTCTTGCGGATTGTCTATCGCTGCGAATGGGGTAGCGCGCTCGGCCTGCGGCGCGGACGCAAGCTTGGAAGAAACGCCGGGGTACGGGCGGCGTAGTCGTTCCACTGCTCGCCGAATTGCTTGGCCACTTCACGTTCTTCACTGCGGGCTAGCTTGATGTACACAGCGACCAGAATCGGGAACATGATCATGGTCGGTATGGTGGGCCACTGCAGCAGGAAACCAATCATCACCAGCAACAATCCGTCGTATTGAGGGTGGCGTACGCGAGCATACGGCCCGCCCGTGGCGAGCCGACCCTCGCGAGCGGCGTCGTGCAGGTGCCGCCACGCCACAGCAATCAACCAAAACCCACCGCCGATCGCTACGTAGCTGGCGAGGTGAAACGGGCTCAGGTGCGGGTCGCCGGTCCAGCCGACCAAATCGTTCCACAGGTGCCCGCCGGAATGGGTGGTGCGCAACAACGGAAATCGCGAGCCCAACCACGAGCCAAGCAGATAGATCGTCAACGGAACGCCGTACATCTCGGTGAATAGGGCTACCAGGAATGCGGTGAACCCGCCCATCGCTCGCCAGTCCCGCTTCGTACGTGGATGAAAAAAGCTCATCGCGAAGAACGCGAACAACACAGTGTTCAGAACGACCAGCGGCCACAGGCCATAAGCCGCGTCAGCCATCAACGTACCATCCATCGACGGCGCCAGTGTCTATATGTATTCCTGCGCTCGCCGGTTGACGAGGCGGTGAAAGATCTTGCATGCCAAGAACGCTCCTAGGTGCAGACAACACGGCGCTCTCCACTGTCGTCGTCGACCAGTGCTCGGAGTAGAGACCTTTTCCCGGACCTCTGGTGGCTTAGGTCCCTACCCCCGCTAGGTATCGGCGCGGAGCAGTCGATACGGGACTTCGGGGATATGCATTAACCACAAGCGGCTATTGGCCTGCAGTCGTGATCGGCGGCATTGAGTTGCTGACCGCCATCCGGTACACGACCGCCAGCGTGCCGCACGCGCTACGTCGACGCCACGACTCCGACACCCAGGCTATCCGTCTCCGTCGATCTGACGAACCGTCCGGCAGGCACTTTCGCCTGGAGGGGTGCGGCGTTCGCGATCGGCTCGTCGGCGGTGTTTCGCATTGGCCCCGCGGCGCCGCGATCAGCGGCGGGCGGACGGTCGCTAGGATTTGACTGCAACCTGAGCACGATCTCGGGCAAGGTGGTCTGTCACCAACGCGAATGCCTCTGGAATCCCCCGAAACGTCGAATGCAGCCGGGGTTGAGGGCTCCGGATGATATTTATGTGGAATGGCCGATCCATCGCACCGATTGACTGGTGGTAGTGCGCAACGCAGCCCCGATAGAGCCGTCGAGCACCATGTGGGCGGCCATCCACCCGCTCGTCGGGCATTTCGGCCACCATGGTCCTCTCTTGCTCGGTCGTGTCGGCTCGGCAAACGTGCTCATACAGGCATGCCGACATGTCAGCAAAATCATGTCCATGTACCCCTGCGGGGTAGATACAGTGGCTGTATGACGCCCGCTAGCACAAGTGTTTCCGCGCTATCGCGGATGCCTGCCTCGACAGGCTGCGAGGGCGATGGTCCGTTGCGGGGGCGGTATCGAGGTGGCCAATACCGAGAGCGGCAACGGCGAACCCTGACGGCGACCACGCAGGAGAAAGGCTGAGATCGACTCGATGACTAGGACTGCTGGGAGCCAGGTGACGGCGACACACGGTTATGTAGCGCACAAGGACAGCTACGCGAAAAGGCTGCGGCGAATCGAGGGACAGGTCCGCGGTATCGCGAAGATGATCGAAGAGGACAAGTATTGCATCGACGTCCTCACCCAGATCAGCGCCGCCAGTAGCGCCTTGCGGTCAGTGGCGTTAAATCTGCTCGATGAGCACCTTGAACACTGCGTAAGCCGCGCGATCACCGAGGGCGGCCACGAGGCCGAGGTGAAGCTCGCCGAAGCCTCCGCAGCCATCACGCGACTCGTTCGCTCCTGATCGCTCCCGCGTTTCGCGCTATTGCGGTTGCGTGAGCGACTAGAACTTATATACCCGGCGGGGGTATAGTGGCCTTAAGTTGTAAACTCAGCGTCTGGATGTAGCGACATGAGCACTGTGACAGTCACTGTTGACGGGATGTCGTGCGATCATTGCGCGTCTTCGGTGCGTGAGGAGCTCGGCCATATTCCCGGTGTCAAAGAGGTGGATGTGGATTTGGCCAGCGGCCAGGTTTGCATCGTTAGCGACTACCCGGTCGGCACCGCTGCGATTGAGCATGCCGTTGACGAGGCTGGCTACCAGTTAGGCGGCTGATACCGCCGATGCGCGCAAGGTGTGCTGGGAGGACTGCACCATGGATGGCATCCGCAAAACGACAATGCAGATGGAGCTGCAGATTGGCGGAATGACGTGTGCCTCGTGCGCGGCCCGAATTGAGAAGAGGCTCAACAGACTCGACGGAGTCAGCGCGTCAGTCAACTACGCGACCGAGAAGGCCACTGTCGACTATGTCCGGGATGTTTCACCTGATCAGCTAGTGGCAACCGTTGAGCAAGCCGGCTACACCGCGGAGCGGACCAAGCCGAGCACATCCCTCACCGACAGCGATGCCACGGATCCGGTGCAGCTGGATCCGGCCGTGCTGCTGCGGCAACGGCTGCTGGTCTCGCTGGTGCTGAGCGTGCCGGTGGTCGCGATGGCCATGATTCCGGTGCTGCAGTTCACCAACTGGCAGTGGTTGTCGCTGACGCTTGCCACCCCCGTGGTGGTGTGGGGCGGGCTGCCGTTCCATCGGGCCGCGTGGACCAACCTGCGCCACGGCGCCGCCACGATGGACACGCTGATCTCGATGGGCACGGTTGCCGCGCTGGCCTGGTCGATCTATGCGTTGTTCTGGGGCACGGCCGGCAGGGCAGGCATGACGCACTCGTTCGCGTTGACCATCGCCCGCGCCGACGGCACCGCGAACGTCTATCTTGAGGCCGCAGCGGGTGTCACGACATTGATTCTTGCCGGCCGTTACTTCGAGGCGCGGGCTAAGCGTCGTGCCGGCGCCGCGCTGCGTGCCCTGCTCGAGCTCGGCGTTAAGGATGTCGCGGTGCGCAGAAACGGTGCAGAGCAACGAATCCCAATCGACCAGCTCGCCGTCGGTGACGAGTTCGTGGTGCGGCCCGGCGAGAAGATCGCCACCGACGGTGTCGTGATCGAAGGCGCTTCCGCGGTGGATGCATCGATGCTTACCGGGGAATCCGTGCCGCTTGAGGTTCGCCCCGACGATCAGGTGGTCGGTGCCACGGTCAACGTTGGCGGGCGGATCATCGTGCGCGCCAATCGGATCGGTTCAGATACCCAACTGGCGCAAATGGCCAATTTGGTCGAGGAGGCGCAAACGGGCAAGGCGCCGGCGCAGCGTTTGGCCGACAAGATCTCCGGCGTTTTCGTGCCGATCGTCATCGCCCTGTCGCTGGCAACGCTCGGGTTCTGGATCGGCACTGGCGGATCGATGTCGGCGGCGTTTACCGCCGCGGTCGCGGTGCTGATCATCGCCTGTCCGTGTGCTCTGGGCCTGGCCACACCGACCGCCTTGATGGTCGGCACCGGCCGCGGCGCGCAACTCGGAATTCTGATCAAGGGACCCGAAGTGCTGGAGTCGACCCGGCAAATCGACACGATCGTGCTCGACAAGACCGGCACCATCACCACCGGCGACATGACCCTGCTCGACGTGATCACCGCCGACGGTGAACAACCCGATGAGCAGCTGCGGTTAGCCGGCGCGCTCGAGAACTCCTCCGAGCACCCGATCGCCAAGGCGATCGCCCAGGGTGCGACCGACGAACTCGGCGCCCTGCCGGCCGTCGAGGATTTCGCCAACCTGGAGGGACTCGGCGTGCGAGGCACCGTCGATGGCCACACAGTGGTAATAGGCCGACAGCGGCTGCTGGCGGGCTGGTCGCAAGACCTACCGCAGAATCTGACGGAGTCGATGCGCCGGGCCGAATCCGAGGGCAAGACAGCAGTCGCCGTCGGTTGGGACGGCCGGCCGCGCGGAGTGCTGGTCGTTGCGGACACGGTCAAACCGACCGCGGCCGAGGCTGTCGCGCGACTGCGCGCTCTCGGTCTGACACCGATCATGCTCACCGGTGACAACAAGGCTGCGGCCCAAACGATCGCCAGCCAGGTCGGCATCGACCAGGTTATCGCTGAAGTCCTGCCGCAAGACAAGGTCGAGGCCATCAAGCGGTTGCAGGCCGAGGGCAAAGTTGTGGCCATGGTTGGCGATGGTGTGAACGACGCGGCCGCGCTGACCCGGGCCGACCTGGGGCTGGCGATGGGCACCGGCACCGACGTCGCCATCGAGGCCAGTGACTTGACGCTCGTACGCGGTGACCTTCGCGTAGTAGCCGATGCTATCCGCCTCTCCCGCAAGACATTAGCGACGATTAAGGGCAATCTGTTCTGGGCTTTCGCCTATAACGTCGCCGCGCTGCCACTCGCAGCCGCCGGGCTCCTGAACCCTATGCTGGCAGGTGCGGCGATGGCGTTCTCCTCGGTGTTTGTGATCAGCAATAGCCTGCGGCTGCGCAGATTCAAGCCGCACATGTAACCCATAATTAGGGGCAATGGGGTCATCCCCTTATACGCCGCCGGAACTCACTGTCTTGTCGCGCGGATGGCTGAGCTCGACGGTGGCGTCCGCAATCAGGTCGCTTTCCAAAATCCAGCAGACCGTGGAATGGTCGTGTTCGGTCGGCGCGGCGTGCGACGCGTGGTCGAGCAGGGTCTGCAAGTGGCCTTCGAGAGCGACGAGTTCGGCGATCTGTGCATGGAGTTGGTCGAGACGGGTTTTTAGGACCTGTCGGACGTGCCCGCACGGCATTTCGCCGCGATCGTGGATCGCCAGGATTTGGCGCACCTGCTGCAAGGTCAGCCCGGCCGCTTGGCCTCGATGGATGAACCGCAGCAGGTCGACGATCTCGGGCCCATAGTCGCGATACCCGGACGCGGTGCGTGCGGGTATCGGTAGCAGCCCCGAGTCCTCGTAGAAGCGGATGGTTTTGGCGCTGGTGTTGGCGAGTTTAGCCAGTTCTCCGATCTGCATAGCACCCTCCTTGACCTTCCAGTCCACTGGAAGGATAACACTGGGTTGGTGTCAGCTGCTGACGTTGAGCGCGACCAAGATTGGCGGTGATCGCGGTGAGCACAGCGGTCGTTTCGGTGGCCAGAATCTCCTGCGAGGTCCCAAGACCGCCGTCGAAGGTGCGCTCGGCCCCTTCGACGGCGTCATTCGGATACTGGAGTGCTAGCCGGCTGCGATCGCCCATGTCGATCATGGTCGCGGTGTGGGTGCTCCTCGGTGTCGCCGGTTGTTGGCTGGTCCGATCCGAGCTCTCCGAATCGAACCCAGCGCACGCCTTTTTCACCTCCCTGAGCGGTGAGTTCGCCGTCAACGCTGATCATGCGGCTGCTGACTGCGCCGTGTCACCGGCATGCCAGGCGTTCGCGACGGCGACGCTGCCACCGTCAGCCACGGCTCTTGTTGCGCTCGGGATCGCGGTGGTGGTGACCACCATCGTCGGTTCAGTTGCCCACCGTGCGGCACCGGCGAGGCGAGGCCGCCTCCGTGGCGTCGTCGCCCTCAACGGTCAAGAGGCCTTGACCCGGTTCTGTCTGGCCCGTCGCTGATCGGTCAGCATCAGGCCGCTGTGCCTTGCCCGCCGCGGCCGGCGACCAATGACCTTGTCAGCGGCGCGCTTTAAAGCGAAGACCCGCTGTCGAAGCGGCGATCAGCCTGCGCTCGTGGTGTCTTGTCTCGTCATCCGATGAGCGTTCGAGCAAGGACTCGAGTAATCACCACAATCGCCCGGTGAGCCCAACCAGAGACTTGTTGCCCCGTGCAGGGGCCCTACGTCCTCTACCCGGTGAGGGCCTCGGCGCACGACGGCGGGAGCAATCGGACAACACGATGGTGAAAGGGGAATCTGATGAAACCTGAAGCTAGGAAGGTGATCGCGCTGCTCGGTGGCGCAGCTGCGGTTGTTTTTGGAGTCGGGTTTGGTGGTGGCGGCGTTAAGTCACCAAGCGCCATTACGACAACGACTCCCTTCGGAGTGGCGCCAGCACCCATACCTCCGGTCCCTCCCGGCGGTCCCACCGGCGGTGGCGCCCGGGCTAGTCTCAGCGGTTGCATCGTCGGGCTCAACTGTGGTCCGACAGTGCTCAAAAATCCCGAACAACCCGGGCTACCCATATCCCAAACACTCTCGCCCCCCTTGGCATCCGAGCTTTGGGATAGTTCAGTGCGACCATCGAGATAACCCCGCACGCAGAACGCTTGGCCGCTTAGGCGCCGGTCGCAGCGAGTGTATGTGGCGGGCCGGCGCCGACTAGCGGCCGCGATTGCACCTTATCGCTGTGCACCGGGCGCGTGCCGATGCGAGATGCGTTGCGCCGCAAGACCAGCGGCGAAGCTGTCTTGGCGCCACTACAACGCGTATATCACGAAGCCGTTTGTGTCCGCAGGCATTTGCGACGAACTCCTGGGCAGATCCCGCATCTCGCTGTCCAGAATTGTTGTCGCACTGCACCTCACAAACGCGTCTGCGCATAGAGGTTGCCATCGTTGCGAACGGGCGCGCCTTGAACTCATCGAATCCGTTGGCCGAACTGGATCGGCACCCACGGCGATGGGAGGCGTTTCCTCTAGCGTATTAGCGTTACCCACCGCGCTGGGGTTGTGGAGCCTGCGGTAGCGCGTGAGCGAATTGGTCTATGCAACAGCGAATCCCGTAAGTGGGGCGAGGAGCGCTTAGTACGGCTGGTTTATCGTCCCGCCTATGAGGACGCGCGCCGACGACTCTACCGTCCACAGCCCGGAAACCATCACCAGTGAGCAATTGAGGAGGTGCGGGAGTCGCGGCCGTGGTGGTGGTTGCGTCGTGACGATCATGCCGTTGTGCGTCGCATTCATGTTGTGCCGACAGTGTAGTTGAGACTGCTCATCATGCCTGCTTCTTGGTGATAGGTGTTGTGGCAGTGAATCATCCAGATGCCGGGGTTGTCGGCGACGACAACAGCGTTGACTTTCTGGTTGGGCAGCACGTTGACGGTGTCTTTGCGTGCGCCCAGGGTCCCGTCGGGTTTGATCATCTGGAAGGTGTGGCCGTGCAGATGCATTGGGTGGTACATCGTCGTGGAATTGGTGAAGCTCAGAGTGGCCCGCTGTCCTTGTTTGATGGTCAGCGGCGGGTTTTTGGGATAAGGCTTGCCGTTGATGCCCCAGTCGAAGTTCATCATCGAGCCGGTCAGGTCGATAGCCAGGTTGATGTCGGTCTTGGCCGACCCGAGCCCCGCGGTCGGGGTGGCGGTGAACATGCCGACGGTGCCGACCCGGCCGTTGAGCTCGGGCGGTTGAAAATGGGCATCGGGTGCGGTACCAGCCGCGGTGCTCAGCAGGGCCAGCCCCTGCGCGTCCTTGCCTTCAGCCATCGCCACCAAAGGAAAGACCCCGTCGTCCGCGGTGACAATCACGTCGTAGCGTTCACCCATCGCGATCAGGAGCGCATCGACATCGGTGGGCTCGACCGGATAACCGTCGGTGTGCGTGACGGTCATGACGTGCCCGGCCAGTGCAACGCGGAAGGCGGTGTCAGAGCCGGCGTTGATGAACCGGATACGAATTCGCTGCCCCGGCTTTGCATTGAACGTGGTCGGCGCCGTGGGGATACGTCCATTGACCAGATAGTGCGGGTAACGGATGTCGCCGGCGTCCCCGCCGAGGAGGCTGCTTGCGCCCACTGAGGACACCTCTCCAGTCTTTGGCATGCTGTCCGCTGCCGGCATGCCCAGTCCTTTGAGCTGGTCGTAGATCTGTTGAGGACCCTGGCCGATACCGTCGGTCCAGTCGTCGAGCACGACAATCCACTCGGCTTCGTAGTTGCCCGGCTCGGCAGGGTCGTCAAAGATCACCGGCAGATACAGTCCGTAGTCGGCCTCCAGGCCCGCATGTGGATGGGCCCAGTAGGTGCCGCTGTGTGGGACCGAGAACCGGTAGGTGAAGTCGGTGCCGGGCTCGATGTTCGGAGTGGCCGGATAGGCACCGTCCATGTCGTTGCGGAGCGCGACCCCGTGCCAGTGCACCGAGGTGGGGCCGTTCAGCCGGTTTTTGACAGTGATGGCGAGTTCGTCGCCGACGCTGGCGCGGATCAGCGGGCCGGGGAGGGCGTCGCCATAGGCTAGCGTGCGCGCAACGGGTCCGCCGAGGTCGATGGTCGACTGCTGCGGCATCAGCGTGGCGATCACCGTGCGACCGCTATGCGATCGCGCCTTCTCGGCAGCGGCGATGGTCTGGTCCAGGCTGGGCGCCGCGCTGTTCGACCCATCGCACGCCGCCAGCGCCAACCCGAGGCCGCCGGCAACCGAGGCGGTAATGAATGCCCTTCGGTTCAGATGGTGATCGTTCGACGCCGGATTCTCCATGACACCTTTCTCCACTATTCGTCTGTGGCCGATCTCGGCTCCTGCGGTTGGGTGGGTGTAGCCCGAGTCGCCACGTACTGCGGCTCGAAGCCGAAGTCAGCACTCTGCGGCGGTATTTCAAGCTTGGCCCGGTTCGGCCGCTGGGGATTCTCGAATACCTTCTGTCTGCGTGGCCGGGCCATCCTCGATGGTGTTGTCGACCTGGAGGTGATGGTTGCGGTCGAGGTAGTGCAAGGCCCATGCGGCGACGGCGCCGATGAGAATGAGCCCCGCCCACACGAGTGCGCCCATGCCGCCCTGTCGGGTTGCGCCCATGATTGCGCCGGTGGCGAGGTTGCCGAGCAGGATTCCGGCTCCGACGATGGTGTTGTAGAAGCCGTAGTGGGTGGCAAGTAGCCGGCCTCGGGCTAATGCCATCACGGTGTCCATCTCGAACGGGAAGACCGCGGCTGAGCCGACGGCGAGCATGGCCGCCGACATTAGCAGCGCGGCGACCGCCGCAACGATCCCGAAGCGTTGGTTATCGGGGATCAACGCCAGCGGCACGAATGAGGAGGCCAGGATACCCAGGCCGATGGCCAGGCTCCGCCCTGGGCCCCAGCGTGCGGCGAACCAGCTGGTGATGCGCAGTTGGCCGACCACGGCGACCAGGCCCGAGACGACGAAAACTCCTGCCACGAGGACAGCTTGATAGCGCGGTGACAGGATTTTCGCCTGCAGCGGCAGAGCGAGGTAGACCTGGAAGGACAGTACATAGGAGCCAATCATCGCGGCAGCGAACAGCAGAAACGATCGGTTAGAGACGACGGCCCGCCAGTCGTCGAGGATGGATGTTTTCTCCTGCACCGCGTCGGAGTGGTGTTGGGGCAACGCGAATAGTTGGGCCAGCGTGAGCACGGCGAAGACGGTGGCGGCACCGGCTGCCGTGATGCGGAAATCGATGGCCACCAACAGGACTCCGAGAAGCGGGCCCAGCAGGATCCCGGCCTGATAGAAGATGTTGAACATCGCGAACGCTTCCACGCGGCGATCACCGGCCTCGGCGGCCAGGTAGGCGCGCACGGCCGGGTTGAACAACGCGCCGGCGAAACCGGTTGCCGCCGAGGCGATCAGCACCGCAGGCAATGAGTGCGCCACGATCAGTAAGGCGAATCCACCGGTGCGCAGCAGGCAGCCGGCCACAATCAACGGCTTGTAGCCCAGCCGGTCAGCCAGCGTACCGCCCACGACGAACATGCCCTGTTGGGAGAAGTTGCGCACCCCCAGGACCAGCCCGATAGCCCAGGCAGCCAGCCCGAGCGGGCCCGCCAGATAGGCAGCCAGATAGGGCATCAGCATGTAAAAGCCGAAGTTGATGCCGAACTGGTTGACCATCAGCATCCGGCTGGGCCCGTCGAAGCTGCGGAACTGAGTTAGAAACTTCATTCTTGCTTCACCAGGACGGGGTCGATCACCGTGGCGCACCGCGTCCAGGAGTCCACCACCTGCTGCATCGGGTCCTCGATGACCGCGGGTTCGCTCGGCGGGGCCACATCCAGCAGACCGTGCTGGCGGCAGTAGTCGTCGTTGTAGATGGTGTCGAAGTAGCGCAGCGGGCCATCAGGAAAGACCGCCGCGATCTTCGTGCCGGGTTCGTGGGTGCGCGCCGCCCAGCCGGCGACCAGCGCGACCGCCCCCACACTCCATCCACCGCTGGTGTAGTACGTGCTCGCCAGGGCACGGCATGCCCACACCGCCTCAGCCGGGGCCACCCACTGCGCCTCGGCGAACGCCGGGTAGTCCACGTTGCGCGGATAGATGCTTGACCCCAGGCCGCGCATCAACCGCTTGGCGGCCGGGGGTTGGCCGAAGATTGTCGAGCCGATGGTGTCGACGCCGATCAACTTCAGATCGGGGTTGACTTCGCGCAGCACCCGGGCTACCCCTGCCGAATGGCCTCCGGTTCCCACCGAGCACACCAGCACATCAACACCTCCAAGTTGGTCGAGCAGTTCGTCCGCCAGTGACCGGTAGGCGTCGACGTTGTCGGGGTTGTTGTACTGGTCGGGATTCCAGGCGTGCGGGTCGGCGGCCATCAACTCGGCGACTCGGTCTTTGCGCGCCTGCTGCCAGCCCCCGGTGGGATGCGGTGTGGTGACCACGTCGACTCGCACTCCGTAGGCGGTCAGCATCTGTTGCACAATCGGCTCCATCCCCGGGTCAGTGACCACGGTGACCGGATGCCCATAGACCTGCCCCGCCAGGGCCAGGCCTAAACCCAAGGTGCCGCTGGTGGATTCGACAATCTGGGCACCCGGCCGCAATTCACCTCGGGCCCGAGCGCATTCCACCATATGCAGGGCCGGACGATCTTTCATCCCACCCGGGTTAGCCCCTTCCAACTTGGCCCAAAAGCCACGCTCACCGCTACCAAACGGAGTTGAAATCCACAACACCGGCGTATTGCCCACCATGGTGCGTGCTTCGCGATTTCTACCTGCGGTTACCCCGCACCCGCCAGGACTACGCAGCCGCGACGTGTGCGGGCTCGGAAAGGAGCGCCGGCGGTGCAGCTCAGCGGTGTCGGTGGGCATCTCGAAGCGCTCGCAGAGTTCTACAGACAGGAGATTGTTCATGAATTCGTCGCTTTCGCATATGCGCCGCAAGGGACGGCATTTGACATCGGTCAGCGATCACCGGCCGTCGTGGTGGGACCCAACGACCTGACGCTGATCGATCAGCGACGAGACAGGCAGAACCGCGTCAAGAGGTCCTGACCGCTAAGGACTGGTGCAAGCGCTCGCGGCGGGCCCCGCCCGACTGGCGCTACGAGAGTGGTCAATGCAGCCGCGGCAGCGACAATTGCCGCCACGACTCCAAGTTCAAGCAGGGTGGTGGCCGAGCGCGTCACCACCGGGGCCGCGAAGACATCGTGGCATGCGGTCAACGAGCCGTCGGCCAGGTGCGCGTGGTTGGCGCTGACAGTGAACTCACCACCCAGCGAGGAAACCAAAGCATGCGGATGATGCGAAGCATGAGACTTCGAATGCAGCAGTGCCGAGTGACCCACCAGGAGCGTCAGCAACACCACAGCAGCGACGGCGATCACCGATCGCCACCGCGGCAGTCCGTATGCGCCGATCAGCCGCATAACGCCCCGACAATGTGAGAGTGAACGAACGTCGTAGATCGACAAACCTGCCCGGCGTGCGCCGAACCGCTACGAGGCATCACCTGACGCAGCGCGGGCCACCCCCAGATGTACCTCATACCCCTAGAGGGTACGGGAACCGATTGGCTTCTGACAACCGATCCGGCCGGTGCACGCTCATTTGCTTCTCGCTTTGATATCTGCTTTCCGCCAAATCGTGACGCAGAGGGCACTATTGATGCATGACTCAGCGGCGGGTCATGGTATGCCGCAGTCGCCGACGAGTTCAACACCGTCATCGTTGCCTTTCGCTATCCGACCGTCGACCAGGGTGGCACCATGGCCGGGCGTTCCAGGAAGCGAGCATCGGGCACGACCGCGCCCACACCGCGCCCCGCCGGGCCCGCGATGGGCAACCCGCCCAACATGCCTCCCAGGCCGCCAGCGTCCGCGGCCTGAACAGCGCCGAGGCTGGTGCCCGCCAGCGTCGTGGCCGCCCCGGTCGGGGCCGCCGCGGTCCAGGCCTGCGGCACCGACAACGACCCGACCAACCCCGCACTGCCCATACCCGCCGACACCTGCGCAGCGCCGCCGCCCAGCCCTGCCAATCCGACAGGCCCCGATCCGAGCCCGCCCGCAACGGCCGGTGCCACGGTTGCGGCAATGGCCGACGGCAACAAGTTCTTCAGCTTCTCCGCGCTCGACAGGCCCGCACTTGTTATCCACGCGGTCGAACTTGTCATCGACAGCATCGAACCGACCTGCGACAGTGTCGTCGACATGCTTGACGACACCGTCGACGACGAGGTTGACGACAGCGGCGAGGACAGGCCCTGCAGCGCCGTGGGCACCGTGGAGGTCAGCTGGGTCAGTACCGCCTGGGTATTTGTCGCAGTCGAACTACCGGTGACCTGGGCGACAACCGCACCCTGCCCGGCCAGGCCCACTGGGTTCGTGGTCTGCTGCGGCGAGGCGAACGGCGGCAGCGTTGACGCGGCCGCAGACGAGGCGGCGTAACCATACATCGCCGTCGCGTCCTGGGCCCACATCTCCGCGTACTGCGCCTCGGTGGCCGCGATCGCCGGGGTGTTTTGCCCCAAAAGATTGGTTGCGATCAGCGACATCAGCAGACTGCGGTTCGCCGCGATCACCGGCGGTGGCACCGTTGCCGCAAACGCAGCCTCGTAGACGGCCGCCGCCGCCCGAGCCTGGTTGGCTGCCTGCTCGGCCTGGGCAGCGGTGGTGGTCATCCACGCCACGTAGGGAGCGGCAGCTGCGGCCATCGACGCCGACGCGGGGCCATGCCACGACACAGCGGTCAGCCGCGCGACCACCGCCCCATACGAGGCCGCCGCCGCACTCAATTCGGCGACCAGCCCATCCCAGCCAGCCGCAGCAGCCAACAGCGACCCCGCGCCGGGACCGGCATACATTCTGGCGGAGTTGATCTCCGGTGGCAGAGCCCCGAAATCCATTCGCGTGTCCCTTCAACTACCTCTGGTCGCTTCAGCCGGCCGCGGCCGCGTTGGCGGCCTCGGTCGCCGCATAGGAACCGGCGGCCGTTCCCAGGGCGGCCACAAACTGGTCATGGATGGCCGTGGCCTCGGCGGCCACTACTTGGTACAGCTGCGCATGTGCGGCGAATTGGGCCGCGGTCAACGCCGACACCTCGTCGCTGGCCGCGGGAATTACTCCTGTAGTCGGCGATGCTGAGGCCGCATTTGCCTCGCCGAGCGCCGAGCCGATGGCCTGCAAATCGCCGGCTGACGACGCCAGCATTTCCGGCTGTGTGGTCACAAATGACATGTGTTGCCTTCTCTAGAGATACGTCACCAACGGCCGACGGTGGCGTCCCAGGAGCGGTGTAAAAGTGGTCTGACATAGGTTCCGCTCGCTTGCGTTGATGATCCTATGCGGTGGC
>NZ_LQPH01000048.1 GCF_002102255.1 Mycobacterium nebraskense
GTCAGCGGTGACCCCATCCCGGGCCTCTTCGCCGCCGGCCGTTGCACGGCGGGGCTGGCCGCCTGGGGCTACGCCAGTGGCATATCGCTCGGTGACGGCAGCTTCTACGGGCGCCGCGCGGGCCGGTCGGCGGCCCGGGGTTAGCCGCAAAAGCATTGCGCCCGTGGCTTTTTGCTCCCCGGCACGCAGCTACGCGTTCAGCGGGATTGACATACGCGGGCGTGCATGCCCCCAAACCGGCCATCGAGGTTTGCTCCCAAGGTGGATCAGGCCGCCCGAACTTTTTGATGTAGCGTCCCTAAACAGCCGCGATACAGCTTGAGAGATTTGTGTTCATGAAGTTTTCAAGTTGCTGGCGTCCTGGGCCCGGGTTAGGTTGATCGGGTTTGTAGCCGCGGCCAGCGTCGATCAGCGGCATCCCCGCGAGTGAGCGCGAAGCAACCATTTTGCGCCTGAAAGGGGTTGCGCGTGCGACAGCTTTTGCCGCGGCGGGTGATGTCGACGGGACTCGAGGCCGCCGCAGGACTTGGCGGCGCGGTCGGCAGGGTGGCCTCTGCCGGTCTCGAGGTCGCCGCTCTGCCCGTCCGGATGGGCGCAAAGGTGCTCTCGGGCGAGGTATCCGGCTCAACGCTGACCCGGCGTTGCGGGCGCGGCGACGGCCGGGTGTGGATCGAGGTGCGCGGGCTCGATGGTACGGATGGAGCGGCACGTGGCCGCGCCGTCGTTGATGCGCTGCGGGCACAGCCCGGCGTCGCGAACGTCAGCCTGAATCGTCCGTTGTCGCGGGTGGTTGTCGAGATCGACAACGAGGGACCGTCGCTGGACGACCTGTGCTCGGCGCTCGATGACGCCGAAACAAGTTACGGTGCAGTAGGTTCCACTCGCGCGGAAAGCTTGCCCGGCGACGGCCTGCTGTTGGTTACCCGAGGCGCGATGGTAGCCGTCAATGCCGCCGGGTTCGCGGTCGCGGTCGCGGGGCGGGCGTTGCGGTTGCCGGGGGCGCCGATCGCCGTCGAGGCGGTGTCGGCGATCGCGAATTATCAACCGTGGCTGCGTCGTCTGCTCGAGGACCGGATCGGCGCCGGCGCGACGGACACCGCGTTGTCGGTGGCGGGCACCGCCGCGCATGTCGTCACGTTGTCACCGGCGAAGTTGTCGGTGGACCTCACGATGCAGGCGTTCAAGGCCGCCGAGTGCCGAGCCGCGGCGCGCGCCTGGGCCCGCTACGAGCCGGAGTTGGCCCGGCACGCCGACGAATCGGGCATGCACCGTTCATCGCGCCCGGTTCCGCCACCGGCCGGGCCGATCCAACGTCATGGGAAACGCGTGGCGTGGGTGCAGATCATCGGTGTCGGCCTGACCGGGGCCCTCACGCGCAACGTCACTATGGCTTCGAATGCCGCGCTGGCGGCTTCACCGAAGGCGATGCGCACCACCCATGAGGCGTTCGCAACCACGCTCGGGCGGGGCTTGGCGGACCGGCACGCGGTGCTGCCGCTGCGGCCGGAGAGTCTGCGCCGCCTCGACAAGGTCGATGCGCTGCTGATCGATCCGCGCGTGCTGTGCAGCGAAAAGACGCGGGTGGTACGCGTCCGCGGCGCTCGCGACGGCGAGTTGCTGAAAGCCTGGACTTACGCCCAAGAACTGCTCGACGAGGGCGCAACGCCGGGCTGGCATCCCCTTCGCGCGACGGCAGCCGACGACGGAGACGGCACCGTCGAGGCGCTCATCGCCCCAGCCCCCCACCCGCTGGCGTCGGCGGTGATCACCCAGGCGCGCGATTCCGGCGCGAGGCTGGTGTCGGTCGATACCGACCTGCTCGGCGACTTGCGGCCGGCCTTCGATGACGTCCATCCGATTGGCAGCGGCGGCATCGACGACGCACTCGCCGATGCGGTGTCCGAGCTGCAACGGGCAGGGCACACCGTGGTCGTACTGTCGTCGTCTGGCGCACAAGCGCTTTCGGGTGCCGACGTGGCCCTGGGGATCAGACCCAACGCCGAGAGCCCGCCGCCCTGGAATGCGGACCTGATGCTCGACGACCTGGCCGGAGCCTGGCGGGTGTTGCACGCGTTGCCCGCGGCCAGGCGGGCGAGCCAGCAGGGCATCGCGATATCGGTGGGCGCTTCGGCGCTGGGCGCACTGTTCATGGTGCCCGGGGTGCGCAGGTTCCGGGGGCCCGGCCCGGTGACCGTCGGCGCCGTCGCGGGCCTGCTGTCGGGATACCTGTTGGCCCGCGGCACAATTCGCACGCCGATACCCCGGCCAGCGCCGTCCTACGAGTGGCATGCGATGTCGGCCGAACGGGTCCGGGAGGTGCTGGCGGCGCTGCGCGACCCCGACGAGGACCCGAGGATCCATTCTGCCGCGACGGAACCCGGCCGGGGCGCCGCGGCGTGGGAGTTCGCCAAGGCCGCCGTTGCCGAGTTGACCGGTGACCCGTTGACCCCGGTCCTCGCATTGTGTTCGACTGCCACCGCGGTGCTGGGATCACCGACCGACGCGGTGCTGGTCGGCACGGTGCTGACCGGAAACGCGATGCTGTCGACCGCCCAACAGCTCCGGGCCGAGAACCGGCTGAACCGCCTGCTGGCTCAGCAGACCCCGCCGGCACGGTTGGTCACGGCCGCGCCGGACGCTACGCGCAGCTACCGCGAAGTCGTCGTCGAGCAGCTGCGGCCCGGCGACCTGATCGAGGTACGCAGCGACGAGGTGGTGCCCGCCGACGCCCGGGTGATCGAGGCACACGACCTCGAGGTCGACGAATCGTCGCTGACCGGTGAGTCCCTGTCGGTCCAGAAGCAGGTCGAGGCCACACCGGGGGCTGAACTGGCCGAGCGCCGCTGCATGATCTACGCCGGAACGACCGTCGTGGCGGGCACCGCGGTCGCGTTGGTCACCGCCGTCGGGGCCGACACCCAGACACGCCGCGCGGCCGAACTCGCCTCCGGCGATCTGCCGACCGTCGGCCTACATCATCAACTCAGCCACTTGATGAGCCGCGCGTTTCCGTTCAGCGCGGGCGGTGGCATCCTGGTCGGTGCGCTCGGCTTGTTCCGCGCCGGCGGTCTGCGCCAAGCGCTCAGTAGCGCCATCGCGGTCGCCGTGGCGGCCGTCCCGGAGGGCATGCCCCTGATGGCCACCCTCGCCCAGTCCGCGTCGGCGCAGCGGCTGGGCGAATGCGGGGCGCTGGTGCGGGTGCCGCGGGCGACCGAGGCGCTCGGTCGCGTCGAGGTGGTCTGCTTCGACAAGACCGGCACACTGAGCGAGAACCGCCTTCGCGTCGCCAAGGTGCATCCGGTGGCGGAGCATTCTCGCGACGACGTCCTGCGTTGCGCCGCCCAGGCCGCACCTGCCGACGACGGCAATCCACACGTCCACGCCACCGACGAAGCCATCATCAAAGCGGCGGACGCGGTGGCGGGTTCTGGTTCGCGATCCGAACCGGACGCCCATCTGCCGTTCCGTTCCGGCAGAGCATTCTCGGCCTCGGTGACGGGTACGCAGTTGACCGTCAAGGGCGCGCCGGAGGTGGTCCTGGCGGCGTGCCGGGAAGTGGGAGCCGAGGTCGATGACGCGGTCGCCGGCCTCACCTCCGCGGGGCTTCGGACGATCGCTGTGGCCCAACGCCGCCTGAGCGCAGCACAGGCGCGGTCGTTGCGGAAAGATCCCGACGGCATCACCGAACTGTGCGGCACGGGGTTGACGCTGACCGGATTCCTGGGCCTTTCGGACACCCCGCGCCCTCAAGCGCCGCAGTTGCTGGCCGACCTGGCCGACCGGGGCGTGGCCATCCGGCTGATCACCGGCGACCATCCCGTCACCGCCACCGCCATCGCCCGCGAGCTGGGACTGTCGGTGAGCGCCGACGAGGTGATCACCGGATCGGAATGGAACGCCCTGTCACGCCAGGATCAACAGCGCGCGGTGTCCGAGCGAGTGATCTTCGCCCGGATGTCACCGGAGAACAAGGTGCAGGTGGTCCAGACGCTCGAGCGCGCCGGGCGCGTCTGCGCCATGGTGGGTGACGGCGCCAATGACGCCGCCGCGATCCGGGCCGCCAGCGTCGGCGTGGGTGTGGTCGCGCGCGGCAGCGACTCCGCCCACACCACCGCCGACCTGGTGCTGACCGACGGCCGCATCGAGACGCTCGTAGCTGCCATCGACGAGGGACGCCGACTGTGGCGCGGAGTGCAGGCGGCCGTGGCCGGGCTGCTCGGCGGCAACGCCGGCGAGGTGATCTTCTCCGTCATCGGCACGGCGTTGACGGGGACCTCGCCCCTGAACACCCGCCAGTTGCTGCTGATCAACATGCTCACCGACGCGTTGCCCGCGACCGCGGTCGCCGTCAGCACGCCCGCCGGGCCGGTGCAACGCGTCGGGCGCGGCATTGACGAACACGCGCTGCGGCGGACCGTGGCGGCGCGTGGGGCGCTCACCGCTACGGCCGCCACGACGGCCTGGGTGATGGCCTCGGTCACCGGGCTACCACAGCGGGCCTCGACCGTCGCGTTGATCTCGTTGGTCGCCGTCGAGCTCGGCCAGACCGTGGTCGACTCACACGCACCGCTGGTGCTGCTCACCGCCGCCGGCTCATTTGCCGCATTCACCGCCATGATCACCACCCCGGGGATCAGCCAACTGCTGGGCTGCACACCAGTCGGCCCGCTGGGCTGGGCCCAGGGGCTGAGCACCGCCGCGGCCGCGGTTCTGGCCGTCGCCGCCACCAATCGGTTGCGGTCGGGTCGCCGGGACCCGGCGTCGCCACCCATGGGTGACGAACCGGTACTCGACGAGCCGCCCGGCTCAGCTGCACAACCACCGCAGCACAGAAGCTCCCGAGCTCCGCATACCGCGGTCCTGATGGCGCCGGCAAAGGCCGCGCGTGCGCTGAGATTGGTGGACCAACACCAGCATCGGGTCTCGGCAGAGGTCGTTACCGATCGTCCGTGAGTTCCTCAGTCACGGTCACCGCGCGGCTTTATGAACACGCCCTCTGCACCGACCGTGATTCCTTGGCTATCGGTGATCTGCCCCTTCGCGAAGGTTTTCACGCCCTCGACGCGGTCGACGCACGCTTCCGCCCGCACCAGACCTGATATGGGAGAAGTTTTGTCAAGCGGGCAGGGTGAAGCGGTGGCCACAACCGTCGTCGTGGCCACCGCTTCGT
>NZ_LQPH01000049.1 GCF_002102255.1 Mycobacterium nebraskense
CAATAGTTATCTTGAGTCGTTCTTCGATTCATGTGCCTGAACTGGGGTTTCGCGTCGTGGACGGTGTCGTCGACGTGCTGACGGGTGTCGTTGGTGGTGGGTTCAGCAGGGGCCGATTGTTATCGGATCGCAACGTGTTCGGGGTGGGGTGTCTCGGAGCTGGCCGAGAGCGTGGGCGAGTTGGCGGCGCAGCTGCTGGTTCTCGGTGGCCAGTTCGCGGTTGCGGCGCAGGGCAAGGTCGAGGCGCTGGCGCACCGAGTCGTCGCTGGCGCGCTGCCGGGCCGGGGTCGGGGTGGCGTGTTGGGGCTGGTTGCGGGCGCGCAGGCGCCGGATTTCGTCTTTGAGGTCGGTTTGGGTGTAGAGCCAGGATCGGGAGACTTCGGCGTGATCGGCGACGGCTTCGAAGGTGATCTTGGCCCCGGCGCGGTCGAGATCGTGCAGGGCAGCGATAGCTTTGGCGCGGGTGAGTTCGTGCCGCTGTTTCGCGGCCGTGGTGAGGTGAATGCTGTTGTCAGAGCGCATGTTCGGCCGTCTCCGGGGTTTCGAGGGTGTCGATGATGGTGTCGAGGTTGCTGAGCACGGTGCGGTTCATCTCGACCAGGCGTTGGTGGCCGCGAGCCTCGGCGGCGGTGATCAGTTCGAGGGTCTGCTGCCGCTGCGCGTGATGCTGGGGCAGGAACTCGCTGGTCGTGAGGAACATCGGGCAGGTCAAACAGGCGTTGGCGTGCGGGCAGGATCGTTGCAGCGGCAGCCCGCAGTAGCCGTTGGGCAGGGCTTGGGTGGCGCGGGCCAGACGTTGTTTCGCCCAGGCAGCGTCGGCAAGCGGCCCGTCGGACTCATAGGTGACTGTGCGGCCGGTGATGTCAATCTTTCGGGCGGCTTCCCAGTGCCGGCGCACCGTGGCGTCGTGCAGGCGGGCGTAGTGGGAGGTCATCTGCGGCGAGTCGTGGTCGAGGATCCGGCGGACGATCTCTTGCGGGACGTCACGGTTGATCAGCCGGGTGCCCAGGGTATGACGCCATTGATGCGGCGTGAGATGCACCCGGTGGCCGTGTTCGTCGCGGATGTCGCAGGCATCGAGCCAGCGCTGCAGGGCCATCCGATAGGTCGAGGAGCTGATCGGGTGGTGGCCGTCGATGTTCTTGGTGGGCCGGGGAAACAGGATCCGTGTGCCGCCTGGCCAGTGATCGGTGTTACGGCGCCGCTGATGCCCTATGGCATCGGCGAGTTCGGTGTCGATCGGCACCAGGGCGTCGCGGTGCATCTTGTGGTTGAAGTAGCGCAGATAGGGGGCGCCGTCAGTGTCGGTGGTGACGCAGTCGCTGCGCAACCGCAGCGCGTCGGTCACACGTAATCCGCAGTGCATCAGGATGACGGTGATCAGCCGGTAGGACGGGTTGTCGAATCGGTCGAGGTTGGCGGGTTGTTCGAGCTGGGCCATGACCTGCTCCGCCAGTGCTCGTGGCAGCTTGTCGAGACGGCGGGGATGATCGGCGGGGAAGAATAATGCGGTGGCGGGAAGCCCTGGGTACCAACGATGTTGACGGATCGCGACGAAGAATCCGTTCAGCAGTCCTATGTGGGCGCTGCGGCGTTGTGGATGGCGTTCGTGCCCCAGGTCTGCCAGATAGCGTTCGAGCAGCTGACGATCGAGTTGCTCGATGTGCTCGATGCCGACCGCGGCCAGGAACCGCGAGAACCGGCTGATCGCCACCACCGCCCGGGCGCCTCCGGCTTCCAAGCCCAGTCCGCTCGACAACCGCAGCCGGACCCAGCGCTTGGCCAGCTCCCGCAGCCATGGCTGGGTGATCCGGTCGAATTGCAGGGTGCGGCGGCCGTCGAAGCCGAGGCGATGCATCCGCCAGACATCGCGCGGGTATTCGGCTTCCCAGCCGCCGCTCTCGGCCAGATCGGCGACGGCCCGACGCGCATAGAGCAGCAGAGCGCGCCCGAGGCTGTCGTTGACGGTCCCGTCGGCGATCGTGAGCCAGGTGTCCTCGTCGTGGTCGAGCAATGACGCCACCGACGAGGCCGCCAGCAGCCGAACCACGCGAGTGACGACGCTCGGTGCGAGCTTGCCGACGCGCCGGTCACGACGCTGCTGCAACGTGTACTGCAGTTCCAGTCTCAGCTGCGGCGGCAGTTGGCCGAGCTGGATCGACTGATCGGCGGGCACGACCCGGCCGGGGTCGAACCTCGCGGCGAAGGTGTCGATCTCGGGACGGCCGTTGGCCCGCCAGGTCGCGTTGTGAGAATGACAGAACGGCCCCGACGCCTCCGGCCAAAGCTCACAGTGCCGGATGCGGCAGCTCGCCCCGGCTGGCGGCGGCTTGATCACCGGAGGATCAGCCATCCAGGTCCCGCGGTCTGGCCGCCCGGCCCGTTCCCACCGCTGAGCATGCAGCTGACACAAGCCTTTGCGCGCGGATCCGTATCCGCAGCCGGTGACCGCGCACGGCTGGTTCGGTCGTTGCCGTTGTAACCGCGGGTCGGTCCGCGTGATGAATTCCTCCAGGTCCGGGCGTCCCTGCTTGACCCATCGCACTCGATGATTCAGGCACAACCCGTGTCCACGAGCATGGCGGTCGCAACCGGCCACCCGGCAGGCTCCGCCGCCGAACACCGGATCATCCGGCTCGAAAATCAATGTCTGACTGCGGAACTCGGCCCGGACGACCGCCATCAGCCCGCCCAGCAGGCTCTGCGGGCCTTCCGCTCCCGGAGCGGTCACCAGGCCACCTGCCGACCGTCGAACCAGCCCGCCTTCTCTAGCACCGCCCGAGCATCTTCGATGGTGAGATGCCCGTAGGTAGTGGCGGTCACGGTCACGTTGGAATGGCCGAGCAGCTTGGCGACGACTTCGAGGCTGATGCCGTCGCGCAGCATTCTCGTCGCCGCGGTATGCCGTATCCAGTGCGGATCGAACTCCACCCCGGTCCGGCGCCGCAGCCGGCGCACCAGGTCGTAGACCGCAGCGTAGGTCCACGGCCGCCCCGGAGCGCCGCCCCAGAGATTGACGAACACGTAATCACTGTCCAGATCACCGTATTCGGCATGCAGATAATCGGCATACAACCGCACCAACTCCGCGCTCACCGGAACCGTCCTCGTGGTGATCGACTTCGCGCGGGCACCGTTGTCGTTGTCGCGGCGGACCACCGTGATCTCCCGCTCGGCTGCGGCGATATCGTTGTGCCGCAACCCGAGAGCCTCGCCGATCCGCATCCCGCTGTCATAAAGCAGCGCCAACAGCAGCCGGTCCCGCAGATGCTCGCACCCGTCCAGCAGCGCCTGCATCTGCTGCGGCGTCAGTACCCGCGGCAGCTTCTTGGCCGCCTTCAGCGACACCGCCCGCCGCCGCTGCGGCATCGACTTGCTGATGTGATGCAGGAACGGCTTCCACCCGCCCCGCGACCCGCCGACCTGCCACGACGCCAACAAGTCGGCGACGTCGACCCCGTCGTGGGCGGCATGCAGATAAAACGATCCCAATGCCGACAGCTTCCGGTTCACCGTCGACTCGCCGCAGGCCGGTGCCACCGACGGCAGCGCCGCAACCCGGCCATCACGTGCCTGCGCTGGAGCGCGCAGCCACGCAACGAATGCCCCGACATCTTCCAAACCAGCTGACTGCCACTCCAACTCGCGGCCAGCGAGGAAATCAAACCAATCCTTCAGATCGTGGGCATACGCCTTGACCGTATTCGGGGACCGTTCGATCCCTGTCAGATACGCCAGATACCGCTCCACCGGGGCCACCGGCCGGTCGTCGTCACCGACAACCGTCCACGACTCCCGCGACGTCACCGGCGAGACCACCCGCACCACAAACACTCCGCCACCTCCGCAAGCTCTGCCTTCTGGACCGCTGCAGATAACCACGTCCACAAGGCAGAACCGGTGTTCTCGCAGACCCGTGTCGGACATCAAAGACGCTGATCGGAGCACTCAAGATAAC
>NZ_LQPH01000050.1 GCF_002102255.1 Mycobacterium nebraskense
CCCACCGGGGCGATGCGATGAAGGCACTCACCGGCGCATCCCGCAGCTTCGGACCGACCCGGCTCCAATGTCCACGACGAACCAGCGTCAACTGCGCCTGGTCGCTGTGGATCCCGTACCGGGCGGTGCGGGTCGCCCGGGTGGCTCGGGATGTGGGTATTCAATGCGGGCAAACCCTCAGCAACTGGGCGCCCAGACCATAGTTGGCTAGCAACACGATTTTGGGGGAGTGGTGGATACCGTACTTGGTGTCTCGATGGCACCCACAGCGGTTCAGATGGTGCTGATCGAAGGGGAAAACGCTGACGGTGTCACCGTCGACCAAGACAACTTCGAGATCAGGGCCAACGGCGACTCAACACCGTCTGCGGGCGCCGACCGGGTAATCTCAGCGATCCTCGGTACTAGAGAAGGCGCCGCCGAGGGCGGCTACCAGTTGCTGTCGACCGGGGTGACCTATAGCGACCCACTGGACGCCGCGGCGCTGCGCGAGGCGCTGGCTAACCGCAAGATCGAGAACGTCATGCTGGTCTCGGCGTTTCTGGCGGCGGCCGCATTGGCGCAGACGGTCGGCAACGCAACCGGCTACGCGCATACCGCGCTGCTGTTCGTGCAGCCCGATACCGCGACGTTGGCCGTGGTCGACACCGCCGACGGTTCGATAGCCGATGTGCACCGACGACCGCTGCCCGAAGACGATGACGAGGCCATGGCCGAGCTGGTTCGGCTGGTTTCGGGTGCTCAAGGGCTGAACACACACCCGGATGGTGTGTTCGTCATCGGCTCTGGAGTGGATGTCCCGCTGATCAAACCGGCGCTGGAGACCGCGACATCACTTCCGGTGAACGCACCCGAGGAACCAGAGGCGGCGCTGGCGCGCGGCGCGGCGCTGGCTTCGGCGAACGCGCCGTTGTTCGCGTCGTCTACGGCAGCGCTGGCTTATGCTCAAGATCCCGATACCGGTGCGCTCGACCCGTATGCGATTGCTCCCGCCTACATTCCCGCTGCGGGTACCACCGGCCTGGGTGAGGGGGATGTCGCCTACAGCGCGGTCGCGGACGACAAACCCGACGCCTACCCCGCCGGGGGCGACAAAGACTTCCTTACCGGCGCATTCGCCGATATCAGCGCCGGTCGCCACGAGCAAGCACGCAAGTCGTTTTGGCTGCCTGGGAGCGCGTTGATAGCGGTCTTCGTTGTCGGGGTCGTGGCGCTGGTGATTGCGCTGGCGACCAGCGTCCGGCCGACGGTCGATCAGCAGCCGGGCCCCGGCCAAAACCTAGTCACCCCGACGAAGCCGGCGCCGCCAATGCCCGCAACCCCGACTCCGCCCCCCGCGGCTTCGGCTCCCGTTGCACCGGCTCCGACCCCTGCCGCTCCAGCTCCTGAGGCTCCCGAGGTTTCGGCCCCGACCCCTGCCGCTCCGGCTCCTGAGGCTTCGGCCCCGGTCCCCGCTCCGGTGCCTGTGGCTCCGATTCCCACTCGGGCGCCTGTGGCTCCGATTCCCACTCGGGCGCCTGTGGCTCCAGTTCCGGCTCCGGTGCCTGTAGCTCCGGTGCCGGTGGCTCCCCCCGCCCCGCCAC